>NZ_FOBL01000046.1 GCF_900109825.1 Alkalibacterium putridalgicola | reverse complement strand
TTTCTTTCATTTCATCTAAGGAATGAGACAGGCATAAAACCGCCATGATCTCAGAAGCCACGGTGATATCGAAGCCGCCTTCTCTTGGCATGCCGTTCGTACGTGCCCCGATCCCGCTGACGATCGAACGCAGCTGACGGTCGTTCATGTCCATGGCACGTCGCCAGGTGATGCGTCTTGGATCGATATCCAACTCATTCCCATGGTAAATATGGTTATCGATCATGGCAGAAACCAGATTATTTGCCGCACCGATCGCATGGATATCTCCGGTGAAGTGCAGGTTGATGTCTTCCATCGGGATGACTTGAGCAAATCCCCCTCCTGCCGCGCCGCCTTTCACTCCAAATACAGGTCCTAAAGAAGGTTCGCGTAAAGCAATGGCAGACTTTTTACCGATTTTCTGCAGGGCGTCGCCCAGACCGACAGACGTGGTCGTTTTACCTTCACCGGCCGGAGTCGGATTGATAGCCGTGACTAAAATCAGTTTTCCATTATTTGTTTCTTTATTATGTAGGGCACTGAAATCCACTTTGGCCTTGTATTTTCCGTAATGATCCAGATCCTCTTTGTCGATCGACAATTTTTGTGCGATTTCTTCTATTGGAAGCATTTCTGTGGACTGTGCTATTTCGATATCACTTTTCACCATGTTTACTCCTCCTTATAGTTGGAACCTGTTTGATAACCCTGCATGCCCTTCTGAAAAAATGTAAGGGTATACAACGCTTGTATTTAACCTGTTTTCAGTATAACACAGGATAAGCATCCGCCAATTAAAATCTATTAAGATTTCTGTTTGATCAGGTTTGTCCGATTTGACTAATTATATTCAATGAGATCTATATTGGCTGTGCTCAAAAGAAGGATCTACTGAGCGCGTTCAATGAATGCCGTATTAGCAGTGCCCAAAGGAGGATTAATCTGAGTACGTTCAATAAGAGCCGCATTGGCAGTACCCAAAGGAATTTCCTCCTGGGTACACTTAATGATGGGAATAATGGACGTACTCACCGCTATTTGCTTTCGAGTACGTTCAATGAGAGCCGCATTGGCAGTACCCAAAGGAATTTCCTCCTGAGTACACCTAATGATGGCAGTATTGGGCGTACTCACCGCTATTTGCTTTCGAGTACGCTCAATGAGAGCCGCATTGGCAGTGCTCAAAAGAAAGATTCCCTGAGCGCGTTCAATCAAGGTAACATTGGCAGTGCTCAAAGGCGATCTGGTCTGAGTACGGCTAATCAAACCGCCATTGGCAGTATTCAATTCTACAACAGCACTCAGCACACTTAATATAAACCTCATTGGTATCACCGAGAATAATATTTCACTGAGTACGGCTAATATATAGTTCACGGAGCAAGCCATCCACACGTTGTCTACGGATCGATAATATACCTTCTATACTTCTCATAAATCTGAACAATACTTCAATAGACAGACTGAACTTTATCTCATTCAAGAATTTCGATAAGAAACAATCGACATTTTTGCTTAAATTTCGTATGATAAGTATAGAAGTGAACGAAGGAGGACCTATAGTGAAAATCATAGACCGCACAGCGCTGACTCTACTCATCATTGGTGGCATACATCTTTTACTTATCGGCTTGTTCGGATTCAATATAGTCGAAACATTACTCGGCGAAGTCGATCAATGGGGCGTGCGCATTGTTTACATTTTAATTGGACTGAGTGCCTTATGGTGCTTTAAATACTACTCTTTCACCCCAAGAGGCGGAAGTCGATTAAAAGACAGGTAACAGGATCTGAAAAAGACAGGAGCAGAAATTTCTGCAGCCTGTCTTTTTATTTGCCCTTTTTAAAAGAGTGAAGACAATTCAGTGTATGCAAGACCCAGGTCATTGGCTACAGCTTCGTTCGTCACTTTCCCTTTATACACGTTCATTCCTGCAGCTAAACCTTCATTCGCCTGCATCGCTTCAACAACGCCTTTATTCGCCAATTGAAGTGCATACCGGATCGTATCATTCGTTAATGCCAGTGTAGCTGTTCGAGGAACTGCCCCTGGTATATTAGCCACACCATAATGCACCACACCGTGCTTGATGAATGTCGGCTCGTCATGAGTGGTCGGTTCGTCAAGTGTCTCAAAGTTCCCACCTTGATCGATGGCGACATCTACGATAACAGATCCTTTTTCCATTGATTTGACCATGTCTTCCGTCACTAATTTAGGTGCTTTATGCCCCGGGATCAGGACAGATCCGATGACCAGATCTGATTTTTTTACTGCTTTTTCTATATTGGAAGGTGTTGAGGCCAAAGTCTGAACATCATTCCCGAACAGTCGGATAAGTTCACGCATGCGTTCAGGATTCAGTTCCAGGATGTTGACCTTGGCACGCATCCCGACAGCCATACGTGCAGCATTTTCGCCGACCACACCGCCGCCGATGATCGTGACCGTCCCTTTTTCTACTCCGGGTACACCGCCGAGCAGCAAGCCTTTACCGCCCTGTTTTTTCTCAAGGTGATGGGCCCCGAGCTGAACTGCCATACGTCCGGCCACTTCACTCATCGGTGTCAAGAGAGGCAGAGTGCCGTTTTTAGTGACTGTTTCATAGCCGATAGCCGTCACTTCATTGTCTGCGAGTGCTTTTGTCAGCTCAGGCGCGGCAGACAAGTGGAGATATGTGAATAAAACCAGACCTTTGCGGAAATATTTATATTCTTCTTCCAGAGGTTCTTTCACCTTCATGACCATCTCTGCGCTGTTCCAGACTTCTTCAGCTGAGTCGATAAGTCGGGCTCCACTTGCACGGTACTCAGTATCTGTAAAGCCACTGCCTTCCCCAGCATCTTTTTCGACCAGGACTTCATGTCCATTGTCGATAAGTCGCTTGACATTAAAGGGTGTCAAGGCAATGCGAAATTCATTATTCTTTATCTCTTTCGGTAGTCCGATGATCATAAATGCAAAATCCTCTCTGTTTAATATTTTTTATAGTAATGCATAAGACACTATCAAAAGTATTCCGGATATTATGAAAAGGATGCCCCCCACCCGGATCAGTAAAGGGAACCATTCAGGAAACTGTGTGTGTGCCGCCCGCTTTTGAGCGTTTTTTGCCCACCTGTCAGAACACTTGAATGAAAAATATCCATATACGATTAAAGCTATTCCGATAACGATCAGCATGCTTATCTCCTTTGACTAGATAAATTGATTAAACGATTTTTAAAAATGTAATGCATCACGGTCTGTCCCTCTCGTCATGTCACGCCAGCTATAGAAGCCGGCATCCAGTCCACGGAGCAGTACTTCTGCCGATCCCATATTTGTAGCCAATGGGATTTCGTAAACGTCGCATAAGCGAAGCAACGCGGAGATATCCGGTTCATGTGCCTGCGAGGTCAGAGGATCACGGATGAAAATCACCAGATCCATTTTATTATCAGAAATGTAGGCTCCGATCTGCTGGTCGCCTCCAAGCGGACCGGATTTAAAGCGGTGGATATCCAGTCCCGTTTCATCCATGATCCGTTTTCCTGTGGTCCCCGTGGCATACAGATCATGCTTGCTTAAAATCAGCTTATACGCCTCGGCGATTTTAACAATATCATCTTTCTTTTTATCGTGCGCTATCAGTGCTATGTTCATGCTTGATCTCCCCCATAAGTAAGAACTGTAAATCATTGTACCCTCACTATAACATAATATTTAAAGGAAAATACATTTAGCGCACTAACTATAATGAGTCTTGAACAATCGTTTTACTTGTCTAAAAAAATCCTGAGCGATAGACTGATAATAGATTGATTAAAGGAGGAATTTTGATTATGAGCAAGAAAGTAGCAGCTGTACTAACCCATTTATTTGAAGATGTCGAATTCACCTCGCCCAAAGAAGAACTGGAAAAATCCGGACATACCGTGGAAACGATAGGGTTCGAAGCAGGTGAAACAGTAGAAGGCAAAAAAGGCAATGCCTCAGTAACGATCGATAAAAGTATCGACGAGGTATCGCCGGACGACTATGACGCCTTGCTTATTCCAGGCGGCTATTCACCCGATAAACTGCGTAAAGATGAGCGTTTCCTGAACTTCGCGCGTGCCTTCGCAGACAATAAGCCTATCTTTTCCATTTGTCACGCCCCACAGTTATTGATCAATGCCGAAGTGGTGAAAGGGAAAGACATTACGTCCGTCAGCCAGGTCGCGATCGATCTGAAAAATGCCGGTGCGAACTTCCTGGACAAAGAAGTCGTTAAAGATAAATCCGGTCTGATCTCCAGTCGTACACCGGATGACTTGCCCGCTTTCAATAAAGCGATCATCGACGCGTTAAGTGAGTAAATTATAATTTTTATGTGGCGAATCCTTAGATGTTTTTAAGGATTCAAATCACACGATTTGGTAAACTTACAATGTGGAAAATAAGTACACGTTTCTTTTCTCCCC
This sequence comes from Alkalibacterium putridalgicola, assembly GCF_900109825.1. Lineage (GTDB taxonomy): Bacteria > Bacillota > Bacilli > Lactobacillales > Carnobacteriaceae_A > Alkalibacterium > Alkalibacterium putridalgicola. The sequence goes on along the minus strand of NZ_FOBL01000046.1, from coordinate 13,405 downwards.
AAACAGATAAAGCAGAGGAATCCCCCGAAACGTCTGTCTATCTGTGAAAAGAAAACTTGTTTGAGACCATTGTTCATTCTCCCCGGATTGAATGGTTTTTCTCAAATGACATATATTAGACGTTAAGTCTTATCCCCAAAACCATCTTTTCTAGAGGAAAAGATGGTTTTTTATGTTCTTAAAATGTCTTTTGTCGTGATAATTAGGTACAGGACATAACAAAAAACTAAATTTCATCATACATTCATCATAAATAATTCAAATTTATTTTCTATACTTGATTCATACCCACAACAACCAACTTATTTTTGGCAGCTGCGCTCCTCCAAGCGCGGACTGACCACTCCTTTTTTTACCACTAGCTGCCTGGCAGTTAGTGGTTTTTTGTTTGTCTTCAATTATATAGAGGAGATAAAAAGACAATATTGTACTTATTTTCATTGTTGTCCTGCTTCTCATCCCCCTCACAAACCCCTTCATACCAGCTTTGTTATTCAAAATGACTGCATTGAGTTAAATTTATAAAATACGTAAACGCAGTGGTAATCGCTTTCACTTTGCGCTTTTCAATCAGGCTTTCTATAATTAGTCATGTTGCTTTTGAGTCTCACATTTTACCGGTAAATACTGTGAGAAAGGAGAACACAAATGATTGAATTTGATCACATCACTAAAACATTTAAAGAAAACGACCGTTCATTCGCTGCCTTGTCAGACATTTCGCTCTCCATTCATGAAGGAGAAGCCTTCGGTGTCATAGGGGAGAGCGGTGCGGGAAAGTCGACGCTGCTCCGACTGATCAACGCATTAGAAAAACCTACCCGCGGTTCAGTCACCATTGACGGCGTTGAGGTTTCCAACTTATCAAAAGCAGACTTACGGGATATCCAGAAACGCATCGGCATGATTTTCCAGCAGTTCAATCTACTGAACAATAAAACTGTTGCAGAAAATGTCCATCTGCCTTTGGAACTGCATGATTACTCTGCTGCTTTGACGACGGAGGAAGTCTTGAGATTCGTCGGTCTGGAAGACAAGAAAGACAGTTACCCTTCACAGCTGAGCGGCGGCCAGAAACAGCGAGTGGGGATTGCCCGTGCCCTGATCACACGTCCTGACATTTTACTGTGTGACGAACCGACGTCGGCTCTGGATCAGAACACCACAGAAGAAATCGTCGAGGTCCTGAAGAAAGCACATAAAGAATTCAAAATGACGATCATCGTAGTGACCCATGAACTGCCCGTCATCAAAGAATTGTGTCAACGGGCCGCGATTATGGATCAGGGAGAAGTCAGAGACATCATTGACGTGAAGCGCTCGGACGCGCAGGCGAATATCAAGCCCTATCACGAACGGGCGATCGAGGTGTTGAGTAATGACTGAAGAGATAGGCTTGTACATCGAACGCGTCATTGACTATCTGCCGCGCATGCTGGAAAGTTTAGGAGAAACGGGGATCATGCTGTTCTTTGCCATGCTGGCAGCAATTCTGATGGGAATTCCAGTGGGCACCCTGCTTTATCTGACAAGTTCCGGCCAGCCGACTGAACACCGGCTGCTCAATCGCATCATCAATGCGCTCGTCAATATCATCCGGTCGTTTCCGTTTTTACTTCTAGTCGTGGCCATGCAGCCTTTTATCAGGCAAGTCTACGGCCGGGCGACCGGAGACCCGATAGCGGCTTCCTTTCCGATGATCGTCATTGCGATCGCCTTGTACGCACGCTTTGTGGAACAGTCGCTGAACGAGATTCCTAAAGGGATCATCGAAACGGCACAGTCCATGGGTGCGACGACCTGGCAGCTGGTCTGGAAGTTCCTGTATGTGGAAGCACGGAGTAGTCTGGTCATTGGCTTTACTACGGCCGTCATCAGTTTTGTTTCCTACTCCACCATCATGGGCGTGGTTGGCGGCGGCGGGATCGGTGACTTTGCCATCCGCTACGGCTATCAGCGCTATGAGACCGATATTATGTACACGGCCATTGTCCTGATCATCATCCTGGTCGAGATTTTCCAGTGGCTCGGACTCAAACTGGCTAAGAAATTAGATAAACGATAAAAAATACTTACTATAGAGGGAGATCATTATTATGTTTAAAAAAGGATTATTACTGGGAAGTACAGCTTTGCTTTTATCAGCCTGCGGTGCGGCTGACGAAACGACAGAAGAGGCTGCAAATGAAGGAACAGAAGAGACAACAGAAGAAACAGTGACCATCCGAGTCGCTTCTCACCTTCCGCCGATGACCGATGTCGTAGAAATCGCCGGAGACGTGATCGAAGACGGCTATGAAGTGGAACTTGTTGAAGTATCTGACAACATCCAGTACAACGAAGCTTTATTGAACGAAGAAGTGGATGCCAACTTTGCCCAGCACGAACCGTTCATGGAAATGTTCAATGAAGAACGCGACGGTAATTTAGTGGCGATCCAGCCGATCTATAATGCCATCGTCGGTTTCTATTCACCAGTCTACGAGTCAGTTGAAGACATCGAAGACGGTGCGGAAGTTGCCATCCCAAGTGATCCGACCAATGAAGCTCGCGCTTTAGTGACGCTTGAAGAGCACGACTTGATCACGCTGGATCCGGACGTCGATAAATCTCAAGTCACAGATATGGATGTGGTTGAAAATCCATACAACTTTACTTTTACACACGTCGACCTTTTAAACCTGACCGCTTCTTATGAAGACGGCGTGGAATTAGTGTTCAACTACCCAACATATATTGCGGCCGTTGATCTGACACCTGAAGATGCCGTGATCCTGCAGGCAGACGAAGAAAACCGCTTTGCACAGACACTCGTTGCCCGTGAAGACAACCAGGATTCAAAAGAGATCCAGGCACTCGTTGACGCGATGACCAGTGAAGAAGTTTACGACTTCTTAGATGATTTAGCTGAGAACGGTCACTTGAGACCCGCTTTTGAACCAGGCGAATAAGAGTTAACTAATGCAAAACAGACCGTTCAGTCTTAAGTGACTGGACGGTCTGTTTTTTTTGATTAACACTTCACTTACTCGTAAAAAGTCCCTTGAGTCGTGCCTTTGGCGATAAAATTTTCCTGAAGGACACTTCTTATTTTTCTGTAGTAAACGTCTTGACCGCAGAATTCATTAACTAAGGCAGTCGTCAGTTTTTCTTCAGGAAAAAGGTACTTCAGTTCCTTAACGCTTTCTAAAATCAACTCTTCGATCGATACCTGTTTATAACATGTTTTGCAGTAGCATGAGCGCTGAGTAAGTAGGATATCAAATGAACCGCAGGGACACGATGCTCCAGTTCTCAACTCATCAAAGCGGTAGGACGGCAGCTGCTTCTGAAAAACAGAATCCGTTTTGTGTCGATCAACCAGTTTATTCGCTAAATGGCTGGCTTGTTTGGTCATACTCCGGCACTTAGCATTTATTCCTGAGAAGTGTTCCTTGATTTGTGTCGGAAAAATAATCGGGTCTTCCAAGTTGGCATTATAAAGAGTAAACGACTCGTTGATAAATACAATATGAGCTTCGATTCTACATGGTGTTCCCCAGTCCTTAAGCAGTTGACGCAGCAGTTCTTTTGTTCGTTTAAGCTGGATCAGAGGATTGGTTATCTCCTGTCCGTTTGTGTAAGACAGTTGTCCTGAATTCATTTGAAAATCACCATTATAATTCTTTATCTCATAAAGGTAAATCGTATCATAGGTGATGATCACTGCATCAATCTGAAAAGTATTCCCTTTACTTTCGATCAGCAAATCGTTTACTACTAGTGCTTCACCGTTAAGATGCGTTTTGACGAGTGCGTCAAAACGTTCCTCTCCTTCAAAGCCTTTTTCCAGACTGATCAAGTACCGTTTATCTACATCGTTCAGTTTCGTTCGCTTGTCCAAGTAATTCAAACCAATGAGCAGTTTTGATTTTTCTCTCTTTTTTATGATTTTCATCTCTTCACCTCACTAATTATATTGTCTAATTAGCGAAAAACTGACTTTTTTAGTGCAAAGAAATATTGCATCGAAAAGAAAGATGAAGAGAGAGGCCTCTCTCTTCCGATGGCAGTACTGAAGATGAACGATTAGGCGAGCACGCCTAATCGTGTCCTTATTGGGTTTAGTCATTACAAAAGTTATTTGAGTACGTCTAATTCGTACCTCATTGGCATTGCTCAAACTATTTTCTCCTGGGGCACACCTAATGAGAGCCGTATTGAGCGTGCTCACGGCTTTTTCCCCTTGGGTACGTCCTTTGTGCTCCTCATTGGCATTGCTCAAAACAGTTTCTCCTCGGGTACTGCTAATCAGAACCGCATTGGCACTACTGGTCTGCAGTTACTCGTGAGTACGCTCAATCATTTACAAAACCAGCACATACAGTCCACCAGTCCAACCTTAAACCGTCTCCAAAGCCTCTTCTTTCTCAAACAATACGAACAAATCCTCAAGTGTGAGCTTGTCTTTCTCTTCCTGATTCAGATCCAGTTTCACTTTCCCGTTTTCCATCAGAATCAATCGGTTACCGTATGTCAGAGCATCTTCCATACGGTGCGTGATCATTAAACAGGTCAGTTCTTTTTGCTGGATCATCTGATTCGTCAGGGTCATCAGACGTTTGGAGGTTTTGGGATCCAGAGCTGCGGTATGTTCGTCTAGAAGCAGCAGATCCGGCTGGGTCAGTGTCGTCATCAATAAACTCAAGGACTGGCGCTGCCCCCCGGACAAATGACCGGTCGGTGTATCAAGATGATTATCCAGTCCGTTACCGACTGACGCACACAACTGTTTAAAGTCTTCACGATTCTCTTTCAATCTTCTCGGAAAAAAGTGACGTTGCTGACCACGTTTCAAGGCCAGCAGAAGATTCTCTTCCACCGTCATGCGGGGCGCGGTCCCCATTTTAGGATCCTGAAACACGCGACCGATAAAACGTGCGCGCTTTTCTTCCGGCCAGTTCGTTACCGGCTTTCCATTAAACGCGATCCGTCCGCTGGTCACGGGCTGAGAACCGGTGATGCTGTTGAACAACGTCGACTTCCCGGCTCCATTACCGCCCAGCACTGTAATAAAATCCCCTTCGCGGATCGTCAGATCGACATGATCCAAAATCGTGTTATTCATATCCGATTCGTTCTGTATGATCTTTGTGACCTGCTTCAATTCCAGTAGTCCGTTCATTCGCGCTCTTCCTTTCCACTAAGCCTATCCAGTTTCAGTCCTTTGTGAAGTTGCGGTGTCATCAGGAAAACGGCCAGTATCGACGAACTGAAAAGTCGAATATAGGTCGTATCGAAGCCGAAGCGTATCACTGCTAAAAGCAATAGCTGGTACAACACACTTCCGATAACGATCGTCACGAGTCTCTCGCCCAAAGTCACTTCCTTGAACACCACTTCGGCGATTATGATCGAAGCAAGCCCGATGACGATAACGCCTATGCCGCCGTTGACATCAGCGTAGCCGTTACTCTGCGCGATCAGCGCACCAGACAAGGCAATGATGCCGTTTGAAACAACGAGTCCCAGGATTTTCATATTGTCCGTCTGGATCCCGAGCGACCGCGCCATCGATTCATTGTCACCTGTCGCAATGTAAGCCTGGCCTTTACTGGTATAAAAGAAGAACAGTAAGCCGCTCACTACTAAAATGAGCGTCCCTATACCCACGATCACCACATCAAAGTAATTCGGCAAGCCGGCGAATGCATCGTAAAGTCTTGGATGATTCAAAAGACTCAGGTTCGGACGCTGCATAACAAACAGCATGACCGAATGCAGGCCCGACATCACGAGGATCCCGGACAAGATCACGGGCACTTTCCCTTTGGTATACAATAACCCCGTCACCAGTCCGGCCCCCATTCCTGCGAAAACAGCGGCCGCCGTAGCAACGACTGGATGTATCCCCGAAACGATAGCCGTGACGGCCACCGCTGCTCCCAGTGGAAACGAGCCTTCCGCCGTCAGATCCGGAAAGTTTAAAATACGGTAAGTGGTGTAAATACCGATCCCTAAGATGGCCCACAAAAAGCCTTGTGCGATTGCGGATATAAGCATGTTCTGATTTCCTTTCTTATTCGTCTGATTCGATGACAGTTGCCTCATCCAGTACGGATTGAGGGATGTCGATGCCAAGCAGTTCAGCTTGTTCCAGGTTGACCAGTTTGTCACCTTCATTTAAAACGTAAACGGGGAAGTCGCTTGGGTCAGTACCGTCTAAGACTTCTGCAGCCATTCGGCCACTCTCAAAGCCAGTATCGGTCTGATTGATACCCACTGTTGCCAGACCACCTTGGGCGATCATGGAATCCACTGTCGGGATAAGCGGGACGTCATAGCGGTTTGCTTCACTCACCACGGTATCAAAAGCACTGGCGATCGTGTTGTCTGTCGGCAAGTAGATCGCATCCACTTCCTGACTCATCGTTGCGACGGTCTGCTGGATCTCGTTCGTGCTTGAAACAGTATACTCAACGGGATTCAGTCCCATGTCTTCGATCGCTGTAATCGCACGTTCCGCTTCGGCGCGCGCATTGTCCTCACCTGAGCTGTACAATACACCAATATCCGATGCTTCGGGCAGCAATTCCAGCATCATATCAAGCTGAGCCTGAACTGGGGCTTCGTCTTTGACACCCGTAATATTTTTTCCCGGTGTTTCTTCCGAATCAACTAAGCCGGCACCTACAGGATCACTAACAGCTCCCATAATGATCGGGATCTCGTCTGTCGCATTGGCAAAGGCCTGACTCGCCGGTGTTCCGATACCTATCAAAATATCCGCGCCGTCTTCAACCAGTGACTGGGCCATCGTGTTCATCAAATTCTGGTCGCCCTGGCCATTCTGGAAGAGGACTTCGGTATTCTCGCCGTCGACGTAGCCGTTTTCTGCCAGCCCGTCGATAGCCCCTTTAGTAATGGCATCCAGTGCCGGGTGACTCGTTGTCTGCAGGATGCCGACAACAAAGGTCTCGTCTTCATCTGTTTCCTCTGAAACTTCTGACGTATCTGTGCCTTCCGAAGTGGCTGGAACCTCTTCCTGCGTTTCGCCTTCGCTTGAGTCAGCTAAAGAAAAAGCAAACACCCCGACCAGTAATACCACAAGTGCACCTAACATAACCAATAGTTTTTTATTTTTCATTTTTGAACAGTCCTCTCTGAATTTGTTTGTCTTTTTATCGTTTTTTATTTAACCATTCCCAGTCAGATGTCATCTGCATCAATCCCTTCTTATGTAAAACAGTAATGTATTCCGCCGCTTAATTTACCGCTTATATAGAAAATCGGGTAAACAAAAAGGCGATCCCCACGAATATAAAACTCTAGTCGTGGAAATCGCCTATAAAACAGCAAAAAGCCACACAGATGGTGTTGTCATCTATGTGGCGTAAATTCAAATAAAGCATCAGAAACAAGCCGGCATAGATACAAAATTTAGATTGATCTAAACGTTGTATCCATGAAAGAAAAAGATCCTATCATCTATACAACGATCTGCGCCAGCTTTGCCAAGCATTATTCAGTTGTACTGAGCTAACAGATTGTGTATACATGCGAACCTCTCCTTCGTTGTTTTCTAATGTGATTCTCATACTACACGGCCATTTATCGTTCGTCAAGGATTATTTCTCAACTTTTTTTAAAAAAGTATACCGCTCGTTTTGCAGCGCCTAAAATCCCGCCGACTGTTTAATGATTTTCGTGATGCGCCAGTCGACCAGCTTTTGTGTCAGGAAATTGATCAGCAAGGTTCCCAGGGCGATGACCAGTACATGGTCACCAGTCACACCTTGAGAGAAATACAGATAGACCAGTGCCAAAATCAGTAACATATTCACACTGCTGTTTAGTATGATAAGACTCTTTATCCGCTCATCTTCCGGTTCTTTTTCCTTCAGTAAAGCGGCGACGTTGAGTCCCCGGTACATCGTTACAAAAGTCGAAGCATAGTTTTTTTGAGCTGCCTTTACAATGCCCAAGACCTGCAGGACGATGATACCTAATGAAAACAAGATGACAAAAGGGGTTAAAATAGCCACGGTTCACTCTCCTTCAGAAGGTTTCTCCCTTCGGTTGTTACTCTAACTTTAGGTAAAAGATTTCATCCTGTCAATCATTCCCCTCCGATCCGTGTTAAAATAGTAGATAACTGAAAAAAGAGGTGCAGAAATTATGAAGAGAAAGAAAGTAGCAGTTATCGGTGCCGGCGTGGTCGGAGCCTCAGCTGCCTATATACTGAGTAAAGAAACAGATATCGACCTGACTATCTACGACGAAGGCATAGGTCAGGGGACATCGGCCGCAGCCGGGATCATCAGTCCCTGGCTGTCCAAACGCCGCAACAAAAAGTGGTACAACATGGTGAAAGCGGGCGCCGCTTTCTATCCTGATTTTCTTTCAGAAGTCATGGACGGCGAACCCGTACCATCAAGCGTATACAAACGCGTCGGGACCCTTCTCTTCAAGCAGAAAGATAAACAGCTTGAGGAGCTGCTTGAAATCGGGCTGAAACGGCGGGAAGACGCGCCTGAGATCGGAGAACTGACCATTCTGCCTCCACAAAAAATCAAAGAGATGATTCCCATTTATACTAAAAACAAGTCCGCCCTGTATGCTTCAGGCGGCGCACGTGTAGACGGTGAAAAACTGGTGGAGCTGCTTTTAAGTAAAGCCGTCAGTAACGGGGCTGTTTTGAAGCGTGAGCGCGTCTCAGTCGAACAGGATGGGAAAATGTACGCTGTCGTTTCAGAAAGCGAAACAGAGCACGTGGATGCTGTCATCCTGGCCGTCGCAGCATGGCTGCCTGAACTTTTAGAACCTCTAGACTATGAGGTGGATATTCGTCCGCAGAAAGGCCAGCTGGTGGAAGTGACCTTCGACGGATACGATACGCAGAACTGGCCAGTCGTCATGCCTGAAGGTGAAAAAGACATCACGCCTTTTGAAAATGGGACAGTCGTTATCGGTGCCACCCATGAAAATGATAAGGGTTTTGATTTGGAAATAGAAAGAACAGCCTTGACTTCCATGATCAAAGAAGCATCAGAAACCTTTTCTCATTATTTCAGCACCTCCTCTATCACTTCCTACCGGTCGGGGACACGGGCGTATACGTCTGATTTCTCACCCTTTATGGGGAAAGTCCCGGAGCTGCCGAATGTCGTTGCCGCAAGCGGTCTAGGTTCCACTGGTCTGACAGCCGGCCCCTTAGTCGGTAAGTGTCTAGCTGACCTCGTCCAGCATAAAGAACCCCTTCTATCGCTAGAGGATTATCCTATCGGTAAGTACATCAAGAAACAGGACTAGTCCGATGAAACAACGATTTGTTCAGGCAAGGATATACGGCATAATTTGAGAAAGAGCAGCACCCGAAGCACTGTATGTTAAAGTCAACTCATGCGGGTACAGTCATTGGGTGAGTTGTCATGGTTCTATCACTTATCGGCGGCTTCTTTTGGGGGCTTTCTTTAGGTATCGTACGGTTCATTTAAGTTTGATTCGTTTTAACCACTGAAAAAAGACTGAACTGGGCAGCCATCATTTTCAGTACATTGACATGCTCATAGCTATCATATAAAAATAGGACGCAAAAATCCCTTGCGGAGAGAATTTCTATCTCTCTGCAAGGGATTGCCTTATTCCTGGCCTGTTGTGTCGACTGGATTCCTTATTTCCTTCTTCGTCAGGTAGAGGCTGTAGATACCCAGACTGACGGAAAGGACCGCAAGCCCCAGTGAATAGCCGCCGATGACATCAGACGGATAATGTACGCCCAGATAGATACGGCTGATTCCGATCAAGGCGATCAGCGGAATGATGACAATGATAGAAGGCAAAATCACTTTCCATTTCGAGTACGTTCGGATAATCAGAAAGAGCAGCGCACCGTAGGCGATCATCGATCCCATCGCATGGCCGCTTGGGAAAGAATAGCCGCCCTGTTCGATCAGCGGTTCAAAATCAGTCGGTCGTTCACGCTGGAAAATATATTTTACGACCTGATTCATCACGCCGGCTCCGACACTGACCGTGATGAAATACCACCAGGCAATCTGCTTATTTTTCTTATAAAAACCAGTATAACCTGAAACTGCCAGAGTCAGGAGGGCAATGAACCAGCCGTCACCAAGCCGAGTAATGAAAATAAAGAAAGTGTTCAGAAGTGACTCTCTTTCATCATAGAATTCAGCCCCGATCATCTCATCGAGTGTCCCCACAAACCCCCAGTCATAGAAACTCATCCATGCCAATAAAATAAACGGGATCGTCATGACCAGTCCCAGCATAAAAAGTCGTCTCGGTCTGCCAAAGTGTTTAATTAAAAATTCTTTTATATCATCCATATCATCAGTCTCCTCAGATCAATCGTTAGTTTAATCTTCCCTATTTTCTCCAAAAATATCAAATCATATGCATTGTTTTCACATTTCCCCCTTTGACTTACAGGGACGAATTCTGTAAAGTAAGACAGGGAAACTCTAACATCAGAGAACCATTTTCTCCCAAAATATGTCATTAAAGACAGTAAAATAGAGGAGTATGAAATGAAAGTATTTGATTATGAAGATATACAACTGATCCCAGCCAAATCTATCGTCCGCAGTCGTTCGGAGTGTGACACCCGGGTAACGCTTGGCAAACATACCTTTGCGCTGCCTGTCGTACCGGCGAATATGCAGACGGTCATCGATGATGAGCTTGCCGTCTGGTTAGCTGAAAATAATTATTTTTACATCATGCACCGTTTTGAAGAAGATGACAGAAAAGGTTTCATTAAAAAAATGAAAGAAAAACAGCTGATCACCTCAATCAGTTTAGGTGTGAAGGACTATGAATACGATTTTGTAAGAGAATTGGACGAGGAAAACCTTGTTCCTGATTATATAACGATCGATGTAGCCCACGGTCATTCAGACCAGGTCATCGATATGATCAAACATGTGAAAAAATATATGCCACAGACCTTCCTGATCGCCGGAAACGTCGGTACGCCGGAAGCTGTGCGTGAACTGGAAAATGCCGGAGCTGACGCGACAAAAGTAGGCATCGGTCCCGGAAAAGTATGTACAACCAAACTCAAAACCGGCTTTGGTACCGGTGGATGGCAGCTGGCGGCACTTTCATCCTGTTCTAAAGCGGCAAGAAAACCGCTGATCGCAGATGGGGGTATCCGTACACACGGTGACATTGCAAAATCCATCCGTTTCGGCGCGACCATGGTTATGATCGGATCAATGCTAGCCGGGCATGAACAGTCTCCGGGTAAAATGATCGAAGTCAACGGGACTGTCTACAAAGAATACTTCGGCAGCGCGTCTTCTCACCAAAAAGGCGAACGGAAAAATGTTGAAGGCAAAAAAATGCTGACGGAATATAAAGGCGATATTTCAGACACCCTGCTTGAAATGCAGCAGGATCTTCAGTCTTCTATTTCTTATGCCGGCGGTAATGATATCGAAGCATTGAGAAAAGTGGACTACGTTATCGTCAAAAATTCCATCATGAACGGTGATAATTATAATGCGAGCGGCATCGATGTCCCCGACAGTTTTGCTTCAAGTAACTTTAACGGTTAGCTGATTATATAGAAAACACGATCTCTCGTCTAAACGGGAGATCGTGTTTTTTTATTTTTTAAACAGCTCAACGATAATAACGATGATGATATACAAGAATGCAATAAATAACGCAATAAAGATCGTCCAAAACGGCATATCGATAACGAGACTCAAGAGCAGATAAATGACTAACGTAAAAAACGGGACTGTAACGATCGTTTTCGGATCAATATCCATAGTCTACCCTTCTCACTCAGTCTTTTGATTGATTTCGGCAACAGCGTTCACTATTCTTTCCACACTGTCTTCAACTGTCTTGTTTTCAATAACGAGATCGGCTTCTTCAGGCGGCTTCAGTTCATCGGTAGACTGACTGAACCTTATCCGCTCAGCTATTTTATTCTCCTTGTCCCCTCGCGCCTTCATCCTTTTTTCCATTTCTTCTTCGGAAACATAGACAAAGACCACGAACGTTTCTTCGGGATACACAGCCTTCATGGCTTTTGCGCCGTTTCTATCCAGAGACACGTGGACAAGCGGGTGATGGATCAACGCTTCACGAACTTCCGCTTTAGTCAAACCGTAGAGCCTGTCATTATAGACCGTCTGTTCCACAAAATCATCCGGATCCAAGTCTTCTGCACTTCTGAAATAATAATCGATACCATCCGTTTCACCTTTGCGTGGCTGGCGTGTGGTCGTCGTGACAAGTTTGGGATAGCCCTTTTTGGAAAGTTCTTCCCCTAACGTCGTTTTCCCGCTGCCGCTTGGACCTACGAGTACAATGATCCGTTTTCCGCTCATAACTCCCCTGCTTTCTTTATCACTAATTTGTAGTTCCTTTGTATAAAAACCATCGTTCGTCTTTCACTTGATTTTAACCACCTAAAGTGACATCCGTTTCCTGATACCACGAAAGGGCTTCGTGCAGGTGGTCTTCTTTATAATCCGGCCATAAATCATCAAAGACATAAATATCCGAATAAATAGACTGGACAGGTAAGAACCCACTCAACCGGCGACGTCCACCCCATCTTAAAATCAGATCCATACGGGACACATCTCGAGAGGCCATTGTTTCTGTGATATCCGTTGACGGGTTATCCCCATTCTCTTTTAATGCATAGTTCAGATCCCAGTTCCAGCCGTAATTGACCAAAAAGTTGACTTTCATTTTGCCTTCACCGAATTTTGTACGCTTGTTGGCATAAGGTAGAAGCTCTTTTGGAAACACTTTGGAATCTGTATTGCCCAGGACTAGAAGATCGGCATCTTTTTCCTTCAAGGCATTGACTGAATCGACACAGGCTTTCTGAAAGGCTTTGGTTTGAAGGGACGGGCGCTTGACATTGTCCATCGTGAAACCATAGTAAGTCATTTCTTCCACACCGAGTTCCAGACAAGCTTCATACAGTTTCATGCCAGGTCCAATACCGTGATCGTATCCGTCATGCTTCTTTAAGCCTTTTGTGACCGCCCAGCGTCTATTTCCGTCTGGGATAACACCAATATGTTTAGGTAAACGTTTGTATTTTTTCATACGTATACTAATCTCCTTCTCAAATAAACTCAAAAATCGCGTAAGCTTTGTTAGTATTATCATACCGTTTTTTACCACTATTCATCAACTAAATCGTTGCAATTGAACTCAAAATAGTTTTTCCATTGCCGCTTGTTCCCTTTTCAATGGCAAAGGAAGGGGGATAAAAGTCTTTCCGGGCTTTTAATCAATCAAATAACGGAGATTGCGCTTAACATAAGTATCTTATCCGTTCATTCGACGTACTCACAGAGAAATCCATTTGTACACGGCCATTGTGAGCTTCATTCACCGTACTCACCTTGTCCTTTGCTTGAGTAAT
>NZ_FOBL01000044.1 GCF_900109825.1 Alkalibacterium putridalgicola | reverse complement strand
TCCTGAAGGGCACATTTACCTCGCTTTTGTGACCTTCGCACGCTGACTTCTTTCCTGAAGGGCACATATCCCCCTCTTTTGTGACCTTCGCACGCTGACCGCTCTCACGAAGGGACATATCCCCCTCTTTTGTGACCTTCGTGCACTGACTGCTTTCACGAAGGTCACGTATACCCCACTTTTGTGACCTTCGCTAGCCGCCGTCTTTCGCAAAGGTCACAAAAATACATTTCTTTCTATTCTTTTATGTTTTCTTCTCATAATAACGCCCTTTATAGTTCCCTTTCAGCTCAAAATTCTTTTTCAACACTGATCGGATGCTTTTTTTGGAAAAAAGCTTTCCTATCCAGTCACAGACTTCGTTTGTGGTCAGTTTCTTTTCAGGGAAAAGCAGGAGATACTCGTTTATCTGTCTCTTTATCACATCTGTAGTCACTTCCTTAAATCCGCACTGACTACACTCGCATATCCTCCCAATGGGCTTCCCGAGCTCCGACTGACACACCTTACAGAAAGCTCCTTTTTCCAGTCCCGCCCAGTCATATTGCGGGAACGAGTAAAAGGAAAGATCCGTCTGGTTCAACTGTTTGAGGGTTTCTGCAAACGTATAGTGACTTTTATTCAGCGCTCTCCGTTCATTCGTCAGCTTCTTCATATGATAATCCAGCATCGTCGGTAAAATAAACGGACTGTCTACCGGTGCGTTATAAAGCGTAAATGCCTCATTTATAAAGACAATATACGACTGCAGCGTAAAGTTTGCCTGCTGTTCTTCCATCAACTGGCGAAAAAGGTTGGTCGTTCGGTTCAACTGATGAACCGGATTCGAGATCTCTTTATTCGTGGAAAGGACCTTCAGCTTGTCTTCGGTACAGACAAACTGCCCTTCATAGTTTTTCACTTCATAGAGGATTACCCCTTTACTCGTTATCAGAAGTGAATCGATTTGACAGGTCTGACCACTTATTTTCAGTGTCAAGTCGTTCACGATCAGACACTCACACTTCAACTTTTTAAGTAACTCATCAAACTGGCATTCTCCTTCAAACCCTTTTACCCTATTTCGGATAGTATTCGTTTGGGGGTTCAAGAGATCCCCGCGCCGGTCCAAGATCTGAAGCATCTCCAGCTGGTTCGATGGTTCTCGTTCTTTTACAATCATTTGCTCACGCTCCAATTTAGTAGTCTACTTATTATATTGTCCATTTCTTGAATAACTGACTTTTTATTTAAAGAGCTATTATTGAAGACTGATATCAAGTGATATTTTTATGAATAAAAATATCTTTGAGCTATAATGTGTTTAAGGTACGTAAAGGTGCTGGATCAAAATCAGCAGCACTCTATTAATTCTTTAAATCAAAACAATCTGACTTTAAAAGGAGATGATACATATGGGTAGAGGAGGCGGCCGTGGTGGCGGTGGCGGCTTCGGCGGCGGAGGTTCCCGTGGCGGTGGCTTCGGCGGTGGTCGAGGCGGAGGCGGCCGTATGGGCGGTGGTTTCGGAAGTGGCCGCGGCGGTGGAAACAGCGGTGGCGGCTTGTTCGGTGGCGGAAGCAGCAACCGTTCAGGCGGCAACAGACGCCCCGGAATGGGACCGATCTGGTTCGGAGGCGGCGGTTTTGGTCGCAGACGCTATTCTCCCGGTGGCGGCGGTGGCTGCGGCTTTCTAGGCTGTGGAAGTATTTTCACAGTCCTGATATTCATGTTCATTATTTTCACTCTCTTTTCATCCCTGGGTAACTTCATGGGTGGAGGGAATGGAGGGCCGACGAACATCACCTCTTCAACGGTGGAGCGTGAACCGTTGCCGACTGGCGCAGTCAATGAGACCGACTACTATACGGATGAACTTGGGTGGATCGGCAATCATACGCAGATGGTGGATGGCCTGCAGTATTTCTATAATGAAACAGGTGTCCAGCCGCATATCTACATTACCGGTGACATCGGCGCATCCGGCGATCCGACACTGGATGAAATCGAAACGTACGCCAACAACTTGTACGATGAACTCTTTACAGACGAAGCGCATCTGCTGCTCGTTTTCTATGAACCTACCCTAAACGACTACACGACGTATTATGTCACAGGCTCTCAGGCACGATCCGTCATTGATACTGAAGCGGGAGACATCCTGCTTGATTATCTGGACAGAAATTACTACGATGACGATTTAAGCGATGAAGAGTACTTTAGCCAGTCTTTCAAAGAAGCCGCTGACCGTATCATGGAAGTCACTACTTCACCATGGATCCCGGTCCTTGTGATCTTCGGTGTCCTGGCCTTGTTGTATCTTCTATTCAGATGGTGGAAATCGCGACAAGCTAGCAAAGAACGCGAAGCCAGACGAACAGAAGAAATGCTCAAGCGGCCGATCGAAACCTTCGGAAGCAGTGAAGCCGATGAACTGGCGAAAAAATACGATGACGACAAGAAGTAATTAACTTTTGAAAAAATGAAGCATTCACAATTAGGAGGAATACACATGGCAATTTTAGACCGCTTTTCAGATATCATCAGTGCAAACGTCAACGCGATCATCGACCGCATGGAAGATCCTGAGAAAATGATCGATCAGTATCTGCGTGACATGATGGATGACCTGGCAGAAGTGAAGCAAAATACCGCAAGCGTCATGGCTGAAGAAACACGTGCCAAACGTTTAGTGGATGAAAACGAAGCGGAAGTATCAAAATACGAACGTTACGCTAAAAAAGCGCTGGAGGCCGGGAACGATGCGGATGCGCGTGTCTTCCTGTCCAAAAAACAGGAACTGGAAGATGTCGGTACCGGACTAGCCAATGCTTACGCAAAAGCACACGAAAATGCCATGAAAATGCGTCAGATGCATGACAAACTGGCTTCGGATATCGAGAAACTGAGAAACCGCCGTTCGATGATCAAAGCTCAGATGTCTGTCGCTGATACTCAGGAGAAACTGAACAAAGTAGACACCTCTCTCGGCAAATCTAAAGGTGCAATGAGTAACTTTGAACGCATGGAAGATAAAGCTACACGCCGCTTGGATGAAGCGAATGCCATGGAAGAACTGAACAAGCAGCCGAAAGATTCTGCTCAGGCACTCGAAGAGAAATACGCAGAAGAAACAGGATCCGCCGCTGTCGAGGAAGAGCTCGAGCGTATGAAACAGGACATGGGCCTGTCCTCTTCCGATAAATCATCCGAAGAAGAATAACACAATAATCAAAAAAGAACCGGAGGAACGAGTCATTAACTCGTCCTCCGGTTCTTTTTTGTTCGTTTTTTATTGATCATCAGAAAAGACAGGCGTAGACAAGTAACGTTCACCTGTATCACAGGCTACAGTGACGACCGTTTTACCGCTGCCTAATTTTTCTGCCACACGTACTGCGGCCGCAATGTTGGCTCCAGCGGAAATACCCGTCAGCAGGCCTTCTTCTCTAGCTAATCGTCGGGTCATCTCCATCGCTTCTTCACTCGTGACCGTGATGATTTCATCATAGATAGTAGTATCCAGAACGTCTGGAATAAACCCAGCGCCTATCCCCTGAATCTTGTGTTTCCCTTTCTCACGCCCACTTAATACAGCTGACTCATCGGGTTCTACAGCAATGATTCGTGTCGAGGGATCCTCCAATTTCAGAGCTTTCCCTACACCGGTCACTGTGCCGCCTGTACCTACTCCTGCGACGAAAGCATCCGGTGTCTTGCCGTCCAGTGCTTCAATAATTTCCGGCCCTGTTGTTTCGATATGAATAGCCGGATTCGCCGGATTGGTAAATTGTGAGGGCATGAAGAAATCATCTTGTTCAGCCAGCTCGCGTGCGCGGCCCATGGCGCCTGGCATCCCATTGTCCCCGGGTGTCAGCTCCAGCTCGGCCCCGTAGGCTTTCATCAGTGAGCGTCGTTCAACGCTAAGTGTATCAGGCATGACAAAGACAGCTTTATACCCTTTAGCTGCAGCCACCATAGCCAGTCCGACACCTGTATTCCCGCTCGTTGCTTCAACGATCGTATCGCCTTCTTTTAGCTTGCCTTCTTTTTCGGCTGTTTCGATCATATTTAAAGCAATGCGGTCCTTTACGCTCCCACCGATATTGGCCAGCTCCAATTTTGCGTAGACGTCAGCCGCTCCTTCTGGAACCACTCGATTCAATTTCAGCAAGGGGGTACCTCCGACCAATTCTGTTACTGATTCAACTCTTTTCATTCGAATACTTCCTTTCTTATTCCTTCTTGAACGCTCTATTATTTATCTTCTATCCTTGCCACTCTAGTTTATCATATTTGCTTGGACAAAATGAAATCTCGACAACTTATCTTCTGCATAAGTCGTCGAGATCCTTAAACTTTTACTTTATTATTGTATATCAATACGTTTGTTTTCGGGTTTATCCGATTCTTTCTTCGGCAGCTTCACTTTCAGGATACCATTCTCAAAGCGGGCTGAAATGTTGTCTTCATCGACATCGCGAATCAAAAACTGACGGCTGAATGAGCGACTCGATCGTTCCCGTCTGATATAGTTGCGCTCTTTATCTTCTTCATTCGTTTCCGATTCCTGCTTGCCTGAGATGGAAAGGATATTGTCATGGTAATCCAGTTCGATATTTTCCTTATCCATTCCGGGAAGTTCCGCTTCCACCGTATATTCGTTGTCGTCTTCTATGATATCGGTCTTGAAGTTCCCCGCTTCTCCCAGTACTTGGTCAAAGGTGTCGTCGAAAAATTGTCTGCGCAAATCTCTGAAATCACGTCGCGAAGGAAACATGTTGTTCATTTCTCTTGCCCCTTTCCGTTACACTCGTCTTGTGAAGTTATTCTCTTTCCTTCACCGTTATTGTAACGCTTACACCAATTAAGGTAAACTAAAATGATTCAATATAAACTAAGATTTCATGCTGAACAGGGGGACCAACAGCGAAGAGCCTAAAATTCTAAATCATGTATAAAAATACATTACCGTTGAATATACCATATGTTTATATTGTCCTTTTTCAATTCAGTAGTGAACGCTTAACTACTAGTAATGCGTTGCGCTTCTTTCAGCAAGTCCAGTTCCAATGTACTAAAAAACTTATCATTCTAGTATGTTAGTGACCCGTTCATAATAGAATGACCAGCAACTGGCCGCACTAGCTGTTTAGTGACTAGTTCATAACGGAATTGTTCGAGAACTGGTCGCAAACCGATGCAATCCTTCACCCCTCCGATTTTTTAACCTTGAAAAGACTTCAAAAAGGAAAAGAGGCTGGAACCCCAGCCTCTACAATATTATTTATTTGGTTTTGCTAGTGGTCAGATCAACGACTTTCTGATCAATGCATCAATTTTTCAACGTATTCTTTGTCAAATAAGGGTTTTATGGACTCATAATTTGAAATGCGCTTGATCGCATCGCCTAAGATCGGTGCCACACTTAACTGATTGACCAATTCTGTGTTATTTTTCTCAGATAAATTGATCGTGTTGGTGATGATGACTTTTTTGACACCGGAGTTCAATAGACGTTCCATTGCTTTGCCTGAAAGGACCGCATGGGTCACGCAGACATAGACATCTTTTGCGCCTGCTTTTTTAAGTGACTGAGTCGCTTTCGTGACGGTCTTGGCGGTATCCATAATGTCATCAAATAAAATGCAGTCTTTCCCGTCGACTTCTCCGACAAGCTCATACGTATTGGGCTTTGTCGTTTCATATAATCGCCGGTCAATGATGGCTAAAGGTGAATCTAGAAGTTCGGCCATTTCACGAGCACGCTTCACCCCATCGTGATCAGGCGAGACCACCACCGTATTTTCTCCTCCCAAGTCATTTAACGTAAAATGATTGGCCAGAAGTGCCGTCGCCGACAAGTGGTCGACCGGAATATCGAAGAACCCCTGGATTTGCGGGGCGTGCAGTTCCATGGTTATCAGGCAATCGATCCCTGACTGGGTCAGCATATTTGCCACAACTTTTGCCGTAATGGCTTCCCGCGGTCCAGGTTTTCTGTCCTGCCTGGCATAACCGTAGTACGGCATCACGACATTTATAGAACCTGCGCTGGCCCGCCTCAGTGCATCGATCATGATCAAGAGTTCCATCAGATAGTCATTGCCCGGGTCGTTCGTTGACTGAATTAAATAGACATCGTCCCCACGGATACTTTCTTCGATATGAACACAAATCTCACCGTCGGAAAAGCGGTCGATCTTGGCCTTGCTCAGTTCGACCCCCACTTCCTGCGCGATCTCCTTCGCCAGTTTCGGGTTGGAATTCAGGGCAAACAGTCTGATCCCTGTGTCTTTTTTATGATTAGTCATAGCAACCTCCATCTACTGAATGTTACTTCGCTTACACATTAATCGTAAACACAATATCCTAAAAATGCAAGCGCTATCTTGCCTGTTTAATCAACATCTAACCTTCCATGACCCTTATTTCAAAGGCTGCCATTTCCAGTCTTTGACTTCCGGCATATCGTCGCCGTGTTCTCTAATGTAGCGGTGATGTTTCTCGAGAAGCTCGTCCATTTTCTCTTCCACATCGCTTGCTTTATCACCGTAGACAGCTCGTGCGGCATCTTTGACCAGGTGGAAGCGGTCGATCTCGTTGACCACGCGCATATCAAAGGGGGTGGTCACTGTTCCGTTTTCCTTGTAACCATGCGGGATCAGGTTTCTGTTCTGACGGTCAAAGAATAAATTCTTCAAAAGTCCTTCATAGCCGTGGAAGGCAAAGAGGACCGGTTTGTCTGTCGTGAACAGTTTATTGAAGGCTTCGTCGCTGAGACCGCGTTTGTCATTTTTCGGACTGTTGAGTTTGAGCAGGTCCACTACATTGATAAAGCGTATCTTCAGATCAGGATATTCGTCATGCAAAATTGATACGGCGGCCAAAGCCTCTAAATTCGGTTCTGTTCCGGCAGCTGCGATCACAATGTCCGGGTCAAGGTCCTGATCGGTACTGGCCCAGTCTATGACCTTCAGACCTTTTTCTACCAGCGTCTCTGCTTCCAAAGCCGTATAGAACTGCGGGCGTGGATGCTTGCTGGAAACGATCAGGTTGATCTTCTGCTGGGATTTCAGTACTTTATTCATCACTGCCATCAAGGAGTTGGCGTCTGCCGGGAAGTACTCACGAATATACTCAAGCTTCTTGTCTGCCAGATGTGTGCTGATCCCCGGGTCCTGATGCGTGTAGCCGTTATGATCCTGCTGGAAGACGGTTGACGAGGCGATGATATTAAGCGACGGATATTTTTTACGCCAGTCCAGTTCGTCTGCCTTGCGCATCCACTTGAAGTGCTGCGTCAGCATGGAATCCACGATCCGCAAGAAGCCTTCATAGCTCACAAAGAAGCCGTGGCGTCCGGTCAGCGTGTAGCCTTCCATCCACCCTTCTGCCTGATGCTCGGAAAGCTGGGAGTCGATCACACGGCCGCTTCTGGACTGTGCCTCGTCTTCGGGTTCGTCGATATCTTCCATCCACTGGCGGTTCGTCGTTTGAAGGACCGCGTTCAATCGGTTCGACTTCAGTTCATCCGTACTGATGATGCGGAAGTTGTCCGGATTAGCATCCACGATATCACGGGCAAATTTCCCGAACTCCGTCATGTCTTTCCCTTTTTCTGCACCTGGCGTGTCGATATCCAGCGTGTACAGGCGCCAGTCCGGCAGTTTCAGTTCTTTTCGGTCTCTGCCGCCGTTGGTGATCGGGTTTAGTGCCATCCGCTTATTCCCTTTAGGCGCAATGTCTCTGATTTCTTCTTTCAGCCTTCCGTTTTCATCAAACAGCTCGTCCGGGCGGTAAGATTTCATCCAGTTCGTCAAGGCATCACTGTGCTGCATCTTCTCCTGTTCAGCCGGGATCGGCACCTGATGCGAACGGAAGCTTCCTTCGACCGGTTCATCGTCCCATTCTTCTGGGCCGGTCCAGCCTTTAGGACTTCGGAGGATTACTACAGGCCACTTCGGCATCCCCACAGTCTGAGCGGATTTCTTTCTAGCATATTTTTGAATATTATGGATCGTTTCGATCGCTTCATCCATCACTTCAGCCATTTCGGGATGCATGTCATTTGGGTTCTCCCCTTCAATGAACAACGGATCCCATCCCAGGCCGTCAAAGTAATGTTGCAGTTCTTCATTCGACTTCCTTGAAAGGATCGTCGGATTGGCAATCTTGTAGTCATTCAAATGCAGGATCGGCAGGACGGCCCCATCGGTGACGGGGTTAATAAAGACATTGGAGAACCAGGACGTCGCAAGAGCCCCTGTTTCCGCTTCACCGTCCCCGATCACCACAGCCGCGATCGTATCCGGCGTGTCGAGCACAGCCCCTGTCGCATGAGACAAGGCATAGCCCAGTTCGCCGCCTTCATGGATCGAGCCGGGTACGGAAGGTTCCGCGTGCGAGCCGATGCCTCCCGGGAAAGAGAACTGTTTGAACAGCTTCTTCATGCCTTCTTCGTCTTCCGAGATATCCGGATAAATTTCAGTATAACTGCCGTCCAGATAAGCATTGGAGACCATGACCTGACCTCCGTGTCCCGGTCCCTGAATGTAGAACATATCCAGATCATATTTGTTGATGACCCGGTTCAAGTGGGCATAGACAAAGTTCTGTCCCGGCACCGTTCCCCAGTGACCGATCGGGTTGACTTTCACGTCTTCTTCTTCCAGCGGACGCTTAAGCAGCGGGTTATCTTTCAGGTAAATCTGGCCGATCGACAAATAATTGGCCGCCCGCCACCAGGCATCCACTTTTTGTAAATACTGGGCTGATGCATACTCTTTTTCCTTAGTCATTATCGCATGTCCTTTCCTGTTTATAATTCTGCCGTCTTTGTTACCTTCACACTTAAACTTTAGCATAAACCAGTCAGCTTGCTCCACGAATAGCTACTGTAAGGACAAGGATTCAGCATTCGTTTTTAAGGCATACATAGTCGGACATATTACTCTTCGGTCCTTTCTATGCTAGACTATTAGAAAGAGTGTGAAAGGAGAAAAGACAATGACATTTTCATTTAACGGGTTAGACCATTATCAAATCACTGCCCCACTGGGTACAGAAAAAGAGGTACATCACTTCTTTACGGACGTGCTGGGGTGTCCTGAAGTAGAAAAACCGGACTCACTTAGTCACTTTGAAAGTATCTGGTTCGACATGGGACGCCACATCATCCACGTAGGGCTTGACGAAAACCACCACAGTGAAAAACGAGGTCACCCGGCCTTTGATGTGGAAAATCTGCAGGGGCTGATGGACAGACTGGATGAACATAATATTCCCTACGAAGAAGACTTCAATATGCCCGGAGCCCGACGTTTCTACACCTATGCCTTTTTCGGCCACCGCATGGAGTTTCTGGAATGGCACGACAAGCCCAAATCACTGATGACGGAGAGTGAGAAAGCAGACCATAAAAGTGAGTAACACAAAAAATCCATCAGACAGCTAGGTTGAGCCTGTCTAATGGATTTTCTGTTATGTAATAAAAGGGTTGCTTGCACTGGATTTTCAGTAAGTCTCACTTCAGTTTTACTATAAAATATGCAAGGTTGACTTAATTGCTTTAACTTTTTTGGGCACCTGACCCATCATGACGTCAGCATCGCTATAATGCTGCCGACAATATAAACAATCAACAGACCATCAACTCCTGCATAAGAGTAACTATAATTTTTAGAGGTTTATTGAACTCTCCGTTAATTAGTATTGCTACAATAAAAAATTGAAAATAAATGCCTCTTCTATTTGAGCCATTTGTTCCACCCTCTTAGAAATCACATTAAAAAGTCATGCAGAAAGCTGCCGTAGCAGTTAAATAGTTTTATCATGAAATTCTTGTTACCTATTTTAATTCTGTGTACTTATTATTGTTCATATAATATTTATGTACACCTTACAAGTATTTGATTTGCTGTAGTTGCATTTTGCTTGTAAAGTAGTTTGGTAAGCTATAAGGGAGTACTAAATCGCCGGTTGGAGTATTAATTGTACTTGAACCCTGACTACCGCCAGCGAAATGTCCCAGCGGTACAAATGTGTGGCAGTAGTCAAACGAAAGCATATGGGACCTTGAGACACATGACACAATACTATTATGAGAATAATTATGACGATAGAGCTCAGAGAATCATAGCCAGTATCCAAAACAATAAACTTTTTTACAATAGCCTTTTACTATAGTCTTAATGATTCCTTTACATCGTCATTATTAAAATTGTAGTAATATTTCTATACAGTGTAGTATTAAATTTGAAATACCTTGTATCAAATTAGTGAAAAAGATACTCCGGGTGAAGGTAATGGTGGTAATTTCCCACCGTTATTGGGTACTATATCGAAATTTGAATCTGAAATTGATTCGAAACTTACAGATGTAAGTAAGAAACTAAATGAAATTGTTATCATTAAAGCTCTAAGCATAATCCTTCTCATCTTTTACTGTCTCCTTATTTTTTAATATTTCTTCTAATCTCAAATTAGCCATAACACTAAATCGGGAATTCTCTTGAATTTCAAAGAGAGAATTAGCAATTTTATAAGACTTTATCGCTTCTTCGTATTGTTTCAATTTATTCATCATATAACCTTTATGATAATATAGGTCGCCTAATCCAAAAATCGAGCTATTTTTTTTTGACAACTCTATGCCTTGAAAAATCAAATCTAACGCTTTTTTATCTTTATCCAAACTTTCTAAACATAAAGAATAGTTCAGAAGTAATTTTACTTTAGATCGAGTTTCTATCTTGTTAGAGAACCAGTTTAAGCCCATATCAAAATACTTACATGCTTTTTCAAGATTTTCCGTCTCGTAGTAAACAATACCAATACTACAAAGTACATCGACTGTAAAATCGGCTGATAAATCAGTCGTATCCAACTTGTTAAATTCCTGAATTGCTTTCTTAGGATTATCCTCTTTATAATAATATAATAAACCTCGAATCCAACGAAAATAGGGAGAGTTGTTTTCTTCTATAGTCTCTATATTAGATTGTATTATCAGATTTATCATTTCATAATCTCTTTTGATCAGGCTAATATCAATCATATCTTTCAAATTTTTAGTTTTTTCATCTGCATTTTTTTCCTTTTCTCTATCAATAAGATCTATTAAATCTACGTTTAATTTTTTTGATAATTTCTCTAAAATTCTATTATTCGGAGTAATTTCGTTGTTTTCAATTTTACTTATCATTGTTTGGGCACATATATTTTCAGCTAATTGAGCCTGGGTCAAATCGAGGTCTTTTCGCATTTTTTTTATATTACTACCTATATCCATCCTATATTAACCCTTTCTATTAAATCTTATTGACTATTATTATATTGTATTCTATTAATTATTTCAATTATTAGAATATAAAGCACTTAACAACTCAGGCAACTAATTGAAATTAGGGACGAACCAGATAAACATTGTTTACTAGTTTATTTTTCTTTTGGAACTCGTTTTGATATTTATAGAGTAACTATACCATGTTTATTACAAAATGATTTTTATGCGAGTATAATTCAGATCTAACGCTTTAATTAATTTGAAATGGGTAAAGAGGTTAGAAATTGAAAAAATGGCTTAAAAGCTTTTTATTTCGATAAAAGTACGAATCATTATTTTAATACACTATTAAAACTAAGGGAGTCTATATTTTCTTTACATAGTTTCTATTAGTTTTTTGTTATATAGTTTGCTGCAAGTATTCTAAAATTTAAAAGTAAAGTCCCTAGATATGACTGTCAATCAAAATAAAAGTGAGTTCATTCCCTTGTATAATTTCAAAAGTCATTAAAAGTTTTAAAAATCCAACCATTATTAGGGGAAACTTTGTCTGTGACAATGGGTTTAGAGCGTCCAGCATTTGTCTACCGCCCTTTTTTAACCATCTTAAAAATATGTATGATTGAGAGTCTAATTAATTTTTGTTCTTTTTCATATGAAAAAATAGTATATAATTTTCTATAGTTTCACCTTAATAATTAGAAAATTTATACAAGTAGCTTAAATTGCAAAAACTTTCATGAGTATCTTTTTAAAGGTGCGTATCCCTTTTTTTTGCTAGTTGTCGTCGTATCTGTATAGTAGTATATCTGAGTAGTAGTGTGTAGTCACATATGCTTAATTGTAGTTCGTGAGTAACTATCGTTCATTAATTAGCCTGAATTTTTTTGAATAAAAGATTATAAGTTTATTTACTATACACTTTTTTATCATAATTGAATATTCGGACTTATTTTATATTTCTCTTAACTACGTATAGTTTGTCTTCAGATTCCGCCTCACAGCGGACACCCTTGACTTTCGTTAACAGTTCCTACTGTCAAGTCTGTAGTGGACTTTCACCACCAAGTTGTCGCCCATGCCGGGCGCACACTAAAAAAAACAGAGTAGAATTATCTACTCTGTTAAAAAATCTAACTTTTTGGGGGCAATATATAGGGCGTAGTCTTTTTTATAAGTATATGCTAATTGTAAACTGTTTTATATTGTGTAGTCGTGTCGATTAAGCCAGAATAATCAGAATATCTGTACGTACTAATGCTGGTTCTAATTTGCTGACCGTAAGAGGTTTCATTAATATATGTTGATACTTTATAGTAAACTACAGGTCTACTAATTAATGCATCAGTAATAATAGGGGTCAAGTTGTATGCTACAAAGCCATTGATCCCCGGAACATAACTTAGCCCTGCTCCAATAAAGAATCCTAGAATATATTCTTCTGCATTTTGTCTACTACGTGATGACCCGTATTGAGTGAATGAATGTTCATAAGCCCCACCGCCACCACCTTGAGATGGAACACTCTGTATTACTGTGTCGTTAAGATAGTTAGAAGAATTAAAATTCTCTCCATCTAATAGTTCAGAATCTGACTTCTCCAATTCTGAAGCTTCCACAGATTCCCCTTGAACAGTTTGTAGTAAAACTGTTCCTATAGTTATAGCGACTACGGATAATTTTACAACTTTTTTGCCAATAAAATTAGAAAACATTTATATTTCTCCTTTCCTTTTCTAATTTTATATTATCATGTCGATCTTTAATTATCAAAATTTATTAATGAATACATTATTATTATTATATATATTAATAATAATATTATGAATAATAATGGTATGATGACTTTACAATTAATTTCATTTAAATTATAATACGGTTAGAGGTGATTTGATGACGAAGTTCAAAAACTTGCATTATAAAGAAAAATTAAGTAATTATCGTAGAATAGTTAAATTCCCCACACTCATTCTATTATTTATCTTAACTGCATATGAAATTAATTACTTGATTATATGTTCTATATTCGTCGCTACTATGATAGGAGATTTGCTTTTTTACGGAGTCTTAGCTAAGGATAGAAAATATACTTATAGTAGTTTGATGACTGACGCTTTAATCTTATATGCAGTAAATTTTCTTGCTACTGTATACGTGACACCTAATGTTTCTAACTATATCGTAAACTTCAATGCAGTAGCAGATAACCCGTATATATTCAATATTATTATATCTTTAGCCTTTATTTATTTATTTTGGTTTGTAGTTCTTTTAGTTCAAAAGTCACTGTCTAACAATAAGAATAATTGGAAATGGAAAGCTTCAGGATTATTCAATTCTACTTTAAAAGCATCATTTCTTAGATAAGTTATTTTAAAAAAAAACAAACAATCCTATTCAAATAAAGAGAGAATCATCAGCTGCTTACTCGGCTTATGATTCTCTTTTTATCTATAGTTTTTATCCTAAGATGAAGGTTCTAAAATTAAGATAATTAGTTTAGAAACATAATTTTACTGGCACCATCTAAATTTTCACTTCGATGAGTGAACGGCTCCCCGAGTTTCGCCTTATTTCGCTCTCTCTGAGTCATTGCCATATATCTTCACAACTGACCACTTAGCAACCTTATCACTCAAATAGGCAATGGCGAGCGAAACAAAAATGATTGCTAAAGAGTTCCCCCTTAAAAAAGTGAAAACTAAATAGAGGTTTGCTATAAGAAGTAAAAGCATGATCGCAAAATACGTTAGTCTCTTTTTACTCATGGTTATCTCCTCCAACATTTATTTTCCTATATACCTACTTAATTTCTGACTTCTTCTCTCGCCTCATCATACCAGCGTTCTGTCATTTCTTCGGGGATATAGTGGGTGGGATGGAGCAGCGTTCCGCCATCGTCTTTTAGTCGCTTCACAGACCCCTCATACATATGCAGGTCGAATGTATACTCTTCAGCATGGATGGTATAGGTTCCATCTTTGAATTCTATATCATCCACAATCAGTGATTCTTCAACATCGTTTATGCTGTCAGGCTCGCCTACAGTTCCTTCAATAATACGGACATTCAACTCAAGATGATCGTCTTGTTCGATAAATTCATAGTACCTGGGCAAGCCCAACTCAACTGCATTTGACCTGACTTCTAAAAGTACGTTTGAAAAATCATCTGGTTTTCCGGTAAATGTAATTTCACCTAAAGGCTCTGTATATGCATCCCGTTTCTCAGAGACGAGCTCGGAAACGGCAACACGTTCATCGCGGTTCTGCCGGTACTCTTCAAATTCAGTGTCAGCCTGATTTCGTGAAGAACATCCTGCTATGAGCAGCAGCGGTAAGACTATCAATAATTTTAACACCATTCTTCCTCCTCTTGTATTTAGTCATGACACAGTGTCTGTTAAACTTTCCTCAACCGCTTGAACTGAATCGTAATAAGCATCAGAACTTCGATGATCAGCCAGGCAGCGCCAAGCGAGAGGACCCCATTCAAGAAATGCAGGTCTTGTGAATTGTATAAAAAATTGTGGTATCCGGATAAAACGGAACCAATCGAGAAAAACGTCGGCGGAAGTAAGCCGATATCGCTGAAATAACCGATACCTCTTGAGTAATAGAGTGATTCAGTGAATAAAACAGAAATACCAATGACTAGATTGAACAGTTCCTGTTTGATCAATACACTGAATAACAATATCCCTCTAATCAATATGAGAGAACTCAATAACAGAAGAACCAGTGCCTGTCCTAACCATAAACCCAGAGAAAGGCTTTCGTATGTACTGCCTCTTAAATCAAAACTGAATGACAGAACCGGGATAGAAAGCGAACCCATGCCGTACCTTGGGCCCAGTGTCAGTGCCAGTACGAAAAACCCGGCTAGTAAAGTGAGAAAGAACCCTGACAGACAGACGGCGGTTTTTATCCATAGGACCTTCCCAAACGGTATGGGGGTACTGTTAAACAGCGTGGCATGCCCTTTGTTTCGGGTCAGACTGTCAACGGAAAACAATACGAGTACGATCAGTAATATAAAAGGCAAGTTGTCCTGAAGTAACCGGTGAAGCGTCTGTAAAACCGTCCGTTCTTCGACGACTGCCGGTGTCACGCCTTCAAAGTCTTCCGCCCAGTAACTTGTATATCTATATCTCATGTGTCTGGTCCAGAACGCTTCTTCCTGTTCCGGATAAGGCTCGTCTATATCAAAAAATCGCGGGTCAACGGCATTGCCGTAACGAGCAACGCGAATCTCCCTATTCACGTTTATCGTCGCTTCAAAGTAACTCTGCCAATCATCTTGTTCTAAAGCTTCCAGCTGATTTTCACTAAACTGGATGATCATTCGGGCACTTTCAGTGGTTCGCGGCCGTTCCGTTCCGTACTGATCGATCACAGTCTGCTGCTCTTCAATGCGTTCGGTCAGCCCTTCTTCGTCCACAAATGAATAAAGTGGACGATACTGGGGAGCAATGATCAAGCCGTAATATAAAACAGCCAGCAAGAAGAGGATAAAAAGTATGCGGTTTTTAATGTTCTGGGTGAAAAGTAGCCATTCAAATGTAAACTGCGCCTGCATAGTCGTCTCCTTGTTAGTCGTTTGTGTATAGTTCGTTATACCACTCGCTTGACCCGATCTTCCCTATCCTTGTCTCTGTGTATCCTTTGCTGTAGAAAAAGCTCGTCCACTCCCCTACTTCTGTTGCATTCATCCCAGTCAAGGGTAAACAAAAGAGAGCGCTGGCTATATACCGTGTGCCTTCTGGCAGCTGATTTTCCGTCTTTAATAACTCATACTCTTTTTCAGGAATCAGCACTTTTAAATATAAATCCTTCTTCTGCTCTGAATTATGTGTCTCCAGTGCCACCTGCCCGTCTTTCAGAAACAGCACTCTATCGGCATAAAGATCCAGATTGTTTAATAAATGGGAAGCAATCAGAATGATCTTCCCCTGTTCTTTAAGCTTGATCAACTCGCTGGTAAGCAAGTCCACGTTATCAGGATCCAGTCCGTTCATCACTTCGTCCATCAGCATCACATCGGTATCTGCCGCAAGCAGCAGGGCAAAACACAGACGCTGGCGCATCCCGAGTGAATAGGTTTTGACCGGATTCTTTACATAATGAGCCATATTGAGTCGGTCGACAATCGGCTGGACCTCTTTTGTTGACTGACTCCACAGTCTGGCATAGTAGTTGAGATGTTCCATCCCCGTCAGTTCACCATATAAATCATCGATTTCCGGAAGAAAAGACAGGTGTCTGCGCATTTGAATCTCTTTTTTCTTTGTAGAATAGTCCAGTTTCTCATTATACGTGACCTTTCCAGAATCGGGACTCAGAAAGTTCATGATAATATTGAGCAGCGTGGTTTTGCCTGTGCCGTTCGGTGCGACCAGACCAATGATTTCTCCCTTTGTTATAACGATCGAGACATTATCTAAGACGACATTATTGCCAAAAGACTGGCTGACATTTTTAATCTCTAGCATCGTTTCTCCCCCTTAAATACTTTCAATCGCTGCTGTTTTTGAATGCGACTGGTTCTTTTGACTCACCATGGACTGATACATATAGATACATGCAATAAACCCGATCCCCCAAATCAGTAAGTTCCCTATGCCGTATAGATAAGATAGGCTAGATACTCCCGTTAGATACGCCGCTTCTCCCGATAACACGTGAAAAACATGATAAAACTGAACGGGAAGCCACTGCCAAACTGCCGACTCGATCTGAATAAAAAAGGGCAATGCATATAAAAACAGACCGGCAAAGAGTGTGGCATACATGTTTCTGGTCAAGGTATTCAAGAAGGCTGCAAGTGAAATGACATGAAGGGACAAGACAAATAGGTAAAGGAAATAACGGATGGCATAGGCTGACAATGACACGGCGTCATAACTGCCCGACTGGTATAAGACCATCGGATAGTTAAACAGGCCTGTTTCGGTAAGGAGTGCTAAACTACCGGTAAAGACAGCTGTCAGCACGACTATACTTAAAAAACTGGCCACGGTGTAGATAGCAATTTTACTGGCCGTTTTCCGTTCGTAAGTCAGCGGATACCCTTTGACCATCGTTTGATGTTCAAAGTCCGCACTGATAATGCTGCCACTAAAGAGAAGCAAGAACAAAAAGGCTGCTATACCGAAGGACTCAAAAAAGGTCATCAGGAACCCTGCGGCGCTCTCTCGATTTTCCATAATGGGTAAGACTTCTTCCTCAATGTAAGAAAAAAAAGCGCGATTTGTCTGTGCTTGATGCATAGAAGGAACGATCTCTTGAAGGTCATCATTTAATTCGTCCAATTGTTCATATTTATGCAGCTCTATCTGCAGCTCCGCTAATTCCAGACTCGCTTCCGTCAGCCACTCGTCGTTCTCAAAACGTAGCGCAACATCCTGCCCGGCAACCAGCTGCTGCTGACTATAGAGCTTGTCAAAAAATTCTGACTGATCCTGATCTTCGTATGTACTTGCAGAAAGCGTACCGACAGCTATCCTGTTATTATTCATCTCACGATAGACGGTATGCTCAATGTTGCCGACATCTCTAATGTAGATGAAAAAAACGATAAGCAGCAGGAAAACAAAAAAGACAAGGAACATCAGCTTATTTTTAGCATTCTTTAAAAACAGTTTTCCTTCGAAATTAAGATACGCTTTCATTAGATTGTCCTTTCTGATTAATGAGTTTAAATGATGTTAGTATGAAATCCTGGACACGTTTTGATAGAATATAAACTATCGAAAAGGAGTGTCTATTGATGTTAGTATGAAATCCTGGACACGTTTTGATAGAATATAAACTATCGAAAAGGAGTGTCTATCGATGTCAAACCGAAGAACCTATGATGTCGACTATAAGAAAACGCTAGTCAGTTTGTACGAAAATGGTCATTCAGTAAAGAATTTAAGTGAGGAACATGGCATAGCAGAACAAACCATTTATCGGTGGATCAAAAAATATTCCACGGATGAAAAAACCGGGTATTCTGAAGCAGATATCGAAAAAATCAAAGCAGAGAATGCCCGTCTTAAGACAGACAATGATATCCTAAAAAAGGTCTTAGCCATGTTCACTCAAAAATAGACCGCGATGACTTTATTTT
>NZ_FOBL01000042.1 GCF_900109825.1 Alkalibacterium putridalgicola | reverse complement strand
GTACGTCGAATGAGAGCATCATTGGCATCACTCAGACACAAAACACCGTGAGTACGTCGAATGAAGGCGTCATTAGCAGCACTCGACAAAAAACGCCGCGAGTACGTCGAATGAAGGGATCAATGGACGTACTCTAAGAAAAATAACTGTGGGTATGTCGAATCAACGCCACATCAACGCCACTTCAACAAAACAACAAAAAATCCCAACCATCACATAGACAGCTGGGACTTTTAAACGGATTATTTGATGACGTTAGCCAGTTTTCTGAAAGGTCTGATTGTTTTGCCACCAGTCAGCTGACGTTTCAAAGCATAATACGAACCAAGCAGCGGGAACAGTGCACCGACCCAGGCGATCGGGTTCGATAAGCCGACACCGACAAAGCCGAGTGATTTTGACAGGAGCAGTACGGCACCGACACGGCCGAAGAGTTCGAATAAGCCGGCAAGGGTTGGGGCAGTACTTTTACCTAAGCCTTGGAGCGTATAACGATGAACGATCAGTGATGACAGCAGGACATAAAACGCTGAGTTCGTGATGAAGTACAGACGAGTCATTTCCAGGATCTCCGTATTTTCAGGTCCGACAAAGAGCAGAGCGAAATACTGGCCGAAGAAAATAAGGATGGCGCCGACGACAACGCTATAGATGGTGGTAACTTTCAGGACTTTCTGAACACCTTCCCAGACACGGTCAAGTTTATCCGCACCGTAGTTCTGAGCGGTATAGGTCGCCATGGTCACACCGATTGCCATCAAAGGCTTGGTTGCCAGAGAATCGATTTTCTGTGCAGCGGTCGTTGCCGCAACAGCTTCAGGTCCTAGTGTATTTAACGTCATAGAAACAACGATCATACCAATAGCGATAAGCGATGTCTGGAAGCCCATCGGAAAAGCGATCGCCGAGTGTTCTTTGATCTGTTTGAATCCGGCTGACCAGTCTTCTTTATGGATGCGGAAAAGCGGCACACTGCGTTTGATGTAGACGAGTCCGATCAGGCCGGAAATGAACTGCGCAATGACGGTCGCTAAACCGGCACCGGCAACGCCCATGTCAAACACTAGAATGAAGGCTAAATCTAAAACAACGTTCAAGACGGATGCGATAGCCAGAAAGACGAGCGGCGCTTTAGTATTTCCGATGGCGCGCAGCAGGTTTGAGACTAGGTTGAATAAGACGATCCCGCTTAAGCCGATGAACATCATGGTCAGATAATCGCTCGCAAAGCCGATCAGTTCGTGCGGTGTGTTCATGAATTCTAAAATGTTTCTTCTGAATGAAACAGCTAGTACAGTCAGCACAACACTCACGGCACCGGCGATGATCACACTGGCTGCCAGGTTTTCGCGGATGGCTTTTTCGTCTTTCTTGCCGAAACGCTGGGCGGTGATTACTGACAGACCGGATGTTAATCCGATGGCAAGTCCTAAGACAAGGACGTTGATGCTGTGTGTAGATCCGACGGCTGCGAAGGCATTAACGCCTAGTGTCTGACTGACGATGTACGTATCTGCCATCTGGTACATTTGCTGTAATATATTTCCGATCACTAAAGGTAAAGTGAAGAGTAAAATGAGTTTTAAGGGACTACCTTTGGTCATATCCTGGTTCATAAAATGATTCCTCCGTTTTGTAATGTTAATGTCTTTTATGACGTGTTTTCAATACGTTTCATTTTTTAGGTCTTTGGATAAGTATAGGCAGATTACATCTGATTACAACCCATAAACGAAGGGAAACTTGACAGTTTTGTGAACGGAAAAAACCATGAAAATAGGAGCCGTTTTCATTTGCTCAACAGGGGCATTCCTTGATTTAAAAGGATATTTTTGAAAATGTAGACAAAATATGAAAAATGAGAGAATGGTTAAAATAATAGAAAGAAAAAGAGCACAGATCACTGAGATCCATGCTCTTTAACACCTATTTGATTTTTGAGGGTGACGGATCCAGCTGGTCCAAAGTGAGTTCCGGTTCAGCTTCGATGCTGACAGCCATTCTACCGGACAGATCACGCTTGGTCGCACGATAAGCCCATACCAGAGGAACGAAAGCGGCAAACCAGGCGAGTGGGTTGGCGATGACGGTCCCTAAAAAGCCCAGATGGACAGACAGGAAGCCGGCAGCCAATACACGAGCCAGCAGTTCACCGATGCCCGCAACAGTTGGAGCCAGACTGTTGCCAAGGCCCTGCAAAGTGTGTCTGTAGATGAACAGGACAGATAAAACAGCATATAAGGAAGAGTTTGTTAGGAAATAGTACTGGATCATCTGAAGGATCTCAGCCGGGGCATCAGCACCCACAAACAAAGTGGCAAAGTTTCTGCCCCAGATCATAAGGACGATTCCAATAACGATACTGTATCCAATACTCATCTTCAAAGCCTGATCCACCCCGTACCAGACGCGGTTCAGCTTCCTTGCCCCATAGTTTTGAGCCGCATAAGTCGACATCGTTATCCCGAAAGACTGTAGGGGAAGCATGGCGACTGCATCGATTTTCTGAGCGGCAGTAAAGGCAGCGACAGCTGGTGCGCCGAGCTGATTGAGCGTCATCGTGATGGCAACGGAGCCTATGGCGATAATGGAATACTGAAAGCCATAAGGCAGACCGATGCGTAAATGTTCCTTGAATTCCGCTTTATCCAGTTTCCAGTCTTCTTTGTGGATACGCAGGAGCGGCACTTTCTTCCATATGAACCAGAGCGTCAGAATACTGGAGACGATTTGAGCCGTGATGGTCGCTAAAGCTGCTCCTCTTATACCCAGGTCAAAGACAAGAATGTAGACATAGTCCAGAACAATATTTAAAATAGAAGTAACAATCAAAAAGTACAGCGGTGTTTTACTGTCGCCTAAAGCGCGCAGTAGGTTAGCCAGGTAGTTAAAAAGAATGACAGCACCGATGCCTCGGAACATGACATTCAAGTAGTCATAAGCATAGGCATAGGTCTCATCAGGTGTTTTCATGATGGTCAAGATCTCTTCTGTAAAGGTGGTGGTCAAAAAGGTCAGCGTGATGCCGATCGTCAGGCTGATGATCAAACCGGTGGACAGGTTTTTTCGCAGGGCTTTTTCATCTTTGCGACCGAAGCGCTGGGCCGTTATGACGGATAAGCCGGCTGTGATCCCTATAGCCAGACCAAGTATCAAAAATTGAAGACTAGAAGTAGAACC
The DNA here is from genome assembly GCF_900109825.1 of Alkalibacterium putridalgicola. GTDB lineage: Bacteria > Bacillota > Bacilli > Lactobacillales > Carnobacteriaceae_A > Alkalibacterium > Alkalibacterium putridalgicola. Next base: position 15,474 of record NZ_FOBL01000042.1, on the reverse strand, counting down.
GATAGCTGAAAAGGCTGTTACCCCTATGGTCTGACTGACGATATAGGCGTCTGCCATATTGTAGAGCTGCTGAAATAAGTTCCCTATCAATAAAGGAACGGTAAAACCAAGGATCAGTTTGATCGGATTGCCGTGGGTCATATCTTTTTTCATGTGATCACTCCTGTGTATCTGAACATATTATGACAAAGTGTCACTGCCTGACAAAAAAATAAGGCAGATGCATAAATTTGTAATTACCTGATAATTATAGCTTTATTGAATATAAAAACAAGCTTAAATTTAACTTTTACAAAAGAAAGTGAAAGACGATCGGTCAGGATGTAAACGGATGAGCAGCAGTGAAGCAGACAGACAGATCCAGACTTAGGTATTAGCAACTGCAATAAAGGAGAGAAGTGGTAAAATCGTAGTGGATTCGTAAAGAATGATAAACAATTATACGGTATAATAGAAGAAATTAGTTTTTCCGAAAAAAGTATGGGAATAGTTGACTTTTTTCTCATATCAAGTAACGTGATGAACAAGAAGACAAATAAAAAGGTTCTATTTTAAATAGAACAAACGAGGAGCATACCAATGGAAAATTATCTGACAGATTCGATAAAAAGTGAAAGCCTGCAAATATTGAAGAAACTGATCGGCATCCCTTCGGTGAATACAAGTCAGGAGACAGAGGAGACTTATCCGCCGTTCGGCAAAGAAATAGACCGGGCGTTGAAAGAAACGCTGGCTATCTGTGACAAATTGGGTATGGATACTTTTTATGATCCAGAAGGCTTTTATGGTTATGCAGAATATGGAAGTGGCGAAGAAACCGTCGGCGTCCTCTGTCACTTGGATGTCGTCCCGGAAGGCGATACAGAGAAATGGAAATCCGATCCATTTAAAGGAGTCGAACGTGACGGCGTACTTTATGGACGTGGCTCACAGGATGATAAAGGCCCTACTGTTGCGGCGCTTTATGCGTTCAAAGCAGTGGTCGATGCCGGCAAAACCTTTAATAAAAAAATTCGTTTCATTTTCGGTACAGATGAAGAGATCCTTTGGCGCGGTATGGATCATTACAAAGAGCATGAAGACTTCCCAGATCTCGGATTTGTTCCGGATTCCAGATTCCCGCTCACTTATGCTGAAAAAGGTCTGCTCCAGGCCAGAGTCGTTGGACCGGGGACGTCTAAACTGAAACTGCAGTGTGGAAGTGCGCCTAACGTCGTTCCGGAACGGGCCGAATACAAAGGCGGACACCTGGAAGAACTGAGCCGTATCCTGACTGACAAAGACATTCCGTATCATCAGTCAGAAGAAGGTATCGTTGTTGAAGGAAAAAGTGTGCATGCAAGCAAGGCCGGTGAAGGGAAAAATGCCGTGACGCGTCTGGCGCAGGGTCTGGTCGACTTGCAGCCTCACCCGCTGATTTCATTTTTAGCTGAGAAAATCGGTATGGAAACCAATGGTGAAACGCTGTTCGGTGAAGTGAAAGACGAAGTGTCAGGCGAACTGACTTTAAATGTCGGCACTCTGGAAATCAGTGAAAATACGTCTGAAGCCATGCTGGACATCAGGATCCCTGTGACTTATGACAAAGAAGACATCGTAGAAAAAGTAAAAAATGTAAGCAGCGAATATGGACTGGAATACAAAGAACATGATTTCCTGGACTCTTTGTATGTGCCTGAAGACAGCGAGCTGGTCCAGTCACTGCTGGCGATTTACCAGGAAAAAACAGGAGACACAGAAAACAAGCCGATGGTATCCGGCGGAGCCACTTATGCACGTGCGATGCCGAACATGGTTGCGTTCGGTGCCCATTTCCCTGGAAGCATCAGTCTAGAGCATCAGGAGAATGAGGGTATAAATCTGGATGAATTTTACAAGGCAATGGATATCTATGCTGAAACGATATACCGCTTATGCTGTACAGACAGTCAGCAAAGCAATGGAAAGAGTGAGTAAAGAATGGAAACCAAACATAAAGCAGTCGTACTGGGCAATAATTATTATATCGGACTGAGCATTATCAGGAGCCTTGGGAAACATGGCGTCCCGGTCGCTGTTGTAGACTATCAGGAGGAAGGGGCCTATGCCCGTCAGTCCAAGTATGTGACTGAAAAACTGATAGGACCGCATTACAGTAAAGAAGCGGAAAAATTTAAAGACTTCCTTATCGGCTATGCTAAAAATCAGGACTATAAACCTGTCCTGTACCCCACTGCGGATCCGTATGTGGAATTTATCGACACGTACTTGGATGAACTGAAAGAGGTTTATCTGATCAATCAGACTGAACAGGGCTTCTGGAGCGATCTGATCGATAAAGACAAGCTGTATGTCTTGGCTCAACAACACAACGTTCGCGTGCCGAAAACGATTCAGGTCAAACAGAACGATGTCATTGAAAGAGTCGAACAGGAACTGGGCTATCCCTGTATCATCAAACCGTCTGATTCTTCGACTTTTGTCTCTACCTTCCGCAAGAAACTTTTCAAAGTGACGAACCGGGATGAACTGGAAGAAGGCTTGAAAAAAGCGAAAGACGCCGGTATCGAAGTAGTCGTCCAGCAACTGGTGCAGGGGTTTGATGATCATATGTATACCTTTGATGCCTACTTGAATCAGGATTCTAAAGTAACGCATTGGGTGACGGCTCAAAAAGAACGCCAGTATCCGATCAACTTCGGTGCGTCTGTTTACATCAAGCAGAAATATGTACCGGAACTTCATGAGATCGGGGCCCCTTTCCTGGAGGCGATCGGCTATAAAGGATTTGCAGAAATCGAGTTCAAGAAAGATGAGCAGACCGGTGAATATTTCCTGATCGAGATCAATGTCCGGACCACGAATTTTAACCAGATGCTGACAGAACTGGGGTTCAATATGCCACTTTTAGCCTATAAAGAACTGACAGGTCAGGAAATCGGACAGGACAGCTTAACGGAAACGACCAATCTGGCTTTTCATTATATGTATGAAGATCTGCATGCGTCCCGTGCGTACGTAAAATCTGGTCAGCTGACGTGGAAAAACATCCTGAAAACTTATACGGAAAAAAGAGTCGGATCGATCTGGTCAGCCAGTGATCCTAAACCCGGCCTGCACTATGTCGGTGGTCTAGCTAATAAAGTCAAAAATAAGATAGTGAAAAGAAAATAAAAAGAGATTTTCTTGTATTGAGTGAATGTCTTAAAAGAGGAGAACCGAGCTTATGCAATTATCTGAGCTACTCACAGCTATAAATGTATTAGAATCAAAGAACGAAAAAAATAGTGAAATCAGCACGATCGCGTATCATTCCAGCAAGGTACAGGGGGATTCGTTGTTCGTGTGTATCAGAGGTTATAAGACAGATGGGCATCAGTATGCAGAGGATGCTGTAAATAGAGGGGCTGTGGCCTTGATCGTCGAGGAATTCCTTCCAGAGATCGCTGTGCCGCAGTACCGTGTGGAAGATAGCCGGAAAGCACTTGCCGCATTAGGCGATCAGTATTATGGTCATCCATCCAAAGATATGACACTCGTGGGCATCACAGCCACCAACGGAAAAACGTCGACGTCCTTCATGACGAATGCCATTTTAGAGGCAAACAACTGGAAGACGGGTCTGATCGGGACAGTCATGGTGAAATATGGAGATACACTGGTTCCGAGTATTTTGACTACACCGGAATCACTGGATCTGCACGGGTATTTTGACAGAATGCGTAAGGAGAATATTTCACATGTCACAATGGAAGTCTCTTCTTCCGCACTGGAATTAAGCCGAGTCGGTAGTGTTTCGTTTGATATCGTAGCACTGAATAACATCAGTCGTGAACACATCGATCTACATGGCTCATTCGAAGAATATTTTAATGCCAAAGCAAGTCTGGTACGCGAGGCCAGATCAGATCAGTTTGCAGTATTGAATCTGGATGATGCGCATTCTGCTTCACTGACCACTGAAACGGCAGCATCTGTCGTTACTTACGGTATTGAAGATACATCAGGCTTTCTTCAGTGCAGGGACATTGATTTGTCTACTGGCAGAGGGAATTTTACTGTAGAGATCAACAAACCCTTTAAAACGATCAATGGCGATACTGTTGAAAAAACAGCATTTGACATCCACTTGTCTGTGGCTGGCTACCATTCAGTCTATAATGCGATGGCTGCCATAACCATTGGTTTGATCAGCGGAGTAGATATCCAAACGATCCAGTCTGGCATCGAAAGTTTCAAAGGTGTGGAACGTCGCTTCCAGTTTATCTATGAGAAGGATTTTAAAATAGTAGACGACCATTTTGCAAATGCAGGGAATATCGAAGTCACTTTGGAAACGTTGATGAAAATGGATTATAAAAAACTGCATATCGTCTATGCCATCAGAGGCAGCCGCGGTGTGACAACAAACCGTGAAAATGCGGAGACTCTCGCAAAGTGGGCGCCTAAATTAGGTCTTGAAAAAGTGATTGTATCACTGAGTGAATCACATGTTATCGATAAAGATGATGTCCTGCCGGAAGAACTGGAGGCATTCAAAGAAGAGATGGACAAAGTCGGCGTGGAGATCGAACTGCATAAAGAAATGCCGGATGCTTTGGAATCTAGTCTCGATCAAGTCGAAGCAGGAGATGTCGTTCTCATCGGCGGGGCACAGGGGATGGACTTTGGAGCGAAATATATCCTGAATCAGCTCGTTGACAAACGTCCGGATCTAAATGCTGAAGAAGTACTGGCTCCTCTTGGCGAACGCGTGGCCGGGATCGACGAATCATTTTTAGGTGACAGTTAACTTATTGACTCAAAGTATTGGAGTGATACGATGGAAAAGCCATTCTCGACTACAAACATCAAAAATATCGGCTTTAATGCCAATGTGATTAAAATCGTTGCGGTCACCTCTATGTTTGTCGACCATTTCTCCCGGGTGATTACCGAAGAAGGAACAGCGACCAGCTGGGGACTCCATTTGTTTGGACGGCTGGCAGCTCCGTTGATCGCCTATCTCGTGGCAGAAGGTCATTACTATACGTCAGATAAACTAGCTTACGCAAAACGGCTGTTTATCTTTGCGCTTATCTCCCATATACCGTATATTGTATATTTTGGTTTTGGTTTTTTTCAGGCAACCAGTGTCTTCTGGTCTCTACTGATGGGACTGATTGCCCTGACAGCAGCAACGAACGACGAACTTTCTGATATATGGAAAGTCCTGATAGTGGGAGCGAGCCTGATTCTTGCCGCCCCGGCAAACTGGAATTATATTGCTGTGCTTTGGGTATTGAACTTCGGTTTGTTCAGAGAGCGAATGGGCTTTAAGCTTACAGGATTCGTTGTCATTACAGTGTTATTCTATATCATACCGGGTCTGCAGCAGTATGGGACCGAAGTCACGTACCGTTTCGGGAGTCTGCTGGCATTGCCGTTCTTTTATTATTACAATAGAAAACCGGGGAAAAGAACCTGGTTCACGAAGTGGGCTTTCTACTGGTTCTATCCTCTGCATCTGATATTCCTTTATGCATTGAAGATGTTTTGACCTGAAGCATCCAAGGTCTTATACTGTGTAAAGATAAAATATATATAGACTAGACTAGTGGTATATCAGAAAAAGGAGCTTTGATTTTGAAGAAACAGAAACCGTTCTTAAATGGCTTGATCATCATACTGCTCTTTTCGATCGTGATTGTAAGTATAGTCCTATACTTACAGCGAACACCTGCGGACGATCCGAGCAGACAAGGCAGTGAAACTCCATTAGGACAGACTGAAGACGGCGATTCGAATGAAGAGGTAAATACGAATGTAGAGCATGAGCTGCCAATGTGGCACCTCGATGGACCGTTTGAACTGCCTATTATCGGCGCCGCAGGATATACGTCAGTGACACAGCCATTATTTGAAGAGCCTGAAGCTGATGCAAAAGTTCTTCAGGAATTAAAACCGGGGACCCCCTTTGAGATAAAAGGTGAAAGCGGAAAATACTGGTCTATAGAATCTGAATCTTTTAAAGGATGGATCGAACATCGCTTTGCTTTTATTAATTTGCCGGATGTCGTACCATCCATTCTCTACAATCATACTAACAGTTACGCGTCGCGTTTTCAGACCTCTTATATGGATATCCCTGAATTAACGGGGGAACCATTGAATCCAATGGTCGATTATAATAAACGACTGGAAAAAGAAGAGTATGTTATGCCTATCCTTTATCAGACGGCTAAAAAAGTTTTTCATGCTCAGCAACTTGCCCTCCAGAATGGAGATACTCTCGTCATATATGAAACATTCCGACCGAGAGAACTTCAGCTGCTCGTCAATGAGTCGATGGAGAAGCTGGCCGAAGAAAATGAGGAAGTAGCTGAAGGGATCACTGGTGAGCCTTGGAGTATCACCTGGTTCATAAATATGAATGTGTCAAATCACCAGCGCGGATTATCATTAGACGTCAGCCTTGCTGAAGTGGAAGAATTGACAGATCAGACGATCGGAGATTTTAAAGCGCTGAAAGTTAAAGAGTTTAAGGAATACACCATGCATACCCCGATACATGAATTAAGCGATGAGTCAGCTGTGTTTAATAGACCGATCGCCTCAGCCGACCGTGAAGGCTGGAAAAAACTGGAAATTAATCCGGAAATGACGCAGCCTGCACTTAAACTCCAGGATTATATGGTCGAAGCGGGGTTTAATCCCCTTGCTTCTGAATGGTGGCATTTTAATGATGTCGATGCCCTGGAAGATCTGGGGAAAGATGCAGGAAACGGTAAATTTTTTATCCATGAAACGATTAACAGCGTCCCCAGATGGAAAGAAATTTCAACTGCCCAGTGAGGCGATCCATGCATCCCTAGAGTGCAGTGCAGGTATAACGAATGCAATCCAATAATTACGAGGAGATATTATAGTGGAATGGAGAAGATTAATCAGAAACATACCAGAGCTGTATGTGGAAACTGTTTCGGATACAATTGAGATCAAGGGGATCACCGATAAGTCCTCAGAAGTTCAAGAAGGCTATATATTTGTCGCTATACAGGGATTTAAAACTGATGGTCATAAATTTATTTCTGAAGCAGCAGAAAGAGGGGCCAGTGTCGTTGTTGGACAACGCCCCATCGAACAAGAAACGATTCCGTATGTACATGTGAACAACACTAGAAAAATATTAGGACAACTGGCTGCCAGTTTTTACGAGTACCCTTCAGAGGATAAATTGGTTATTGGAGTGACGGGGACAAATGGAAAAACAACCACTGGTCTGTTTTTAAGACATTTGTTGAGAAAGGAAGGCTACAGTGTTTCTTTTTTCGGTACAGTATTTAATGAAGTGAATAATGAACGCTCAAAGAGTAATCTGACAACACCCAATTCTTTAATGATTCAAAAAGCACTGGCTGAATCGGAGGATCAAGTTGCTGTCATAGAAGTATCTTCTCAGGGGCTTGAGCAGTTCCGTATGGAAGGCATGACATTTGATTATGCACTGTTCACTAATTTGCAGCATGATCATTTAGATTATCACAATTCTATGGATGAGTACTTTTTAGCAAAAAAGAAGTTATTCGATTTATTGAAAAGTTCGGGAAAAGCAGTCATAAATGAAGAGAGTAAGTGGGGAAAGAAGCTTACAAACCTGCTGGTGGATGAAGAGAAGACGGTTATTACTGTAGGAGAAGACGATCAGTTTACGCGTTATCGATTAGAAAATTCCTCGAGAGGAATATGTGTCATCGGGGACAGAACTTATGAAATCAGTCTACCGCTGCCTGGAAAATATAATCTCGCAAATTTATCTTTGGCACTGACTGTTTTAAGTGATTTGCAGCATGATCTCACGAATGTATCAGAGCTGATGAAAGATATGGATGTGATACCTGGACGCTTTGAAGTTTATGAGCTCTCTGATCGGGTAAGTGGGATAGTGGACTATGCACATACAGCAGAAGCACTGCAAGCCCTTCTGCCTACGATCAGAGAGTTGTATTCCGACTATAGACTGGTGCATCTGTTTGGATTCAGAGGTAATCGTGATATTTCAAAAAGAGAAAAAATGCTGGAAGTATCTAAACAGTACAGTGATGAAATCGTTCTGACTCTGGATGATCTGAATGGTGTCAGTGTGGAGGAGATGGAAAAGGAGTATAACCGTTTTCGGGAAAGAGACATAACTGATAAAGTAAGTGTTATCCTGGACCGGACGCTCGCTGTTTCTCAACTAGTAGAAGAAGCCACAGAGCCTACTCTGATTGTTCTATCAGGGAAAGGGCACGAAGACTATCAGCAGGATTTTCAGTTATCAGCCAAATCTGATAAAGAAACATTCTTGTTATTTACTGATCACAAACGGCTGTCCTAGCCAGCAGTTTAATTGAGCAGCTCTAATAGATATATAAATGAAAGGAATACCCTGACTCACTTTGTGTAAAATCATAAAAAACAAGTGGATACTCAGGAGAAAACAACACATAGGGAGGGATATTATGGAAAATAACGAACGTATCATTGGTATCTTAGGTGGGATGGGACCGGAAGCTACGGCCAGTTTCTTTTACAAAGTCATTAAAGAAACACATGTATCAAAAGACCAGGATCATTTTCGGACCATTATCGATAGTAACCCCAAGATTCCTGATCGGACAGCAGCTATATTAAATAACGGCCCTTCTCCAGTTGAAGAAATGGTCATGACAGCAAAAAATCTACAAGCTGCGGGAGCAACAGTAGCAGTCATGCCATGTGTGACTGCACATTACTTTTATGAAGCTATTCAAAAAGAGATCGATATCCCGCTTCACCATGTGCTGAAAGGGTTAAACAGCTATATAGATGAGGAATATCCAGACGTAAAGAAAATAGGCGTATTATCGACGAGTGCGACAAAAGAGACCGGGTTGTTTCAGCAGTATCTCAAAGATAAAGAAATCGTATATCCCAATGCCTTTGAACAGGAGAAAAAGGTGATGCAGGCGATTTACGGCGATATTGGGATTAAACAGGGGAACACAGGCCAAGAACCCAAACAGCTCCTGCTTGAAGTGGCTGAACGTTTGATTGATGAAGAACAGTGTGAGTTGATCGTTGGTGGATGTACAGAAGTGGAGTTGGTCTTAAAGTCAAAGGACCTAACTGTTCCTTTTATCGATCCAATGCGTATTGCCGCTAAAGATCTGACTAAAAGCGAAACATCAGAATAATCTTATCAGGAATCGTGGAATAACCAAGCTAGTGAAAACAGAGTTGATCTATACAGAACGCATGGACAAACTGAAGGAGAGAAAATTTTGGCAACAGAAGAAAGTGTACACATTTCCGGGAAACTCACCTTGGAAGATTTTATCAAGTACAATCACTATCATTTAAAAAATATACTGAAAATATATTTTGTCTTCTGCTTTATCATCCTTTTCTTTGTTTTTCAGACCCCTATGTCAGGTGATGTCCTATTGATCATCCTGATTGCAGGGATACCGTCTCTTTTATTATCAAGCTTGTTATATTACTTTGCTAAAAGACTGCGCAAACATTTAGCTGTTAAAGAATATAAAAGTGACCAGCTGATCAAACAAAAGATCAGTTACACGTTTAACAGAGATAGTGTCATTCAGCATGTCAGGCAATCGAGGAGTCAGTACGAATGGGATGATTTTTTGAAAGCCCGGGAACATAAAGAGATATTTCTGCTGTATTTGTCTAAGAATAAAGCCCTCGTCTTACCAAAACGTTTTTTTCAGACTGAGGCTCACATGAGACAGTTCAAGGAACTTGTTTCGCAGAATATGACTCAAGTTGAGCTGTATGACAAATGAGGACGAAGCCCAGGGCCACTAGTTAAAGTGATGATCTAATAGAATAAAGATTTAATATACCAAACGGCTATTCTTTACTGAATTTTTCAGAAAGAATAGTTTTTTTGTTGACATTTTACGTTTACAGTTGTAAACTATATAAAGAGTTTAACGTTTACTAATGTAAACAAAAGGAGAAGATCATATGCATGAGAATCAGATTTCGCCATCCGAATGGGAAATCATGCGCGTCGTCTGGACGACGCATCCGATTACGAGTAAAGAAATCAACGACATCTTAAAAGAAAAAAAAGAGTGGAAACTGGCTACGACCAAAACGCTTATTGGCCGTCTGGTGAAAAAAGGCCTGCTTTCAACAGAACAAAAAGGACGGAAGTACGAATACAGTCCTTTAGTCTCTGAAAAAGAAAGTATCGACGAATCCATAGATGATCTACTCGATCAGATGTGTGATACAAAGGTCGGCCGCAGTGTAGAGACGATCCTGGAGAAAAGTGTCGTCAGCAAAAGCGACTTGGAACGCCTGGAAGCACTTATTGAAAAGAAAAAAGCAGATGCTCCGAAAGAAGTTAAATGCACGTGTACGCCTGGACAATGTTCCTGTGTACATTAAGGAGGAAATATTAATTGGAAACTAAATCATATCCTATTGAGGGCATGACGTGTGCTTCATGCGCCGCTACAGTAGAAAAAACGGCCCAGAAATTAGCCGGTGTGACTGACGCGTCAGTCAATCTAGCCTCAGAAAAACTGAACATCAAAGTGGAAGAAGGCGCCTTTGATCCGGAAGAACTGGAAAGACAGATTGATGCGACCGGATATAAAATGGTCATGCCGCAATACGTGACGAAAACCTTTGATGTCGAAGGCATGACGTGTGCGTCATGTTCATCAACAGTAGAAAAAACGGCAGCTAAACTCAACGGCATGGAAAAAGCATCGGTCAATCTGGCTTCAGAAAAAATGTCGGTGACCTATAATCCGCTGGTACTTTCAGTAAGAGATATATCCGATGCTGTTTCAGGTTCTGGTTATAAAGCTATCCCTCAAGAAGAGGAGCAGGTTGAAATGACCGGTCCGGATGAAGCGGAGAAACTGTCTAAAGAAGAAATGTATAAGAAACGTACGATCCTTTCAGCGGCATTTACCATCCCCCTGCTGATCATATCCATGGGGCCGATGGTAGGACTGGAGCTTCCTTCAGTGATCGATCATATGCAGAACCCGGGCAACCATGCACTCTTGCAGTTAGCACTGACCCTGCCGGTCGTCTGGACGGGAAAGACATATTTCGAGCAGGGCTTCAAGACCCTGTCTAAAGGACATCCCAATATGAACTCTCTGATCGCTTTAGGGACATCTGCTGCATTTATTTACAGTCTGGCTGCTACCTATGCCATTCTCTTTAACAATGCTGACTTAGCTATGATGCTTTATTATGAGACCTCAGCAGTTATCCTGGCTTTCCATACCCTAGGTAAATATCTGGAGGAGCGCTCAAAAGGCCGCATGTCGGAAGCCATTCAGAAACTGATGGACCTGGCACCGAAAACAGCGCGCATCATCCATGACGGTCAGGAAGAAGAAGTGGCGATCGAAGAAGTCTCGCCCGGTGATGTCATCCGTGTACGTCCAGGTGAAAAAATGCCGGTAGACGGAATCATCGTCAAAGGGCGTACAGCTGTGGATGAATCAATGCTTACGGGAGAAAGCATGCCGATTGCAAAAGAAACAGGGGACCCGATCATCGGAGCCAGCATGAACAAGAATGGCTCGATCGATTACCGTGCAACTAAAGTCGGCAAGGATACGACCCTTTCTCAGATCATCAAACTTGTTGAAGAAGCGCAGGGGTCAAAAGCACCGATCGCCAAGCTGGCGGACATTATTACAGGCTACTTTGTTCCGATCGTGATGGGGCTTGCCCTGGTGTCCGGCTTAGTCTGGCTGATCGCCGGTCAGAGTTTTCTCTTTGCGCTCACAATATTGATATCTGTGCTGGTCATCGCCTGTCCATGTGCTTTAGGACTGGCTACTCCGACCGCGATCATGGTCGGAACAGGTAAAGGCGCTGAACACGGTGTCCTGATCAAAAGTGGAGATGCTCTTGAAACGATCCATAATGTCGATACCATCGTGTTTGATAAAACCGGTACACTGACAGAAGGGAAACCCGTCGTCACAGATATCGTTGTAAGAGAACAGTCAAGTTTTGAAAAAGCAACCTTGCTGCAGATGGCCGCTTCTGCTGAAAAAGGCAGTGAGCACCCGCTCGGCGAAGCGATTGTCAAACAGGCTGAACAAGACAAACTGACATTCACCGATGTCTCCCATTTTGAAGCGATCCCGGGTCAGGGACTGCTTGCAGAAGTTGGCACAGCTACCCTTTATTTCGGTAATAAAAAACTGATGACTGAACAAGGTTTCTCTGTTGCTGAACTGGAATCGAAAGCCAACCAGCTGGCGGATGAAGGGAAAACGCCGATGTATCTAGCCATAAACGATACGGTTGAAGGCATCATTGCCGTAGCCGATACTCTGAAAGAAAACAGCGTGGAAACGATCGAAGCGCTGCACAAACAAGGGATCGAGATCGCGATGATCACAGGTGACAATACCCGGACAGCCAATGCCGTTGCCAGACAAGCTGGAATCGACCGTGTCCTGAGTGATGTCTTGCCGGAAGACAAAGCCAACGAAGTGAAGAAACTTCAGCAGGAAGGCAAAAAAGTCGCCATGGTCGGTGACGGGATCAATGATGCACCGGCTTTGGCACAGGCAGATATCGGCATAGCTATAGGATCGGGAACGGACGTCGCTGTGGAGTCTGCAGACGTTGTCCTGATGCGCAGTGATATCAAAGAAGTATTAACAGCGATCGAATTGAGTAAAGACACGCTGAAAAACATCAAGCAGAATCTGTTCTGGGCCTTTGCCTATAATGTGGTCGGTATCCCTATCGCCATGGGCGGCTTGTATCTGCTTGGCGGGCCTCTGCTGAACCCGGCCTTTGCCGCGGCAGCAATGAGTTTCAGTTCGGTTTCAGTATTGCTCAACGCTTTGCGTTTGAAAAACTTTAAACCCACACTGGCTGAAACAGTCAGTGATAAATAAAATAATGAAGGAGAGATAGACTATGAATTATCAGGCAAAAGTAGCAGGAATGAGCTGCAACGGGTGTGCAAATTCCGTAAAGGCAGCACTCTCACAAATCGATGGTGTTTCAGACGTTAAGATCGATCTGGATGAGAAGCAGGCAACACTTGAGTCATCTCAGGAACTGACCAAAGCGCAGCTGGAAGAAGCATTAGCGGATACCAGCTATACAGTCGAATCTTTAAACTAATGTAGTAAGGAAAGGCAGGTCACTCAAACGATATAGAGTGGCGTGCCTTTTTACTTATATTTAAAAATGACTTACAGAGAGAAAAAAATAGTGTATCATAAAAACAACCAGTAAAAAGAATAGTAAGAGTAGAGCCCAATAATAGTTGACGAGTAAAAGTGAAGATTAGGTCCCATAAAATAGATAGCGATGTTCCATTATCAACAAATAAATCTGAAAGGAAGATAAAAGTGAAAATTCTGATCAGCGGTTTTGATCCTTTTGGAGGAGAGAAAATCAACCCGGCGTATGAAGCGGTGAAACGGCTGCCGGATTCAATCATGGGTGCAGAAATAGTGAAGATGGAAATCCCTACTGTTTTCCATCTGGCTGCAGAAGTACTTGAAGAAAAGGTCCGGCAAGTCGATCCCGACGTTATCCTCTGTATTGGACAAGCAGGCGGACGTTACGGCATCACTCCCGAACGTGTGGCGATCAATGTCGATGATGCCGGCATACCTGACAATGAACATAAACAGCCCATTGATGAAAAAATAAAAGAAGACGGACCAGATGCTTATTTTAGCTCTCTGCCCATCAAGGCAATGGTGGAAAAAATGAAAGAAGCAAAGATCCCGGCAAGTATCTCAAATTCAGCTGGCACATTTGTATGTAACCATATCATGTATCAGATCTTATATATAATCGACAAAAACTACCCGGATAAAACAGGCGGTTTCATTCACTGTCCGTTTATCCCTGAACAAGTGGTGGATAAACCAAACCAGCCTTCGATGAATCTGGTGGATATTGTATCGGGTCTTGAAGCCGGGATCGAAGCGATCATTGAAAGATACGGAAAAGAAGATGTTAAGGAAATAGGTGGCACGATACATTGATCCGTGATAGAGTAAAAAGGCAGCCGGAGCTACCGCGCTGTCTTTTTGATTAAAAAAACCATAGAGAAAGAAGATAGGGAAATGTTGACAGGACTAGGACTGATTTTGTTATTAGGATACATAGGAGGAAAACTGGCTTCAAAGTTAAAACTACCGCCACTTATCGGGATGCTATTTATCGGAGTATTGACCGGACCATACGTACTTGACTGGCTCGATTCCGATTTGCTGCTAGTCTCGCAGGACATTCGGACGTTTGCTTTGATCATTATTCTTTTGAGAGCCGGCTTAGGCATAAAAAAAGACCAGATAAAGCGTGTAGGGACCATTGCGCTTAAAATGAGCAGTATTCCCTGTATTATGGAAGGGATAACGGTCATGGGACTGACTTACTATCTGTTGGAATTTTCACTTGCTGAAGCGGGGATGCTTGGCTTTATTATTGCTGCTGTATCGCCAGCGGTGGTGGTGCCCAGCATGCTGGACCTAAAAGATAAAAGACTTGGTGAAGATAAACAGATCCCCACGCTGCTGTTAGCTGGAACATCGATTGATGACGTCATTGCCATCACATTTTTCACCTTTTTTCTTGGGCTGGGAACAGAAGCTCGAGAGAGTTCGTTGGCCTTTGATATTATAAGCATACCGGCCAGTATAATAGGAGGAGTACTGCTCGGAGCAGTTCTAGCTCTAGGCATTGTCTTTATCTTCAGGCTGATGCATAAAAAGTATGTCGAAAAGCTGGTGCTGTTGCTTGGGGTATCCATCCTTTTTGTAGAGTGGGGCGAGCATATAGGGATAGCGAGCTTACTAGGTGTCATGACGATCGGCTTTCTATTGCTTGAGAAAATACCGACACAATCCAAAGAATTTTCGCTTGCGTTAGGAGGCTTATGGGTATTCCTGCAGATTCTGTTATTTGCACTGGTAGGATCAGAGGTCAATATTAACGTAGCATTAGATGCCGGGCTGACTGGTGTATTGATTATATTGATTGGTCTGGCGGCTCGCAGTCTGGGAGTCTGGCTGGCCACCTGGAAGAGTGAGCTGAATGTTAAAGAGCGTGTATTCTGTATGATCGCCTACACGCCTAAAGCCACCGTTCAGGCAGCTATCGGAGCCATGCCTTTAGCTTTGGGTGTCGAGCACGGTGAAACTATTCTAGCTTTTGCTGTCCTGTCTATCATACTGACAGCTCCACTGGGGGCCTTAGCCATTTATGCTTCTGCTCCCAAATTACTGAAACAAGTTGAATAAGAAAAAGGCGCGGATGCTGATCCGCGCCTTTTTCATTTTAAGAATCGTTGTATGCACTGATTTTATAGATGATCTAAAATTACTTTCACCGGTATAATGACCACTTTCTGAGGAGTAGACTGCAGAACTAGTCACAATTCTTATATTAGAACAAGTTTTTGAGGATGGAGATACCAGAACTAGTCGCAATATCGATATTAGAACA
>NZ_FOBL01000041.1 GCF_900109825.1 Alkalibacterium putridalgicola | reverse complement strand
CAGGACTTTATCGATCGTGTTATCGTCCTTTGTGAGTTCATAAACCGTACGGATGGCGATCTCACTGGCTTCTTCAAGCGGATAGCCGTAAATGCCGGTACTGATGGCTGGAAAGGCGATGGACCGTATGCCATTTTCTTTAGCGACTTTGATACTGTTCCGGTAGCAGTCTTTCAGTTTTTCCGGTTCGCCGTGTTTACCGTCCCGATAAACCGGACCCACTGTATGGATAACGTAATCAGCTGGCAGATCGAAGCCTCCAGTCAACTTGGCTTCGCCGGTCTCTGCTCCACCCAGCTTTCTGCATGCCTCTTTCAACTCCGGTCCGGCCGCGCGGTGGATGGCTCCGTCAACACCTCCACCACCCAATAATGATTTATTGGCGGCGTTGACGATCGCGTCGACTTCCAACTCTGTAATGTCGCCTCTATGCACGTTCCACTTCATAGACGTCCTCCTTTAGATAAATATGATAACTCGGTCTGCTCCATGATCGTCAGCTGGTCTCCCATTCAAATTTTGGGTCCGGTTAATGCCCGCTGAAAACGATCACGCCTGTTTCTTTGTGACCCTCTTATCAATATGGTATACCTCAGGTTAATTTTAGGCAAATAAAAAGCTTAGTCCACATAGCTATGTGTAGAAAGCCGGGAATCGGCATTCACACTATACTATAGGACTAAGCTATATTAACTGTTATTCGTTTTCTGTGATGTTGTCTGTGGTGTCGATTTTCTTGCCAAAGATATAAATGACAGCAACGACGGCTATCAAGGCTGCAGAAGCCCGAAAAGTCCGGCCAAAGCAGAGGGTGAGCTCAGTTGATTGGATTCTTTTTTCATTGTAACTCTCCGTTCTATTTATTTTATTAAAAATACAAAGGTCAAATTTCATTTCCACTTTTAATGATGTATACAGTTTATCGCAAAGGCAAGACGCGCATTCAGGTTTGCATAGAAGTTCGAAAAAAACAACGATATCTCAGCCACTTTTACAATTCGATATGGCTGTATGTTAAGGTATCACTTTCCCACATGGTCAAGTTTTTTAAAATAGGAATAGAGTGCAAACAACGCTGTATATCTAAACTCTAGTTACAGTAGAGTTATTAAGGACCAATGTCCTAAAAAAAAAGCTGGATTTTATAATGAAGTTAGCCACCCAGGCTAATATAAAAAAACGCCATGTGAATTTCATGTTATATTGAAGTTACCACTAACTCTCAATAGACAGGATGAATTCACATGACGCACTCTAACGATACCACATTAGCACGTAAAGGAAAACACTTATCATATGCAGAGAGGGTTCAAATTGCTGTTTTGAAAAAGGAAGATTACTCCAACAGACGCATCGCTGACGTCATCGGGCGAGTTCCTCAGACCATCAATAACGAGATTCATCGTGGGGAAATCAACCAGCTCAAACGTCAAAAGCAAAATGGTAAGATTTATGATTACTACCACAAAGTCTATGATGCCGATGCTGCTCAAGCCAACTATGATAAACAGCGATTGAACTGTGGCCGGCGGCCAAAATGGGCCGATACAGATGCGTTCATTGAATGGGCTGATGAGAAAATGCTGGATGATAAATGGTCCCCTGATACGGTGGTAGGTTTTGCTAAAAGACATGAATTGTTCGATGCTTCAATTATCCCTTGTACAACCACGCTTTATGGCTGGATAGATAGAGGGATTATGCGAACGAAAAACATTGATTTGCTGGAAAAGTTATCTCGGAAACCAAAGGTTTCTGCTCAAAAGAAACGGCCAAACAAACGCGTTCTCGGCCCATCGATTGATCGTCGACCAAAAGAAATCGATACCCGTGAATCGTTTGGTTACTGGGAAATTGATACAGTTGTAGGTAATAAAGAAAAGACCGATGCTGTACTGCTCACTTTGGCTGAACGACAGACCCGATTTGAAATCATCTTAAAAATAAACGGAAAAGATCAGGAATCGGTTAATCAGGCGATTCGTAACCTTCAAAAACGATCAGGTCATACATTCTCCACACTATTTAGAACGATAACGTCTGATAATGGTTCTGAGTTCGCGGGACTTTATGAGGCCTTAAAGGATACTTTAGACATCTATTTTAGTCATCCCTATGCATCGTTTGAACGGGGAACAAGTGAGAACCAGCATAAATTCATTCGTCGTTTCATTCCCAAAGGGAAGCCGATTGGTCGAGTCTCAGAAGCACAATGCTTGCGTATACAACAATGGATGAATGATTATCCTAGAAAAATATTGGATTACAGAACGCCACATGAAAGCTTCGTCAATGCACTACGATCAGAGCGTCAGGCTGCTTAACCCGTGAGGGCTTGACAACGAGCCTCCTTCGGCATGACTTGAAAGCTGTGAAGCTGGCCTAGGCCAGCTTGTCAAAAAAACTATCATGCCTCAGCTCATTATCAAGCCCTCACTATATGAGTTGATAGTCGTAAAAAATCACATGAAATATATTTTTAACAAGTGGCTAACTTAAACTTGAAATTTACAAAAAATATATAATATATTCGTGAATCCATAAAATCTCCATAAATTGTCAGTAAAGTTAAGGAAGCGGAAATAGAAAAAGGAGGAGACTGCTTGGGACTCATATTATTTGTTATAGTTGGTTATTTCATTTATAAATACTTGGAAGATAAACAGAATGGAACAAGTATTTTTAGAGAGCAGAATAGTGCGTTGGATATTTTAAATGAACGATATGCCAAAGGTGAAATAGATGAGGAAACATATAGAATAAAAAAAGAAACATTAAATGAATAAGGAGTGATTCAATGCACGGCTATTGGTATAACGGTTTTGATAACATGATGAATTTTGGTTATGAGAATAGTTGGTGGTTTATGATATATGATGGATTGAAATTGTTAGTTATTATTGGGGCAGTCATCTTTATCGCAAAAATGCTGATGAATCGTTCGAATAATGACCATGCATCAAACTCAAATCGTGCCATTAATATATTAAAAGAGAGATACGCTAGAGGAGAAATATCAGAGGAAGAGTATAGAGATAAACTAAACAAGTTGAGAGAGTAATCAAAAATATAACGAGGAGAAGAAACCAATGCATATCGTATATGAAAAAAAGACAAACAAGAAACTTGGCGAGGCTATTGATTCGTTAACTGAACAATTAAAAGAAAATGGGTTTGGTGTATTGTGGCAACTTAACTTTAAAGACAAACTTAAGGAAAAAGGATTAGACTTTGAAGAGGATTTTGTTGTAATGGAAGTATGTAATCCTAAAAAAGCAAAAGAAGTTATGGGAAAAAATATCCATATCGGCTATGTTCTACCTTGTAAAATGGTTGTTAGAGAAAAAAATAATCAGACATATATTGGTATGACACGTCCGGAAGCCTTAATCGATTTATTCGATGATTTCAATTTGAATGAAATTGCCAAAGAAGTTGAGGGGACACTTAGACAATCAATAGAATCGACTGTTTAAAAAAAGTAATTACAGCTGTCTTAAATTGTATTTAGGATGGCTTTTTAGTTGAGTACTAGATGAATAAATATAGTCTGAGAACGATAAGGATGATCAAATGAATAAAAACAGAAAATGGTATACAATTATAATCATTTCTATGCTCCTGCTTATAGTGTATATTGGTTACTTTTTCATAAATTCAGGAAGGGGGCTTGAAAGGGTGGATAATCCCAACAGACAAGCAGTTGATTCGGGAATAATGAATAATACAAAAGATGAAAAAAAAAATAAGTTGCCTATTCCGCCCCTACTAGAGGATAAAAACCCTGAAGAAGGAAAAGCAGAATTTGATTTGAATGTACAATATGGAAAAAAGGAATTCATTGAAGGACAGGAAACTGAAACGTTAGGTTACAATGGTGATTATTTAGGCCCTATTATAAGAGTGGATAAAGGTGACGACGTAAAAATCAATGTAGCGAATACACTGGATGAGCCGACAACGGTTCACTGGCATGGATTAGAAGTCCCTGGAGAGATGGATGGTGGCCCCCATCAAGTCGTAGACCCGAAGTCAAGCTGGCAGCCTTACTTTACAATTGATCAACCGGCTGCAACGCTTTGGTATCATCCACATCTGCTGCATAAAACAGGTGAACAAGTGTACAAAGGATTAGCTGGCCTTTTCTATATAGAAGATGAAAAATCTAAAGAATTGAACATACCTAAAGAACATGGCGTCAATGATATTCCTCTTGTCGTACAGGATAAACGGTTTACACAGGATGGACAGATTCCCTATGAGTTAGGTATGAGAGATGTGATGGATGGATTTAAGGGAGACACTGTACTGGTCAATGGAGCAATCGCACCTGAACTGGATGTGAAAAGTGAAGTTGTTCGACTCAGACTTTTAAATGGTTCGAATGCACGTGCTTACGACTTTAATTTCAGCGATAATCTTGCGTTTTATCAGATTGCTTCTGACGGAGGCTTTTTAGAAAACAGTATAGAAATGCATGAGGTATCCCTGGCGCCAGCTGAAAGAGCCGAGATACTCGTAGATTTTTCAGATTACAACATAGGTGATAAAGTCGTTTTGAGAGATGGCAGCTATGAAGTGATGACGATAACTATTACAGAAGAATCTGACAGCTCCAGCAGTATACCTGAAGAACTGGTCGACATCGTTCAATATGACAGAGATGACGTCGTGACGACCCGTGACTTTGTCATGAGTGGTATGGGACCCATGGTGGCTATAAACGGTAAGCAAATGGATATGGATAGAATAGATGAATACCTGAATTTAAATGAACTGGAAGAGTGGGTCGTTACTAATGAGTCTGCTGGAATGGGAATGATGAGCGGCGAGACGCCACATCCTCTTCACGTCCATGGCGTACAGTTTCAAGTGATTGAAAGAAATGGAGGAGAACCGCCTTTAAATGAACAAGGATGGAAAGATACGGTGATGGTAGAAAGTGGAGAAGAAGTAAGGCTTTTAGTTAAGTTCAAGCAGAAAGGTTTGTTCATGTATCATTGTCACATATTGGAACATGAAGACGCGGGTATGATGGGTCAATTTTTAGTTGAATAAATAGATAAGAGAGTAATGGAGATGGCAAAATGTACGATGGAGTTTGTTCTGGAATAATAGGCAGTGGATTTTTATGGCCGATACCAGTGGTGCTTGTGTTTTTGATTGGTTTGTCCATGATCATGATAGCCAAAAATAATAGACAGAAAAAACGACCGATAGAGAGTTCTTCGCTGGAAATTTTAAATGAAAGATATGCCAGGGGAGAAATCGATGATCAAGAATATAGTCGGCGTAAAAAGAATTTGGACCTGTAAACTAGATAAAAATAGTTACTTCTAAATATTTTAAATGATATAAAAGTTAGCTGTAAAATATGTCCATGCAACCGCTTTGAGGAGGTGAAAGATTGGCTGAGGATAACAACAAAATAAAAAATAGATACAATCGCGTATCAAAAATATATGACCTCATGGAAAAACCGATGGAATCTATGCTGATGGATGATTGGAGAAAAGAATTATTCGAAAAAATAGAAGGGAAAAAAATATTGGAAGTCGGTGTGGGCACAGGTAAAAATTTAGAGTTTTATTCGACAGATAAAGAAGTCACCGGAATAGACTTCAGCGAAAAGATGTTAGAAAAGGCTAAAAATAAGAGTAAAGATAAGGATCATGTCACGTTAATGGAAATGGATGCAGAAAACATGACTTTCGAAGATAATACATTCGATACAGTGGTCACCTCCTGCGTGTTTTGCTCTGTTCCTGATCCTGTTAAAGGATTAAAAGAAATACGAAGAGTCTGCAAGAATGGCGGCAAGGTTATTATGTTGGAACATATGCGAAGCAACAAGCCAGTTGTTGGAAAAATTATGGATCGTATCAATTTTATCCCCCTGCATATTTGGGGCGCAAATATCAATAGACAAACCTTGAAAAATTTACAAGAAGCAGGCTTCAATAAAGAGGATACTACCTATAAGAATGTATGGAGCGACGTTGTAAAAATTATAGAAATAAGGAATAAAAAATAATGATATTTTTAATATCGTTTGTTGAAGAACCGCAGACCATTTGTGATCAAGTTAACACCAACAACAATTAGCAGTGATCCCTAGTTTTATGCAACACTGGTGGGTGTACGAGAGTGTAAAATATTTTGTGTAAATAGAAAAAAGGAAGTCCCTTCTGTAGAATAGAGTTACCACACTAAATTCACAGAAAAGAGGACTTCCCTATGAACAATCTTACTACAGATATCTTACAGACTCTAGCTACAAAAGGTGATTTGAACGAATTATTCCGTTCGCACTTGGAATTAGCCGTAAATACGCTCCTGAGAACAGAGCTGACTGCCTTTTTGGATTACGAAAAGTATGATCGGATTGGTTTCCATTCAGGGAACTCACGCAATGGGTCCTATGACCGTACGGTCAAGACAGAATACGGCGAACTTCATCTACAGATTCCGCGCGACCGCAACGGTGAATTTAAACAACAGACTCTTCCTGCATATAAGCGAACCAATGGCACGTTAGAAGAAACCGTCATTCATCTTTTTCAAAAAGATATTACCATGTCTGAGATTGCTGATTTGATTGAGAAAATGTACGGTCATCACTATACACCACAAACGATGTCCAATATGACTAAAGTCTTTACTGAAGAAGTATCAGCGTTCAAAAAGCGTAAACTAAACAGTCATTATGCAGTCATTTATCTGGACGCTACCTATATTCCTTTGAAGCGGAAAACCGTTGAGAAAGAAGCCATACACATTGCGGTGGGAATTCGACCAGATGGTGCCAAAGAAGTCCTAGGATACGCTATTGCCCCTAATGAATCGACCGTCACATGGAAAGAGATATTGGAAGATTTATCCGACCGTGGTGTCAATGATGTTCTTCTTTTCGTGACCGACGGTCTCAAGGGTATTAAAGATACGATTCATCACGTTTTTCCTCAAGCAGCTTACCAACACTGTTGTGTCCATGTTTCTCGCAACATTTCTAGTAAAGTACGCGTCGCTGATCGCAAGGAAATATGCGAAGACTTTAAGACGATTTATCAAGCAGATTCACGAGAGACGGCCCTTGAAGCTCGCCTTGCTTTCTCAGAAAAATGGCGCAGTAGCTACTCTAAACTGGCCAAGTCTATTCTAGAAAATGATAACTTACTTACATTTTACGATTTCCCTTTATCAATCCGTAGGAGCTTGTATTCCACTAATTTGATTGAATCCTTTAATAAACAAATTAAAAAGTATAGTCGACGTAAAGAGCAATTTCAGAATGAAGAATCTATGGATCGCTTTTTGGTTTCCCGTTTTGATACGTACAATCAGAAGTTTTTGACACGGATTCACCGCGGCTTCCAACAAGCTGAAGCAGAGCTAGAAAAAATGTTTGAAAGATTAACAAATTAATAAATCGATTTTATAGAAGGAGTACTTCATTTACACATAATTATTGACACTCCCCTTATGTACGAGAATATATGGGAAGAATATTATAGAAATGATACAAAAAATGAAAGCATACATATTAGTGACAACAAATTAATTTTTCAATGTGAAGCAGGAATTGCTTTATCCACACACAAAAATGAATTTGAAGTAATTTTTCATGCATTTGCACTCAAATTGCTATTAGTAGACACAAGTTCATTTGATTAGAAAAAAGATCATCATTGCTTTAAAGAAGCCCATAAAAAAGGAGAAAAACAAAAAAGGAAGTGATGAGCGGGGGAAAATCGTCTAATAACTGTCTTACAAGTGGCATTTCCTCTTCATGTAAAGACACGTTTTTCTTTTGTCCGGCAGCATTGATAACATAGCCCACTTGAATTGACGTTAACATCGTTTTCCAGCTCGGTACTGATTGACTCATTTTCTTTTATAATATCTTTTTTACGTCCGGTTAAATGGAGCTTTCCTTTGTCGTAAAAATTAATTAATTTATGAGCGGTCTTCTTTGGTACCGGACTCCTGAATTTTTCCCATTTCCGTCCATACTTGGTCAAGAACTGTTCTTTGTCCGTCTCTCTTAAAGTTTCCCATAATTCGGGCAGTACATCGTCGAGCTGATGAATGATCGATTGGCATTGTCCAATTTTATTCAGGCTCTCCATGTCACGTTTTAATCTTTCAATGGTTCCTTCTCCGTAAGTGTGCCACATTTTTTTGAGCGCAATGCCATGCAGTTTCACTTCTTTCTTAGACCAGTCCACCATTGTTTCCAGAGGAATAAATCCATAGTATTTTACACAAGATTATGGGCTTGACTGAACTTGTAAAAGAAGCCCTCTAAAACAATTAAAATAAAACTTAGTGAGATTAATAAACGATTTAAAGACGATCTAACGAATAATTACTCTGTTTTTAATTTCTAGGACGGTCTACTTCTTTATTGTAGAACCGCTTCTCAACTATTGAAAAAATGGTAAACAGACATAAGTCTTTACTTGTAATTAATAAAAAATCGAAATGTTTGACAATGTAGATAGACAGCCATAAACTAAGAACATAGTCTATATCTACATCTGTAGACGAAACTTATTATTGGAGGAGATAAATTGCTGAGTCAACTGAAAGTGCTGTTGAACCCGGAGAAGAAGTGACATTAGAAGCTAGACATATGGAAGGTATGGAAGGAGCAACTGCAACAATTGATGATGCTGTTACATCAACTGTATATATGGTAGATTATCAACCAACCGACGGCGGAGAAGTAGTTCGTAACCATAAGTGGCTGACTGAAGAGGAACTAGGTCAAGAATAATAATCCAAAAAATGTGCGATCAATTAAATATAGAAAAAATCCCTGTATATGAGAAGACTTAGTGATACCTTCTTATGTATAGGGATTTTATGTTCCTTATTAAATTAAAATAATAGGTAATAAATCAATAACAATATCAGAAGGAATTATTATAATTGGCTTGTTCATTTTTATAACCTCTATAAGATATTTTAAGAATCTCGAAAACTTGTCAGAGTAAGATCACAAAAAAATGCTATTTCAAAAAAACTCTTGACAATAAGCGTTTACTAATGTAAACTCAAATCAACTTATGGTTTACACGTGTAGACGTAGAGGAGGAGTTAATGTTAAAACTTTGGCTGCTAATTAAGGATAACCAGCACATATTCATCAAGAAAAATAGTACATAATTAAAAAATTAAATGGAGGAATATAATGACTACTAAAATAGCAATTAATGGATTTGGTCGTGTTGGGCGAACGGTTTTAAGAAGGTTAATTGATTCCAAATCGGACTTAAAAGTCGTAGCTATTAATGATTTGGCTGATATAGACACACTGACTTACCTTTACAAATATGATACAACCTATGGCCGTGCACCTTATAAAGTTGAAGCAATAAAGGATAGCTTAATTATCGATGATCAGGCCATTGAGATGTACCAAGAACAAGACGCAAAGGAACTTCCTTGGTCTGAACTAGGTGTAGATATCGTCATTGAGTCAACTGGTATGTATACATCAGCCGAAAAGGCACAGGCACACCTTGACGCCGGGGCGAATAAAGTCATCATTACTGCACCAGCAAAAGATGAAACAACTAAAACCATTGTTTTTGGCGTAAACGAAACAGACCTCTCAAAAGAAGATGTAATTCTATCAGCTGCGTCTTGTACTACAAATTGTTTGGCGCCTCTCGCGAACGCACTTCATCAAAACTTTGGGATTGCGACTGGTTTGATGACAACAGTTAAAGCATACACCCCTTCGCAGAAATTACACGACAGTCCAAATGATGATCTTAGAAGAGGACGTGCGGCAGCAATGAATGCTATACCGACGACTACTGGAGCGGCACAAGCGGTTGGTAACGTCATTCCTGAATTAGATGGTGTTATTGATGGAACGGCTGTGAGGGTACCTCTTTTAGGTGGCGCATTAGTGGAATTCTATACGAATTTAAACCAAAAAGTAACAATCGATCAAGTCAATCAAGTCATGTTTGAGGTAGCAAATGAATCATTTGAGTACACAGACGACCCGATTGTTTCGTCAGATATTCTGGGCAGTGTTGCTGGATCAATTTTTGATGCTACCCAAACAGAAGTCATAGAGCATGAAGATAGTCAATTAGTAAAAACAGTCGCATGGTACGACAGTGAATATGGTTTTGTTTCTAATTTGGTGCGTTTAACAGAATATGTTTCTCGATTAAATAAATAATTAAAAAATATGCATAAGGAGAAGATAAATCAGTGGTATAGGATGAAAATTTTTAATAAACTAATTAGTGAAGGATAACTATGGGAATTTCAGAAAATCTATGGAGGGGAATTTATCAATGAATCAAGAACATTTTGATACTATAAAGAATAAAGACGGCTTTATCGCGGCACTTGATCAAAGCGGTGGTAGTACACCAAAAGCTCTGAATGCTTATGGGGTCAGTGAAGACCAGTATTCAAATGACAATGAAATGTTTGATCTTGTTCACAAAATGCGTACACGAATCATCACATCTCCATCTTTTACTCCGGATAAAATTATTGGCGCGATTTTATTTGAACATACGATGAATAATAGGATAGAAGGTCAGTATACTGGAGATTATTTAAGCGATAAAGGAATTGTTCCGTTTATTAAAATAGATCAAGGACTTGCAGATGAAGAGTATGGTGTACAATTAATGAAGCCAATTCCAGGACTTAATAATTTACTTAAACAAGCAAAAGAACAAAATATGTTTGGTACAAAAATGCGTTCAAACATTCTTTCATATAATGAAAAAGGCATCGATGATGTAGTCACCCAGCAGTTTCAAGTTGCTCAAGAAATAATTGATGCTGGCTTAGTTCCTATCGTTGAACCTGAAGTGAATATTCATTCTGAAGATAAAGAACAAATTGAGGAATATTTAAACCAATCCATTAAAAAACATTTAGATGCATTAGCTACTGATGATTATGTGATGTTGAAATTAACTATCCCAACGAAAGCTAATTTATATCAAGAATTAGCCGATCATTCACAAGTTTTACGTGTTGTTGCTTTATCAGGTGGTTATGAAACAGACGAAGCGAACGAAATACTTAGTCAAAATGACAATGTTATAGCAAGTTTTTCACGGGCGCTTACGCAGGACTTGTCTGTTAATCAAAGTGATGCAGACTTTGATGCAAAACTAAAAGAAGCAGTGGATTCTATTTATGAAGCTTCTGTTGTAAAAAACTAAATCTTTGCAAAAAAACTTACAATATTCATATACCAGAACTTACATTCGAGTTATAGTATAGACAGAGAGTAGCATATCATTCTCCTAGATTTTAAGATGGTACTCCCCAATGAGCTACTCATACAATTATAGTCCGATAAAGACGCAAAAAGGCAGGGCTCTCACCTTGCTTTTTTTGTGTTTAAAGCTGAAATAGTTTGTAGATGAATAATTTGCGATGCTGTGACCCCTTGAGCCTGTTAGGCTCAAATTTGTAATCAAAATGAAATCGGGGGATAGAAAACCCGTACAGTGGGATGTCTATCCGCCGACATTCTGAAAAAGCTTATTTTCGGTGTTTTTTTTAAAAAGAAGTGTCCGACGAACCAATCCCTAATTAATGAACTAAAACACAAGCCATATTTTCGTCAGGCGTGTCGCATCGAAACGAAAGTTAAAAAGTTATAAAAAATAATACATCACAAATTATTCATTTACATAAACTCTTGACAATAATCGTTTACTAATGTAAACTCTATTTAACGTTAATGTTTACGCGCGTAAACGAAAGAGGGAGAGAATATGAGTACTATAGCTGTAGACCTTCATATAACCGATGCTGAATGGGAAGTCATGCGTGTAGTCTGGGCGAATACCCAAGTGACTAGTAAAGAAGTCATTTCTACATTGGAAGGGAAAATGGACTGGAAACAAGCGACAACCAAAACGCTCTTAGGTCGACTCGTGGAAAAAGGCGCACTGAATACAGAGCAAGAAGGTAGAAAATATATTTATTCGGCAAATATCGAAGAGAAAGAAGCGGTAAGAAGTTTTTCAAACGATATTTTCGATCGTATTTGTCGGAAGAATGTCGGGAATGTAATAGAGAGTATCATTAAGGATCATACTTTAAGTTTCGATGATATCCAACGGCTAGAAGAAATATTAGAGATGAAAAAAGCTTTCGCAGTAGAAGAAGTTGATTGTCAGTGTGCAGAAGGGCAATGCGATTGCCATTTACATCATCATGGAGAATAAGGAGCGAAAAAATTGGAGAATAAATCATTTGCCATAGAAGGTATGACCTGTGCGTCTTGTGCACAGACAGTAGAAAAAGCAGCAAAAAAGGTGCATGGGGTCACAAAGGCTTCTGTGAACCTAGCAACAGAAAAGTTGAGTATAGAATACAATGAACCAACTTTTTCGGTAGAAAATCTACAAAAAGCGGTGGATAATTCAGGGTATGAACTGATTGCCCAAGAGGGAAAGACGCAAACCTTTGCAATTGAAGGTATGACCTGTGCATCCTGTGCACAGACAATTGAAAAAGCCGTCGGAAAGTTGTCGGGCGTAGATAAAGCTTCCGTCAATTTAGCGACAGAAAAAATGCAAGTTTCCTATAACCCGTCGGCAATTTCAGTATCTGATGTGACTGGTGCTGTATCCAATAGTGGTTATGCAGCCGTATTAGAGACTACGGATACTCAAGATAATTCACGAGCAGAGAAGCGTGAGAAAAAAGAAAAAAGAATAAAGCAACTTCTAAATCGTTTTGGGATATCCATTATATTTACAATCCCTCTATTAATTATATCCATGGGTCCAATGGTCGGTATGCCTCTACCAAATATCGTTGACCCAATGATAAATGCATTTAATTTTTCTCTTTTACAACTTATTCTGACTTTGCCGATAATGGTAGTAAGCTGGGAATATTTCCAGAAGGGATTTAAAAGTTTATTTAAAGGTCACCCAAATATGGATTCCCTGATTGCGCTTGGTACGGCGGCTGCATTTGTTTACAGCCTTGCTGCGACAATCGGAACTGGCTTAGGTTATGGTAATTTTTCAGAGTTACTTTATTATGAAGTGACCGGTGTTATCTTGGCGCTCCATACTTTAGGACTATTTTTAGAAGACCGCTCAAAGGGGCAAATGTCCTCAGCTATTGAGAAATTAGTTAGCTTGGCTCCTAAAACAGCTCGAGTGATACGTAATGGTGAAGAACAGGAAATTGCTGTGGAAGCTGTCGCTATAGGAGATATCATTAGAGTTCGTCCGGGAGAAAGAATGCCTGTAGATGGTGTTGTTGTTGAAGGACGTACTACAGTTGATGAATCGATGCTGACAGGAGAAAGTATTCCTGTTGAAAAGCAAGATGGAGACGAGGTTATTGGGGCGAGTATAAATAATAATGGTTCCATTGAATACCGCGCCACTCGAGTGGGAAGCGATACAACCCTATCCCAAATTATAAAAATGGTAGAAGATGCACAAGGGTCTAAAGCACCCATTGCTCGAATGGCCGATATCATTACAGGATATTTCGTACCGATTGTTATCGGATTAGCCATTTTAGCAGGAGTTGCTTGGTTAATTGCAGGTCAAACAGGTATATTCGCTTTATCCGTTATCATAACAACCCTTGTCATTGCTTGTCCATGTGCCTTAGGTTTGGCGACTCCAACAAGTATTATGGTTGGAACCGGAAAAGGGGCAGAACATGGTGTCTTGATAAAAAATGGTGAGGCGCTAGAAACCACTCATAATCTAGAGACGATTGTATTTGATAAAACAGGAACCCTGACAGAAGGTAAACCTATCGTGACGGATATTTTAGTGACTCCTTTGATTACTGAAGAAGAGCTTTTATATTATGCAGCTTCTGGTGAAACTGGATCTGAACACCCATTAGGCGAAGCCATTGTACAAAAATCAAAAGAAGAGAATATGTCATTAACTAAGCCGGATCATTTTGAAGCCATTCCTGGACACGGTATTAAAGTAGAAATTGATGGCAAAAATATGTACATTGGAAACCGCAAGCTGATGGTAGAGCAGAATATTGATTTATCAAGCATGGAAAAAGAATCCGATCGTTTAGCAGACGAAGGAAAAACACCGATGTATCTCTCTATAGACGGAGAATTGGCTGGAATTGTCGCAGTAGCGGATACATTAAAAGAAAATAGTATGAAGGCTGTTAAAGAACTTAAAAAACGTAACATCGAAGTCATTATGATTACTGGAGATAACAAACGTACAGCCAAAGCGATAGCTAAGCAAGCGGGTATTGACCGCGTATTAAGTGAAGTATTACCTGAAGATAAAGCAGAGGAAGTCAAAAAACTACAAGAGGCAGGTAAGAAGGTAGCGATGGTTGGAGACGGCATTAATGATGCACCAGCATTGGCTCAAGCGGATATCGGAATTGCAGTTGGATCAGGTACGGACGTGGCGATTGAATCAGCTAATATTGTCCTCATGCGTAATGATTTAACAGCTGTATTGACTGCGATTGATTTAAGTCATACAACGCTACGAAACATTAAACAAAACTTGTTCTGGGCTTTTGCTTACAACCTTGTAGGTATTCCAGTTGCAATGGGTCTCTTGTATATTTTCGGCGGCCCGCTGATGAGCCCGATTTTTGCGGCAGTCGCAATGAGTTTCAGTTCGGTGTCGGTCTTGCTCAATGCTTTACGGTTAAGACGATTCAACCCTTCGCCTGTTAAGTGAAACAAATGTTAAAGGAGGACAAAGATGAGACCGGGGTTGATTATTGAAGGGATTGGTTGTGTTAAGTGCGCCGAAGCAATAGAAGAGGAGTTTATGGCCAAATCGACCGTTGAAGAAATATTTAGCGGAATTCACAAAAAAATGATTTTCGTCCATATAAGTAAGAATGTCACGCGAAAAAGTTTCCTTTCTTCGCTGATGGACGTGCCTCTGTTGTTAAAGGGAATCATTGAAGCGGCTCACTGTCACTGTTGTAGAGAAATCCACTTTGACTTTCCGGCCGGTTAATTGTTTATTGGATTTATTTTTGACCTTCTTCGATTTGAAGAAGATAAAAAAATTAAAAGAAAAAGGAGAATGAATGATGAAAAAAGAAGTCTTATTAGATGGCGTAAAATGTGCAGGTTGTGCCAATACAGTGCAAGAAAAATTTTCAGCTATTGAAGGGGTTGAATCTGTAGAGGTTGATTTAGCGACTAAAAAAGCAGTACTTGAAAGTCAAACAGAGATTGATACCGAAACGCTCAATGCTGCTTTAGCAGAAACTAACTATTCAGTATTAAGTGCATAAAGTACGAATGCCATTTATTCATAGATAGTAGATAGAGATAAAGTATAGAACCCTTTTCATGATAATTATATGCAGTGTTAGATGAGAGGGTTCTAAAACTTTAAAATCAGTCTCTAATCTAATAAGGAGGAATCAAAAATGAGTAATAACAAAAAACATTCGTCACATAGTCATCATAATCACGGCGACATGGATCACTCAAAACACGACCATAATGAAATGGAACATCACGGAGACCATAATCATCAACATGACGAACATGTTGGTCACGCTTATCATGAAGAACAGGTAGAAGAAGGGGCTCACGGGGGGCACCACGATCATCATGCTGGTCATGACCACAGTGGGCATGGCGGGCACGAGCATCACCACCATGGAGATTTCAAGGAACTCTTTTTAAAGTCATTGCCATTGGGAATCATTATTATGTTATTATCCCCTATGTTTGGGTTCCAACTACCATTTCAGTTTACATTTCAGTATTCTGATATACTCGTGGCTCTTCTCTCTACGATTTTGTACATTTATGGCGGTAAACCTTTCTATATGGGAGCAGTGGATGAGTTTAAAGAAAAAGCTCCTGGAATGATGGCTCTTGTCACTCTTGGTATCTCGGTTTCCTACTTTTACAGTGTTTATGCAGTCATTGCTGGATATGTGACTGGTGAACATGTGATGGACTTTTTCTTTGAATTTTCTTCATTAGTATTAATCATGTTGTTAGGTCACTGGATTGAGATGAAAGCTGTTGGAGAAGCCGGAGATGCACAAAAAGCATTAGCTGAATTGGTACCGAAAGATGCTCACGTTGTATTGGAAGACGATTCAATTGAAACACGTCCAGTTGCTGACTTGCAAGTAGGCGATTTGATTCGTGTTCAGGCTGGAGAAAATGTTCCAGCAGATGGAACCATTCAGCGCGGCGAATCACGTGTTAACGAAGCACTTTTGACTGGGGAATCGAAATCAATTGAAAAAAATCCCGGAGATGAGGTCATCGGTGGATCAACAAATGGTAGTGGTGTCCTCTATGTGGAAATAAAGCAGACGGGCGATAAGTCCTTCATTTCTCAGGTTCAGACATTAATCAGTCAAGCTCAAAGCCAACCATCTCGAGCAGAAAATCTTGCACAAAAAGTTGCAGGATGGCTCTTTTATATTGCGGTTATTGTAGCGCTTATTGCCTTTGTCATATGGATGGTTATAGCTGATGTACCAATGGCAGTTATTTTTACAGTCACCACATTAGTTATTGCTTGTCCGCATGCCCTGGGTCTGGCTATTCCATTGGTGACTGCTCGTAGTACCAGCTTAGGGGCCAGTCGGGGATTATTAGTGAAAGACCGGGACGCTTTGGAGTTGACTACAAACGCAGATGTTATGGTTTTAGATAAAACGGGAACTTTAACAACTGGTGAGTTTAAAGTATCAGATGTTGAACTCTTTAATGATAAATATACGAAAGATGAAATTGTTGCCTTATTGGCAGGTATCGAAGGCGGATCTAGTCACCCTATCGCTCAGTCAATTATTAGTTACGCAGAACAGCAAGGGATACGTCCAGTAAGTTTTGATTCGATTGATGTTATTTCTGGCGCTGGTGTAGAAGGTCAAGCTAACGGACATCGTTATCAATTAATCAGTCAAAAAGCATATGGACGTAATCTGGATATGGATATTCCAAAAGGAGCAACCCTCAGTGTCTTAGTAGAAAACGACGAAGCAATCGGTGCTGTAGCTTTAGGGGATGAATTAAAACCAACAAGTAAAGACTTAATACAAGCCCTTAAAAAGAACAAGATTCAGCCGATTATGGCAACGGGTGACAATGAAAAAGCGGCTCAAGGAGCTGCAGAAATTTTAGGTATTGATTATCTAGCTAGTCAATCTCCTCAAGACAAATATGAATTAGTTGAAAAACTTAAAGCAGAAGGAAAGAAAGTTATCATGGTCGGTGACGGGGTCAACGATGCACCTTCTCTTGCATTAGCAGACGTTGGTATAGCTGTTGGTGCCGGAACTCAAGTAGCATTGGATTCAGCCGATGTCATCTTGACACAGTCAGACCCTGGCGACATTGAATCCTTTATCGAGTTGGCTCAGAAGACCACACGTAAGATGAAAGAAAATCTTGTTTGGGGAGCAGGGTATAACTTTATCGCGATCCCAATAGCTGCAGGAATACTAGCACCAATTGGTATCACATTAAGTCCAGCGATTGGAGCAGTTCTTATGTCGGTGTCAACAGTTGTTGTCGCAATCAACGCTATGTTCCTAAGGTTAGATCCTAAATCAAGTGTCGATTAACATGTCGAATAATTGAATCACCTTAACGTGTAAAAATACAATAGTTTCACAGGAAAGGAAGAGATGGAATAATTTAAAAAATCATCTCTTCCTTTTTTAGTTTATAAGGAGGAAAAATTATGAGGCTGGTCCTTTTAGGGTTACCCGGTGCTGGGAAAGGCACTCAAGCTAAAAGAATCGCAGAGAAGTACCACCTGACGGCTATTTCAACTGGTGAAATGTTACGAGAAGCAGCCAAGGAGAAAGATACATTCGGACTCAGAGTGCAAGAATATATGAATAAAGGAGAGCTAGTTCCAGATGAGTGGATAAACTCATTGGTTAAGAGTCGCTTACAAGAAAAAGATGTTGAAAATGGCTTTGTTCTGGATGGTTACCCACGTGCCCTACACCAAGCAAAAATGCTCGAAGCTTACCTACAAAGTCAGAAACAGAATTTAGACGCTGTTTTCTTTTTAGATGTAAGTCAGGATACGTTAAGACATCGGTTAGCGCAACGAGGGAATCTTCGTTCAAAAGAAAAACAAGGAAATTCCCAAATCGAAGCAAAAAGGGAAAAAATTCGACTGGATGACAAACCAGAAGTGATTGAAAATAGGCTACACATTAATAAGGAATTAATGGAATCACTTATTCACTTCTACAAGGAGCAAAATCTGCTTTACGTTATCAATGGTGAAGGGGATTTTGACAATGTGTTTGACAATATAAATGAGGGTTTATTGTCTGTAAACAAATAACTACACAAATTGAACTTAAATTATGTGATTTAAAACAATTAACTAATGTAAGCTATGAAGGGGATTGAAGAATGAATGTTTTACTTAGTGTAATCGATCCAGTTGCTATTTCAATTGGCCCGATAAAAATTAATTGGTACGGAATTATTATTGCTCTAGCGATGCTGATCGGCATTTCATTAGCTACAAAGGAAGCTCAAAAACTGGGACTTGAAGAAGATACCATGGTAGATATGGCATTATGGGCCATACCAATTGGCTTTATCGGTGCCCGACTTTATTACGTTTTATTCAAATGGGACTACTATATACAGAATCCGAGTGAAATCATCGCAATCTGGAATGGTGG
>NZ_FOBL01000009.1 GCF_900109825.1 Alkalibacterium putridalgicola | reverse complement strand
AATGGATATGGTTCTGTAGTTCCGTTATACCAAAGGATGAGAGAGTACCAAAATAATCTATCAGCAGACTATTCACTTTTTCAAGTTCCGTTATACCAAAGGATGAGAGAGTACCAAAATACCTGAGCTCCTGGTCTAGTTCAGTGTCAAGTTCCGTTATACCAAAGGATGAGAGAGTACCAAAATAATTAAGCGTACTACCATTATCGGATACAGTTCCGTTATACCAAAGGATGAGAGAGTACCAAAATGCCAATTTCATTATACCTCAGATTCAATTACTGATTCAATGTACTTTTTGTAACCTTCAGGAATGCCCGTGTAGTCAACAGTAAACGGGAGTTGAGTTACGTATATCATTATAAAAACATAAATTAACTCTTCCAAGTTATCCACAGACGATAGAGATAATTTTATGATGTTTCCATTACTTTTATCCACAGAGTTAATATACCACTTTAGAGAGTTCTCAAATTTGTTTTCACTGAATACAAAAGGTAATAGGGTGCTTATTGTGTCTTTATAGCTTGTTACAGATTCCTGATTAATTATCTGATCATTGTATAAAATATTCTGAGAGCCTGAAAACGAAAAACCACTTACAACAATAAAATAACCTGGTGATTGCTGTAGTTGATCATTCAGTTTTACCAACTCTTTATCGTTTAAGATTTTTTCAGGAGATATTAGGATAAAAATATGTCTTTTATCCGGTTTAGACTTTTTCGTCAACTTAATCTGCTGCAGCATTTCCTCCAAAGCATTTCCCTTGCTACTTTTCCATTTTAAATGATCCTCGATAATATTCTTTTTATAATCATCTAATCGAACTTCGGCAGAATAACCGAGTTCTTGGCTCAAAAGTTCGACTTCTTCCTGTAATTCTTCCCAGCTTTCAACAAGATTTTTGTAGAAAGGGGACAGTTCTAAGTAAGCTATAAACAAGGCCATTAAGGAGTCTTTAGAGTCCTTTAAATTTGAAGAATAATAGTCATCAGAATTTGACAAGATACTTAAATAATAATCATCGACATATATTTTTTCTTCACTTTCAAAAAGATCATATTTTTTTAATTCAAACGTTAGTCTAATCCGTTCTATAACTTCCTGCCATTCAAAAATAGCACCTTTTAGAAGAGTTATCTGACTCATTAATAATGTGGTACCTTTTGGATCGTTAATTCGCCACTCTTTCATAAGATCACCATCGTATTATCTGTCAGCGTCTGTTCAGTCAATGTCTGGTCGCCTACGAGTAGGTACATTTTATTATACTGCTTCTCAGTAACAGCCATTGCCCGTATCGAACCATGTTTTGGCAGATTCTGTCTTAATGTCATCATATACGTATCTAAAGAACTGCGGTTAGGAAAGATCTTTGAATAAACTGAAAATTGAACCATGGTAAAGCCATTTTTTATCAAATACTTTCTAAATCTCGCATACGTTCGTCTTTCGCTTCGTGTATTCATTGGCAAATCAAAAAATAGCATGAGACGCATAAATCTATATGGCGATCCCATTAGCTGGATACACCAGTAAATCGGGATTTTCTTCATCCATGCTTTTTATAAAGCTTTGAATGAGAAGAGATATTGCGTTTAAAATCGTTTGCTTCTGATTGCCAATCATAATTTTATTGTTGCTGATCAAATACACGAGTTTTTGTTTGGTTTTTATGTCAAGATAATCCTTTTCACTCATCAAAACAGCTACCCATAGGTCAACAATTGGTCTGAACGGTTCGATCAAATCATCAGCTAAATTAAAGGCATTATACTGATTGTCGTGACCGATGCCAAGGCCAGGATGAAGCCCTGAAGCTATCAAACTACGCGCAACAGTTGAGCGCATGACGATATAGCCGTAATTCAGTCCCGAGTTGATGCCGTCTAGACTGCTGCGTTCACGTATGAAGGAGGAACCAAAGAGTTCCTTAAAGTACAGTTTAGCCGCATGACCTTCACGGTTAGACTGGTCAGCTTGCTGAACCGTTTCCGCAAGATCATACAGCTGATGAATCACAGGTTCACTCCGCTTTAAATGGTGAAGTACGGAGGCCTGATTATAAATCTTTATTTGTATGATTTGTTTCCACATGATTTCTTTGACAGCAGGGGACCAACCTATTTGCTTTTTCAGCATCTTGGATGACTGATGATGGCTGTGGGGAGACAAGACGTAGGTGTTTGGAAGATGTTTTTCATCACAAAAAACGAGCAGGATATGATATTTGGAAAGTTTATTAATAAGTCTTGCAGTGACAACGGTTTGCTGATTATCAACGATGATGGTATGTATATCGGATAAGGGGATGAGGACTTCGGATTCTTCTCTGACAACTTTTAAATTATCCAGATACAATTTCAGCCGATCAGACTTTTCGATATACACGACGCGCCAGCTCATTTGGAACACCTCATTTCATGGATTTGGATACCAAAAAAGCCCCAATGAAGGGGCTGATCTGTGATCTCGGCATAAAGCCTTTTTTTGGTAGGTTCTCTCAACCTTTGGTATAACGGAGTCCTCCGTCGAGGACAACTATATTATACCAAGCCAAGATATACATGTAAACCCTTTATTTTAAATTGCCGGAATTTTATCCTGAAGTTCTTCTTTTTCAATAAGATATTCATTTCCTAGTATATCGATGTTATACTTTTCTAAATTTATTAGTTTACCAAGGGTGATGAATTGTCTTCCATTAAACTTGAAGGCTATGTCATCAATCTCAATTTGGTTTTGTCTTGGATTTGTGTCTCCTCTAAAGATCTTATCATGATGTACCATTACTTTTTCTTTTTCTCCGGTTTCTGGATTTTCCATTTTCTCATACTTGTCATACGAAATCCGATCATTTTTATAAAAACTATACTGGAATGTATAGGAATCATCTATTTGTTTGTAAGGGGCTGCCAATCCTTCTTTACCATAATATTTTTCTTTATCTAGAACGTAATGATCGCCTTCTTTTGTAAACCAGTTATAAGGGACGCCCAAATACTTATATTTCCCTTCATCGTTCTGATACACATCGATACGGATGCTTTTACGACTAAGGAGAACAACATCACGTTTGGATTCTGGAAATTTATGAGAGATATCGACATGGATGCCTATTTTATTATCGAGATATTTTAGTCCTTTAACTGGAACCTTTCCGTCTTTTTTTATATGACCATGCTGCTTTTTAAAATCTTGGAAAGGATTGTCCGCGTGACTATGTTCATCCATGACTTTTAAAACGAGTTCCCATGTCTTGGGATCATGCTGGGCCATCAGGAAACTATCTGGATCTTTGTCAATTTTTTTCTTAAGTGAGTCGAATCCTTTTTTATCCAGTTCATAGATATTTTTTACTTTTCCAACAACATACTTGTCACCATCTTTTTCTCGAGTAGAATAGAGAGTTTGGTTTGTCATGGTTCGGTTGGGTTTTCGGTCGACTTTATGAGAATACTTGATCTCGCTTTCCATATTCCTCAACCAATGAATGAACTTCAAGGTAGGGGAGGCAAAGATTTCTTCTTCACTGATGATCTCACCTGTTTCTGTATTGACCGCAATACCTTCACGGTTAAAGTCGACTGCTTTAAACTGTTTCAGTATCGGTGTAGTACCGATAGCTGATACGATCAGTGCATCGATAGCATGATGGGCATGGCTTTCATCTCTATCTTTATGGAGGCGAGCACGACGTCTGAGTGCAGAGGTAAAACTTCCTCTGATAGATAAGACTTTCGTGTCAATGTCGTTATTCATGTAGAATGTTCTTAAGTTTGATGACAAACTACGCATGGCATAACGCGTATCAACAAGGTTGCGGTTGATGAAGTTCTTTTGGATTTCTGGATCGTGCTGCACGTCACGCTGTTCGAGCAGATAATTTAACTTGCGTTTTGATATCTTTTTAGAGTTGAACAAATTGGTACATTCGGCTTTAAACTCATTAAATGTCCGCTTCGCCTTGCCGCTTTGAAAATACTGGAAAGGGGTCAGTTGACCTTTATCCTGGTTCTCTTGACGATAGCATAAGACTTTATTTTGCTGGCTGTCATCAAAAGAGTAGGAAAGAGGGATGATGTGATCGATTTCAAACTGATACTCTTGGTTTACAATATCATGAGGTAAAATTTGCTTACCTGTATAGATACATTTATAATCCTGGCTATCCATCAGTTTCAAAGCCAGCATCTGTTTTCCGTTCAGTTTCAAGTCTTTTAATTCTTTGACGTCAAGCAGTTTGGCCATTTTCTTTTCAAACGCACCAATTTTTTTCTGATAATCGTTATAGGATTTCTTTGCTTCGTCACTGTTCTTTTCGCGTGCCATTTCGACAACGACATGAGAAAGTTCCCCATGTTTTTCTCTGACTGCGTTTGTTACTTTGATGGCTTCCCGGTGGGCGCGACGAGCGACTGTACTTAAGATAGCTTCATCATCAAACTGGATTTTTGATTCTTTCTGTAGCTGTTCCAGTCGACTTTTCCCAAGTCCATGTTCTGTAAAGAGCTGCATCTGATTTTTATTGGTCTCCCACAGTTCAGGCAAGATAAGATCCATAGCTTTTTTAGACAGTGCGTGGTATTCCTTGAACGATGTGTCATTGACTAGGCCTGCAACTACATCGCTCAAGGGACTACTATATGCTTGTTCGAATAACTGACCCAGCTGTTCTTCACGGCGAGCGATGCTTTTTTCAGCCGTCAGTATTTCAGCGATTTTATCCAAAACTTCTCTATTTTCAAAGAATCCCTCTGGAACATCGATACCTTCCAAATCTTTTTTTAGTTTTTTCAGGCCAGTAAACTCTGAAAATATCGGTTTATTTGTCTTTAAGTTCAATCGGGCGCCTTTGATATCCAGTTCATCAGAGATACCCACAAGTTTAGCGATTTTTTTCAGTGTTATTTTACTTCCTTTATCTATATGGGTTTTTATAAGCGTTTCTTTTTCTTCAGTGGTTAAACTATCTAGGGTCTCATCCCGAGGAAAGTGGAGGTTATTTAAGTCGTTTAAGACATTAAAGAGTTCTGCCGTATAGGCTTTTTTAGGTATCCGCAATTCATCTGTAAAATAAGTACCTTTTCCGCGCATTTTATTGATCATCGTTTCATACTGTAAGATGCCTTCTTCATCATAGTACCACTGACCATAAGGGGTAGGAGATTTTTCAGATCCTGGACCATCATAATATTGTCTGCGGTTGTTAATGAGTTCGATAATCCCTTCGATAAAAGATGCATCAATTTCAGCATGGTATTTACTTTGAGTTTCAAGCAAGGCTTTTGCTTCATTGATATAGTCACTTGTCTTGAAACGATTCGTATGGTCACGAACGACCTCATTGTTCACCAATTTTTCATACTGAATTTCTACGACATGTTTATCTTCCAACTTTTTCGCATTACGTTTCAGTTGTTCTTTAGTAGATAATTCATTGCCGGAAGTTTTATCATCTTCTGCGGGTGTATCAATGGTTGTCCCACGTCGTTTGATCAAATGATAAAGAGCAGCAGCCAGCTCTTTTTTTGACAGTTCCTCTTTTAAACCAACATAGCGAGCACGATAGGGGTCAATAGAACCGATACTGTCTACAGGAAAACCGTTTGATTGCAAAAAGTCTTCTGCACGTTCAAGGCGATGTTTACGACGTCTTTTTAAGCGACGAGCTCCTCTAAAACTACGTCTTTCTTCATTCGCATTGCGTGTCGCTTCTTCGAACAACCGAACGCCTGCATCGATAACCTCATTCGTATCTTTATCGATAATTCCCCAGCCGACGCTCGACACACCAATATCCAATCCTAAAACTCTATTTGCCATTATATTTCCTCCCAATCTCATTGTATATATTTATACCATTGTAACATGAAAAGGGATTCAATTTCTCTGGATTTTTAAATTCTACTCATTTTTGCACTAAGTGAATATCCTATTGATTTATAAAGAATAATTAACCAGGTGAAGAACGTACAAAAATATAGAATCTGTAACAATAAATGAGTTTTTTTACATTCTCGCTTATATCATTTTCAATCATAGCAAGAATGTAAAAAAGAACTAGGTGGATGTTACTTCAAGAATTATGGTAACAAATATATTTTGCTCTGCTTTCATACTAAGTATATTACTCATCCAATTTGAATCATGATACAATGGTGTTAAATGTTTTATGGAGGACTAAAGATGAATCTGCTATCTCAATATATAGTCGCATCAGCTCACCTTTACGGCGTGGTACCTAAAGAGGTCGTTGCTGATATTTATAATGATCAGAATGAAGAACAGGTGACACTGGAAGATGTGGAAACGAACTTTCTGGAAAACAGACAAGCAATCGAAAAGGCTTTTGTTTATTTAGAGGATGAGCATTTTGCCCACGATACTATTCTCACGTTTGATGGGTTGGCTGCGATGCTGGAGAAGCAGGCAGGGAAGCCAAGATATATCCCAGAGAAAAACGAGCTGCTCAAGTATGTCGATGATTTTTATTTTGAACAGAACGCGGCGTATACCACTTTATATGATTATGTCTTAGAAAATCTAGTAGACGGCGATAGCTTCCGCGCAACAGCTGTCTGTGAAGATGTCCAAGGAATGATCGAAGTGAATACTCGTTTCAAAGCACTGATGAACGTGTTCACTGATAGGGGTGTCACGTTTAAAGGTAGAAAACAAAAGGAAACAGTCAGTCGTATGATCAAGGCGCTTCAAAATAACGTGAGACTTTGGGACAACAATGGCCACACGAATAAAGAGCTGAAAGAACAAGGGTATAATCTTTCGTCACACTCATCCAAAGTTAGCGGAACGTCTCAAACGAAGAAACTCGGACGCAACGATCCTTGTCATTGCGGCAGCGGCAAAAAATATAAAAAATGCTGTATAAATAAAGACCAGCAAAAGAAAGCCCGATAATAGTAGCTAAACAAATAGTAATGCCTCGACTGACAAATATGCAGTCGAGGTTTTTTGCTTTCAAAAATTAAAACCTCGCAGAACGGGAAATCCTTCCATTATTTGAATATGATCCTCACCGACTTAAAGCGCAAAGAGTTAAAGACACAATAAGAGGATAGTTGTGGCACATGGAGAAATTTTCTAATAATGTGTTTACTCAAAACTCAATAATGATCTTCTTTACACTTATAAATTAAACAGAAAGATATATACAGATTATGGTATACTAAGTTAAAATGAATGGATGTGTTTATAGTGTATAGAATACTGCAAAGAATATCACTTATTATCAGTATACTCGTTTCTGTATACATATTAATTTCCGGAAATTATACCTTGTTCCCGCTCATAACTTTATTTCTAATCTTGTCACTTTTAGCAATAACGCCACAGGACTTCAAAGAAGGACGAAAAGCTAAAGGAAGTATAACTTTAATTACTGCTTTATCCCTGCTTTTGTTTACGGTTTATACGTTATTGAATTAAGTGAGTATATGTAATATATATATTAAACAATGTTACATTTTTCAATAAAATTACAATAAATAATGAAAGAGTGATTGAATGGTAAAAAATGATGAAGAAAAAAAGTTAAAAAACAATTTTGGATTGCTTTTGGTATTTTTCTTGGGATAGTTGGATTGCTAGTTTTAACTTATCTTATATTGAGTACTCTAAACTTTTTTGGTTAATTAACTTAAAATAAATGTTGATTATCCAGCGTATTAATTTTCTCGAATGAATTAATCAATAGATATTAAGTACTTCACCAAAAAAAGAGTTCTACTTTGAAAATGAATTGCTGCTTGATTAGTCAATCCTTTTGTAAGTAAATATTATACGATGTAGATTTACTTCATTTTTATGAAGTATGATCCGCCTTTCTATTTACATAAATACCTTGATGCGTTTGAAAAAATAAAAATATTTTAAAGCATTGTTCAGAAATATATTTACAAGTGATTATATATTTTCCTCTTCGACCGATATAAAATAAGTGCATTTTAAAAAATACTTCTCCCTTTGAGTAGGCATATTCACGCTACTCAAGTCTGTTCCGTCCTTTTGTAAACAAAGACTGAGTCCAAATCATAAATCCTTCAGTCCTAAATCGATCATGAAGGGGTTTTGTGTCTAAAGTGATATACTGTCAGTAAGATTATCAACGTTTAGGGAACGGAGTGAGACGATGGGAAAGTATGAGACGCCTGATTATGAGGTACTGGAGAAAGAGGACAGCTTTGAACTGCGAAAGTATGGCCAATTCTATATTGTGGAATACGATAACCGAGCAGACCCCGATGTCGACCGAGGCTTTCGGACCTTGTTCAAGTACATCTCCAGTGAAAACAAGGACAATGAAAAGATTTCAATGACCGTACCGGTGATTCAGGAAGAGACCGACGAGAACAGGAAAATGGCGTTCGTTGTACCGGAGAAGTACTGGGGACAGGTGCCCGAGCCGACTGATTCGAATCTAAAAGTAGAGCAATTCGATGAAGGCGTGTTTGCGGTCATCCAATTTTCAGGCAAAAGAAGCCGCACCAAAGAAATCAGCATGAAAGAAAAGCTGGACAAATGGATCACCGACAAAGGACTCGAAAAGCAGTCGGCCTTTATGGTGGCCTCTTACAGTGGTCCGTTCACGCTCCCGCCATTTAGACGAAATGAGGTTTGGGTCCGGGTCCAGTACAAGTGAGCATAGTCGCTAAGAAAATACAACATCCTAGCTTTTACTAAACACGTGTATCAAAGAGCGGACATATCCTCTCTTGGTACACGTGTTTTCTTTGTCCTTAATCAAAAAAGATGCTGTTGATCTATCTGAGAAAGATGACCCTAAGTAATCCCGTGCGTTTAGTATGCTAGAAATATTTTAATCTGCTACCAT
Source organism: Alkalibacterium putridalgicola (assembly GCF_900109825.1). Lineage (GTDB taxonomy): Bacteria > Bacillota > Bacilli > Lactobacillales > Carnobacteriaceae_A > Alkalibacterium > Alkalibacterium putridalgicola. The sequence continues at coordinate 76,163 of NZ_FOBL01000009.1, read as the reverse complement.
AGTAGTGTGACTAACGGAATACGTTTATGAGCAGCAGGAAACCAAATATCGTACTGATTTTCGCAGATGATCTGGGGTACGGTGACGTATCCAGTTTCAATCCGAGTTCAAAAATACACACCAAAAATATCGACCGTCTGGCAGAGGCGGGAATGCAGTTCAGAGATTCGCATGCCACGTCGTCTTTATGCACGCCGTCGCGGTATGGCCTGCTGACGGGCCGGTACAACTGCCGGTCGCGGCTGAAAAGTTATGTGGTGACGGGCGATTCGGAATCCAATCTGTCAACAAGCAACCTGGGCTTCCGCTGTGTAAAAGATACCTAGAAAGGAAGGACCGTTATGAGTGAACCGGCAAACAAAAAGCAATCCAAAAATGAACTGGCTGAACTTCGTACCGATCTGGCTGAAATGAGGAATGCGATGGCCGAGAGCCGCACCCTTTTAGCCGCCGAACGGACCTATGCGGCCTGGATCCGTATAGGTTTTACACTCGCCGGGGCAGGCTGGACGCTGGGCACGGCTTTGCGGGACACCGAGAATGCCACAGTGGGACTGATCCTAGGCGGGTGCCTGATATTTCTAGGGATGTTTTCTTTCATCTATGCCTGGATCGGCTATAAAGCCGTTTATGATTATCTGAAAGGTTACTTCTCTGATACGACAGAAAGAAATTACCCGTCGACCTTGAATCTGACGACGGTCACGATCATCTCGGTCGTTCTGTTGATCGTTTTCGCGGCCGGGTTCGTTCTGCTGTTATTTAATTGAACAATGTGCATTAGAGATTTTAAAGAATGAAAAGGCATGCCACAAACGAGCAGTAAGTCTCGTGTGGCATGCCTTTTTTATTTAAAAAGATCCAGCGTGTCAGTTTTTGGGACCAGCTCATCGGTGTTGATACATAAACCGTTCCATGTAATACAGGAAGGTCTGGTTGTAGACGCCGGTGAAATAGAGGTCACTGGCATGCGACCCATACGGCAGCCAGATGATCGCGATGTCACTGTTATTCGCTTCTACATACGCCTCTTTGAAATCACGTGTCACCTGTGGCTCAACGAGGGTATCAAGGTCTCCCTGATAGACCAAGGCCGGTGGACTGTCTTCCTCAACCAAGAGAGCCGGGTCGATCAGTTCCTCTGCATCACCCACACCTGGGAAGCTTGCCAGATCGTTGGCCGGGTAGAAGGGAATGATGCCTTTTACCGTGATCCGTGTGTCGATTAGTTCGGTGTACTGGCCGCTGGAGGCTCCCAGTGCCAGCGCGTTCGCCAGGTGTCCGCCGGCCGATCCGCCTGAAACGAAGACAGAATCGATGTCTGCGTCATACCGTTCATGATGATCGGCCAGATACGTCGTGAACAGACCCAGATGGCGTACCATGTCTTTGACGGAAAAGTCCCCGGTGACATCATCGGGAGCAGACAGCAGGCCAGAGAACTGTCTCGCCGCATTCAAGCCATACTGGACGTCGAACACCACATAGCCTTGTTCGGCAAAGTATTTGTTGACCTGGGAAAAGTTCTCAGGTCCCTTATCGCCAGAGTTCCAGCCGCCGCCATGGATCCGGATCAGCACCGAGCCTTGTCCCGGCAGATCGGCTGCGTTTTCTGTGGGTGTGTAGACATCAAAGCACAGGTCTAGGCCTTCATCCACGCCGCTGTCACCTTGATAATACTGCACATCTTCTTCCAGCTCATAGTTGCCTGAAGGAGTGCCGAAGAAGAAGGCGGGCAGCGACACAGGCAGTTCTTTGAAGGCGGGGACCGTTTCGTCATCGTCCTGCCAGTCGTCTCCAAACGCCGCTGTATAATTTTCTTCCGCTTCCTCCAGCATGGCAGGGATAGAGAAGAAGGGGAGGGCAAAGACCACGTACAGGGTGGTACCGATAAGCAACACGCTCATCCCTTTTAACGACCGCCAGTCAAAAGGCGAGACCTTGAGAAAAAGCCCGGCCGTACTTAAAAAGATTAAACTGAAAAACAGACTGTACGGGGAGACGGCGGCTTCGATCACACCGACACTGACGCTCGTGACCATCGTAACGGCCAGAAAGACGCCGACCAGTAAGACGAACCCCAACAGAACACGCAGCGTGATGCGCACGACTTTAATTGGTGTTATTTCTGTCTGTCGTGAAAGTGTGCGGCGTGTGTGTTCTCGCCGCTTTGTATGTAGGAACGAGATCCCGGCCAGCAGGGTGCCGACTACAAAGAGCGATAAGAAGAGGACGATCGCCACCAGACTTCTGGATGCTGTGTCGGCGGGGTCCAGAGAGGCAAGCGTCGTTAAAACCATGATGCCGATCATGCCGGCACTAGACAAGACCAGGTACAAGGCAGACCATTTCTTCTGATCGGGCTTGATTATACTGGCGGCTATATTCCCGGTCAGGGTCAGGATCACCAGTAGCCCATAGGCGTTCCAGAAGGCACTTTCTCCGGGGAATAAGACATAAAAGAGACTTAAAACAAGGGATACACTGTTCATTACGACTAATGACTTTAAAAAACGGTTCATGAGCTTCCTCCATCGTTTGCGGATTTTTACTGTCACTTTAATTGTAGTTGGTCACAGCGCCAGTTGCAATCATTCGGACCTCAACGTTCAGTGGGCCTTCGTCAAGCGCTCATACTTTTCATGAAGCGGCCTCTTGGCGTATACTAGAGTAGGAGAAATGAAAAGAGGAGGAGTCAAGATGAAAGCTGTCTATAAAAATACCGTCCTTGCAGAAAGTGACAACACAGAAGTGGTAGAGAACAATCATTACTTCCCAAGAGAAGATGTGAAAATGGAATGTCTCACAGAAAGCGACAAAGAGTACACGTGTCCATGGAAGGGCGAAGCGACGTATTACCATATTATCGTGGATGATGAACAGATAGATAACGGCGCCTGGTCGTATGAAGATCCCAAAGAAAAGGCCAGACACATCACGGGACATATCTGTTTCGACAAGAAATTCGTTAAAGAATAAATGCATAAATGAAACGGCTCTGCTCATGTGGTCTTCTGATCGATGGGCGGAGCCGCTTTTTTGATAGAAAATGCTTATTACTCAACTCTTTGGCCACTTTTGGTATACTAAAGGGAGAAGTATCAACTTGAACAGGCATCGACTAAAGGAGAGATCGATATGTCAATAGAGCTACTTATGATCCGTCATGGAATAGCCGAAGACCGCTCAGCGGATGTAGACGACAGCAAGCGTCAGCTGACTGAAGAAGGCAAGGAGGCGTTTGACGCTTTCATCTCGTCCGTCAAGAAAAATATAGAGACCGAACGGAACGTTTTAGTATGGACAAGTCCCTTAACACGGGCCAAACAGACGGCCTCAATCTTGATAGAACAGATGGGATGGCCAGCTGCGGATGAGAAAGAGTTTTTAGAAAGCGGTGACTACACTGCTTTCAGAAATGAAGTCAAGGCGCTGGATGAGGATACCCGGGTCGTGTGTGTCGGGCATAAGCCTATCCAGGGCGACTGGGTCGGCCTCTTGACCAGCAGACCGTATTCATTCAAAAAAGGCGGAGCAGCTCTGATCCGTTTGAACGATGACCGGACTCAAGGTAAACTCCTTTGGGAAAGTGACCCGAAGAGTAAAAAAAAACTTGATGAAACAGTCGCACCGATCAGAAAGATCCTTTTAGAGCGGGCAGAAGCGATGGAAGAGTCCTACCATCATTTCCAGAATAACCCTTATTCACCGGAGCGGACCCATCGCTTCCGGGTAGACATGCGAAAACTGCGCTCCCTGCTGCATTTCGTGAAACCGCTGATCGGTAAAGAGACGTACAAGGAAATGAATGACCAGATCAAAGATTCGTATCACCGGTTGGAGCCGCTGCGCGAAGGGGATGTCCTGATCGACTCCTGCGGCGAGCGGGCCCTAAAGGAACCGGAGCTGGTCGACGATTATTTTGAAGTGTTCCGTTACTTGCATAACGAACGGCGCAAGTGGATGCGTTCGCGTCTGACCAAGGGCATGACGGCCGCGTTCGAAGACATGCTTGCCGATACAAAAGAGGGGATCAGGCAGCTCTCTTTCGATCTGGACAAAACAGACGACGGCGATATTGAGGCTTATTTGAAAGACCGCTTCAAATCCAGAAAGAAAAAGGTGTACAAAGCTTTTGAGAAAGCCGACCACTCGGACCATGAAGCCGCTCATGATGTCAGGAAGAAAGCGAAAAAACTGCGATATGCTGTGAAAGGCTACAAAGATCTCCTGCCCAAAAAGAAAGCGAAAAAGGCGAAGAAAAAGCTGAAGACCATCAAAGACGAGCTGGGCGAGATCGGTGATCTGTATGTCAACAGCGAATGGCTCAAAGATTATGCCGAGAAAGTGGATGATCCTAAGCTTGAAGAGGCGTTCACTACGCTCGCAGACCGGCAGCTGAGTCAGCGCGAAAACGTGATAGATGACGAACCCGATTTGAATGAGTCATGATAGGAGAAGCGGAAGACATCTATTTAAATAAATGAAAATGAAGCAGAAAGCATCAGAGGCTGTGATCGGCACAATCTCTGATGCTTTTTATACGTTAAAATGTAACCCTACATAATGCGGTGGTGTTCATTTGTCGATGAATGCCTCTGGTGGAGCAAACAGGGTGTTCTGTCGTTCTAAAATGTAAAAAAAGTTTGCAGCTGCTTTAACTGCCTCTATTCTTTTTCCGTTAGTCAACGGAAATTCTACGTGTGGTGATGTAAGCGTTGTTATACTAAGATGTTTATAGAGTCAAAAAACGAACAAGAAAAGGAGAATATCATGGTTAAAATTTTATTGGCCTGTTCATCAGGTATGTCAACAAGCTTACTGGTCCAGAAAATGGAAGCGGAAGCAAACGAACGCGGATTGGATGCAGAGATCTGGGCAGTGGCTCAAGACAAAGCTGCTGAAGATATGAAGAAAGCAGATGTCCTGCTGATCGGACCGCAAATGCGCTTCATGAAGAAAAAACTGTCTGTCAATGCAGAAGAAGCCGGTATTCCACTGGATGTCATCAATCCGGTCGACTATGGTCGTGTGAACGGCAAAGCTGTCCTGGACACTGCATTAGAACTGATCGAAAACAATAAATAGGAGGGTATCACATGGATAAATTTATGGAAGTGCTTGAAAATGTACTGATGCCCGTTGCTGACAAACTGAACAACAACAGATACTTAACGGCTTTGCGTAATGGTTTCATGGTAGCCTTGCCGCTCATTATCTTCGGATCCATCTTCGTCGTTATTGCGAACCTGCCATTTTTAGATCGAGTGCTCAGCGAAGAAGGGTATGCGGCGTATCAGAATGCCTTAGGTCCTGCTTCCGCAGCGACATTGAGTATCATGGGCTTGTTCGTCATGATCGGTATCGGCTACAAAATGGTCGAAGGCCGCGGAGGCGAAGCCATTTACGGTGGTGTCGTAGCCTTGGCTTCTTTCCTGATCCTGACACCCCAAGTCGTTGAAGGCGTCGGCGGTGTTATCCCGACTGCCTCGCTTGGTGCACAAGGGATGTTCTTAGGAATCTTTACTGCTTTTATTTCGGCTGAACTGTATCACTTCTTTGTGAGAAAAAATCTGACGATCAAAATGCCTGAAGGGGTCCCAAGTGCGGTATCGCGTTCATTCAGCGCTTTGATCCCGATCACGCTGACTTTGACGATTTTCTTAGTCATTCGTCTGGTCTTCACTTTCACACCGTTTGAAACCGTACAGAACTTTATCTATACAATCATCCAGCAGCCATTAACAGCTTTAGGCAGCGGACTTCCTGCAACTCTAGTAGCCGTCTTGCTGATCCAAGTCTTCTGGTTCTTCGGCCTGCACGGTCAAATCATCATCAACTCTGTGTTTGACCCGATCTGGTATTCACTGAACGATGAAAACCTGGCTGCATTCCAAGCCGGTGAAGAACTGCCGCACATCGTCACAAAACAGTTTATCGACACCTTTATCGTAGGTATCGGCGGATCTGGGATGACCTTAGCTGTTATCATCGCTATCTTTGTCGCAGCGAAAAGCAGACAGATGCGTGAATTGGGTAAATTGGGTGGACCTCCGGGACTATTCAACGTTAATGAACCTGTCATCTTCGGATTACCGATCATCATGAATCCACTAGTTCTTATTCCTTGGCTGTTAGCCCCAGTTGTGGTTGCGGCTGTGACTTACTTCCTGATGTCAACTGGCTTTGCTCCAAAACCGGCCGGGGTCATCGTACCATGGACCACGCCACCACTACTCAGCGGGTATCTGGCGACCGGGAACAACATCATGGGATCTGTCATGCAGCTGATCAGTATGAGTATCGTCTTTGTCATCTGGCTGCCATTCGTCAAACTGCTGGATAAGCAATACTATGGTGAAGAACTGAGTGCTCAAGCAACAAACTAATAAACATTTAAGAAGACGAATCCCGGCATAGGGGATTCGCCTTTCTTTTAAAACATCAAAGGGGGATATTTATGAACGATAGAATGAACGAGATCGCTTTTGAGATTATATTATACGCAGGAAACGGCAAGTCCAGTGCGATGGAAGCCATCCAGGAAGCGAAAGATGGTAATTTTGAAGAAGCGGATCAGAAAATCAAAGAAGCCGGTGAAGAGTTAAGCAAGGCTCACGGCGTCCAGACCGAACTTCTGCAGGAAGAAGCTAAAGGAAACGGTGCAGGCGTGAATGTTATTTTAGTCCACTCACAGGACCACCTGATGACGGCGATGACGTTAAGAGACATGGCCGTTGAAATCATCGAACTGCACAGACTGAGACAGGAGGTCCGTTAATGACTTTAGATTACCAATTCCCGAAAGACTTCTGGTGGGGCAGTGCCGCTTCCGCCACACAGACAGAAGGCAGCACGAACGGTATCTCCGGCGCAACGATCTGGGATCGATGGTACAAGGAAGCACCGAACCGTTTCTTTGAAGGTGTCGGTCCAGACCAGACGTCTGACTTTTATCACCGCTATAAAGAAGACATCACAAACATGAAAGCGATCGGCCATAACAGTTTCCGCCTGTCGATCTCCTGGGCACGGCTGATCCCCGGAGGCAAAGGTGACGTGAACGATGACGCCGTCCGTTTCTATAACGAGGTGATCGACGAGCTGTTGAATCAGGGCATCGAACCCTTCGTCAACTTGTACCACTTTGACATGCCGATCGAACTTCAGGACATCGGCGGCTGGGAAAACAGAGAGGTCATCGAGGCGTATGCTGATTATGCAAAAATAGCGTTTGATCTGTTCGGCGACCGGGTCAAGACCTGGTTCACCTTCAATGAACCGATCGTGCCTGTAGAAGGGGGTTATCTGTACGACTTCCATTATCCTAATGTGGTGGACGCCAGACGCGCCATTCAAGTCGCTTATAATACGATGATCGCTCATGCCCGTGCAGTGAAACTCTATCATGAGGCACAGGACGGCAAGATCGGTATCGTATTGAACCTGACCCCGTCTTATCCGCGCAGTCAGAACCCGGCCGATCTCAAGGCCGCACATATCTGTGATCTGTTCTTCAACCGCAGTTTCCTGGACCCGGCAGTTTTAGGCGAGTATCCGGACGATCTGATCGAGCTTTTAGAAGAGCATGGACAGCTGCCTGAAACAAAAGTTGACGATAAGGATTTACTTAAAAACAATATCATTGATATACTAGGGGTAAACTATTATCAGCCGAGACGTGTGAAAGCGAAAGAGCATCTGCCGAATCCGTATGCACCCTTCATGCCGGACTGGTTCTTCGACAACTATGAGATGCCGGGCCGCAAGATGAATGTGTACCGCGGCTGGGAGATCTATGAAAAAGGCATCTACGATATCATGATCAACTTGAAAGAAAATTACGGCAACATCGACTCCTTTATCTCCGAGAACGGCATGGGCGTGCAGAACGAAGAACGCTTTATTAAAGATGGACGTATCGAAGATGATTACCGCATCGACTTTATCAAAGAGCATCTGAAATGGCTCCATAAAGCAGCGGAAGAAGGCTGTAACGTGAAAGGCTACCACTTATGGACCTTTATGGATAACTGGTCATGGATGAATGCCTATAAGAACCGATACGGTTTCTTCTCCGTGGACCTGGAGACCGGCGAACGGACGGCCAAGAAAAGTGCCGAGTGGATCGCTGAAGTTTCAAAACAGAACGGATTCAACGATTAACGTTTAAGATAGATGAGAGAAAAGTGCTTTAGCGTAGCGATAACGATTGCTGCGCTTTTGTGCATGAAAAACAGCTAGGTTTTAGAGGAAGGAGGATACGATGGACGATCGAATAGAAGCCATATTGAGAGAACTGATGGGATCCAACCACCCGTTGACTGGAAAACAGCTGGCGAACCGGCTGGATGTCAGTTCCCGGACGATCAGAGACGATATCAAAGTGATCAATGACGAGCTGAATGACTATGGTGCCGCGATCATTTCTAAAAGAGGCGTCGGGTATGAACTGAGCATCGATGAACCGAAACTGTTTCGCGCTTATCTCAATAACCTGACTCAGGACGCAGAGCAGCAGGCGACGGTCCCGACGACACCAGACAACCGTCTGGCTTATGTCATCCGGCGTTTTCTGCTTTCTGAAGATTCTATCAAGCTCGATGATCTGGCCGACGAGATCCATGTCAGCAAATCCACACTTCAAGTCGATCTGAAAGAAGTGAAACAGCGTCTGAACACGTACTCACTGGCCTTAGTCAGCCGGCCCGGTTATGGACTTAAGCTTTCAGGGAGCGAACTGAACCGCCGCTTCGCCATGTCGGAATATCTCTTTGACCGCGAACGACTTACCCCAGATCTCATGTGGCTGGATCAGCTGACGACAGTCGCCGACCTTAGTCAGGAAGAATTGGACAATGTCTGGGAACTCCTTCTGGAACAGCTCCGCATCAATCAAGTGACCTTATCAGACATTGCCATTAATAATCTGTTCGTTCATATTATCATCGCTTACAAACGGATCACAGAAGGGCATCATATCGCCTTGATCGACCAGGATATCGAGAGCATCAAGACGAAGAAAGAGTATACCGTGGCTCACAATATCGTGAAACAAGTGGAGAAAGCACTGGATGTGTCGTTTCCGAAGATCGAAGTAATTTACATTGCCATTCATCTCTTAGGAACCAAGCTGGTCAGTGAAGACCGGTCGATCAATCAGGAGATCGAAACCGTGATGGACGAAGGCATTCATGCACTCACTTTAAAAATGCTGAATGCCGTCGAAGAGCGCTTCTCTTTAGGTATCCAGAATGACAGGGAACTGATCATCGGACTGGGGCTGCATCTCAAGCCGGCCATCAATCGCTACACATTCGGCATGACGATCCGGAATCCGATGCTGGAGGATATCAAGAATAATTATCCGCTGGCCTTTGAAGCAGGGATCATTGCCGCCATGGCCCTAAACGAGCAGCTTAACGTATCGATCGACGAGAACGAGGTGGCCTATCTGGCTTTACACATCGGGGCCGCGATCGAACGCAAGAAAGCAGCGAACCGGCCGAAGCAGTGCTATATCGTCTGTGCGTCAGGCGTCGGCAGTGCCCAGCTGATCAAGTACCGCATCGAAGCCGCTTTCCGTTCGCAGATCCACGTTCTGGGCACGACAGAGTATTACAAGATCAAAGATATCCCTTTTGAAGAAACGGACTTCATCATCAGTTCGGTCCCGGTCAAAGAAGACCTGCCGATCCCGGTGATCGAAGTGAACGCGATACTGGGTCAGAAAGATTTAGCGCGGATCGAGCAGTATGTGTCCTTTGAAGAAAAGAGCATCACCGACTATTTCCCGGAAGCCAATGTCTTCTTGAATCAGAAACTCACTTCAAAAAAAGACGTTATTGAATTCCTGGCCGACTACGCCAAATCAGTCGACGATCTTGCGGAAGATTACACCCAGCTGATCTATGAACGGGAAAAAATTGCGCCGACCGCTTACGGCAACATGATCGCGGTTCCTCATCCGATCTCACCGCAGACCTCCAAGACGTTTTTGACCGTCTGTACTTTAGAAAAACCCATCGAGTGGGCCGACCGAAAAGTGCAGTTCGTCTGCCTCTTAAATGTAGAGAAGAACAGTCAGGAAGACCTGCAGGAGATGTACAGGATTTTGAGCCGCATCGTCAATGATGAACAGCTGATCCAGAAACTGATCAAAAGCAAGACGTATCATGCGTTTATACAGACCATTTTGCGTATGGAACAGTAATAGAACTGATCGAGACCAGGTGCAGCAGCCTGGTCTTTTTTTATTTAAAAACAAGAAATGAGATATTTGACTGAGCTTTTAAAAAGGCACTTAAATAAGTTCTTTTTTATGATTTGAATTAAGTGTTTTAATGAAGTATAATAGTTGCAAGAAGATATACGAGAAAGAGGTGCAGAAAATGAAAACACTTGATGTGAAGACAAGATCAGTAACAGAAGTGAAAAGAGAATTCTCAAAAATCGTCAGTGAAGCAAATGAAACAGGAGAGCCTACTTTTGTATTCAATCATAACAAACCCGAGGCAGTCATCATCAGTGTAAATGTCTATGAAGATCTAGTTAAAAAAAATGAAGAGTTAGAAAATCGTCTTTTCTATGCTCAGTTGAACGCCCGTGTCAATGAGGGGCCCGGGAAACTGATTCCTGCTAGGGAAGTCCTGGAATCGAAAAAAGACAGAAATCCTTTTGGTGCTATGACAGATGAGGTTCTCTTCGACTGATGGCGGACGTCTATTTTTGGAGAGAAGCGAAAAAAGAATACAAAAAGTTGGACGGTTCTTTAAAACAATGGGTAGATATAGCTGTAGATCGTCTTAGTCTTAGAGGCTCAGAAATCGGTAAAGACCTGGGTAACACATATTATGCCAAATTAGCAGGATTTAAGGAACTCAAAAACAATAAACTGGGTATTCGGCTTATCTTTAAACCGACTAAAGACGGTAAAGTAGAAATCATTGAACTCGTGTCGATCGGAAAAAGGGAAGACGAGAAAGTTTTTTTCACTGCTGAAAAAAGAAGACAAAAGCGATCTTAAAATAAGAACAGGGCTGCGTTACTTATCACAGTGACGCAACCCTGTTCTATAAGTTTCTTCTGCCCGATTTTATGTTTCCTCATCATTCAATTTGCTGAGAAGTTTTTGTAATTGATCATGAATAATATCTAGTGCGACTCCGATAATGTCTAAGATGAAATGGATAAGATAGATGAACCAAATGAAGAGATAGTAAAGTGTCTCAACTGCAAATCTCAGTGCATATACTAGAATGACTATAAGAGTATATATTGTTTGTATCAACATCCCGAGCAGCAAAAAAAAATGGGTAGAATCAATATTACACCAACAATCTGTTCAATGATACGAATCACCTTCCGTGTTGCAGATTCATTTTCATGTTAACAAAGAACACCTGCAGGACCAACCCACTATATAAAAACACGTGTTTTCTTGACTTTTATTCATAGGTCTCTTATCATCTATGTATATACATAAAAAGCAGTTGGAAGTCTGGCGACTGTGAGCGGTCGGGAAGGGGAGGACGTATGAAGAAGTTTTTTACTTATGCAGGCAAGTCGGCAGCGCTCCTCTTTTCATTCATTTTAGCGGCGATCGCCTTATTCATGCTTGGCGTAGTGATCAGTTTGCTGATGAATGAGCCGAAACAGGCGGAAGAAGAAGCGTCAGTTGAGCCGGTAGAAGAGCAGTCAGAGTATATCGATGCCTATAATGTTCTGGACAATGAACGCGGTGTCGTTGTATGGCCAGATACTGAAAGCGGCGAAAAGGGGAAAGTTCTCTACATCAGAAACGGGACATCCTTTCAGTTTTTCGGCCGTTCAGGCGATGATATCCATGAGTATCATCATGTGATGAATGAAATTTCAGAAACAATGAGTAAAGAGGTAGTGAAGGAATGAAGAAGTTCTATATGTATATCGGAGTCGGTGCGGTGTCTCTTTCGGCACTGGTCCTGATCGGCTTTGCGGTCGTCTCATTCATGTCAGCGCGTTTGGACATTTCAAATGACCGGCTCGATGCACGCGAAGAAGAACGGTCTGCTGTAGAAGACCGTTGGATCGCATCCCACAAAAGGAAACCCAATGATCCGCTAGAAGAGATTAATGACAACGAACTTGTCATCGAGGAGGTTGCTGTTATAGGTACGAGGGGAACACTGGAATGGTCGGATATACGGGGAAACGAAGGAACAGTCATCTTTTATGTCAATAAGGATGAGTCGTATTCCATTTCCAAACGGCGCAGTGATCTGCCTGAAACGGTTCACGGTTATCAAAGTGACTTAGAGAAAGCGATCGAAGAGGCAAAAGAATGAGAAAAAAGTGTAAGGCAACTGATTTATACAGTCGCCTTACACTTTTTTTATTCATCACTAGGGTCAGTCCCAGACTTTGATGCGGTTCTTGCCGCTCTTCAGTTCTTTTAAGGGGCCGAGTACAGAACGACCTTCTTTAATGTTACCGAGCAAATCGGCGTTCAAAACGACTTCGCTGCCGTCTGGGTTTTCAAAATCGACGTCGGTGAGTCTGACGCGCTCCAAAGTGTGTGTGGAGTGAACGTCGCCTAATAGGTCTTCAAAATCTTCAGACATGTTCAGCTCGAGATATACTTCGTCGCCGTCTTCAACGATCTTGATCTCTGGATCGTGAGCCGTGACCAGATTGTCTTCTTCACGGTCAAAAGGATTTGCCCCGTTCAGGTAAGCATTCTGATTGATGTAAACAGGCTGTTCGACAACGTTGTAGGCGCCGTGGTCACTGCCTTTGTCGTTATGCACGCTGCCGATGTATTCTTCAAGCGACGTCGTGTAGCCCTTGTAGTGATCGGTGCCGACACCTTCGATACCTTCGTCGCCGATGAAGATGTTGTTGTACCAGCGGTCGTCTCCGCCGTAAACAGGGGAGAAGCCTTTGATGTCTGTGCTGTGCGCCACGTGGTAAGGCGTCGACCGGTCGAGCATCTTGCGGTGTTCCATATGGCCGCGGACGATATTGTTGACGAAAGCACCGCCCTGGGCATGGTTGTCGATCGCGTAGTCCGCTGTCAAAATGTTATGGTCGACGATGAACGGCCCGCTGCTGACTTCGACGAACAAGTCACGGCTGTTGCGGTAGAACAGGTTACGTGTCACACGAGTCCCTTGCAGCTGCCAGTCGAGCCAGATGCCCAAGGTACAGTCGTGGATACGGTTATCTTCTATCTGTGTATCGATGGCCGCGTGCAGTTTGATCCCGGCGATCTCGTGTCCGTAGAACTGACGCTTGACGGCGATATTGTAGATGTGGTTGCCCGACACTTCACTGAAAATACAGCCCAAGTGGCCGACCACACCGTTCTGGCCACAGTCATGGATCTTATTGTTACGGATGATGTGCGAACCGATTTTTTCCTTGCTCCAGCCCACTTTCTTGGCAGAAAAGACCGATTCGATCTGATAGTGATAGCCAGGCTTGTCTCGGCGCTTGCTTGAGAAGTTGTCGCCGGTCGATGCTTCTTTACCCATACTGATACCGGAACACTTGGCATCGTGGATATCGTTGTTCTCGATGATCCAGCCTTTACTCCAGTGCGGTCCGATAAGTCCGGGCTGGTCAGCAGTAGGGGGCGTCCAAGGTGTTGCGGCTTGAGCCATCTCAAACCCTTGAACAGTGATATAGTCCATCCCGGTTTTTTCAGGGAAGAAGCAGGCTTTACGTACGTTGATCTCTGTCAGTTCTTCATTCGGATCAAAGTCCTGGAAGTTGGTATAGATCGTGGTGTTCATGTCATCAACTTCAGCGTGCCAGACGTATTTCTGTCCTTCCGGATCATGAGCCGGGATCGTTATGCCTTGCCAGAATTCTGTGGCTTCTGTTTTGACTTCAGGTTTTTTCACTTCGTCCAGGGATTCCGCTTCATAGAAGGACTTGCCGTTGACGTAGACTTCACCCAGGTGACGGTTTGGGTTATAAACGACCCAGTCGCCGTAGATTTCTTCTTTATACGGGTTGTAGTTGCCGAAGAAGGCGTTTGGAATAACGACCTGCCAGACGGATCCTTCTACTTTTTCCCAGGAATCGATCTGTTCAGAACCTTTGATCACAACTTTTTCTCCGTCAGCCGCTTTATACGTGATGCGTCTCCAGTTGCTCAAGCCGGGATTCTGTGGGTCGACGAGTTCTCTATAGACCCCTTCATGAACGATGACCGTATCGCCGGCCATGGCGACAGCTGCCGCTTTATTGATGGTCAAGAAAGGCGCCTGTTTCGTGCCTTCAGCTTGATCTGAACCATTTTTTGCTACGTGATATTCAGTTACCAAATTAAATTCCTCCTTATCTTTAACTCCTATTATAACGCTTCCAAAAAAGAGATAACAGACACCCGGCTTGTCTTTGAATAGACAATTTTAGTGATTTCGATTTTATATAGAAGACCATACGCGCTGGCTAGCGCATATGACCATTATGAAATGATCAGTCTGGTCCTTATCGAAGCGAACAGAGGGGCGCCAGCAGGCATAATAAAAGCGAAATCGGACGCATAAACAGCCAGCTGATCGTTCATTTCAGGATACGCGACCGAAAAAAGCCGAAAACATCGCAAAAAACCGAACAGAACCGGCTTTCCTTGCAGTCCCTTGTTTATTTTTCCCATGAAATCAAGTATAATTAACAGGGTATAGAATTTTTTTGTAAGGGAGGGAAGTTATATGACGAAAAAGTTAGTGAACCATGTTGAAAAAACGTTTGGTGTGACGTTCGATGACGAGTCTGTCTTAGTCGAAGCGTTTACCCATTCATCCTATGCGAATGATCATCGTGAACAGAATATCAAGAATCTGGAACGACTGGAGTTTCTCGGCGATGCCGTTTTAGAACTCACCGTCTCCGATTACCTTTACCACAAATATCCGACACAGCCTGAAGGACAGCTGACACGCAAACGTGCGTCGATCGTCCGTGCAGAAAGCTTAGCCAAATTGGCCAAAGAGTATCAGCTGCATGAATTTGTCCGCTTAGGCAAAGGGGAAGAACAGATGAACGGGAGGAACCGTCCGTCACTTTTGTGTGATGTGTTCGAAGCCTTTATCGGGTCGGTCTTTGTTGACCAGGGAATGGACGTTGTGCTTGAGGTGTTGAAACAGATCTTGTTCCCGAAAATCGATTCCGGTGCTTTCTCTCATGGGATGGATCACAAAACTGCTCTACAGGAACTGCTTCAGCAGAACGGCGTCGTGACGATCCAGTATAAGGTCGTTGATAAACGCGGACCTGATCACCAGCGCGAGTTTGTGGTCGAGGTGTTTGTTGAAGGAGATTCATACGGTCGTGGTGCCGGCCGATCCAAAAAGGCGGCGGAACAGAATGCGGCCAAGCATGCCCTGGAGAGCCTGGAAGACGCGAATCAGTCCTAGTGTTTAAACCTGTTTCAAGAGTCTTTAAATGCTAGAGAGGAGAGACTTTAAACGTGCAATTAAAACGATTAGAAATCAAAGGGTTCAAATCCTTTGCCGACAAGACCGTCATCGACTTTACCGACGGCATCACAGCAGTTGTGGGACCCAACGGCAGCGGAAAATCGAATATCATCGAAGCGATCCGCTGGGTCATGGGTGAACAGTCGGCCAAGACCTTACGAGGCGGACGCATGCATGACATTATTTTTTCAGGGACCGATTCAAGAAAAGCCATCAATATCGCTGAAGTCACCCTGATCCTGGATAACTCGGACAGTTTTTTACCGATCGACTTTGAAGAAGTGAGCATCGGCCGCCGGATCAACCGGAACGGAGACAGCGACTACTTCATCAATAAAGAAAGCTGCCGGCTGAAAGATGTCGTGGATCTCTTCATGGATTCGGGACTTGGGAAAGAATCCTTTTCCATCATCAGTCAGGGGCAGGTCGAAGCAGTCTTCAACAGTAAAGCGGAAGACCGCCGAGCCATTTTTGAAGAAGCTGCCGGCGTGTTCAAGTACAAACTTCAGAAAGAGAAAGCGGAGCGCAAGCTCTTTGAGACCCAGGACAATCTGGACCGGGTTCAGGACATCCTGTATGAACTGAACGACCAGCTGGAACCCTTGAAGAAACAGAAAGACATCGCCCAGTCCTTTGTGTCACAGAAAGAAGAACTCACGGATCTGGACATCGCCCTGTCGGTACTCAAGATCGATCAGTATGCAAAGGAACAGAAAGAAAATAAAACCAAGATCGAAGCACTGAACGAGGATCTTAGACGCGTCCAGGCAAAGATCGACCGTGAGTCAGCGGAACTGAAAGAGAAGCGCACCGAACTTCATGCCATCGAGGACAAACGTGAAAAACTGCAGGCGCAGACCATCACATCTGTGCAGCAGATCGAACGGACAGAAGCTCAGCTGCGTCTGGTCGAAGAAAAAGAGCGGCATCAGGATGCTTTCCTGTCTGAAAAACAGGCCAGTCTGAAAAAAGAAGAAACTCGTCTGGCTACTTTGAACAACGACTACGAAAAGCTTGAGGCCACTTATCAGGAACAGGCTGAACATGTAAAAAAACTGAAAGATGAAGTCAAGAAGTACGACGAGCGTCTGGCCCGTCTGATGGGGAACAAGGAAGAAGCCATCGAGGAGCTGCGCGGCGAGTATATCGATGCGATGCAGAACAAGACGTCTCTGAAAAACGAAGAGATGTATCTGGAACGCGAGCGTCAGCAGGCGACAATCAATGCTGAAAAGCACAAAAAGTCACTCAATGACGTGTCAGAGAAGCTGACTGAGGCCAAAACCTCTCACACAGAAAAAGAAGCGACTCTCAAAGCGATCAAAACAGAAATCGACGAGCTTCTAGAAACGTATACGTCTAAAAAAGCCTTGATGGACGACACGCAAGGGTCCTTCAAGCAGAAAGCTAGTCGACTGAACCAGTTGAACCAGCAGCTGCAGCGGGCTCAGGCCAAACAAGCCAGTCTCAAGGAAATGCAGGAGAATTATGCCGGCTACTTCGCCGGAGTCAAAGCCGTCATGCGCGGCAAAGACAGGCTGGAAGGGATCGTCGGGACGGTCGCAGACATGATGGATGTGCCGACAGACGTGACCGAAGCCATCGATGTGGTTTTAGGCGCAGCCAGTCAGTTCGTCATCGTGGAAGACGAAAAAGCCGGACGCGATGCGATCTCTTATTTGAAAAACAAAAAGGCCGGCCGGGCGACTTTCCTGCCTTTGACCACCATAAAAAAACGTTTTGTTTCACCACAAATGCGACAGCAGGCACAAGACGTGGACGGCTTTATCGGTATCGCGAGTGACCTGATCAACTTTGACGACAAAGTCAGAAATGTCATGGAGAACCTGCTCGGTCAAACGATCGTAGCCAGAGATCTCCAGTCAGCGAACGCCATCGCGAAAGCTTTGCGCTATTCTGTCCGGATCGTCAGTCTGGACGGCGACGTGATGAATGCCGGCGGTTCGATGACCGGGGGCGGAGGCAAGCGTTCCTCTAATGCCCATCTGTTCTCTCAGAAGAAAGAACAGAAAGCCCTGCGCATCGAGATCGATGAGCTGAAAAAAACCATCAAACTGCGTGAAGACGAAAACCAGTCGGACAGAGACACGATCGAGTCTCTGACGAAAGACCTGGAAGAGCTGCGGACCTCCGGCGAAGATAAACGCCTGGAAGAACGCCAGCTGGAACAAGTGGTCGAAAGTCTGACAGAAACCGTGAACCGTCTGGAACGCGAATGTAAAGGTCTGCGCTATGAACAGCAGGAAGCAAAAAAAGAAGAGACCCAAGTCGAAACGGACTTGAAAGAGGTCAAGGAAAAACGTGTCCGTGCGGAAGCTGATCTGGAACACCTCAAGCAGGAACTGGACCAGCTGACCAATGAAAAAGAAGACAAGCAGGTCCAGAAAGACCGCCTGGAAAGTGAACGCGAAGAGTTGAGCGAGCAGTGGAATGCTGAGCGTGAAACCCTGGCTTTCACCCGTTCCAAACGCGAAAGTATGGAAGCACAGATCAGCGACGTCGACCAGTCGATTGAGAACATCAAAGCAGAACTCACCCAGCTGGAAGAAGGCGTGGAGCTGGAGTCGAAAGAAGACTTGGGCGAGAAGCTGGGAACCTTGCAGAAAGAAGCCGTTAAACTGAAAGCTCAGGAAAGCGACTTGAAAGAGTCGCATAGTCAGCTTGACGAAACGGTCAGTCAGCTGGATGAATCTGTGTCCTATGCGATCCAATATAAAACTGAACTCACAGAAAACAAGAATCAGCTGGAGATCGCCCAGTCCCGTCTGGATGTCTCGATGGATCATCTGCTTGAGTATCTGTCAGAAGAATACACAACAAGCTATGAAGAAGCCAAAAGCATTCAGCCGGCTGAGATCGATGCCGAAGCGACTCAAAAACGTGTGAAACTTTTGAAACGCGGAATCGAAGAACTGGGTCCTGTCAACTTGGGGGCCATCGAAGAGTATGAACGCGTGGCCGAACGCCATGACTTCTTGGCTGCTCAACAGCAGGATCTTTTAGAAGCGAAAGAGAAATTATATGATACGATGGATCAGATGGATTCAGAAGTGGAACGCCGCTTTTACGAGACCTTCAGTCAAGTGAAAGAACAGTTCGCACTCGTCTTCCCACGCATGTTCGGGGGCGGGAAAGCGGAACTGCGTCTGACCGATCCGGATGATCTCCTGCACTCAGGGATCGATATCATTGCCCAGCCACCCGGAAAAAGACTGCAGTCACTGAGTCTGTTGTCCGGCGGTGAACGTGCACTGACAGCCTTGTCGCTGCTCTTTGCCATTATCCAGGTCAAACCGATCCCATTTTGTATCCTGGATGAAGCGGAAGCGGCCTTAGATGAAGCCAACGTCACCCGTTTCGGACGTTATCTGCATGAATTTGCGTCCGATACCCAGTTCATCGTGATCACGCACAGAAAAGGCACGATGGAAGAAGCCGATTCGCTCTATGGGGTGACCATGCGCGAAAAAGGCGTGTCACGACTCGTTTCCGTGCACCTGCAGGATATCGAAGATACAGTGACCCAATAACAAACTTTGGAGGATTTTATGTCTATCAAACTCGTTGCCATCGATCTGGATGGCACACTACTTAACAGTGACCATGAAGTATCAGAAAAAAACAAAGACGCGATCAGAAAGGCGAAAGAGCAAGGTGTGAAAGTCGTTTTAGTTACCGGACGTCCGTTGAAAGCCATGCTGCATATCCTGGAAGACTGTGGGCTCACAGAAGCAGGAGATATTGCTCTGACGTATAACGGCGGTTTAGTCCAGTGGACACAAACCGGTGAATCCGTCCGTCAGATCACTTTTCCTAAAGAAGACTCCCTGGATATCTACAAGCTCAGTCAGGATCTGGGACTGCCGTGCAACTTTATCGACTTGGATACCGTTCACGCGCCGCCTTATCCTGAAGGGAAACCGTCACAGTATCCGAAAGTCATGAATGCCCTGCCGTTTGAGCCGATCGATATGACGAACCTGCCGGAAGAGTTTCCGATCAATAAGATCGTCTACTGCTGGCATCAGGAAGAGCTCGACGAAAAGATCAAAGAGATCCCGGATATTTACCGTGAGCGTTACAACTTGATCAAATCACGTCCGCAGCTGCTGGAATTCATGCCGAAATCGATCGATAAAGGAAAAGGCCTCGACCTTCTTTCTGAAATCTTAGGCATCGATGTGGCCGATATGATGGCCATCGGGGACCAGGAAAACGACCTGGCCATGGTCCAGCGTGCCGGTACCGGCGTGGCGATGGAAAACGCGATACCGCTCGTCAAAGATGCCGCACAGATCATCACGAAAACGAATGATGAGCACGGTGTCGGTTATGCTATCGAGAAATATGTGTTAAACTGATTTTATTAAGACAAACACTTTAAGATAAATAAGCTATAGAAAGAGTGAATCCACTATGGGATTATTTGACAAGATCAAATCAGCTTTTACTGGTGCGGATAAGAAAGAAGAACCGAAACAGCCGGAAGTCAAGGAAGAGGAAAAGGTCAGTGAGGTCTCTGAGGACGAAAAAGTCGAGAAAGTCACTGAGATCAGTGAACAGTCCACGGCCAAAGATACCACGCTTGAGCCGGACAATGACCGCCGGGAAACGGAACAGTATGAAAAAGGACTGAAAAAATCCCGTGTGAGCTTCACCCGTCGCCTGAATGAACTGTTAGCCAACTTCCGTTATGAAGATGAAGAGTTCTTCGAAGAACTGGAAGATCTTCTGATCGAGTCGGACGTCGGCTTTGAAGCGACCATGCATATCGCCGATACGCTGCGCTATGAATCAAAAGTGCAGAATGTGCGCAGCATGAAAGACGCGGAGCGCGTGATCGTCCAGACGATGGTGGACATGTACGGCGAAACCAACCCGGACCACCACTTTTTCAATGAAAACAAAGACGGCTTGACGGTCGTGCTGTTCGTCGGAGTCAACGGTGTCGGTAAAACGACCACGATCGCCAAGATGGCGCATCAGTATATCGAAAAAGGCCAGAAGGTCGTGATGGCTGCCGGAGACACTTTCCGTGCCGGAGCGATCGAACAGCTGCATGTCTGGGGAGACCGCGTGGGTGCTGAAGTGGTGTCGACCAAACAGGGCGGCGATCCTGCGGCTGTTGTGTATGACGGGATCGAAACGGCCAGAAATTCTGGCGCGGATATCCTTCTCATTGATACAGCCGGACGTCTTCAGAACAAGAAGAACCTGATGAACGAACTGGAAAAAATGAAACGCGTCATTTCAAGAGAGATCCCGGACGCGCCGCATGAAACACTTTTAGTTCTAGATGCGACGACCGGACAGAACGCCTTGAACCAGGCCAAGATTTTTAAAGAGACCACCGATGTCACCGGTATCGTTTTGACGAAAATGGACGGTACGGCCAAAGGTGGGATCGTTCTGGCGATTGGGAAAGAACTCGGTGTGCCAGTGAAATTCGTCGGCTTGGGTGAAACGATGAACGACTTACACCCATTCGACACGGAGAAATTCGCTTACGGTTTATTCAAGGAACTGATCGAACAGACTGCCTAAAGGCTTTTATTGATGCTTGGGCAGGGATAAAGGAGACGAAGAATCAATGGAACTGGAAAAAACGTTACGCATGAACCGGTTGTTCTCGTTCTACCGTCCGCTGCTCACCAAGAAACAGCAGGAATATATGCAGCTTTACTACGGCGATGATTACTCACTGGGTGAGATCGCCGATGCCTTTTCTGTGAGCCGTCAAGCGGTGTACGACAACATCAAGCGCTCAGAAACGATTCTGACGGATTATGAAAAGAAACTGCACCTCGTAGAGGACTTTGAGAAAAAGCAAAAAGCTGTAGAAGATTTAAGTGACTATGTGAAAGAAAATTATAATGAGGATTCTCAGCTGTTTGACTATATTCAGGCAATCAGTTTAGAAACCATGAGAGAGGAATGAAGCACGTATGCCTTTTGAAGGATTAACCGGACGTCTGCAGGATGCCTTTTCCGGACTGCGTAAAAAAGGGAAAGTAACCGAAGCCGATGTCAAAGATGTGATGCGCGAAGTCAGGCTCGCTTTACTTGAAGCCGACGTCAATTATAAAGTGGTAAGAAATTTTGTTAAAACCGTTCGTGAAAAATCACTCGGAGAAGAAGTTCTCGGCAGTCTGAACGGCGGACAGCAGGTCGTCAAGATCGTTAACGACGAACTCACAGAACTGATGGGTGGCGAACAGGAGAAGATCATCTTCGCTGAACCTGGACAAGGTCCAACGGTTTACATGATGACAGGTCTGCAGGGTGCCGGTAAAACGACCACCGCTGGTAAACTGGCCAACTATCTCCGCAAGTACGAGAAGAAAAAACCGATGATGGTGGCGGCGGATATTTACCGTCCGGCTGCGATCGACCAGCTCCAGACTGTGGGACGTGACTTGGATATCCCAGTGTTCAGCATGGGCGACCAGGTCAGCCCGGTCGAGATCGCCAAGCGTGGTCTTGAAGAAGCGATCGCGGACAACCGTGACGTCGTGATCATCGATACGGCCGGTCGTCTGCATATCGACGAAAAATTGATGGACGAACTGGAAGACGTGAAAGCGGCCGTCAATCCGCATGAGATCTTCCTGGTCGTTGATGCGATGACCGGTCAGGACGCCGTCAATGTGGCGGATTCCTTTAATGAACACCTGAACATCACCAGTGTCATCCTGACCAAACTGGACGGAGACACACGTGGGGGTGCGGCACTGTCTATTCGTTCCGTGACCAACAAACCGATCAAATTCACCGGTACCGGAGAGAAGCTTGACGCTTTAGAACCGTTCTATCCGGACCGTATGGCCAACCGAATCTTGGGGATGGGCGACATCCTTACCCTGATCGAACGGGCTCAGCAGGAAGTCGATGAAGAACGCGCCGAAGAAATGGCCGCGAAGATGCGTGAGAACCGCTATGACTTCAACGACTTCATCGAGCAGATGGACCAGATGCAGAACATGGGACCGCTGGAAGACATCATCAAGATGATCCCCGGTATGAACAATCTGCCAGGCATGGATAATTTCGAAGTCGATCCCAAAGACATGGCGCACATGAAAGCCATCGTGATGTCCATGACCAAAGAAGAACGTGAAAACCCGGATCTCCTGTCACAGAAACGTAGACGCCGTATCGCTAAAGGGTCAGCCCGTGACATCGCGGAAGTCAACCGCCTGATCAAGCAGTTCAAACAGTCCAAAGAGATGATGGGCAAAATGTCCAACGGTAAAATGGGCGGTATGGAAAAAATGCTCGGTAAAATGGGCGGAGGCAAAGGTAAGCTTGGTAAGAAGGGCGGCATGGGCAATATGGGTGGCATGGGCGACCTGCTCGGCGGTCTTGGCGGTGGAGGCAACTCCGGCAGCAAAAAGAAGAAAAAGAAGAAAAAAATCGTCAAACGCAAGAGATAATAGAAGGGAAGCAGGCGGCCAGTCCGCCTGCTTTTTCTGTGTACTAAGATCTTTTAGATAGGTGGGATTAGGCCGCGGCCTAATCCAGACCTTATTAGACCTGGTCAGACTGGGTTCTTCATGAGTGCATTTTATGCTCCCATGATTAGGTTTACTCAAACAGATTTTCTTTTGAGTACGTCTAATAAGCGCCACAATGGACGTAATCGCCAGTAATTCCTCCCGGGTACGTTTAATGACCGACTCATTGAGCGTACTCAATCTCGTGACTCCGCGAGCACGTTGAATGAACGCCACAAAGAGTTTACTCATCAATATATTCTTCTGAGTACGTCTTATATGAAGCACATTAGGTTTGCTCCAATTATTTTTGTTGTGAGTGCGTTGAATAACAGGGTCATTCAGCGTGCTCAAGCATATTTCATCGTGAGTACGTCCAATAAGCGCCACAATGGACGTAATCGCCAGTAATTCCTCCCGGGTACGTTTAATGAACGACTCATTGAGCGTACTCAATCTCATGACTCCGCGAGCACGCTGAATGAACGCCACAAAGGGTTTACTTATCAATATATTCTTCTGAGTACGTCTTATATGAAGCACATTAGGTTTGCTCCAATTATTTTTCTTGTGAGTGCGTTGAATAACAGGGTCATTCAGCGTGCTCAAGCTTACATCACTGTGAGTACGTCCAATAAGCGCCACAATGGACGTACTCGCCAGTAATTCCTCCCGGGTACGTTTAATGATTGCCTCAATCGGTGTACTCACCACCAATTTTTTTTGGGTACGCCTAATGATCACCTCATTAGGTTTGCTCAAAACGAAAGATGCGTGAGTACTGCTAATAAACAACTTATTTACATTACTCGATTTTTAATCTTCAAGAGTTTGACGAATCGGCACCTCACGGGTATCGCTCAACCTTTTTTCTGAATACGCCCGCCTGATACATTTTACAACCAGGCAGAGAAGAGGTATCTGAGCCGATGGAGGAGGAAACAGGGGTAAGGACAGTATGTTTTTGAAACAGGCGTATTGAATGCGTCTCAAAAGAAAAGAAGAAAAGCCCCGGACCATCCTGCGTCAACAGGATAGTACGGGGCTTTAAACTCACACTTTTTAGAATAACATGTTGTCACTGCCGTATGGTTCTTCCAATGCCTGGTGGGCAAGGACGTTAAGGAAGTTCCATGGACGGTTGAATTCAGGTTGGAAGAAGAAGTCGGCAAAGGCTAACTGCTCCAATGTCCATCCTGCTGTGATCACTACAGAAAGTGTATTGATCGCAGGCGTAATATCATAGGTCGACATCAATTGTGCGCCAACGATACGGTGACTGTCTTTCTCATAATGCACTTTCATGAGAACTTTTTCATCGTCTCCCATGAATGAAGGACGTAATTTTTCTTCTACAAATTTACTTGTTACTTCAGCTTCTACTGTGTCACTGTCGATGTCTTTGACACCTGTTGAAGCAAACTTATGTGAGAAGAGAGAGAGACCAGATGTCCCGGTCACTTCAGGCATTTTCATTTTTTTATCACTCATGTTTTTAGCTGCAACGACTGCCTGACGACGGGCGTTTGAGGCTAAAGCGATAAGTTTACCGCCGTGTGTTGGAGCGAATGGGATCTTAGTAGCGTCGCCTGCTGCGAAGATGTCTTTTTCAGATGTTTCCATATATTCGTCCACAACGACTGTCCCGTCTTTATCCAGTTCGATAATGCCGTCCAGCCACTTGGTATTTGGACGAACACCGGCAGAAAGGATAACCGTGTCTGCTTCATATTCACCTTTGTTGGTAATGACTTTTTTGACTTTACCATCTTCTTCAACGATTTCTTTGACCATTTCATCTGTACGGACAGTGATTCCCTGGTCGCGCATCTCATCTTCAAGAATATCAGTAAATTCTTTGTCCAGATATGTTTTCAGGATGCGATCGAGTGCATCGATGACAGTTACTTCGATACCGGCTTTGGCAAAGGCTTCAACAACTTCGATACCAATATATCCTGCACCTACAACAACGGCTTTTTTGGATTCTGCCATACGGTCCTTGATTTTTTCTGCCCAGTTTCGTCCACGAACGTAGAACGCATTCTCAAGATCTGTTCCAGGAACCGGTAATTCCAGTGGTTTGGCCCCAGGAGAGAGGAATAGCTTGTCATAAGACTCTTCAGATTCGCCGTCTTCAGACTTCACTGTGATCGTTTTATTGGCTGCGTCGATACCGACAACATCACTGTTCATGTGAACGATGACGCCTTGTTCTTTAAAAGAATGTTCTGTTGCGTAATGAAGCTGGTCAGCATTTTTACTAATGCCTTCTAAATAGCTTTGGATTCCGCAAGACAAGAATGAGGCAGTAGACCCGCGTTCATAAAGATGCACTTCTGCATCCGGATTTTCCTGTAAGAGTGTTTCAGTTGCTTCATAGCCTGCGTGAGATGTTCCTACAACGATAAATTTCATTGTAAATTCCTCCTAATATAGTTTGAATATGTACGGTTCACATACCTATATTAGTTTATCAAACAATCCCAGAGAATAGAAATGATATGCCTGTGATTATATTTTAGGGCGCAGCGATGGGGTTGACACTGAAATATATGTCTATTCCCGACAAGATCATTGGATCGGGGGAACAGTGGCAACACAATCTGGTTACTGGTCACTCGTGTCCTGATTCAGCCAGTACTGTTCATCTTCAATCAGTTTTTTAAGTTTGTCCAGTTCATCTTCGGATGCCGTTTCAGTGGTGGTGGTCAATCTGTCCAGCTGTTCTGGAGGCAGACCCAGCATTTTTTCGAGTTCCTCCTCAGACAGCAGGCGCCGGTTGATATAATTTTCCACTCGGGCAGTGTAAATAATGGATTCGATCTCTCTGTCCGTCAAATCTTCTTCCACCGAAAACTCCAGCTTCAGCAATTCTTTTAAGGAAGAGATATCCAAAAGCACCCCAAGGCCTTTCGCATAGCCTTTGATCTGGCGCATGATAAAGTCCTGATCTTCATACATCCTGCTCACTCCTTTTACTTTCACCTTTACTATAGCACGAATCCCTTTCTCTCAAGCTAAAAAAGACTGAAAAGGGAAGGGGGAACTTTCAGCCTTTTCAGTCTTTTTTCGACCGGTTATTGTCTTAAGTTATTCTTTTTTCTCATATACTCTTCTTCTGACAGGTTTCCTTTAGCGTATTCCTCATCCAGGATATCTAACGCTGACTGTTTTCTTGAACGCGTATGGTGGTGCGAATTATCTTCAGATACCTTTCTGAATAGCAGATACAGAAAAATGATAATGAGTACCAACCAAAACAGGCCTCCAAACATCATATTGAAACCTCCTCCAAACAAACCGTACATCGAATGCATCATATCATAGTCCTCCTAAAAATCTTTTACAGTTTATAGTATACTGTGGGAATATGGAGATTTTATGGAGAAAGAAGCTGGATATTCAGTGCTCACTTTCACCAGCTTCTGGAAAAGTCAGATCAAAATACATATCTGCCTTACAAATTTTACTCTGTAAAGAAAAAACACTTGACGAGCATTTCATTCCATGATAAGATTGCTATTGTGAGTTTGAAAGAGAACTAAACTCAAGCAAAAGGGTCTTTAAAATGAAAAGAACGCCTTATCATCATATCAACAGGAGGTGCAAGTATAATGGCAGTAAAAATCCGCATGAAACGTATGGGTTCAAAAAGAAATCCGTTTTACCGTTTGGTAGTCGCTGATTCTCGTGCTCCACGTGATGGACGCATTATTGAACAAGTTGGAACTTACAACCCTGTATCAAAACCAGCTGAAGTTAAAGTTGACGAAGAACTCGTTATGAAATGGTTGAGAGATGGCGCTAAGCCTTCTGATACAGTTAAAAACTTATTATCAGAAAAAGGAATCATCAAACGATTCCACGACGAGAAATACAGCAAATAATCGTTCGAATTAAATGAATCACTTAAGAAGAAAAGGATGGAGCGCTAATATTATTATTACTGTTCCATGTCTTTTCTTCATTCTATATAGAGAGCATTTAAGCAAAGGATGGTAGTATGACTGATACAGAGATGAGAGAGTTAATCAGAACCATTGTCGAACCATTGGTAAGTCATCCTGAAGACGTTAAACTTGATTTGAAAGACACAGATGACTTTCATGAATATTTGTTATCTGTTCATTCGGATGATGTCGGTCGTGTGATCGGTAAGCGCGGGCGTATTGCCAAGGCGATCCGTTCCATCGTTTACAGTATCCAGTTCGATGGACCTAAACGTGTCCGTCTGACGATCGTCGACTAGTGAATTGAACAGTAAAACGGGGATGGCTCTTTGAGTTCATCCTTTTTTTGTATCGATATTGAGAAAAAGGGAGATAAACGATGGAATATTATGATGTTGGAAAAATCGTCAACACCCACGGGATCAAAGGGGAAGTGCGCGTGCTATCAACGACGACCAATCCTGAAGAACGATATTATGAAGGGGCGCCGTTGATCTGGTTCGGTAAAAAGGGCGAGCAGGAAGCACTGACCGTCAAGTCCCACCGTACGCATAAGACTTTTGACCTGTTATCTTTTGAAGGATACGGCAATGTCAATGATGTGGAACAGTTCGTCGGCGGGACCTTGCGCGTGAGCGAAGATATGCTTTTGGAGCTGCCTGAGAATGAATTTTACATTCACGAAGTTATCGGGAGTACCGTCATCGATGATGATTCGGGTGAAGAGATCGGCAAGATCAAAGAGATCCTGTCGCCCGGCGCCAATGATGTCTGGGTCGTAGAGAGACCGAACAAGAAAGACTTACTGCTTCCTTATATCGAACCGGTGATTCTTGACGTGGATATCGAAAATCAAGTCGTTCGTGTACATGTGATGGAAGGGTTAGATTGATGAAAATAGATGTTGTGACACTTTTTCCGGAAATGTTTGACGGGCCGCTCGGTCATTCGATCGTCAAGCGAGCCATTGAAAAGGATATCGTTGAAGTCAATAAAGTGAATTTCCGCCAGTTCGGTAAAGGGAAGCACCAGGTCGTTGATGATACGCCATATGGTGGCGGAGCAGGGATGCTCTTAAAACCGGAACCTCTGTTTGAAGCAATGGATTCGATCAACGAACGTGATCCTGAAACGAAAAAACGCGTGATCTTGATGGATCCGGCCGGCAAACCTTTTAATCAGGCGATGGCGGAAGACTTTTCAGAAGAAGAGCACCTAGTCTTCCTCTGTGGGCATTATGAAGGCTATGACGAGCGTATCCGCTCGCTCGTGACGGATGAGGTCTCTCTGGGCGACTATGTCCTCACAGGAGGCGAACTGGCCGCCATGGTCATGATCGATGCGACCGTGCGCCTGCTTCCGGAAGTTTTAGGGAACGCATCGTCTGCTCAGACCGATTCGCATTCCAGCGGTTTGCTTGAGCACCCGCATTATACCCGGCCGGCTGAATACAAAGGCATGAAAGTACCGGAAGTCCTGATGAACGGCAATCACGGGCTCATAGAAGCCTGGCGTCATGAGGAATCGCTGAAACGCACCTTTGAACGCCGACCCGATATGCTGGAGTCTTATGACTTGTCAGACAGGGATAAATCCTTGATCGAAAAGTGGCAAAACGAAGCAGACGAGACCGGCGAATAAGTCAGTAAACGGGAGTATTTTTAGAGAAAGTAAGTAAAAGTCCTTTACACCTAATTAGTAGTATGGTAAAGTTAATAATTGAGTGGGCAACCACTCTTATTTTCGCAATATTCCGCTGGGACGTGCTCTTTATGAGTGTTGCGCGAGAGGAGATGTAAAGATGAATCAATTGATCGAAGATATCACAAAAGAACAATTACGTTCTGACTTACCGGACTTCCGTCCAGGAGACAACGTTACTGTTCATGCGCGTATTGTTGAGGGTGAACGTGAACGTATTCAGCTTTTTGAAGGCGTCGTAATCAGCCGTCGTGGTAAAGGTATCAGCGAAATGTACACTGTCCGTAAGATTTCTGGCGGTGTCGGCGTTGAACGTACTTTCCCAGTACATTCCCCACGTGTTGCAAAAATTGTTGTAACTCGTCAAGGTCGTGTACGTCGTGCGAAGCTATACTACCTACGTAACCTACGTGGTAAAGCAGCTCGTATTCCAGAACGCGTACGTAAAAACAAATAGTATGCTATTGAAACACCGGAACCTTTCGAGGATCCGGTGTTTTTCTGTTATCCGGAAAAAGAGGGCGGCAGAGCTAAGATAGACGACTGAGAGCGGGCTCTCAGTCACCCTATTTGAAAGACGGGTATAACAGTTAGTTAAATGAATAACGACTTTGAGTTGCCACTATCAGCCGATATAATAGTAGCTCGATTTGTTCTAATCCTTTAAGTTGCCATTATAAACTGTGATAACAGGAAGTCGATTCTAGTCTAGACAGCGAGTTCCCTTTATAAGAGGTTATAACAAGAAGTCAATTTACAAAATGAAGGTAAGCTACTACTATAAGAGGGTATAACGGTAACTCAACACTATTATTTAATCTGAATCTCTATTATCACGTAATATAATAGCATCTCGATGAGGTCCTGGCATTCGAGAAGCCATTAATAAGAAGGAAGCGAAGAGCCCTCTTCGCTCACCCAATTATAATAGAAACAGCCCGGTATAGCCCCCTAATATAGCATCATTAAAAAACCATGAGTCAATCCTTCAAGATGTCTATATTTAGTAAGCGTTTTATGTTATAATAATTTTTGTGTGGAACACAGACACGCGAAACTATAATTATTGGAGGATTTATATAATGAGCAAAATTACAGATAATTTTAAGCACTTAGCGCAAGATAGAAAGATCCAATTCAAAACGAAAGATATCGAAACACCGATCCGTACACAAGACGGCGAACAAGTGAAACAGAAACAAATCGTTTTCCAGACGGCTTTGCGTATCCAAGATAAGAAAGCTGTCGCATGCGGCGTGATCATTCATGATTCAGAACAGCCTCGTGTAAACTATCAGATCACATACAACAAGATCGGTCAGGTTACAGACCGCAACAAAATGCCTGAAATCACAACAGCCTTGAACGAAATCAATGCCATGCGTTCCGGCTACTATCGTTTCGTTGTCTCAGGCGACGGTGAAATCGTTATGCGTCACCTAGGCATCACTGGTGAAGACGCTAGCCCTATGATGGACGTCTTTGTATACGGCGGACGTATTTTAAGAGCCTTATTACCACAACTTGAACAAATCGACGGTGTCGACGTTTCTCAAGTTAAATCCTAAGAAACGAAGGTGAGACAAGTGGCAGAGTATTTGTTTGAAGCAACCGTTCATAATGAGGATGGGGTCGATGGGACAGCTTATGTCGAAGGTGATGATAAGTTATCCGTCACAGTTTCCAGTCCGGTAAACTCTAAGCCGGGAACGAATCCGGAAGAGTTGTTCGGTCTGGCACTGACCACCTGTCTGAATGCGACAATCGAATCCCTGTTAAAGGCTCGCGGCCTGACGAACAGAAGTAAAGTCACGGCCAAGATCCAACTCAGACGCGAAGACAGCGGCGTGGGGTATTACTTCCAGGTTTATGTTTTTGCGGCGATCGAAGGGATGGAACTCGACCGTGCCGATGCGATCGTTCAGTCGGCAGACAAGCGATGTCCTGTTGCTAAACTGACACAGAATGCATCCACTATCACACTCAAAACGGTTCCTTATGAAAACTGAATAATACCGGACCCTATGAATTCTCTAATGAATTCACAGGGTCTTTTTTTAAATTTTTAATCATTCTTAATATAATTCAACTATACTATAAGCATCACAAAGAGAAAGCCGGGGAATACTTTGAAAACACATCTCTTGAACACTGGAGCCTTTGTACTAATCTTTATACATACTCTTATTTTTTACTTCTGGATGGTTGATTGGGAACATTTAGTTACTGTAAAGGGTATAATTTTCTGGATTCTGTCAACTGTCATGGGAATAATTGTTTGCCTCTTCTTTAGGCAGACCCAAGAAGCATCGAAGAAACAGCTGGTCAAAACACTTTTATTATCCACCACATCCTTAATGGTTGTACTCGCCACATTGTCTGTACTGATAGAGTTTACTGTGAGGTCTATGCCCTGAAAAAAAGTAAACACTTTATGGTTGAATCGTTGTTTTCAACTATATAAGGTTTAAGACTGTATAGGAAAAGACCTTTAAATCCTATTGACTTAAAGGTCTTTTCTTTTCTATTCTTAGCTAATATAAGGATTACAGGGCAATCGGCTTCCCACCAGTGATACCGTAGATTTGTCCATTCACATAGCTTCCTTCGTCTGATGCAAAGAAAACATAGAGGGGAGCCAGTTCGACCGGCTGAGCGGCTCGTCCAAGTGGTGTATTCTGACCGAAAGTCGGGATATCGCCAGGCAGTTTGCCATTGTCCAACTGAAGCGGCGTCCATACAGGGCCAGGTGCCACGCCATTCACACGAATACCTTTAGGGCCGAAGTACTCGGATAGCGTAACGGTAAAGTTACTGATCGATCCTTTCGTGGCCGCATAATCCAGCAGGCTCGTGCTCGGACTGAATGACTGGACAGACGTGGTCGTGATGATCGCACTTCCCGGTTCCAGATGTTTTTCGGCCGCTTTCACCGTTTCAAACATACTGATGATGTTGATTTTGAATGTATCATTGACCTGTTTCATGGATAAACTTTCCAGATCCGGCTGAGCGATCTGCTGCGCGGCATTCAGGACTAAAATATCCAGCAGGCCGAATGCTTCCACAGTTTTCTCTACGATTTCTGTCGCGGCATGATCGTCACGCAGATCGTATGGGAGAAGCAGGGCTTTTCTTCCTTCCGCTTCAATGATCTCTTTGACATCGTTGGCATCTTTTTCTTCGCCAGGATAAAACTGTATGGCCACGTTGGCGCCTTCTCGGGCATAAGCGATCGCCGCCGCACGTCCGATACCGGAATCGCCACCTGTGATCAGGGCATTGCGTCCTTCCAGACGGTTGTGGCCTTTATAAGATTTTTCTCCTGAATCTGGTTGCGGGTCCATTTCGTTCTGCAGTGCGGGAGTATCTTGTTCTTGATCAGGAAACTTCTCATTGTAATACTTCGTACGCGGATCAGTTAATTTTCTCTCTGTCATTAACGTTCGACTCCTTTTATGATTTTATATCCATTTTAACCAATGGACAGTTAAAGTGTATCAATACCTCTTACATATTTCTATTAAAATGACTTGTTAAAGACATAGAAGCAATTTGTGATGTGGGATTAGGCAGCGGCCTAATCCAGACCTTATTAGACCTTATCGACCTGATCCTATTATTGAGTGCGATCTTCCCTGTATATTGGCAGCACTGAGTCTATATATCATTTCAGCACGCTCAATGAGTCTCTCAATGGGAGTACTCAAACTGCATTATCCGTGAGTACGCTGAATAAGCCTATCATTAGCCGTGCTCAAACTATATTTCCCGTGGGTACGCTCAATGAGCCTCTCATTAGCCGTAGTCAAGCTATATTCTCCGTGGGTACGCTCAATGAACCACTCATTAGCCGTGCTCAAGCTGCATTATCCGTGAGTACGCTCAATGAACCACTCATTAGCCGTGCTCAAGCTGCATTATCCGTGAGTACGCTCAATGAACCACTCATTAGCCGTAGTCAAGCTATATTTCCCGTGAGTACGTTCAATGAGCCTATCATTAGCCGTAGTCAAGCTACACTCTACGTGGGTACGTCCTATTCTAGGAGGCGGGAAAGTTGTTATCCAAATAAGCGCTTGATATATAGTCGCTAGCTCAGTTTTCAACTACTCAATAAACTAAAAATGGTTGAAACTTGAAAATCAACTATATATGGTTTATATTTAAGAAGTGAATAGTGGAAGGGGAGAACACAGTGGAAAATCAGTCAAAAATCGCTTTGATCGCCGACATCATTGCGTCAAAGAAGATGAAAGAACGGGCACAGACCCAGCAGATCCTGTCAGATATACTCGATAAAATGAACGAGGAATTTTCAGAACAGATCGAGTCGAAACTGACCATCACTTTAGGAGATGAATTCCAGTGCATCGTCAGCGAGATGGAAACGGCCTTTTTACTTATTGACCGCATCACACTGGAACTCCAGCTCATGACTATAGCGCAGCTGGATGAAGAGATATCGCTCCGATGGGGGATCGGGATAGGGGAGCTCATCACTCCGATCAAGGATAAAGAAGTGAGTATCGGCGCAGACGGTCCGGCATACTGGCATGCGAGGGAAGCCATCGAATCCGTCCATGAAGATAACGACTACGGTCTGCTCAATGAAAAAATCAGGACAGAACACCCGGATGACCTCTTCTATAACAGTATCGTAAGGCTTCAGAGTGTCATCCGTAACCAGTGGACCGCCACGCAGAAAGAGACGGTCTATTATGTGTTGAAGGCCGGGGGCTACGGGAATGTCAGCAATCAGCAGGTCACCGATGCATTGAAACAAGGCCTTGGGAAATCCTTCAGTGCCCAGACCGTCAGCAAGCGCATCATCTCGACCCAGATCAAACAGTACATCCAGTCACGCCAGCTGCTGGCCGAAAAGATCGAAGAGGGGAGAGCGGCTAAATGATCATTGAAACGCTGATCGCCCATGTCGTGAGTTACTTTTACTTTCAGCCCACACGTACGGGGGATCCAAAAGAAAAATACGCCGTGTCTCAATCGCTTCACTTCGTCTGGGGCCTGCTTTTTACCAGTGTGATCCTTTACGGTCTGCATGACGGCAGCGACGGTTTCACTTTGAAGTGGCTCGTGATCGTTTCGGGTTTACTTTTTGGGTATATCTTATTCGAAAATAAAATCAAAAACCCGCTGAACTTCTTTTTCACGAGTAACTTGAGCAGTGAACACGCGCTGCACCTATTTTATGTAAAAAACAGGTCCATCGTCCAGTTCGTTATCCAGCAGATGCTCTACCTGCTCTGGATTTTCATATTGAATGAATTAGTGACTGTGAGTGATGATCCATGGATTCTAGTGGGGATCGGGATAGTCTTCCTCCTTATTTTTATGGTCAGTCTTTATGCACTGAACAGGAAAGAATCCGGCAGCCACTACCCCTGGAACAGACTGCTCAAGCATGCGAGTACATACATCGTGTTGAGTGCTGTGACACTGATCCTGCTGCAGATCCTGCTGCGAGGACTGACCCTGCTTCAGTACGCACCGCTGCCGGTCAGCCTGCTGATCACACAAGAGCCGTACCGGGTGCTGATTTCATTAAGCCTGGTCCTTTTGCTTTTGATGAAGCCGACGAACTTAGTGATTCGGGCGGTCAGTTCCAAGTATGACCCGAAAAAAGACGCGGTGCTGGCTTCACAGACGGAACAGGATTCAGGTTTCAAAGGAGCCGGTGCGATGATCGGGAACCTTGAACGCCTGCTGATTCTGCTGTCGTTTTTCTTCGGCAGTCTCTTGTCAGTGGTCGCGATCCTGTCCATCAAAGCCTTTGCCCGCTACAAACTGATCGCCGAAGACCCGTACTTTTCAGAATACTTCGTCATCGGGACCATGCTGAGCGTTTTGATCACCTTTGCGTGTTACGCCTTGCTCGTCTTGATGCTT
Source organism: Alkalibacterium putridalgicola (assembly GCF_900109825.1). GTDB lineage: Bacteria > Bacillota > Bacilli > Lactobacillales > Carnobacteriaceae_A > Alkalibacterium > Alkalibacterium putridalgicola. The sequence goes on along the minus strand of NZ_FOBL01000009.1, from coordinate 41,618 downwards.
GTCTGATTAAGTCATGAAAAATTTGAAAGATCTGAAACTTTTCTACTATAATAAACCTAATAAACTTAAGGAGCTGAACAAATGGCAAACGGTATGGAACACTTTCAAAGAATGGTCCAGCAATTCCTGAACGAACACGGTGATGAGTTCGATTCACCTATGGAAGCTATTGATTTCTTTACTCGTATGTATAACGAAGAAATAGAGACTGGGGGAGATTTCGCTCAGTCAGAAACAGATGTGACACGCTCGATGGATAAGCTGGATGAAGCACAGTCTGCCACTTCTTTCAGTAAAAAGAGGAAGCTACTCAAAGAAGCCACCAGCATCTGGCCAGAAAACTGGGATGCTCAAAGTATGCTGATCGATACGGATATGGATACAGATCTTATCTCTCTTATCGAACAGTATAAATTTCTAGAAAAAAGAGCCCGCAAAAACTGGCATAAAACGACTGACAGAATCGGCTATAGAAACGTGGAAGAACGCCCTTATTTACGGTTGAAAGGTAAGCTGGCCTTTCTTCTTATGGAAATGGGGATGATCGATCATGCACTCGAACATCTTCTAGAGCTTTATAAAATAGATGAGTCGGATGCACTCGGGACACGCTATAAAATCATGGCCCTTTACGTCCGCAAATTCGACTGGAAAAGTGCCTGGCGGTTCTATCAAAAAGCAGAAGGGGCGGATGAAGACGATCAGTTGCTGCTTCACATCCTTATCCTTGCCGTCCTGACAGATCGACGGGACGTAGCCAAGATTCTTTTGGAAAAACTAGTCAAAGTCAATCCAAGTATCGGGATGGTACTGGCAGATGACATGTGGCCGATCGAAGACTTATATGACGACGAGATCACTCAAGCCCCTTCATATCAGCCGTTTTCCTATCAAAGCCTGCTCATCGCCTTAAGAGATGTGCTCTATGTCATTATTGAAAATGAGTATCTTTTTGAATGGCTGAAGAAGGAGACGTTTAAGCTGCTTCCAAAAGATCAGATCGTCAAAACTGATCATCAGCCTTTTTACGGAGAAATCGATCCCTCTGCAAATCTAAAGCTTCAAGAATTCTTTCATTCGCTAAGAGACGAGCCATCCAATCCGTTGAGGGGGATGAGAATCGACCGCGTTCGTATCCTGCATCATGCTGGACTTCGCACGTTTGAAGACTTTGCAGATAAGACTGAAAAACAAGTGCTTGGACTTCAAGGCATCGGACCAGTAACCATCAAAGAACTGAAAGCCAATGGTGTGGCGTTCAGAAAATAGGTTACTGCATTTTAAAAAGCCAAGAAGGAACAACCCGCGCCTCTAGTGTGGAGCGGGTTGAACAATTTTGTAGAGAAGTGTTCAGTCGTAAGGGTTAGTTGTCATGAGTACGACATTTAAAACTCGAAAGTGTTCACTTGTGGATCAGCGATTCAGTGAGTGCGACATTTTGGAAGGATAAATGTTCACTCATGAAGAATTAAAAGCGTGGGTGATACATTTTAAGTACGAAAGTGTTCAGTCGCGGCCGAGTGCTTTGATGAGCGCGACATTTAGGGCGAGAAAATGTTCACTCATGAACAGTCATGACGTGGGTGATACATTTTGCCAACAAAAGTGCTCGCTCATGATTTCTCAGCTACATGGGTGAACAGTTTACATGGAAAAACTGTTCACTCATGCGTCATACGTCAGGCGACTAAGACATTACGCCAATAAAAGTGTTCACCCACGCATAACCCGAAGACTGAGCCGACACTTCTCCACCAAATCTTTTCTCAGAAACACAAACAACGAGATTAAACGAACAAAATCCCTATGCGATGATGCTGAAACGAGGCGCAGGCCTCGTTTCTTTCCTTATCAAAAGCTGAAAAGGAGAGAGATTGAAAGCTTTCAATCTCTTCCTCTAGTCAAAGAGGGCTGAAATCATGTACAATGGTCGTATATGAAAAAATAATGAGAACATGAAGGAGATACTTATGGTCTTTAAAAAAATAGAATCACAAACCCTTCCAGATATCCATTCTGAGGGTCATTTATATGAACATGAAGAAACGGGGGCACAGGTTTTATATCTGGCCAACGATGATACCAATAAATCCTTTACGATTGGCTTCAGAACTCCGCCGTACAACGATAACGGTATTGCCCATATCCTCGAGCATTCCGTCCTGAACGGCTCAAAAAAATACCCTTCCAAAGAACCGTTCGTGGAACTGATCAAAGGGTCACTCAACACCTTTGTCAACGCGATGACCTTCTCGGACAAGACCATTTACCCGGTCGCATCCACTAATGAAAAAGACTTCGGTCATCTGGTCGGGGTTTATTTAGATGCGGTCTTCCAGCCAAAACTTTATCAAGATAAGCAGATCCTTGCCCAGGAAGGCTGGCACTATCATCTGGAAAATGAAGAAGATGACCTGATTTATAAAGGCGTCGTTTACAATGAGATGAAAGGGGCTGCGGCTTCACCGGAACGTCAGGTCTATGACCACGTGTCGAGTCAGCTGTATCCCAACACCACTTACAGCAAGAACTCAGGCGGCGATCCTAAAGCGATCCCGACACTGACTCAGGAAGAATTCATTGCCTTCCACCAGATGTACTATCACCCAAGCAACTCTCTGACGATCGTCTATGGTGACATGAACATCACAGACGTATTCGACCGACTGGAAGAGTACTTTACTGGCATGGGCAGACAGGACGAAGCGGTGGACTTGTCCATCGAACCGTCAGAGCCGAAAGAAGCGGTCTATACGGATACGTATTCCATCACAGCAGGCGACGATCCTACCGGGAAAGACTACCTGGCGCTCGGCTGGCATGGCGCTTTACCGGATGAAACGCTGGATATCTTTGGTCTGGAAGTCCTGGACGAGATCCTGTTCGGCAACAACCAGTCACCGCTTAAAAAGGCCCTCCTTGACGCAGAGATCGGCGGAGATATCAACAGTGACGTTTCTGACATCGGTTATCCGACCGCTTTCCTGATCATGGCGAAGTATTCCAGCGCCGACAAGATGCCTAAGTTCAAAGAAGTCGTTCAAGAAACACTGACGGCTTTAGTTAAGAACGGCATCAGTAAAGACCTGATCCAGGCGGCACTGAACAAGATCACCTTCCAGACACGCGAAGCGGCGATATCAGAAGACAACCCGCGCGGGGTCATCTACGCCATCCAGACACTGAACACCTGGCTGTACGACAAGGATCCGTTCGTGAACCTGCAGTTCAACCATTTCCTTGAACAACTGGCTAAAAAAGCGGACGAGGGTTACTTTGAAGAGCTGATCCAGCGCAAATTGATCGATAACGCCGTCTTCACGCAAGTCATATTGAAAGCCGAACCCGGCAAGAGTGACAAGCAGGAAGCCGAAACTTTGAAACAGCTGCAAGAATACAAGGCAAACATCACTGAAGACGAACGTCAGACGATCATCAAAGAGACACTGGCCCTGATCGAACGTCAGGAAACACCGGATAAAGCGGAAGATCTGGCGAAGATCCCGACGCTGAAACGTGAAGACTTGACCACAGACGAGCAGGACTACCCTATTGATGACGAAGTGTTCGGCGAAGACACCAGTTTTTATCACGCGGATCAGTTCACGTCAGGCATCGATTATATCGACCTGTACTTCAACATCGAAGACTTCGAAGCGAATGAGTATGCACTCTTAGGCTACTTCAGCAATCTCCTAGGCAAACTGGCGACGGACAACTATGACGAAGCAGCCCTGCAGACGGAAATAGATACGCACACAGGTGGCATTTATGGCAGTGTATCTGTTTATGAAGATATCGAAGGCAACATCAAGCCGTTCTTCAAAGTCAGCGGAAAAGCCCTGGCAGCTTCATTAGATGATCTTATCGGTCTGATGAAAGAGATATCACTGCATACCCAGTTCGACAACAAAGCCGAACTTTTAAAAATCACCCAGCGTCTGATCTCTAACTTTGAAAACAAGATCAACTTCAGTTCACACGGGATCGTTGCGAACCGGGCCTTGAGCCAAGTGAAACCGACGGCCAAACTGAGCGAACTGATCAGCGGTATCGACCAGTTCAATTATCTCAAAGCCGTGCGCGACGAATTGAAAACAGATGCCACTGAACTGACAGACAGCCTGACTCAGTTACTGACTAAGCTGATGAACAAGCGCCGCTTGAATGTCTTATATACCGGCGAAGCGGAACGCAAAAACACAGTCAAAGAAGCGCTGAAAACAGCCTTTTCTTCCTTGCCGAATGAACCACTGGGAGACAAAGTCATGTATCAGCCTGGTCCCAAGCAAAACGAAGCTTACGTGACCGCACAGGATGTGAACTACGTGGGTCTCGGAAGTGACGCCAAAGGGACGCTTGACTATTCTGGTACATCACAAGTCCTGTCGACCGCATTCCGCTTCGATTACTTGTGGAATGCCATCCGTGTCAAAGGCGGGGCATACGGCTCCCTTTACCGTCATACCCGTAACGGCAGTGTGGCGCTGGGGTCTTACCGCGATCCAAATATCGGTAAGACACTGGACGTCTATAAAGGCATCCCGGACTTTGTCAAAGGTCTCGAGCTTCCTGAATCCGAGCTGCTGAAATATATCATCGGATCGCTCAGTCCACTGGAGCAGCCAAAATCTGCCCACAGCAAAGGACTCACTGCTTTCAACCGACTGCAGCGCAACATCAAAAAAGAGGATATCGTTCAGCTGAAAGAAGAGATATTGGCGACCGATTCAGACAAACTGTCAGCCCTGCATGACGACTTCAGAACAGTTATCGACTCAGGCTCTGTGGTGGTCATCGGCAACAAGGCGCAGATCGAAAACGAAAAAGAGCTGTTCGACAAAGTGTACGACCTTTACTGATCCGATCGATCCGATCGATCAGGACCAAATCAGAATAAAATCAGGATCAGACTAGCAGCCATCACACGCTACTGGTCTGGTTTTTACTCTCAATAGCTATCCTTTGCATCTACAAAAAGCCACGCTGTATACTGAGCATATAGATCACTGAGGAAGAAATAGTTTATCACTATGACTATAACTAAGGAGGAGGGATAAAACATGAATACACTTGTTGCAGTTTCTATCGTGCCCATTGGAACAGAGGAAGCTCTTGCCCCGCATGTGTCGAAGTCGATCAAGATCATCAGAGACTCCGGCCTGCCCAATAAAACGACCTCGATGTTTACAGAAATAGAAGGCCCCTGGGATGAGGTAATGAAAGTGGTCAAAGACGCTGTGATGGTCCTGGCTGATGAAGGGATCCGCACGGAAGTCGTTCTGAAAGGCGATATTCGTCCTGGACGTGAGAACGCCATGGAAGAAAAAGTCCAGGAGATCGAAGATATGCTTGGTCAATAAACCAATAGAGAACTCAAAAAGGTGTCCGCTCCAGACTATAGGAGCGGACACCATTTTTTGCACAGAAACATCTGTTCGCCATTCGCCATTTTTCTCATTTAGTCGAGTACGCATTGAAAATGCCTTCATTAATCCATATAATGAATAAAGATATACTAAAGAATATAGCCATTCAGGAGGGATGACATGAAAAAAAAACGCGCGGTGATTGTCCTGCTGCTTCTCTGTTCTATCTTGTTCCTGACCCAGCCGGATAAGGACGATATCTATGACTGGCTGGCCAGTGAACAGGGCATCACGCAAAAAGATGACTCGAACGAAGCGATCGTCTTTGGCTTATTCAAAAAAGACGGGAAACAGATCCAGGAGATGTTCAGTCACTACAGGAATACGGGTCTCTTTGCGAGCGAGGAAAAAGTTTTTTATGATGAAAACAGCGAGTCGTTCACCATCCGAGTCTTTGGTATTGCCGGCCAGCTTATACAGATGGAAGACGGATTCTTATGGGACTGGCTGAACTGATTAACCCGATCGAATAGAAGCAATAACTGGACTAATTACATACTCGTTTTTATAAGAGCCTGATTCACTGAGGCTTTTATAAAAACGTACATAAACTAACTAACAGAATGGAGACGGTTACACATGATCGACAGTTACGAAAATATGCCAAAATCGAACGCTCACCCAGAAGGAATGCAGACAGTCCAAGGCGACAAGCAAAATATCCGGGCGCGCATATTACCCGAAGACCATATTTACCAGCGCAAAAACGGCCGGAACCTGCGTATCCGACTGGTCTATCCGGAAGGCTACGAACTCGAGGGGCCTTATCCAATCCTAGTACATATCCAAGGGTCTGGCTGGTTCCAGCAGGATCTGAATAACATTATCACAGACCTCATGCCGATCGTTAAGCGCGGGTTCGTGTTGGCGGTGGTGGAGTATCTGCCAATACCTGATGCCAGTTTCCCGAGTCATATCCATGACGCTAAAACGGCTGTCCGTTATCTGAATGCGCACGCCGATGAACTTCAGCTCGATATGGAAAATCTCTTCCTATCCGGCGACTCGAGCGGCGGACACACCGCCGTAATGACATGGGCGACCTGGCAGACAGACATGCTGGACAACTCGACCGAACCGCTTCCAGATATCAAGGCCTGTATCGATATATACGGCGTCACTGATTTTGAGGCCATTGTGAATCAGCCATCCGCGACGGATCACGCCAAGCCGACGAGCCCGCCGAACCTGCTGCTCACAGAATTCATCAGAGGGAACGATGACGCACACGTCAAGCAGGCGTCCGTCCAGTATTACTTGGAGAAAAACAAACCGACTATTCCGCTTTTGATCCTCCACGGCAATAAAGACACCGTGGTTCCTTTCGAGCAAAGCGTCCTGCTCTATGAAGTCTGCCTTGAATATGACTTAAAAGCAGAGTTTTTCTGCGTGGACGAAGCCGATCACGGCGGAAGCATCTTTTATACCGATGAAGTCGTTGGAATCATCAGAGATTTTCTGATCAAGCATATTAAATAGGCGGCATCGATGTTAGCTTATTGACAAACAAATCATCCTCGAGACACCTATAGCTATCACAAGTGTTAAAGCCTGAACTTACTAAAGAAGCGTGTTAAACTGAATCTAGTAAGGTTTTAAAAGGGATCAATCATATAAGGAGGATGTTCAGTATGGCAAAAAGATACGTTGCAGACATTAAACCGGTGAACGCAGAGGCGATCGGTACGTCCGTTACGGGCAAGGCAGAACTTATTGAAGAAGACGATACCTTGAAAATCAAAATCGAAGCTAAGGGGACGCCACCAAACATGATGCATTGGAGCCACTTCCATGGGTTCTTAGATGGGAAGAAGGGGCGCGTGCCTGGAAAAGAGGCTGATTTAAATGGTGACGGGTTTATTGACTTGCCCGAAGTCTATAAAGTAGCGGGCCAGACCATGGTCCCGTTTGACAACGCCCCTCAAGATATCAATGTGCCACATGATAATTATCCAAATTCTGATGCAGACGGGAACTGGAATTATGAGTTTGAGGTGCCTATAGTTCCATTGAAAGCCAAATTTATAGAGAAATTCGGCTCAGAAGATCTGCAGTTAGATTCCCGAACGATTATCATTCATGGCGTACCAGAGTCTCTGGACCTCCCAGATACAGTTGAAGGCACCGTAAAAGAGTATGGTCCGCATACGACCCTTCCAATCGGCGTGGGCGAGATCGAGAAAGCTTAAGTATCCTTTGATTAGTGATAACATATAAAAGGAATGCAGCGAAAATTATTTTCATATCGCTAGTGACAGAACGTCTTTCTGATCACGGCTGATCATCTCAGCCGGATCTGGAGGGCGTTTTTTATATTTAAATCACATATTGATTAATGTCAAAAGACGTTTATACTTAGGTAAGGTAGTGTTTCGTTCTGCATGGCAAGGAAGAGGACAAAATGGGACTGTTTTATTTCGCCCTGGTCGCGGGTGGCGTCACTTTGTTTTTAAGTGATAAAGAAGAAGTGGATAAATTATTCACTGCTATCGATACGTATAGAAAACAGTTTAGACTCGCCACATTTATCTATGTTGGGCTCTTTGGGATGTTCATGGTGCCCTTCGACTTTATCGATTTTTCGATGATCTTGAGATATGCCGTCTTTTATTTTATTTTCGGCGTCATCCTGTATGGACTCTACAAGAATCAGCCACTAAAAGTACTGAAGATCGTCACTCTGCTGCATCTGCTGGGAGTAGCGGGGCGCATCGCACTTGAATGGATGGAGTGGACACCGGTAAAACTGTTCAACATCGGTATCTATGCAGCCGTCATCCCGTTATATCTCTACATCATCCAGCTCGTCCTCACCTTGAAACGCTTTGCCAGCAACTGAACGCTACCCAGAAATCACTTGTTTATCCATTAGTGGATGAACGATACAGAAAAAGGAAGGTTTTATGAAAACAACCAAGAAACGTTTAGCTTTATATCTCACTCTATTTATCCTTACGTTAGTTGTATTTTACATATATACACCAGCGCTCAATATCCACTCGCAGGAGTTTAGATTTTACATCCTGCTGTTTACTGTGGCAGTCATCGGAATCGAGTTGTCCATAGACGGTCAGTTTTTCTATCAGAAAAAGATGAAGTATGGCGCGTTGGCCTTACCGATCCTGGCTGTTATCGTCATTGCGGTCGGTAACTTGGTGAACGGCGTCATGTTCCGTGCCACGGACTATGCGAACCTGATCGAAGTGGAAGAGAAGAGCTTCCAGGACGATTTCCCGGCCATGGACGAATCATCTATCCCCTTGATGGATAAAGACACGGCTCAGCGCCTGGGCGACCGACGCATCGGTTCGATCAGTGAACTGGTTTCCCAATTTGTTCCGGCTGATACCTACACACAAATCAATATCGATAACGATCCTTACCGGGTAACACCGCTGCAGTACGCAAGTTTCATCCGCTGGCTCAATAACCGAAGTGAAGGGATCCCAAATTACCTGAAAGTCGATATGGTGACGGGAGAAGTCGAAGTGGAAGACCTGGAAGAGAACATCAAGTATTCGGATTCAGAATATTTGAACCGCAATGTGAAACGTCACTTGCGCTTCAAACACCCGACCAAACTCTTTGAAGATCCGTCTTTCGAAGTCGATAATGAAGGACACCCGCATTACATCGCAACGACATATGAGAATATTTTCTGGTTCAAGCAGCTCGAACCGACCGGTCTGATCGTCTTGGATGCCGTGACAGGCGAAACAGAAGAGTATACCCTGGATACGATGCCGACCTGGGTCGACCGTGTATATTCATCCAATCTGATCCTACAGCAGCTGAACTATAGAGGTCAGTACAGCGGCGGCTTCTTTAATGCACTCTTTGGCAAGCGCGGCGTCACGCAAACAACAGAAGGGTATAACTATATCCCGATGAATGATGATGTCTATCTTTACACAGGTGTGACCTCAGTTAATAACGATGCTTCGAATATCGGTTTCTATCTGGTCAATATGCGTACCAAAGCAGCCGAGTTTTATCCCGTCACATCGGCGGATGAATTTTCAGCCATGGATTCTGCCGAGGGGTCACTTCAGCAGATGCGTTTTGAATCGACCTTCCCGCTGCTGATCAGCCTAAACGAACGCCCGTATTACATTTCATCACTGAAAGATGATTCCGGACTAGTTCGTTCATATGCCCTGGTCGATGCACAGGATTATCAGAAAGTCATCACCAGCGAAACCGTGGACGGTTTGATCACTCAGCTGAACGGCGAAACACTCACTGATTCAGAGGATGCTGAAGAAGATATCGTCGAGGTAGTCGATGAAAACCTAAGCGAAGTCAGCGGCCAAGTGGAGAACATCTCCCAAGCTGTCGTTTCCGGCAACACCATCTACTACTTCATGATCGACGGCAGTATCTATAAAGCCGACATCACCTTACACGATGCCTTGCCTTTCGTAGAAGAAGGTCAAGTCATCGAAGGAGAAGCCAACGCAGACAACGAATTTAAAATGATCATATTAGATTAAACGTCTGACCCTTTGTATGACTCCTTGAAAAAGAAGTCGTATGAGGGGTTTTTCTTTAGAACGTTTTGAAACGACAGGAAAAGAGCGTTCTTTGAATGCCTGGAAATACTATGGTAGTGGCTCAATCATTAAAACAAACCATTTAGGCCTTAAGTTGAAGACATAACGATTAAAATAACTCGAAAACCCTTACAAAAACTCTAGTTTTATTGCTTGTAAAGTGTTAATATATATACAAATGATTTAGAGGAGGAAAAAAATGAATTGGAAAAAAGTGTTGATGTTGTCTAGCGTTTCTCTACTGATGGGTGCTTGTTCAAGCAGAGAAACACAAGATAGTTCCCCTGTTGATGAAGTGGTCGAAGACGTTGCAGAAGATACAGAATCTGCTATTGATACTGAGGAAGTTGATGCCGAAGAAGTCGTTGAAGAAGAAGATACCGAGTCAGCCGATAATGTCGGAAAAAGATCCAACCCAATCCCTTTAGGTCAATCGGTGGTATATACAGAAACATATTATGGCGATGATTTTGAAACCGAATACGAAGCTGTATATGAAATGACGATTACCGATGTGATCAGAGGCGAGGAGGCATTCACGATTCTGCAGGAGGAAAACCAGTTCAACGAACCTGCACCAGAGGGGATGGAATGGGCAATTATCACAATTAAAGGTATGCTTCATGAGGGAGACGAGGATGTTCCATATTCCGTATCCCCATGGTTTTCCATAATAGATTCTTCTGGTAGTGAAGTCACACAGGATGATTATGCTTCACTTAATGGTAATGAATACGGATATGTCGATCTCTTTCCTGGCGGCGAGACAGAAGGACGAATAACGATGTATATGCCTGTAGAAGACGAGAGTCTTTTAGTACTAGATGATGTGTTTGGTACAGGGATATTCTTTTCTCTAAGTGAATAAAGTTAACGGAGAGTCCTTGTGGCTCTCCGTTTTCTATTTTCAAATAAATTTTAATTATATATTCGGTCCCTTCAATAAAATGCCTGAAAATGATATAGTTAGAGGTACGTATCGTTAAATAGTATAGTAAATTATAAGTTAATAAAATGATCAACGAAAAGGTGAGAACATGAGTACAGGAATGGTTTTAGAAGGCGGAGGGATGCGTGGTCTCTATACGGCAGGTGTGCTGGACACGTTATTGGATGAAGAGATCCACATCGACGGGATGCTGACGGTATCTGCAGGCGCGCTCTTTGGCATCAACTTTGCGTCCAGACAGAAAGGCCGAGCCCTACGCTACAATAAAACGTACATAAGAGACAAGCGCTACATCAGCATGAGAAGCTGGCTGAAAACAGGCGATATGGTGAATAAAGAGTTTGCTTACTATACGGTCCCATTTTCACTGGATGTCTTTGATGAAGCTGCTTTCAAACGATCGGGGATCGCTTTCTATGCCACAGTTACCAATATGGAAACGGGTCACCCTGAATATATCCATATAACGGAACCCTTCAAACAGATGGAGGCTTTACGTGCATCCGGATCCATGCCCTTTGTCTCCAGACCCATCGAGCACAAAGGAACGAAGTATCTGGACGGCGGTGTCAGTGACAGTATCCCGCTGGAAAAAGCAGAGGCTTTGGGTTATGAGAAAAACATTGTCATTTTGACACGGCCACTCGATTACAGAAAGACGAAGCCCAATGACTTTATCATCGACCGCTGGTACAAAAAGTATCCGGCTTTCAAAGAAGCACTGAAAAACAGATATAAAAATTACAACGCGACGATCGAAAAAATCATTGAAGATGAGAAACAAGGAAAAACGTTCGTCATCCGACCGTCTATGACTGTCCCGATCAAGCGGCTGGAGCGCGATCCGGATAAACTGCAGTCCATGTATGACCTGGGAGTCAAAGATGCCACAACACGCATACAAGAGCTAAAATGCTACTTAGAGAATGACCACTAGAAACTTTATGAGAGGAAAAGGAAGCGGGATGACATTAATAGAAATATTAGATGAAAGACCCTGGGCTCGAGAATACCTCTATTTTGATCCAGATTTGAATGAAACCGGGGTCGTGTATCCAGCCAACTTAGAGAAATTCGAAATTTTCCTTGATGCCATGGAAGAAGTGCGCACGAACAGCAAGGAGCTCCTGACACGGTACAAACTCCCGGACTATAAAGATGTCATCGAACTTTTAGCTGTCTTCAAAGTAACCACACGGAGAGGACCGGCGACACTCGAGCATCAGGAACTATTCTTTGATATGCTGAGTGCCCACATTAAAAGTGAAACAGACAGAGGCAGAACGCTTGAAGACATCTTTGAAGACAAAGATGCCATCGCTCTGGCACGCCTGTATCAGGTCAGTGACCCAGAATGGGCTGAGAAGTACATGACCTGGATATTATTTGAATTAGGAGCCATCAGCAAAGAAAAAGGCCCCGACGTCTTTGGAGCAAATAAGAGTGCCTTCCAGACCTATGATTTTCTGAAGAAGGCCTCTGACGGAAAATGGCGTCCGCAGATGGATTTTTCGGAGTAAACCAATTTTTTTAGGTCATCCTTTAACAACTGAACCCTTTGATTACCAAGTAAGTTTGGACGAGTAATTTTAAATACACTGTTCCTTTTATGAGTCTTCAGTAAATCTTATTGAATGGTCTAATATATCAAGCAAACTCGAATAGAAGAAATCTAATAAATCTGACTACAACTTATTTTCAAGAGAAAGAAGGAAAAACCATGCTGACATACTTATTCATGGGTATCGCGTTACTGGCGATCGGCTTTGCTGTCCATGTTCTGAAATGGAACATACTGATCGCTTATTATAATACGAAACCTAAAGAGAAAAAGAACAATAAAAATACTGAAAGCTATCGAAAGATTTTGGGGTATTATGGATATATCACGGGAGGTATTTTCTTTTTACTGGCGTTCCTGGAATTTCAGGGCATTAGCGTCCCTCCAACTCCGGTCACTGCCGTTTTCATCGTATGGACGATGATCGTTATGTATTATGCACAAAAAGACGATGAGGATGAAAAGTAAATCACCGATACGGGTGAAAAAGAAGTTATGAAAAAATCAGCTGATTTGGACTCTTAAAGCCTATCAGCGATGAAGTAAACTTTGAATGGAGACGAGACGAATGACTTATGAAAATTACGCACAAATAGCCAAGGCCTTATCCGATCCGAAACGTGTCAAAATCCTTGATATGCTGTCCTGCGGTTCGATGTGTGCCTGCGATATACTGGAGCACTTCGACTTTACTCAGCCGACACTCTCGCATCATATCAAAGCTTTGACGCAAGCTGGTCTGGTCACTGTCCGAAAAGAGGGGACATGGAACCACTATTCGATCAGCCAGGACACAGCCAGCCAGTTTCTTAAACAGACAGAGCATTATCTCACACATACAGAGGACTGTGTATGCAGGGACACGACGACTGACGACAAAACGTGTAAGTCATGTGCTGGGTAAATATCTAATCACTTTAAAGAAACAGGAGCTGGACGATCACTCTAACATAGAGGGCGTACAGCTCCTGTTTTTTCATCTCTCAAGTAGAATCACTATTTTTTATCGTTACAATAATAAATGTTATACTAAAGTTACTAATGAACACTTTGAAAGGACCGGAGAGGGTTGATGAACATGTTAAAAAAGATAGCTAAAGGTGGGTTGATCGGTCTCGGTGCTTATTTAGGGTATGCTTTTTTCACTTCTAATGTCCTGCTTCACTATAAGAAACCGAAAAGCAGAGAAGAACTGGAAGAAAAGGGTTTGCCGGATTATTATGGTGAGAATGAAGACGAGGGTCCAGACAAGGCCGCATTTTTTGATACCCAGGATATCCTGCTGACACTGCACCTGAACCTGATTGAGTCCGCAAAGAAAACAATAAAATTTGCCAACTTTTCCATCGAAGACGGTGCCGCCAGTGATTTGTTCTACGGTAAACTGTTGAAAGCCGCAGACAGAGGGGTTGAAGTCTATATCCTGTTTGATGGCAAAGGGCATAACCTGTTTGGGATCAGTAATGGCAAATACTGGGCACTGATGGCTCATCCGAATGTCAATCTGGCGTTTTATGAAGAGTTTGACTGGCTGCGTCCCTGGACATGGCAAAACCGGATGCATGACAAGTATATGATCATCGATGAATGTTATGTCTTGACCGGGGGCGTCAATCTGGAAGATGCGTTCTTTGTCAAAGATAATGAAGAAGCGGTTTATGACCGCGATGTGGTGATCATCAATAAAGACCCCGATCGCTACGACGAAAGCGTCGTGAAGCAATATACTGAATACTTTGAATCCATGTGGTTCCATCCCTATACAAGTGTTAGGCCGAGTCATATCATGGAGAGATATAAGCAGCTCGCAAATGAGACCTATGAAAAACTGGTATCCACCGTTAAAGAAGCAGAGGAAAACAATCAGTACGGTGCCGGGAGAACGATCGAGTGGGAAGAGCACATGTACCCGACTCGCAAGGTGAGTCTGGTCACAAATGGAATCCAGCGCTGGAAAAAAGATCCGCATATCTTGGCAACACTTGGAAGACTGTTTGATGAAGCTGAAAACAGTGTAATCTTCCAAAGCCCGTATGTCGTGCCAAGTGAAGAGATGAGAGAATACATCTCCTTGGAGCATACGAGTGCCAAGATTTTCTTCATCACTAACTCGATGGCTGTGTCGACTAACTTCCCAGCCATCGCCGGTCAGCGTAAGTATTTAAGAGAATTGAGTAATGACACCACGCAATTTTATCATTTTCAGGGGAAAGGCTACATTCACGCGAAAGCCTATATGTTCGACCGCCGTTTGAGTTTAGTGGGGTCCTTTAACTTTGACCCGCGCAGTTCGTTCTTAAGTCAGGAAAATCTGGTTGTTATAGACAGCCCGGAACTGTCAACGGCACTGGAAGAGAGTCTTAAAGATATCGCCCGAAACAGTGTCCCGTACAACGACTACGCCGAACAACTTGTTGAGGATACGGCAGAGAACGTTCCGACACCCTGGTATAAAAAATTCATTTTGGGATTGGCTTATATTATTTTCCACCCACTGGAGAGTCTACTGTAATCTGATGATCTGAAAAACTTTAAAACGGACAGGAAGAGCTTCTCTTCCTGTCCGTTTTTGTCTATTCATTCTTAAAAATTTCACTCAGTCTATTTTCCAGTTCTTTATAAAACGTCAAACGGACATGTGAAAAAGTCTCCAGTTCTTTATAGAGGGACTGTGTCACGCTCCCCGGACTTTTTCCGACCGCTTCCATCACCATCAAAAGAGTACACTGACTGATCACATCTTTCATACGAGAGAAAGGAACAGACTCCTCTGGCTCTCTCTTATTTACAGTAAAGATATACGTGATCAACCGTCGGATTTCCTGATCAACTGCTGCCTTATCCTTTTTCGAACTGAAGAGAGTCTGACTTCCCACTTCTTCATCCGTTTCTTTATCCTGCAGGTCATCCAGCAGCTGGAGGAAAGCCCCATAGTGAAAGGCAAAAGCCATCTCATCGCTCGTGAGTGTTCCTTTGACCAAATAGGCATCAGCCAGAACTGAGGTACCTCCTTTAAAAAAACTGATCGTCCTTATTTCCTCTTGGTCTAAAGACATCCCATTGCTTTGAAGTAGACTTTTAACTTGTCCTTCATGAATAAGCTGGATACTTTCAGTCACGAGGGGAAAGCGGGTCGGCGGAAAATGTGTGCTGATGTGTTCGACTAACGTGAAGATCCTTTGTTCCGCTTTATCGTTAGATGAAAGACGCTCACCGGCCAGTGCTTTGCCCAGACGCTGGTTGAAGTCGTCTTTAGTCTCGGGACTGATCATGGGATTATCCAGTAAATTATCGGTATAAGGATAAAGCATGCTGTAGGCATATATCGGCGGCGTCAGTTCAAGAGGAAGATTCCAGCATAACTGAAGGCTGTTCATGATCCAGACATTACGAAGAGCCTGAAACACTTCCTCGTGACTTAACTGGCCATCTTCTTTGCTGGCTTTAAAGATAAAGGCTTCAGCGACATCCAGATAACCCTGATCGATAAAGTGAGTCAGGAAGGGACGCTCGAACAAAAGATGTTCCGCATCGATCGCGTGCATGGTCCCTGTAACGAGAACCTTCAATGCATTCAATGTTGAAGCAGACAATTCTGAAGGAGCATCCCTATGCTCCTTTATTTCAGGAAGATACGGTTCGATGTCATCCAAAAGCTTATTGATCAGCTTCTTAAGACGCCGCTCATTCCAGAGCTTTTTCCATAAAGGAACCGTTTTGAATCTGTCGGCAGGGAAGGGTCTTTCTTTAGTGTATTCACCCACAGCCGAAGCCATCAGTTCGTCTATGGGAATGGTATTGTTTGTATGTAGATGGAGTGCATCGATCAAGATAAGGACCTCCTTGTGCCAGGTTTAGTCTAATTATAACGCTAAGTTTGGATAAATAGTATAGAAAGCGACTGTAGCATAGAAGTTAACGGATCTCGACACGAGAACTAGCACTCTAATATCTTTATGGTCCATGAAACCGGAACTCAGAAGAGGAATACGTTTTGAATTACCGTTATGTGTCTTCATATCCGTATCTCGGTGGGGCAATCGCGCTCCAGTTCAGGTTATACGTCTCTATTATCGGAACTCGGCAAGACTGTCATGCGCCAGTTCCTATTATATACCCCTATAGCCGCAACTCAGTAAGACGCCCACGCGTCAGTTAATGATATACATCGTTATAACCGATACTCAGCAAGAAGATCAAGCGTCAGTTCCAGTTATACGCCTCTATAACCGCATCTCACCAATACACTCACACTCGAGTTCCTGTTATACAAGCGTATAGCCCATACTCATCGGACAACAAGCCAGTGACTTCCGGAAATAGACGTCTATTTCCTTAACTAAAAAGCCAACTGAACACTGAGTCTTTGAAATACAGAACTTTTTCCTCAGATAGTTTTCATATCGAGAAGGGTAGAGATCCATAAACGTGCTTCAAACTGATTTTATTCATCATTTTGTTTATAAGTGTATGGATTAACCAAACAGAATAGCGTAAAATACAAATGTTGACATCTTTTGTACGTTGTTAACATGTATAGACCTTAACTAACTAAAGAAATAGTATATATCATTATCTACATAGAGAAAGGAAACTGAATTATGGCCTATGTTATAGCCAAAAAACACGGAAGAAACGGGTCCGTTGCTTATACATATGATTCAGCTGACATACAACTGATCAGCGACCTGGAACAGGAATACTTGAATCGCGATATTGATATCTTCATCACTTCCGAGATATGCAATAAAAAAGAATTTTTGCCCGTATTCAATGTGGGACATTTTGAATTGTTTATCGAATCGATCAAAAAAGTCCTGAAGTAAACGAATACTGACGCGCCAGTATATGTAAGCACTTCTGTAGAAAAAGCAAAAGCTGATCCTTGTCAGTTAAAACACGATGATCCTATTCCGCCACACAGGAGTATAGGATCATCGTGTTTTTCTTTATATACCTGTGCACTCGTTTATTTAACTATATACGAGTGACTCTTTAAAAATCGGCGTTCACTGAAACTTGCCCAGGAGCCTCAGATAATACTGAAGCAGGAATAAATCATCAGCGTTATTCAGAGACAAGGTAGTCAGTTCTTCAAATTTAGCTAACCGGTAAAGCAGGGACTGCCTGTGGATACTTAATTCACGTGACGATTCACTGGTATTCAAATTCGTTTTGATATACACGATCACTGTCTGGATGAGGTCCATGCCATTTTCGTTATAGCGGTCATTCTGTATGATCACATCCAAAAGGGCATAGGCTTGTTCGCGCACTTTATGGCGTGGTGTCATCTGGTTGATCAGGCTGGTGATACGGCTTTGCCTGAAGTCCAGACGTGAAATATTCAAGTCCAATGCTTGTTCCAGTGCGATTTTCGCTTTCCTGTATTGTTCCGGGAATGCATTTTTTTCTGACGTGCGTTCCGCAATGCCCCAGTGATATCTGAATGAGGGGTCCATTTCTGAAAGGACTTGTTCGATCTCATCAAGTAGAGCCGTTGTATCCAGCTCCGGCTGATTTTCCAGGAACAGAATAAATCTGTCGTTCTTGAAACTGATCATGGCTTGAATGTTTTTCTTCTGCAATAGAACGATTATTTTTTTCTCGATCTTCGTGATCATCGTGGAATGGTAATGGTCAGCCGCATGCCTATGCGAATGGATCTTCAGAAGCACACAGAAGTAGAGGGCATCCATATTGAAACCAAGTTGAACACCTTGATTCACTATCTCCGGTGTCGTGTCTTTTTCGATAGCCAGTTTCCAGACATAATCATTTTTAAGTTTCAAGCCTGTTATATTGATGACTTCCTCTTTTTCGAACCAGAGGGACAGGGGCACATTGATATAATGATTCAGAAGATCGATGTCGACTGGTTCTTCATCCGTATGGGGAGATTCAGCAATATATAAATAACCATACAATGTGTTGTTTACTTTTATTTCTATTTCATGAAAGGCTTCTGCATCGTCAAAGATGTAGCGGCCTTTTTCATTTTTGTGCTTATCCGTAATTTTGATGGAATGACCGGTCGTGACGGCAACACGTTCGGCCACATGTTCCAGCGATTCATCCATAAAATAGAGCTGAAGCAGTTTTTCCTGCAGCTTGATGCATGTGGATTCGTTATGTAAGTCCTTTGCTTTCAGTTCCTTTGTCACAGCCTCGATGACATCCGAAAAACGCACGTTCCAGGGAATCTCTATAAGCGGAAGCTGGTGCGCGTTCGCCAAGTCGATGACGTCCTGGTTGAGTTCTTTCTGTGAACCGGGTTTGAAAGAGAAGATGAGGGCAGCAGCCTTTGCCTGATAGACATCTTGTATGAATCGGGTCAGTTCAGCCGTATCGTCCAGGGCGGCCGCTGTCGAGATAACGATCTCGTTCTCACGTACAAAGCCTTCTACAGGAGGTTCCTGGACAGAGATATAATCAACCTTTACTTCTGAAAAATCTTCTGGTTCATTGATTACCGTGGCGTCTTTCAGGATGTCCATATCCATGATATCTTTAAGAGTTAACATTTTTTCCTCCTACAATGTGTAGTACAAACCGATTGATAATTCCTTCACTATTGTACGTTGATGAAGCGTTACCGTTAGTATATCATAAGGTTAATCAAAGAAACAAAGAGAAAAGAAAGCAGATGATAATGAACGAATCAAATTTTTTCATCAAAAGATGTAAGCGGAAACAATACTGACCTATCGATTTCGACAAATTGATAAACCATCACTACAAATTAAAAAATACGAAAATGGAGGAATAGAAAATGGGAATGAATACAGACTTGTTACATTCAGCACAAAAACACGCGGTGGTAGAAGGAAGCTACAAGCCATCAGCCATGACTCACGTGAGCCCGATCTATCAAACATCCACATACATACTGAAGGATTTTGATAGCGCCGTCCACTTGAACCAGAACGTTGACGAAGGGTATGTCTACACACGCTTTGGCGGACCGAACGCTGACGAACTGGAAAAGAGAATGGCTGTCCTTGAAAAAGGCGAAGCTGGACTTGCGGTCGCTTCAGGCATGGGCGCGATCTCCATCGCAGTCATGAGCTCACTTAAAGCCGGCGACCACGCAGTTATCGGCGACGTTATCTACGGCTGCAGCTACACCTTGTTCGCACAGGTCTTGAACAACTACGGGATCGAGATCACACGTGTCGATACAACAGATCCGCAGAACATCAAAGACGCGATCAAGGAAAACACGAAAGTCGTTTACGTGGAAACACCTGCGAACCCAACGCTTAAGATCACAGACATTAGAGATGTCGCTGACATCGTAGAAGAACATGAAGGCATGACACTGATCGTTGACTCAACCTTCGCTTCACCTTATCTGCAGAACCCGCTTACACTTGGTGCCCACCTGGTGGTTCACTCAGCTACGAAATTCCTGGCTGGTCACGGTTCTGTTACTGCCGGTGTGATTGTTGGCGACAAGAAACGCATCGACCGCTGCCGCATGCCATATCTTCAGACACTAGGCTCCGTCATCGACCCATTCGGTGCATGGCAGGTCAC
Organism: Alkalibacterium putridalgicola; assembly: GCF_900109825.1. GTDB lineage: Bacteria > Bacillota > Bacilli > Lactobacillales > Carnobacteriaceae_A > Alkalibacterium > Alkalibacterium putridalgicola. Next base: position 21,587 of record NZ_FOBL01000009.1, on the reverse strand, counting down.
TCAAGGCATGAAGACGCTGGGTATCCGCATGGAACGCACGTGTCAGAATGCCATGAAGGTCGCCGAATATCTTGAGAAACATCCAAAAATTACGAACGTTTACTACCCAGGCCTTGAAAGCCACCCGACACACGAGATCGCCAAGAAGCAAATGCACGGCGGCTTCGGCGGCTTGATGAGTTTCGACCTGGACGGCGGCATGGATTCTGTCCGTACTGTCATGAACAACATGAAAGTCTTCAGCTTGGCAACAAGTCTAGGCAACGTTGACTCACTGATCCAGCACTCACCATCTATGAGTCACTTCGACATGTCACCTGAAGAAAGAGAAGCATCAAGCATCTACGACGGACAGATCAGAATCTCAGTCGGTATCGAAGATGTGGAAGACTTGATCGAAGACCTGGAACAGTCACTAGCCCTTATCTAATACAATCTAAAAAAATAAAAGCTGCTGCCTGGATCCTGTGTGACGCAAAGACTTACGTCATGCAGGCAGGCGCCAGTTAAAGGATATGACAGGAGGAATTTATCAATGGCTCAAAATGTCTTGGATTTAACTGTTTTAGAAGAAGAGATCCAGTCTCACCATGATGAACTGATCGAATTGCGTCGTGACTTTCACCGTCATCCAGAACTGGGGACGAAAGAGTTCCGCACCTCTGAAATCGTCGAGAAATACCTGAACGATTTAGGCATCCCGACTCAGCGCATGTTCAATACCGGTGTCGTCGGCTTGATCGAAGGACCAAAACCCGGCAAAACGATTTTACTGCGCGGCGATATGGATGCGCTTCCAGTAACTGAAGAGACAAACTTACCCTTCAAATCTGAAAACCCCGGTGTGATGCATGCCTGTGGTCACGACGGCCATACGTCTATGCTGATGATCGCAGCCAAAGTCTTGAAGAATCACCAAAGTGAACTGACAGGCAACGTCAAGCTCGTCTTCCAGCCAAATGAAGAAGAAGAAGGGGCCAAGTTCATGGTCGAAGAGGGAGTCTTGGAAAACCCTAAAGTCGACGCTGCCTTCGGTGTCCATCTCTGGTCTCAAGTCGAGAGTGGCAAGATCGGTATCCAGTCAGGACCCGTCATGGCAGAAATGTTCATCTTCAAGCTGATCTTGAAAGGTCGCGGCGGACACACGTCAGCTCCTCACGAAGCCAAAGATCCGGTACCGTGTGCAGCAAACATCATCACGTCGGCACAGACCCTGCAGACACGTGAGATCTCGGTTCTTGATCCAACGGTCATCGCATTCGGCAAAGTTGTTTCTGATGGTTCTTACAACGCCTTAGCCAATACGGTCACGATGGAAGGCACGCTGCGTTACCTGTACGACGGTGACGATGATACACCTCAACATCCACGCAAACGATTCAGACGTCTGATCGACGGGATCTGCGCCGCTCATGATATCGACTACGACATCGAGATCGTGCCAAGCAGCTATTCAGTCATCAACGATGAAGAAAGTGTCGCCTTCTTGAAAGAGCGTGTGCTGCCGAACTTCACGACAGCGGATCAGATCCAGCCTTACTTCTGTCTGGCCGGGGAAGACTTCTCTGAATTCATCAACCGCAACAACGTGCCTGGAGCCTTCGTCTTTATCGGTACGGGTGACGAAAGCAAAGGGACCACATATCCGCATCATGCACCAAACTTTGACATCGATGAAGATACGCTGATCACCGGCGTGAAATTCCATGTCCATTCAGCCCTGGAGTTCCTGAAATAATCTACAGCCTTAAACTATAAAAAAAATACGATTTAAAAGGAGTGCAATACAATGACAATGTTTCCAAGAGAAGAATTCATGACCCGTTTAGACAAAGTGAAAAAGAGCATGAAAGAGAAAGATATCGACGTCCTGCTCGTTTCAGATCCGGCAAACATGTGTTACCTGACCGGCCACAATGCCTGGTCATTCTACGTCCATCAGATGGTTCTGGTCGATGTGAACGAAGAAATGCCTTACTTCATCGGACGATACATGGATGCTTTCAGCGGCGTTGTGAAAACCACTTACTTAGACGAAGCGCATGTCCGTGCTTACAGTGACGATCATGTCCAGAGTCTGACGAAACACCCAATGGACTATGTCGCTAAAGTCGTGAAAGAACTGGGCTTGGACAAGAAAAACATCGGCGTTGAAATGGATAACTACTACTTCACAGCCAAAGCTTACGCTCAGCTGCAAAAAGGCCTGCCGGATGCCAACTTCAAAAACGGCGACCTGATCGTCAACTGGGTCCGCATCGTCAAATCACCAGCAGAAATCAAGCTGATGAAACGTGCCGGCAAGATCGTAGAAAAAGCCATGCAGGCAACGATCGACACCATGGCTGCCGGTGTGCGTGAAAACGACGTCGTTGCGGCTATCTACAACGCACAGATCAAAGGTACAGAAGAGTTCGGCGGCGACTATACAGCGATCGTGCCGATGCTTCCAGAAGGCGAAACAGCCGGCGCACCGCACTTGACCTGGTCGGACAAGAAATATCCAGAAAACACTGTCGTAGCGGTCGAGATCGCAGGCGCACACCAGCGTTATCACTCACCACTTGCCCGTACGATCGCGATCGGCGAACCAAGTGAAGAAGTGAAGCGTATTGCTGAAATCACGATCGAAGGACTGAACGCTGCCTTGGAGCAGTTCAAGCCTGGCAATACAGCTGAAATGGTCGAAGCAGCCTGGAACAAAGTGCTGAAGAAACACGGCTTCCACAAAGAATCACGTATCGGCTATTCTATGGGACTCAACTTCCCGCCTGACTGGGGCGAGCATACTGCTAGCCTGCGTCCGGGAGACAAAACGGTCTTTGAACCTGGTATGACCTTCCACTGTATCCCAGGCATGTACTTGGACAACTTCGGCGTATCGATCAGTGAGTCGGTCGTTATCACTGAAGACGGCTACGAAACACTGGCCAACTTCCCACGTAAACTGTTCACTGTTTGATCCTTGACACACACCTAACGTTTTAAATCAGCTGTTAAGACCGTTCTCAGCAGCTGCCTGACATTAAAAGCAAAAACGCCCATAGCGGTCACATCATCCTGCGGTGGGCGTGCTTTTAATCCTTGAATACTTTGGAGGCAGATCCTGCGAGAGGTGTCGATGATCGTGCTTGTTTGTTAAGAGAACGTCAAACCAAACGAAAGTTAAGGGGAATCAAGCTATGGAAAACAAAAAAAGAAGTGTACGACCGTCCTTCGTTTTCGGCATGACGGGTGCAATGATCGCCTATTATATCGGTGCTTCAACAGGGACAGGACAGGAGTTCTTCCAGTCATACGGCACACACGGTGTCATGGGGATCTTGGGCGTGATACTTAACCAGATCTCGATCGCAGCGCTGGCCTTTGCCGTCATCTTCGTTGCTAAAAAACACAAACTGTCAGAACCTAAAGATGTCTTCATCTGGTTCTTAGGGAAGTATGTCGGGACAGCCGTTTACTATTACACCGCAGCCTTCGTCTTTTTCACTTTGCTCCAGCTCATATCGGGGACCGGATCGATCGTGAATCAGTTCTATGGTCTGCCTTATATTGTCGGCTCCGTTGGACTTGTCCTGCTTTTGATCATGTCGGTATTGGTCGGCTTCAAGAAAATGATCGATATCATTAGTAAGATCGCACCATTCATTCTGATCGCTATGGTTCTGGTATTCGTTATCAGCCTGATCGATCCAGCAGACGGTATCGCGGGCGGGTCAGAATTCATCCTGGCAAACGATGAGGTCTTTAGAACCAGTGATTCATGGCTCGTATCGACCGTTCTGCATCACTCGTATCTGATCTTATTCCTTGTTCCTTATTTTGTCAGCACCTACACCGTCGACCCAGATGCCTCTAACAAAGAGACAGTGACCTGGCTGGCCGCTGCATTCATCATCCTCGCACTGCTTACAGGTTTGATGATCACGTCTCAAGTCGCCAACATCAGCTTAGTCATCGGCGCAGCTGCTCCAAACGTGAGTGTCGCTATGGCACATACACCACGACTGGCTGTCGCTTTAGTCGCAATGATCGTCGCAGCATCTTATACGACGACTGCACCGATCGCTTTGATCGCAGCTGATTACTTCGCGGAACGCGGAACAACAAGGTACAAAATGATCGGGATCGCCATCATCCTGCTTGCTTTCGGGATCAGCTTCCTCGGATCTTACGCTCAAATCATCAACGTACTGATGTCTGTCTCAGGACGCATCGGCTTAGGCGTTTATGCCGTCGCTATCGTCTACAGACTGTATGTGTTGGTCACTTCCAAAAAAAAATCAGCGAAAGCCGTCAAAGTCGTTAAGAAAGCCTAAGGCAAACACATAGATCAGATAAATAGGTTTAAGCCAGAAGAGGAATGAACGTTTATCTTTTCTCTCTGGCTTATTCTTATTCAAAGATCAGTCCATAAGGAGATCATAAAAATGAAAAAAATACTATCGGTCAATGCAGGCAGTTCCAGCCTGAAATTTCAGCTGTTTCTTATGCCAGAAGAAAAAGTCATCGCCAAGGGTCTGATCGAACGGATCGGTCTGAGCGAGTCGATCATTTCCATCGACTACCTGTCTGACGGGGAAGAGAAGACCTTCAAGCAGACGAAAGACATCGCTAATCATGAAGAAGCTGTCGATCTCTTGTTCAAGCTGTTTTACATCCTGTCAGTCGTTAAAGACAGCAGCGAGATCAAGGGGGTAGGGCATCGAGTCGCTTCAGGCGGCGAACTGTTCCCGGATTCCGTCGTGATCACGGACGACGTCGTTCATCAGATCGATTCACTCGGCTATCTAGCACCTTTGCATAACCCGCCGCAGGCTAAAGTGATCAAAAGCTTCAAGGACATGCTGCCGGACACACTCATGGTCGCCGTCTTCGATACGTCCTTCCATGCCACGCTGCCTTCAGAGAACTACCTTTACAGCATTCCTTACGAGTACTATGAAAAGTACGGCGTGCGCAAATACGGTTTCCACGGAACGAGTCACAGTTTTGTTGCGAAACGCGCAGCAGAGCTCCTTGACAGACCGATCGAAGACTTGAAGATCGTCACCTGTCACTTGGGGAACGGGGCATCCATCGCTGCAGTCGACGGCGGACGTTCGGTCGATACATCAATGGGCTTCACACCGCTTGCCGGCCTGACCATGGGAACGCGTTCGGGAGACGTCGATCCGTCGATCCTGCCGTACTTGATGGAGAAACTGGATCTCACTGAGGTCGATGACATGATCAAGATCCTGAACAATAAATCCGGTCTCTTAGGCCTGTCAGGCATCTCCAGCGACATGCGCGACGTTGAAACAGCTGCCGCTTCCGGGAACGTCCGGGCCAAACTGGCTCTGGAGATCTTCGTCAACCGTGTTCAAAAGTATATCGGCAGCTACATTGCTGAGATGAACGGGGCAGACGCCATCGTCTTTACCGCAGGCATCGGTGAGAATGCACCGAACATCCGCGACATGATCATCAGCGGCCTGTCCTGGTTCGGCATGACGATCGACACGGTTCAAAACGATACGCGAAAAGAAGCCGTCATTTCCACTGAAGATTCACGTATTACCGTACTGAATGTACCGACAAATGAAGAAATCGAAATTGCCCGCCAGGTCGAACGCCTGGGCGCACGTACAAAAATATCTAACTAAAAGGAGTTTTTTATCATGAAAAGATTATCTGCTGAAAAGGGACCAAAAGCGATCGGTGCTTACTCGATCGCTACTCGCGTGAAAGACATGATCTATACCTCCGGCCAGCTCGGAATGGATCCAAGTACTGGGTCACTTGTTGACGAAACGATCGAAAGCCAGACTGAGCAGGCGCTTAAAAACATCAAAGCCATTTTGGAAGAAAACAACAGCGGCATGAACAACATCATCAAGACCACAGTACTTCTCGATGATATCAGTGATTTCAAAGCCTTCAACGCTGTCTATGCTGGATTTTTTGAAGAAGGCCAGTATCCGTCAAGAACAGCCTTCGAAGTCGGAGCGCTTCCGATCGGTGCCAAAATAGAAATCGAAGTCATTGCCTTAACCAACTAGCTACAAACGAAATATTCGAGGAACAGGAGATGAAAAAATGAGTGAACAAGTGTTAGTGATCAACGATCTGCCGGGCGTCGCTAAAGTGGCCGGCATGTCCAATCTGCCTATACTGGAAGCGGCACAGTTTGAAGTCGCGCTGCTGCCGACTTTGCTGCTGTCGACCCATACCTTAGGCTATCCAGGCATCGTCAAGCACTATTTAAATGAGTCGTTTGACGCGATCCTGGCTCACTGGAAAGATCTGGATATCCAGTTCAAAGGGGCGCTCACCGGTTACTTTGCCGACAGCAGACAGATAACGACCGTGATCGATTACCTCGATTCACTGGAGCGTGACATGCCGGTCATCATCGACCCGATCATGGCTGATTTCGGCAAGCTGTACGCTGGTTTCAGCGAAGATTTTCCAGAGAAATTCCGCAAACTCGTCAAGTACGCGGACATCATCGTCCCGAATTTGACCGAAGCCTGCCTGATCACCGATTACCCGTATTCAGAAGACCTTGGGCCAGAAGATTACCCGAAAATCGCTCAAAAACTTTGTGACCTGGGAGCTAAGAACGTCGTCTTGACGAGTGTCTATCAAAACAAAGACAAACGCGAGGAAGAGACCGGCTACTACATTTATACAGAAAACAGCAAGCCCGTCTACCACATGCACGGGAAAGAAGACGTGTGGTTCAAAGGGGTCGGTGACATTTCAGTCAGCTTCATCACGGCGTATTACTTATTGGGTTATTCAGTCAAAGAAGCAGTGATAAAAAGTTCTGACTACATTGAAAAATCACTGCGTCACAGCACGACCGTCGAGCGCGATCAAAATCTCGGCATTTATTTCGAGCTGGTCATTCCAGAATTTGCGAACGAGATCGATGAGATACGCAAAAGCCTTTAAATCATGCAGACAGCTTTACCCTGCAGTCTTCCGTTCAAAAGCGTCTCTTGAGCTGGAAGAGGAGAGGGAGGAGGGGGGAGAAGAGGAGACTCTCTTTTTTTCTTTATCTCGGAGCGGCTCACAAGTCATAAACGTTGACAAATCAATGTTTTTAGAGTATCTTTAAGCTAATCACATAAACACCTTATCTAGAGTAAGCGGAGGGAATTGGCCCTGTGAAGCTTCAGCAGCAGACCGCATGCGGCACTGTGCTAAATCCAACAAGAGAAATCTTGGAAGATAAGTCCAACGCCTTTCGGCACGACTTTATTTCAAGTGGTGCTTTTTTTGTGGTTAACATTCAGAAAAGGAGTTGGTATCATGTGTTTAGATGAACGCATCAATCATGTACGCTATGCTTTAGACCGACGCGAGACGCTTTTAAAGTCAAAAATCGACCGTCGATTTCCGGTATCCGTTTTTGCTGTTTACAGACGCGTCTCTAAAGTTGAAAAATTGCGGGACGAACTCAGTGAAATCATGCAGTGTTCCTTAGATGACTACAGTGACGCACTGAAACGTCTGGAAAACATCGAAGAAGCATTATACGGCGTGCTGTAATGGCTGTTAAGGTCTAGGTGTCAGCCAGTCTGGCTGAAAACGGCTTAGAATGCACGTCAAACCGTCTCAACGACTCAGTTTATAGCTGATCGTCGCTGAGACGGTTTTTTCTTAGCTGATGATTGATCGACTGATATAATTAGTCGCGATTGCTCAGATTATTTAATTGTGGTCAAAAAGATCAATGCTTGAAGAATAATCAGTTTACGGTGATGTTCGAGAAAAATATAGTATAGCGAATTATCTGGAAAAAAAGTTAGAAACCACGACAACTAAAGACTACGTTGAATCAGTTGATAAGATGAGCGAGCAGCACAGCTCAAAATGTTTTCAAGTCGTCTAAGATTCAAGACCGTCTGGAAAATTAAATCTCTGCCGGACAGACTTGATCACGATAAAAACAGATAAATCAGTAATAAATACGCGATCAATTCCAAGTGAAGAAAGTTTAAGGGAAATAAAGCAAAAAATAGGGGATTTAATCAAGAAATAACGTATCTTGATCGCTGGTTTCATTTTCTTTGTTTTGGTTTACATAATATATATTATACCAAGTAGATTATATGAGACAAGCCTCTCTCAGGATCAATATAGATCAAATTCAAGTCTCTCTTGATTCCGTTCTGAATTGATTTCAATTCAACCTGATTTACAGCTGTTTTATTTAAAAATTATGTATGCTTTAGTTTTTTCTGTCTATCGTATCATTTCAAACTGCTAATTTTATTTTTATAATTTTCTATCGTAATAATTTCCATCTGTCGCGTTTGTCTCGCTTTGCATGACTTCGGATTCAATTCCATCATTTCAGCAAGCTTTACAAGCTGATTTCAGTTCGATCCACGTATGATTAGCCATCATCGTTTCTTAGAATCGTCCTGAATATCTGCGCTGATCCGTATTTTTCTAAATGATCAGTTATTTGCTGCTCGCTGGGATTAGCTGTATTTTTTTGATTTCACCTTATATACACGTCTTAAACTTTTCCTCGACTGATCAACCACACGTTCTTTATTATTCATTTTAAAGCTTATTAGTAAACCTTACTGTCATTTAATCACATTACAGCCACGATTCTTCTGTTTATATTTTTTCACCTTTAAATCGTAATAATTACGATTTGCACTTTATTCTCTCTGATCAACCTATTAATAAATTAAACCTTAAAAACTATAATTAGAAAAAGATCATCCGCGGATGATCTTCCTTATCTAGCCCTTAACAAATCATACTTCTAGTCTCGTTTAATATTTTCGAACTTTTTACCTCTTGCCAGTTCGTCGATCAATTTGTCTAAATAACGAATTTCCTGCATCAGCGGATCTTCTATCTCTTCTACACGAATACCGCAAATAACACCTTTTATTGACTTGCGTGCAGGATTCATGTGCGGCGCTTCAGCAAAAAATGTCTCAAAATCATTCTCTTTTTCCAGCTGTTCTTCCAAACCATCTTGTGAATATCCTGTCAACCAGCGAATGAGTTCATCCACTTGAGCCTTTGTTTTATCTTTTTTCTCAGCTTTTTGAACATAGTTTGGATAGACTTTCGCAAAACTCATGGTGAATATTCTGTGTTTAGCCATTAATTTTATCTCCTTTCCTCTTAAATCATTGCTGTTTTAGTGATCCTGGACTTGATTGTACTTTTGGACCGTCGCTATTTTTTAAACTGGTATGTATGACTTATACTCAGCCTGAACAGTCGTCACTGTGTCACTATTGAGCCAAAATGACCAAGTCACTGATAGCTAAGGTATACGTCTGTCTCTCTATTACAGAGTCCAGATGTCTCACTCAGATGGTTCATTCCTCCCCAGTGAACACTTTTATCTCTGGAATGTCGCGCTCACTGTGCCTCATAACCACCAGTGGACACTTTTATCCCGAAAATGTCGTACTTACTGAGCCTCATAACCACGAGTGAACACTTTTATCCCTAGAATGTCGTGCTCGCTGTGCACCTTGACCACGAGTGGACACTTTTCTTATTAGAAAAACAGCAATGTCCGTATGCTGCATGATCTCCTGTTTGCTGCTATTCTTATTGCAGCAGACATTTCATTCACCATAAGCCAAATACGTCGCTTGAACAAGATAATAAAGCAAGCAGCACAAAGCTTAACAATTACAGTTTGTTTTGCTTGCTTTAACCTTCTTATTACCCTCATAGTATTTTCTCTATAGCTTTTTCTTTAGCCAGTTCATCGATCAGTTTGTCCAGTTGCCGGCTCGCCAGTATGATCGGCTCTTGAAATTCTTCGACACGAATACCACAGATGACTCTTTAGTCTCTTTTCGAAAAAGATTGTATTTAGGGATAGCACCGTAGTGTAATAATTTCAAATCAGTCTCCTTCACCCACTTTATCTGATCACAGAAAAAGTCATAATATTAAAGGGATGACTGAAAGCCTACTCCAATCCGATAATTTAAACACTTCTGAAGTTAGGCCTTCACAGTCAGGTTATTGCAGTTCGGAGATTTTAGTGAAGACGAGTGAGAAAGTTGCCTGGAGCGTTTCTTCAGACATTTCTTCGTTATATAAGCCGAACCCTATTCTCGTTAACAGATTTTTATCCTCTGTCCGATAAAGTCCCGATATGTAACTAACTCCTTCTTCCCACCCCCATGATTCCCTGCTGTACTCTAAATCTTTTTCTGTGAAGGGAATCGTGCTTTGCGCAGATGTAAAGAAAACTGGGATCTCACTATTTAAATATGTTTCCGCATGCTGTTCACTTGAAGCCTCTATCAGTTTATCTTCCATGATAAAAACGGCATTGTAGGAGTCGATTTCATCTTCAGCAAGATCGTCAAATGTGATCTCCTCGAACTTGACGTGTTCTTCAACGACATCCGGTTCTTCCCCAATCACGGCAATTCTAAGGGATCCTTCTGTATAGGTTTCAAAATCCGGATCATTCAAAGAACAGGCAGTCAATGTTGCAGCTAATGCAGATATGATTAGATATCTTCCTAAGTTTTTAATGATTTTTGCCTCCTATATATGGTTGGCTAACAGAACGTCTATGACTATTCCCCAATACCTCCAACAGATTAAACATATATTTATTATATGCTTTTAATACATTTCAGTCAATTTCCTTATATAAAACTACTGATCCTTACTCATAATACTCCTTCATTTTACCATACATCCACTTCTAACAACGTTTGTTTACGCCTCTTCCCTAACCTTCGTGCTGACTCAGTGCCCAAAATCGCCGTCACGAACATTTGTTCATATTCTATAAATAAAAAAGGACTTCTCCAAAGAGAAGCCCTTTTCCACTACAATCCTTAGTTCATATCACTTGCTGTAACGTTTTTCTTTGTATCTTCAACGCGAGGTTTCCATAAGCCCATAACGACTGCTGTAATAACGGAACCGATGAGTAACGCCACAATGAACAGCAGTGGATTCTCTCCGATACCGACAACGAACAAACCGCCGTGTGGTGCCGGGATAGAAACGTTCCATAATTGAGTCAGTCCGCCACCGATGGCCGCACCTAAGATAGATGAGCCGATGACCCGCAGTGGATCGGCAGCAGCGAATGGAATCGCTCCTTCAGTGATGAACGAAGCGCCTAAGACAAAGTTGGATAGTCCAGACTGTCTTTCAAGGTCAGTAAATTTAGACTTGAATAATACTGTAGAAATCGCGATTGCAAGTGGTGGGATCATACCACCGACCATGACGGCTGCCATCAGTGCGCCCTCGCCTGTATCTGTGAAGATACCGATCGAGAAAGCGTAGGCTGCCTTGTTCACAGGACCGCCCATGTCTACAGCCATCATACCGCCCAGGACTGCGCCTAAAACGACTGCATTCCCTGTTCCCAGGTTGTTCAGGAAGTCCAGCATCGCATTATTGATAACAGCGAAGAATGGACCGATCAGGAAGAACATCAGTAAACCGACAACTAATAGACCCAATACTGGATAAAGTAAGATCGCTTTAAGACCTTCAAATGTTTTCGGTACATTTCTGAGCATCTTTTTGATCCAGTTCATGACATAACCGGCAACGAAACCGGCGACCAGTCCACCCAGGAAGCCGGCATTACTGTTAACGGCTAGTAAACCGCCTGCCATACCAGGAAGTAATCCGGGACGGTCAGCAATACTGTAGGCAATATATCCAGCTAAAATCGGAATGAGGAACTGGAAAGCCGACCCTCCGATAGAGTTCAGTGAGGTAAAGAATACACTGTCAGATCCTAATAATGATTCAAATAAGAATGATATGGCGAGTAAGATACCCCCACCGACGACGAAAGGCAGCATGTGAGAAATCCCGTTCATCAAGTCTTTATAAACTGATTGCCAGACAGATCCACCTTCATCCGTTTCAGATGAACGTTCTGCACTGTAGCTCTCTCCAGAATCAAACACAGGGGCATTGCCTGTACTGGCTTTTGTGATCAGCTCTTCCGCTTTTTTGATCCCGTCAGAGACTGGACGCTGAACTAAAGGTTTGCCGTTGAAGCGAGCCATGTCTACCTTCTTGTCTGCGGCGACGATGACACCGTCCGCTCGTCTGATTTCATCTTCTGTCAGTTTGTTCTTGGCCCCGTCTGTTCCGTTTGTTTCCACACGGATCTCGACGCCCATCTCAGCTGCTTTTTTCTTCAATGAATCTTCCGCCATATAGGTATGGGCGATACCCGTTGGACACGCGGTGACAGCGACGACGAATTTCTTGCCTTCTTCATGGGCCTGCGCTTCAGTCACCGTTTCTTCTTCTTGGCTTTCGTCAAAGATCATTTGCACGTCTTCCGGCGTCTGAGTTGTTTTCAAAGCCTGGACGACATCTGCATCCACGAGACGTCTTGATAGTGAAGCCAGCACTTCCAGATGCAAATCGTTCCCGCCTTCTGGTGCAGCGATCATGAAGAAGATCTCGACCGGCTGTCCGTCCAAGGCGTTATAATTCACTCCGCTGGATGATTTTGCAAACAAGACGGCCGGTTCTTTGACCGCTTTGTTTTTCGAGTGAGGCATGGCGATACCGTCGCCTAAGCCTGTTGACGTCTGCGCTTCACGGGCCATGATCCCTTCTTTAAAGGTATCAAAGTCACTCACAGCTCCTTCATCCACGAGGCGTTTCACCATCTCGTCGATTGCGGATTCTTTTGTTCGTGCCTTCAGATCCATGATCATCAAGTCTTTTTTCAGGACATCATTTATCTTCATTTATTTTTCCTCCCATTTTTCAATTGTGATTTGTGGTAAGAGTTTATCTATGTCTTCCTTTTTAGCCAGATCTTCCTTGAACGCTGTCGCACTGCCGCAGGCCAGGCTCATCTTGAAGGCAGCCAATGGATCGCCATTTTTCTGGTATTCACCAATGAATCCGCCGATCATGGAATCTCCGGAACCGACCGAATTGACTAGCTGTCCTTTTGGAGGGGCACTGTAATACACGTCATCGCCCATAAAGAACAACGCACCGTCTCCGCCAAGAGAGATGATGGCATATTGGGCGCCCGCTTCCAGCATTTTCTTGCCGTAAGGGACGATATCTCTTAAACCATCCAATGTCACGCCATACAAGTCTTCCAGTTCATGGATATTCGGCTTGACTAAGAGCGGGTTCTGAGCCAATGCCATCTGCAGTTCTTCACCGGTCGTATCGATGATGAAATCGGCTTTTTTGCTTTTCACATGATCGATCAGACGCTGGTAGTAGTCCTCTGACAGACCTTTGGGTTTACTTCCGGCGATAACGACGAGATCATCTTCAGAGAGTTTGTCCAGCTTGGTGTAGAAATGCTGACTGTCCGCTTCGGTCACGAGTGGCCCGTCATCGTTGATCTCTGTTTCCTGTCCGCCTTTGATTTTCACATTGATGCGTGTATCGGCATCGATGTGAGTAAAGTCTGTCTTTACACTCTCGTCATGCAGCTGTTCGATCAGCAGTTGGCCGATGTGTCCGCCAACAAAGCCAAGCGCCACATTCGTTGTATTCAGTTGTGTAAGGATTCGGGATACGTTGATGCCCTTACCTCCGGGAGTTTTCTGATCCTTCTCGATCCGGTTCAATTGACCCAGTTTGATCGGGCTGTTGGGGTAAATAACGTAATCGATCGAGGGATTCAATGTTACTGTATAAATCATTTTTATGCCTCCATTATTCGAGTATAGTCTTTCAAACGCTGCTGTTTGTCCGACAGGTGATTGGTGATGACCGTGCATTCATCGATATCTGCCACTTTCGAGAAGCTGACTTCATCCAGTTTTGATACATCCACCAGGACATACGACTGATTGGACTGTCTGATCGCTTTTCTCTTGATGGCTGCCTCTTCCGTATCAGGGGTAGTGAAGCCTTGAGTGATGTCGACCCCATTCATGCCCATAAAGGCTTTGGTAAAGTTCACTTCATCCAGTTGCCGTTCTGCAATCGAACCGATGACTGCTTTTGTCCGCTGTTTGATTTTCCCTCCCACTAGAATAGTCTCGATATTATAGTCCGTTAATAAAGCCGCATGCGGGACACCGTTGGTCACGACCGTAATATTTTTTCCTTCAAGATATGGGATCATGGCATAGGTCGTGGTTCCGGCATCCAGGTAGATCACATCAAAGTCATTGACCAGATAAGCAGCCAGCTGACTAACTTTTTCTTTTTCCTGCATGAATTTGACCGTTTTTTCATCCATCGTCGGTTCATCCACCGGTTTGCGTTTTTTCCTGGCGCCGCCGTGTATGCGAACGAGCTTGTCCTGATCCTCCAGCGTCGTCAGATCACGCCGGATCGTTGATTCTGAATGCCCCAGCTTTTCGACCAGTTCCTGGACCGTCAGCGTATTTTTCTGTTCAAGCTGCTCGAGAATAAATGAATGCCTCTCGTCTGTAAGCACTTTCTTCACCTCTTCCACTGAATCTTATCATAATCACTCTTAGAAATCAATCATTATCGTTCTTAAACATTCAAAAACGTTCATTTTTATTTATCATCTTATTTTCAACCACAAAAAAGACCCCCGACACGACATGGCTGCCGCATCAGAGATCTTTTCGTTCTATTCGATTACTTATGAATTAGTGATTCATCGTACTACCCTAATCTACCTTGAGCAGTATTACTGATGCACTCATGAACCAGGTTTTAAAAAATCAGGACACCCAGTGCCATGAGGATACAGGTCACGACGAAGATGATGCCGATCAGTTTAGCAGTGAACTTCCACCAGGTGGTCAGTTCGACACCGGCGATCGCCAAGGCTCCCATGACGACACCTGAGGTCGGAGTGATCAGGTTGACAATACCACTGGCTGACTGGAAGGCAGTGACAACGATATGTTCGGCAACACCAACGAATGTCCCCAAAGGTCCCATGATCCCCATCGTCGCAGAAGCTAAACCGGACGTTGAAGGGATGAGGAATGACAATGGGATATAGAAGATATACGTCAGCACGGAGAAGACGACTGGCGACAAGCCAGATAAGGTTTCTTCACCAAAGTGCAGAATGGTGGCTGTGATCATGCCTTCATTCATGATGACCTGGATCCCGCGGGCAAGCGCCACGATCAGGGCAACACTCAAGAGGTCTTTTGCACCATTGACAAAGCCTGAAACGATATCTTCTTCAGGCACGCGATAAACGATACCGATGATGATGGCCATGGCAAGGAAAAGCATCGTGATTTCAACGAAATACCAGTCTCCCAGAGGCACCATCTGCTGGCCAAGGACTGTTCCGATCACCGGAAGACCCATCAGCCAGGCATTGAAGTTTTCAAACATCGTCCAGTTTTCATTAAGCAGTGTCCATGGAATAAGTCCAAGGACCATCAGAATGAAGGTCAAGGCAAACAGGAAAATAACGATTTTCTGTCTGGTATTCATTTTTTCATTGGTATCTTTTGGCTTGAATTTCTTCTTGTTTTCTTCGTAGTCTTCTGATACCATCGATTTTTCTCTGTCTTTCTGAACTTTTGTGGCATAACGATAGACATACGCTGTCGCTATGGCATACATCACCACGAAGAAGACTAGACGGAGAACGATCCCGTTACCCGGACTGATACCCAAAGCCTGCGACGCTACCCCAGTGGCGAACGGGTTGACTGTCGACGCAAGCACACCGACACCGGCACCCAGGAGTATCACGGACACAGCAACGAGCATATCGAACCCGACAGCGATCATGACGGGAATGATCAATGGATAAAAGGCCAGTGTTTCTTCTGCCATCCCGTATGTGGTTCCACCTAAGGCGAAGATGAACATCAAAATAGGAATGAGCATTTTTTCACGTCCGCGGTTTGCACCGACGACTTGTGCGATAGCTGAATCTAGGGCACCCGTTTTATCAACGACGCCCAAAAATCCACCGACGACTAGAATGAACAGCGACACTTCGATCGCTCCCGGTGTGGTGTCTGTCCCAAGCATCCCTTTGACGGGAGCCATGAAGATATCCCACAGGCCCTGAGGCTGATGTTCAGTATAAGCGAATGTGCCGGCAATGATCTCTCCGGCTTCATTCACTTCATAGCTGCCTGCCGGGACGAACCAGGTAAGGATAGCCATGATAACAATAATAATAAATAGTATGGTAAACGATGATGGCAAGGACATCAATCTATCTTTGATCTTATTCTCTGACATGTTAAACCCTCCAACTCATTATTTTTATTCTTTAACGCGTGATTATCGTACCACCACTTTCTGATATTGCTGCCTCTATGTTTTCCAGCGACGTGATGATCGCTTTCCCTTTTGGATTCCCTTCAACGAACTTGATGGCTGCTTCCACTTTAGGGAGCATGCTGCCGGCAGCGAACTGCTTCTCATCGACATATTTTTTCATTTCATCCACGGTCACCTCGTTCAATACTTTTTCATCCGGTGTGTGATAATTGATCATCACATTATCGACCCCGGTCAAAATGACCAGCAGATCAGCTTCTATGCTGACTGCCAAGGTTTCTGAGGCGAAATCTTTGTCGATCACAGCTTCTACACCGATATAGTCATCATTCTGTTTGATGACCGGCACACCGCCGCCACCAACAGTGATAGGGATGATATCGTTCTCGATCAGCGTCTTGATCACTTTGACTTCTTTTATATCGATGGGTTTAGGCGAAGGAACGACTTTTCTCCATCCACGGCCTGCATCTTCAATGAATTTAGCTCCGGTTTCTTCCATCTGTTTTTCAGCTTCCTCTTTAGAAAGGAAAGGGCCTACAGGTTTTGAAGGGCTCTTAAAAGCAGGGTCCTCTTCAGATACTACGACCTGCGTCACGATCGAAGCCACTTCTTTGTCTATGCCTTTGGCTTTCAGCGCTTTAGCCATGGCAGACTGAAGCCAGTAGCCGATGCTTCCCTGTGTCATGGCAACACAGGTATCCAGAGGCATCGCCGGATTCTTTTCGCTGTGTGCGGCTTCCTGCTGCAGGAGGAGATTGCCCACTTGAGGACCGTTTCCGTGTGAAACAGCGATGGCATCCCCATTTTCAACAAACTGAACGAGATACTCAGCGGTATGTTCCAGTGCTTTCTGCTGAGCCTTTGCGGATGAATCATTCGTTAAGATAGCATTGCCGCCCAAAGCGACAACGATTTTTCGTTTTGACAAAATGATCACTCTCTTTCATCGATTAATTATAGTCAAATAAACTGACCGGACTGACCAGCCAGTTTATTCGTTTTTTTACACGCGTGGAATAAATAAGTTGCCCAAAGTTGCGGCCATGATGGCTTTGATGGAATGCATGCGGTTTTCAGCCTGGTCGAACTGACGGGCATGCTTGCTTCGGAAGGCTTCGTCTGTGACTTCCATTTCGACTTCGCCAAATTCTTTTTCAACCATTTTCCCGTATTCTGTTTCTGTATCATGGAAAGCTGGCAGGCAGTGCAGGAGGATAGTATCCTCTTTGCCGGTGGCGTTGATCATATCCATATTGATCTGATATGGTTTAAGCAGGTTGACGCGTTCTTCGAATTTATCTTCTTCACCCATGGATACCCAAACATCGGCGTATAAAGCATCGGCACCTTTCACGCCTTCGTTCACATCGTCAGTGATCAGGACTCGGCTGCCGGATTTCTCAGCATATTCTTTGGCCAGATCGACGAGTTCTTCATCTGGGAAGAGAGATTCAGGTGAAACGATGTGCACATTTACACCCAGGATGGCTCCAGTGATCAATAGACTGTTGGCAACGTTGTTACGGCCGTCACCAGTATAGGCTAATGTCAGGCCTTCCAGTTTGCCGAAGTTTTCCTTCAGCGTCAGATAGTCCGCGATCATCTGTGTTGGGTGCCATTCATCCGTCAGACCGTTCCAGACTGGTACGCCAGAGTGTTCAGCCAGAAGTTCCACGCTTTCCTGTTTGAATCCACGGAACTCGATGCCGTCAAACATACCGCCAAGTACCTTAGCTGTATCTTCGACCGATTCTTTTTTACCGATTTGAATGTCGTTCTTGCCTAAATATTCAGGATGTGCACCCAAGTCGATGGCTGCCACGGTAAAGGATGAACGGGTACGTGTAGAAGCTTTTTCAAATAAAAGAGCAATGTTTTTCCCTTCCAGGTAACGGTGAGGGATGCCTTTTTTCTTCATATCTTTTAAATGAGCTGAAAAATCGATGAAATACATCAATTCTTCTTTAGTGAAATCTTTTTCCTTTAATAAGCTGCGTCCTTGAAATACGTTTTGCATAGTGTTTCCTCCTAATAGTTTTTCTGATTTTTTAGTTTATATCTTTTCTGATCAGTGGCATGCTCATGCATCGGGGACCCCCACGACCTCTGGATAATTCACTTGACTCCACTTCAATGACTTTGACCCCTTTTTCTCTCAGCAGTTCATTTGAAACATAGTTGCGGTCATAAGTCACTACGACGCCCGGTGCGATTGCCAAAGTATTGGATCCGTCGTTCCACTGTTCTCTAGGTGCTGCGATCGCGTCGCCGCCGCCACACTGAATCAGTTCGATGTCATCCACGCCTAGTGCATCTTTCAGCACTTTACCCAGATCCGTTTCATGCGTGATCTTGACCTTCCCGGCTTCATCTGATTTTTCCAGGATATAGGTGTCGATCGAACCGTCAAATTCCAGGATGCCCGGATGAATCGTAAATTTATTATGATCGATCATTGTGAATACTGTGTCCAGATGCATCATGGCCCGCACATTCGGGATCTTGATAGCCAGGACTTTTTCGAATGAAGCACCCTTCTCAAATAATTCAATAGCCAGGTCTTCAACAGCTTTTGCTTCTGTTCGCTGAGAAATACCGATAGCCAGGACTTTATCATTTAAGACGAGTTCATCTCCGCCTTCCATATGAGTCGTCACATTGCGGTCCCGCCAGATATCGGTGCCGCCGTCTTTGAACCTTGGGTGATGTTTCATGATCGTTTCAAGGAATAAGGTCTCACGCTTACGTGCCTGATAGGTCATGTTATTGATAGTCATGCCGTTGCCCATTGAGGCACCCGGATCACGAGTAAAGTAAAGGTTAGGCATTGGATCCATGTAAAACGGATACTGATGACGGTCACTGATATCTGCCAGGTGGTTGGAGTCTACTTCTACTTCGTTCTTACGTACCCCAGCCATGATTTTTTCGACCATTTCCAGAGTGTCCATAGACAGCAGATAATCCTTGAGCACTTTATATACATTCTTGGAAGAAATACCGGATTCATCCAGCATCGTTTCCACAAAGGATTCTTTCGTGTCGGATGCATCGATGGCTTCCGCCGATAATTTTTCAAGGTATAAAACTTCTACACCGTTTACTCTTAATGTTTCTGCGAACTTGTCATGTTCTTTTTGAATGACGGGCAAATGTGGAATGTCATCGAAAAGCAGGCGTTCCATAATATCAGGGGTCAAATTTTCAATTTCTCTGCCC
Organism: Alkalibacterium putridalgicola; assembly: GCF_900109825.1. Lineage (GTDB taxonomy): Bacteria > Bacillota > Bacilli > Lactobacillales > Carnobacteriaceae_A > Alkalibacterium > Alkalibacterium putridalgicola. Next base: position 2,153 of record NZ_FOBL01000009.1, on the reverse strand, counting down.
GGACGTTTCAAAAGGACAGTCTGCAGTTCACCGATTTCTGAAAAGACGTGAATTGACTTCTTGTTCGTTTCCATTGTATTCTCTCCTGTCTCGTTAGATATACTTTCTGTTTCAGTCGTTGACTTCACTCTCGTTCCTCCTTATTTGCTTTGATACACATATGATAACACTTACAAAGGGCTTTGTTAACCTAATGGTAACGCTTCCCAGCTCTTCTGAAAGGCTGTTTTTGCATAATAATTTAAATAATGAATATTTAATGGTACATAACAGGAATACTCATGTATACTTCTATATAATATACAAAAAATATTAATTTTAAATTTATACTAATAAATTTATTAAAAAATTCACAATTTTAACCATGGTTTTATTTTGTTCATTATTATCAAATTATCGCGATCGACGTTAAAATAACCATACTGATTTGCTCGATTATTTTGATCCTCCTTTTTATGATAGCTCAACTCCTCCTTTTATCATACCGTGCATAACTATAAACCTCAATTAATACGATACAGGGATATATCACATTCTTTTCAGCAGGTAAACGCGTTTTTTAACTTTCAATGAGTTAGTGTAAAATAGTTCTCGGTTAGTGATATCATTTCGTTTTCTAGACAAAAAGAAACGAGACCTTTAATCTAGTAGTTACCACACCAGTAGAAAAGAGGCCTCGTTATGAATCATATAATATCACAAATAGTTGAACTCTGGAAGAACGAAGAATCTGTTATTGATATAGAAAATAATTTAAACCTTTGGTTTCAAGGTTGGAATGAATGGTTAATGCAGCATGCCATAGAGAGAATAGATAAAGAACTTTACCAGCAGTATAAACATAAAGGCTGGCATGTAGACAATATTGAACCTCGAACTGTTCAATTTGTATTTGGTAAGATCACTTACTATCGGAGACGACTAAGAAAAGAAGGGAAACCATCTTTTATTGCTTTGGATGAAGCCTTAGGCTTACAAAAGTATAAGCGCTACTCTCCCAACACTCAAAAGGTTATGGCTCAATTGGGGGCTAATATGCCTTATAGACAAGCCAAAAAGTCTCTTCTGATAAGTAGTTCTGTGACAGCTAGCCATTCTACCATTCACCGTGTAACGCAAGAGGTTGGAGAAAAGGTTCAACACTATCTGTCTAAATATAACTATAAATCAAATCTTCCTAAGACTAAGCGAAAGAAGGTAAAAGCATTATATATTGAAGGTGATGGTTTGCTTGTCAAAGGAAGGCAAGGCGACTCCCCGACCATTCATCGCGTCATCGTACATGAAGGTATTGATAAAAAGAAGCAGAGACATACGCTTATAAACAAAATGGCATTTTCAAGTTTAGATTCTAGTAAAGATGCTTTTAAGCAAGCTGCTCATTACTTAAATCAAGTCTATGACTTGAAAGAGACACTTGTCATCACAAACAGTGATGGAGGAAGTGGATATGAAAAAGATAAATTTGACACTATCGTTGGCTATTGTCATCGGCATGAACATTTTAGAGATACCTACCACGTCTATCGAAAATTAAAAGAACGTTTATCTTTCGATAAAAAAATGGAAGGATTAATGATAAAGGCTGTAAAAAAACATGACTGGTCATTAGTGGAATCCGTTTGTGCAACAGCTGAAAGCAGATTGATAGACATACCAGAAGAAAGCAAAGCAATACGTAAAGATCAAATTGAAAAACTGAAAAAATATTTGTATAGAAATTGGGAATACATCAAAAGCTTTAAACAACGTGATCTCCCCCTGTCCGATGGGACAGGCGTTTGTGAAACTGGACATCGTGTGTATAGTTACCGGACGAAAAGGCAGGGACGTAGTTGGACAAAGTCAGGTGTAGCTAATGTCGTAGCATTACTAACAGCAGAACAAAACAGTCTTCTGAAAAAAGCTTTGTCCACAGAAGTTGATTCTATCGTTGAACCGTTAGGTGAAGATCTTAAAGGAGCAGTACGTCAGGCTTTGAAAAAGCCTCGTTCAACTACACGCACTGTTCAAACTGGGAAGATATCCAACTATGGCCCTGTGAGTAGCTTCATTGGAAAATTAGGCCGGGCATTTTCCTAAAAAAGTTAATATAACATACTTTCTGTTTAATTCTACTAGTTAAAGGTTACCGAGAAAAACTTGACGCATAC
>NZ_FOBL01000039.1 GCF_900109825.1 Alkalibacterium putridalgicola | reverse complement strand
AGTCGGTCATTGGCAGTACCCAAACGTGAATCTTTGCGAGCACGTCGAATGAGGCGGTCATTAGCAGTACCCAAAGGAAAATCTCGGTGAGCACGTCGAATGAGACGGTCATTGGCATCACCCAGGAGAGAATCCTCGCGAGTACACCGAATAGAGATACGCTTAGCATGACCCGAATCAAACAGTTAGCGGGAATATCGTTTTAAAGAAAAAAGTCGCTCAGTGAGCGACTTTTACTGCCTTAAGATTCAAAGGTGGGATCAGGCGAACAAGCCTGATCCCATCCACTCGGGCTGAGCTATATCAGAACGTTCTGTCGAGTATATTTTTCAAACCAGTCTGAGGCGTTGAGCCAGTCGATGTGGCGGATGTCTTCCAGGACGATGCGCTTTAGGGTGCGGTCGCGTTGCTTGATAAAAACAGCATCGCCTTTGACCCCGACGACAAAGCCTTCGATGTCGGGTAGATACTGTCCTTCGTTAATAATATCCAGCTGGACAGCGAGGGGGTTTTTATTCGTATAACTACGGTATAGACAGCCGCTGATGTCTTCCATCGACTGTCTGGGTTTGGGTGAGATCAATATATCGCGTGCCCCTTGTTTCTGTTTTTTCAATGCTTCTGCATGGTCGGACAGCATCAGTCCGATCCATTTCATTTTTCCTCTGTCTTTATAGCCTAATGCATCAGGAGAAAGTCTAACGATATCTTGTTTCATCTGCTTTTCCTCCTTCGAATTTATGTATGATTCCTGAACTTACCTATCGTCTTTTCCTGAACGGTGTCCGCCTAAAAGTTTGGCCCGCTGGATGGCCATGCCGCCCCGGGACAAGCTGCTGGCGTGAAGCAGAGACGTGTAACCGTATTTTTTTCGGATGGCATCGATCGTCTGGTCCAGGTCTTCCTGACTGATGAGCGTTTCAGCTGCTTCAAATAAGGAGAGCTGCAGGGCCGACTTAGCTTCGATTTTTCCAAAGGTCACATTAACTACGCGAACCGGGAACCGTCCGTAGTGACGATCGAAGATGATCAGCAGACCTTCGATGATTTTCCTGGACGAGTCGGTCTGTTCGATCAGCAGCTGATGACTGAAACCGCGCGCGATGACATCTTTAGAATAGCCGATGCTGAGTTTGACCAGACCAGCAGTCAAGTGGTGTTTGCGCAGACGCATGGCGTTTTCTTCCGCCATCTCGCGGATCACGATCTCGACTTCATGTTTGTCCACGTAATCTCTGTTCAGTATCTGGTTTTTGCTGAAAGACGTTTCCTTGGGCGTAAAGGTCTCCGACAGCAGCGTCCGGTCGATACCGTGTGCATGAAAAAAGAGCTGTTCCCCGATGACCCCGAACCGTTTTTTCAGTTTTTTAACGTCGGCCTGTGAAAGGTCGTGGATCGAATGGATACCGAGCCGCTGAAGGTGCTGTTCCGTCTTCGAGCCGATGCCCCAGAAGTCTTTCATCGGTGCGATCTTCCAGACCGTATCCGGCACATCTGCGTAATGCCAGGCAGCGATATAATTGCTGTCAGGATTACGTTTGGCGTCGTGGTCCAGAGCCAGTTTTGCCAGCAGGGGATTGTCGCCGATGCCGACTGTGACGACCAGCTTCATTTTTTTCCAGATCAGATACTGGATCTTCCTAGCGATGTCTTCCGTTGTGCCGAACAGACCGTGCGAATGGGTGACGTCCAGAAAGGATTCATCGATACTGTAGACATGGAGATCAGAGTCTGTGACGAACTGTTTGAAGAGATTTACGATCTCCAAGTTCTTTTCAACATAAAGGGCCATCCGCGGCTCGACGATCTCTATGGCTGCATTTTTAGGGATCTCATAGACACGCGTCCCCGTTTTGACGCCGTAAAGTTTTTTCACTAAAGGCGAGGCAGCCAGTACCAGACCGCCGTTGTTGTCGGGTTTACTGACGACGGCTATCCGGGCTTCAAGGGGATGCTGCTTTCTTTCCACTGCTTCAACGGAAGCAAAGAAGGACTTCACATCGATACATAAAATATCTCGATACGGTTCATTAGAGTAGTCCATCATCTGTATCATGTTCAGCCCTCCTTAAGGGAATGTTTGTTTGTTTTAATTATAAGAACGTTTGTTCGAATCGTCAAGGGGAACACTTCGGCCAAACAAATCTGAACAAAAAAATCACCCACTATCCTAATGACAGCAGGCGATTTTTCTAATTATTTTATTTTAGATTATTATTTTCCTTCGACAAAAGGAACGGCTTTGACGTCGACGTCGATATTGCCCATCGTTGCTTTTGAATACGGGCAGTAGGTGTGAGCCTTGTCGGCAAGTTTTTTCGTTTTTTCTTCCGAAAAGTCTTTGATACCGACTTCGATCTCGACACTTAATTTGAACCCGCCGTCTGACGGATCATTGTGCAGATGGACTGTCAGTGTGACCTGAGACTCGTTGTCGATATTCTCTTCTTTTTTATAATGGTCTAAGGCCGCATGATAGCAGGCGCTGTAACCCATGGCGAAGAGCTGTTCAGGATTCGTACCATTACCATCTCCACCCATTTTTTTTGGCACATCGATGTTGACTTCATATGAACGGTCGGGAGAATGACTTTCCCCTGCACGTGCACCTGTGTTGACTGCAGCGGTCGTATAAACGATTTTTTCTGACATATTGAATCTCGCTCCTTTTCGTTAGTCTACACTAAGTATAACAAGAGGCGAGAGAATACCGAAATTAAAGCCATCAATCCAGAGCGTATTTGTAGATTGCCTGCGCCACGCCGTGTTCGTTATTGGACATGGTGAAAACATTCGCCACCGCTTTGACTTCGTCTGTGGCGTTTGCCATCGCGACACCGATGCCAGCAAAGTCGACCAGATCCACATCGTTGCCGCTGTCTCCGATCGCCATGACGTCTTTTTGGTCGATCCCCAAATGTTCAGCCAGTGCTTTCACGGCTTTTCCTTTACTGGCATTTTTATTCAGTATTTCCAGATAAAATGGTTCGCTGCGCAGGATCGTGTAGCCGTCCCATATCTCTTGCGGGAGACGGGATACCGCTGCTTCAAGGACATCGGCCTCGTCGATCATCATCATTTTGTTGTATTTCACTTCCGGATCCATTTCTTCCCGGGTACGGTAGAAGAGCGGGATATCGATGATAAAGGCTTCCTGGACCGAGTATTTGCTGATGTCACGGTTAGGCGTGAAGATCCCTTCGTTATGGATCGCATGGAAGTGAGAACCGGCTTCTTCGGCCGCTTTTTCTAAAGTTAGATAATCGTCATGTGTCATCATATAGTCGATAATGCTTTCTTTTGTGTGGGTGTTTTGGACAAGGGCCCCGTTATAGGTGATCACGTAATCATCGGTTTTGTCCAGACCCAGTTCTTCGATCAGTGGAACGACTCCCGGGAAAGGGCGTCCGGTACAGAGGACGACGCGTATGCCGGCTTCTTTAGCGGCGTGGATGGCCTCGTTCACTTCTGCTGTCACTTTTCTGTCGGTGTTCAATAGTGTGCCGTCGATATCGATGGCAATCAGTTTTACTGTCATGCTTTTCCTCCATCTAATCATTTCAATCAGTCTTTCGGATGCGTAATCGCTCCATTTTTAATATAGTGCTGAAAGGCATCGTACTCTTCCTGAAACATATTGATATTTGCCTTATCCTGCTCTAAAAATTCCTTAGGTACGAACAGACGGTGATCCCCGTGCAGGATGCCGCTCAGTGATTTAACGATCGCGCTTACGGTACTGATTTCAACTAAGGTCCCATCAGAATGCATGAGCTGGATAGGCGTCTTGCTTTTGAGCTTATAGTCGTAAGGCAGATCGGAACTGCTGTTAGTCAGTGTGTACAATTCTTTATCATAACTCAATTTGCCGACGATGTCTCTAAGTATTTCCACGATTTCTTCATCTTTGCCTTTTTCAAAGGTGACTGACTTGAGCGGCTTCCGGTTCAGGAACATGCTGGACAGTTCGCTCAAGAAAGCATCGTCGCTGTCCGTCCAGAGAATAATGGCGGTCTGCAGGACCCCGTCATCCAGCTTCAAGTAATCGTCCAGTGTGGCTTCTTCCTTGAAAAAGGGATCGAGAAGGGGGAACAGGGGATAAAGGGTTCCATCGTGATAAAGCTGCTTGGCCCGGTACAAGAGACGGTCCAAAGTGACTTCCATCCCGCGTGAAGCCGGGTGAAAATAGACCTGCATGTACATCTGGAAACGGCTGACGATATAGTCCTCGACCGCATGAAGCCCCTGATACTGGAAGGCGATGCCGTCTTTATAAGGACGGATCACGCGCAGGATTCTGGACAGATCAAAAGCCCCATAAGTTGCGCCTGTAAAGAATGCGTCGCGCTGAAGATAATCCATCCGGTCGGCGTCGATCTGGCTGGAAATCAGCTGGATGACCTGCGGGTTGCTGTGTTCTTTGGTGATGACGCTGGCGACCTGGTTCGGGAAGTCCAGGGATACGCGTTTCAAAACAGCATTGACTTCTGTTTCTTCGGATAAAATAATATCCGTCGTGATGGCTTCGTGATCAGTTTCAAATATCTTTTCAAAGGTATGTGAAAAAGGACCGTGCCCGACATCGTGAAGCAAAGCCGCACAAAGCGTGACCAAGCGCATGCTGGGATCCCAGTCGTCAGGATAGTTCCGTTCGAACATATCGACGATGCGGCGTGTGAGTTCATAAACACCCAGGGAATGGGAGAAGCGGGAGTGCTCAGCCCCGTGGAAAGTGAACTGAGACGTCCCCAGCTGTTTGATGCGGCGCAACCGCTGGACTTCTCGCGTATCGATCAAGTCCAGGATCAGCTGGTGGCGCACATGGACATAGTCGTGTACCGGATCTTTAAAGACCTTTTCATTAGCAAGACGATCTAATTTTTCAAATGTTTGGACACACATAACGTTCTCTCGTTACTTCAGCTTCCAAACGGCGTGTTTGAGAAGGTGCCTGTGAAGCAACAAGAACTCCTTTCTTTAACCTTCAGCACTGGAGGGCGATTGCGGCAGCATTTTTTCGTTGCGTTTGATCATTTTTTCAAGGCCTTCCTCGTATGAAGCAGTGATCGAAGGCGGGAAGGGACCATCGGCCAACGCGACAGAAGCGTCTGTAAAGACAGACATGAGCCGTTCTTTCACGTCGTCAACGGTAAAGCGATGCGACAGCGCCTCTTCCAGCGTCGTCATCATGTCAGGATGAACGGTCGGGAAGTCCCATTTGGTTTCTTTTTCTTTAAGGCCGATGTCATAAAAAGTCCGGATCATCTCGGCACGCTTTTGCTGGTCGCCGGAAACACTCAAGTAGATCATGATCGCAATGCCGCCTTTCAGACGCCGCTGTGCGATCCCAGCAATTTTTTTGCCGTCGATACTCAAGTCGAAGTCGCCCGGACAGTAAGAATCAGGGATCTCGTAGGCATCGATATGTTCGCTGAAATCTTTAAAAGCAGTTTTAATGATGTGGTGCATGCGTTCGTAGCCTTCGTTGATCGGCATGCGTTCGTCTTCTTCAGGAAAAATAAGGGAGAAGTTGAGCACCCCTTCATCGCTGACCACAGCTAAGCCGCCGGAATTCCTTACGAGATGAGGATAGCCGTAGGATGAAAAAATCCGCAGCGCATCTGTTAGAAAAGGCAGTTTCGTATCCATCATCCCTAATATAACATAGGGTCTGGTCGTCCAGAAATGCAGGATCGGCTGCTTTTTCTCGCCGGCCTCTTTGATCAGGGCATCCGTAAAGGCAAAAGGCGCGAACCGGTGGCTGCTGTAGTCGTCTGGCACATTGTCATAGACCAGAAAGGTCGGTAAAGTATTTAAAAAATTGAGAGAATCAGTCATTCGTATTCCGTCCTTGTCAGTTGTAGTCAATCATTCTTGCTTCAAGTATACCAAAAAGTTAAGGCGCGTGTGGCGATTAGCGACGAATTACAGATAGGATGTTACGACACATTTATGCTAAACTAATAGAGAAGGTTTTGTTATAATAGATAAAGAGACAAAAAAAGAAATAATGAAGGGACGCCCTGTCCGTGCGTCCCAGCTGAAACAGAAACACCGTCACGTGTATGTAAGCAACTAAAAAGTTAATGGATAAAGAGAAAGGAAGGAATCAAACGTATGCCTTCAAATGAATTGAAAAACGGCTTGCCGGCCGAAATCAAAATGGAGACCTCCTATGTTCAAAACGGGGAAACGCACCACCATTCGTTCGAAGAAAACGGACGCGTGGTCTATATGAACAGCAGCTATTACATCCGCTTTGAAGAAGCGCATGAGCTGGGAACAGTACCGGTCACGATAAAAATCAATCCGGACGGTGTGGTCCAGCTGATCAGACGCGGCGAACAGACGACGCGTTTTGTTTTTGACAGCGATCAGGAAACGGAATCTAATTACCGCACACCGGCAGGGATCATTCCACTGACCGTCACGACCGACGACATACGGGTGAGTTATTACGACAGGCCCTTCGCCGGACGCATCTGGGTGGATTACTCATTGTCAGCGAACCAGCAGAAAATTGGAGACTATCATATTCGATTGCGTTTCACCACATAATCATGTAATATAAGTGGGTTGAAACAAATTAATTAAAAATTTTTAAGTTAAATGATCAAAACGAATGAGGGGACGTGTAAGTCGTGGAATTAAACCAATTTAAAGGGCAAGACAAAGCAGAATTAGCAATGGTCGATGTTGCACACGCGATACTGCAGACAACAGGGGAAGTTAAGGACTTTAACGATTTATTATCTGAAGTGGCGGACTACCTGGGACTGTCTGACGCACAGCTGGAAGAAGATATGGTTCAGTTTTATACAGATCTGAACATCGACGGCCGCTTTATCTCACTTGGAGATAACCGCTGGGGCCTGCGCAGCTGGTATCCGATCGATGCCATTGACGAAGAAATCACCCATGACAACGACGAAGAAGACGAAAAACCCCGTCGCAGAAAGAAACGTCACGGCTTCGATGATGAAGATTATGATGACGAAGATCTGGACGATGAAGAGCTTGAAGACGACGAAGAGGAAGAAGAAGACGATGACGAACCGATCGAATACGGTGACCGCGTTGCCGTCGATGAACATGGCGTCATGGTCGATGATGAAGACGACGAAGATTTAGGCGAATACAAAGATGACCTTGAAGATCTTGACGATGTCGAAGACGACGAAGACCTGAAAGGACTCAACATTGTCGAAGACGAAGAAGTCCTAGATGATGAGGAAGAAGACGAAGAGTAATTTTTCGTTCGAGTCCTTTAATTTAATATAGTAAAAAGGAGAGTCATTCCTGGAGGTTTCAAACCTCAGGATGACTCTCCTTTTTTGTGCTTTTCTAACAAACGCTTTCTGTAGTGGATCATATTCTGGTAATGATCCTCTTCCCCCATCTGCTCGTAAATTTTTATATGCGAAAGCGTCACTTCTTTTGAAGAGGAAGGAGAGTTCGACAATTCCTCCGCAAGAGAAAGCTGATAGGAAGACGATACTTTCCAGTGAATATTTGTATAGTTAGACAGCTCAAAGAGTTCTTTTTTTAGTTGTTCAATTAATTCGAAATGACCATACTCCAGACAATAGAAACCCATATTGAGTAAAAAACTTCCGTATAATTCTTTTTTATGTTTAACAGAAGTCATGTAGTTTTTTTTCAATCGATCTTTGACTAACAGGATAAAGTCAAGATCAAAGTACCAGAGCGAATTGCCCAAAACTGCAAACTCAAAATGACTCCAGTTTTCTATTTTATTTAAGTACTTTTCCAGTAAATTGATATCCTTTTTATGCGTTTCTCTGAATCGTTCGTATGTGAATCTGGTTTCAGACTGACAAAGAAATTCCTCAGAGAGAAAATAAAGATGAAACCAGTAAAAGTCACGGGTGGATGCATACCGAGTTAAATAGTTTTGTTTATGTTTCTCTATTGCGTCCGTATCTTCTGTAACGATGTTTTTTTTCAGTTCTGAAAACTCTTCTCTTTTTTGATCGAAATCTTCCGAGATCGAACTGAAGTAAGTGTCTATGCGGATGTTCAATCGATCCAAAAGTTTTGAACATAACTCTACAGAAAGATGACTGCCCTCATTCTCAAACGTTGCCAGTGTACTTCTGGCACAAATGCCTTCTGTCAGTTTCCTCTGACTTACTCCCCGTTCCTCACGCAGCTTTTTAAAACCTTCACCACTCCTCAAAATAAAACCTCCAAAAATTAAATGGTCGGATTACACTACCATTTTAACATTTTTTATATCTATTGGTATACACTAAGTATAGATAAAAATTAAATTCAGTAAGAGAAGAATGTGAGACAGATGTTCGTTTCGATTTTATCACTAATCATTCCTTTAGGTGGTGATTTTTTGATAGATCTAATTGAGCCATAGCGGGTTTAACTGCAATACAGTAAGGAGTTGATTGGAAGCTAAATGTATAACCTGAACTCGCTGTATTGCAAGATGTATCAGGTATTAAAACATCATGACATGTACCTATTAGAGAAAAATATAATCACCATGATGCAATCTGATACAGAGGTCTTAAGGTGATTAAAATTAATAATTCACATATTGATGGACCTTATATTTTTGCAGTATATAAATAAAAATTAAAATTCCAAAAATATAAAGGATAATGTTACTTATGAAAAGACAGCAAAGAATATTCGCTAAATTTGCAACTATAGGTATGCTAGTAGGAGTGATTTCTACTAATACCGCACCTTTAATAGCTAATGCTCAGAAAAATCCTCAGTTTTCACACAATAGATTAGAAAAGTCTATAACTGATAGTCAATCTGATTTTAAATCCACATATATTTCTGAAGAACTTTCTCAAGAAGATAAAGATTTCATGAAAAAACTAAGTACAATATACTCTATGCTAGAGTTGAATAAAAACAATCACTTGATTCTAAATGTTTCTGATTCTGAACTAAAAGAAGATTATGATTTTAGTGTTCAAGAAATCGAAAAAGTTCACGCTATTATTGCTTTTCAAATACAAAATACAGCCACTCAAATTACAGATACAACTCAAGTTAACGATGGTATAGTGTCGCCCATGTTACACGTGTCGGATTGGAAAGTATACTTCACTAATTATGATGTGAGGATGTACTTTTCGTCAGCAATTCAGGCAGGAGCTCCCGCAGTAGTAGCGACTTTAGCTGCATTGGGTTCTACAGTTGCTACTCCGGGAGTGGGGACAGTTTTAGGCGTAGTTGTGGGATTATTTAGCGCGGGTGCCATCACGTATCAAGTTACTCAAGCTATGGTTAATGACCAAGGATTTTATATTGGTGTAGATTGGAATGGAGCATTCCCCAACCCTGCTATGGGAACTTGGTAGATACATTTTATAATTTAGAAGGAGATAGTCTGATAAAATGCTGAATGAATCAGATCCACTAGTGTATAAGAAGATTTTATTTCCATTATTTTTTTCCCTAACTTGGGCAATGCTAATTTATACATTTAATATAAATGAGGGCTTACCACTTACATTAGTAGCTATCGTGACAGTCGTAACTTTCATGTACTCATTATTAAATTTATGGAAATTACCTGAAAATAAAGACAAAGTAAAGATATTAATATATATATCGGTTTTTGCTGTTGTTTTTCATAGTACTACAGGAGTCATCAATTATTATTTTCAAGGTATAATTGCTACGGGATATGGATTGTCTTTGCTGGTAGTTTTTTGGAAAATGCTCACAAAGAAAAAGTGAACGAAGTCTGAATACTCATTTCTACCAGAAAGAAACAATTTCCAAATAGATAATGAGGCAAGGGCTAAAGGGACCCATACTAATCTGAAATAATATAAAAGCTGCGTCATTCTGTAGATATACAATGACGCAGCTTTTTCTATTTTGTTCCGCTCTAATTGCTTACTTTCATTATATTTTCTCAAATTGTTTGCCATGAAAACGAGGTTCGTTTCACTTTCTAACTTCGAATGCTCACGGACGGAAAATCGAGTAAAACCTAAACAAGCCTTTACCTGTCTTAAAGTGCATTTGATATCTTCTTCCGATTGTAATAGAGTATTTTCTTTTGATGGATGCTTTTTCACACTTGCATGGTAAGACTAAGTTATGCGACTAAATAATCCACCATAACTACCCTCGTTCTCAAATGTAGCCAGTGTACTTCTGGCACAGATTCCTTCCGTCAGTTTCCTCTGACTTACGCCCCGTTCCTCGCGCAATTGTTTGAAACCTTCACCACTTCTCAAACGAACACCTCCAAAAATTAAATGGTCGGATTACACTACCATTTTAACACTTCTAGTATTTATTGGTATACATTAAGTATGGATAAAAAATAAATTCAGTAAGAGAAAGGATGTGAGATGTATGTTATTTTCGATTTTATCACTAATCATCCCTTTAGGTGGTGATTTTTTGACAGATTTAATTGAGCCGTAGCAGTTTTATCTATAAAACATTAAAGGAGTTGGTCAATAGCCTAATATATTGCTAAAGTGCTCAATTATTCAGTTGAAGGAACAAGTTTATATTAGAATTGTAGAAACTGCCATGAACTTCTAAATGTAAGTACGGAAGAAGAAATAAGTGGAGGTTCTTTTTTCATCACTTGGCAGGTGAAATTATTTTTTTTTGATTTATCTTGCTGTTAGTCGATTTCTAGATTGTAAAAGGGAAAGTATGGATTATTCAGGTAAGGTTATATTAGTTCAAAAAGAAAGGGATGGTTTTTTATGAAAAGTACAAAAGTGAAGTTGTTTAAGTTTGCCGCTATAGTATCAACACTAACAATGGGAATTGCTCCAAGTACTAATGTCTTTGCTAGTGAAGTTACTCCGATTGAAACTGAGCCTCAAAGTGAAATAGAGTTTAATGAGAATCAGCTCAAAGAGATTCAGCAATATGTGACAGTTGACAACCAAGGTCATTTAGCATTAGAAGAAAGTGTGCCGTTGAATATTTATGAACAATATGAGTTAGATAAATTAGAACATCATTTTTCTACAGTTAACAGTCAAGTTGACAAAAGGAACAATCGTTGTTAATGACGATTTAACAATAAGAGAGCAAGCTACTAACGATCATATGTTTAGCATTATGGCTTCTCCTGGAGAAGGTGTGACTCACCATCAGACATGGTATGGTGGTAATTCAATATACACTAATGCTGCAACTATACGTGCCGTAAATGCTTTTACTACCATAGCATGGACGACAACAATTGGTGGAGGACTAGCAAATAGTTGGTTCCCCCCGTTTGCTGCAGGAGCAGTAGTAAGTGGTGGCTATATGGGTTTATTAGGGCATAGGATGGATGTAAATAATAATGGCAATGGTGTAGAAGTTAGAATGACATATGCCTTAGTTTACAATGTAGTTTCAAGATAATCAGAAGGTAGGTAGACATCTATGGGATATATTTCAATATTTATGATGTTGGCAGGCACCTTATATTTATACGTTATCAGTAAATATAAGAGTGAGCCAAACGAATTGAAGAAATATAGTTATATATTTGGAGTATCAATGTTCATATGTGCTATAATCCTTTGGTTTATATAAATGTAGAAGAAAACAGCGATTTAAACTAGAAAAAATGGGAGGGGAAAAGCAAACTACTAACAACTTTAATATTAGCAATAGTAAAGGGGTTCGTACCATTAAGAAGACTATTCTATTAATAAATAGGAAAGCAGGAAATAACATGACAAAATTCAAGAAAATCGTTTTCATTTGTTTAGCTGTTATGGGAATTGCTACAGTGTTCAATAATCCAGAAAAGGCAAGTGCATATACTTATAGTCAAGGTGGGATGACAGTAGTATTGACGGCCGGTCAAAGTAATACAGTAGTAAATTGGAACACTAAATTAAACGGACAGTCATGCTATATAGTAGGTATGCTTGATTACCAATATAATGGCAGCGTAGTAGGAGAAAGCTATATCTCTGGCTCTGGTGGAACTGTAAACCTTCCATATTTGAAAAACGTGCCTAGAGGTGCTCGAATAAGGGTTAGACTTTCAGGAGCCGGTAGTTCTTCATCTGGCTTTGGTATCGTAAGGACAGCGATGTATGGTATGTCTATGCTTTACAGATCATCCGGAGGAACAACACCCATACAATCATTAGTTGATATTACTGAGCAGCAGAATGTAGACATCGACGAAATTATTTATGATAATGAAGGGGTTTTGGTTAATGAGTAACCTCGCAAACTTCGCGCAGAAAGCTTTAACGGTGGAGCAGAGAATGTTCGAAGAACATTTCTCGAATGAAACTCGCATCAGTTTTGATGAATACAAAAACAATGAAAAAAACAGGAAAGAAATAATCGGTATTTCTACTGAATTTTCTGCTTTTGTAAATAAAAACTATGAAGTAAAGTATTTTGTTTTAAATCAGTATAGTGATTTTGAAGCCAATCTAGAATCAATCGTCCCTTTTGCAAGAGCGTCTATTAAAATAGAAGATTTAATTGAAATTGCTGATGAATATCACGAGAATAATGATTTCCCAGTATTTATCACATGTTTACCAAAAGGTGATGGTGTTATTTTCGTCAATGTGCAAGAGTCCCTTGGGGAGATATCATCAATTGTTGATTATATAAAAGAAAATGAAGCGTGAATTGTAAAGCCAGATGCAACATTTTCGTTGTACTTAGCAGTCTTGCTCCTCCATTCACCACTTCTCAAAATAACACCTCCAAAAAATAATTGGTCGGATTACACTACCATTTTCACACTTTTCAGATTGGGTGGTATACAATAAAAGTAGATAAGGTATAAATCAGTGCAAGAAATGGTCTATGATATAGAGTAATTTGTTTGAAAATTCCTGGTAGTCTCCGAATTTATTTAGATTAAGTAATAAAAAGGACAGCATGATCGTTGATTCTTGTTCTGATGGGAAATTCATGGATAAACGATCATTTTTCTAAGTGATAGGATATGGATAGTTAAAAAATTGAAAGTATTCAATGTACTAGAGAATCATGGTTAAAATGTTTATCTGTAATACATAGAGTCGGTCGATTCAGATATAAAGAGAGGTGAAGATATGCTTAAAACAATAACACGTTTACAGGGGAAGTCGGTCGTGGTGGAGCTGCCCTCAAATAATGGGATAAAGCTTGATCCTGATCAGGAATATATCGTTGTTTACACACAAGATGGAACGATCATCCTTGTACCGGCGAATGAAGACCCCTTTTTGGAGATGGGGACAGCGAAAGTCACGACGCAAAAGGCCTCGATTTAGATTTTGTCGTGTAACACGTTAAAAAAATGCTCATTACTTAAATATCAAAAAAACTTTTAATGTGAATATGATAATTTTGATTACCTTCGAGTTCACTCATTAGCGACTCTTATAGCTACAGTAATTTCAGATAAATATCTTATATTAACAATTGTTTAGGAGGAATAAATATGTTCAACCAAAAAAGAATGATTATAGGCGAGACTGCTTTAATGCTGAGCCCTGTGTTATTGCCAACCATAGTAAGTACACAACAGGTGTATGCTGCAGAGAACAATGAAACGCAATAACAATACTCAAAAAATCCGGATGATCAGGTTCTAAACAAAGTCAAAAAGAATGATTTGTAAATTAAATTTGAAAAAGAACTTGAAAAAATAACCTCATCAGATGGTTATCTTTCTAAGGAACAGCTTTTTGATTTAGTAGCAAAATATGATGGCGCAGAGGTTACATACTCAAACGAAGGCCAGGTTTCTTTACTTAGAGCCAGTTCTGGTATTACACATAGCTTTGTTCAGGGCGGCGTGAACTCATATGCAATAAGTGGGCCTTCTATACGAGAGTTAGCTCGCACTTTTCAAAACAATGCGAATATAATAACAACAGGAGGAATATTAGCTTCAATCCCACTCGCATTCTTTGGGGCCTTTTTTACTGGTATTTCTACTACAGTCTTAGCCACTAAGTTTTATAATGCAGCAGGAATCATGAGACAGTGGAGCGTAACTGATAGATATGGAGCAGGCGTTCGTATTACTTTAACTTCTGAATACCCGATTGAGAGTCGAAACAGTGTGCGAAAAGCTACTATCAGATGATCTGGAAAAGAGGAAATAATGTGAGTTTAATAGTATTATTTAGTTTAAATCTCTTGGCGAGCGGTATTTATCTTTTTGCTGAAACTTTTTTCTCTAAAACAATTATTGGGCTGTCTCTATTAATAGTAATAATACTATTTTTATATACATCACAGAAGATGAGAGACTTGAATAATGGAAATCCTTACTTGAAAAGCAGACTCATTATATCCGGTACTAGTATATTACTCATGATTACTTTTTTTAGTCAGTCTACAGAATCTATTTTATATAAAGTGATTTTAATATGTATTACTTTAGTAACGGAGCTTTATGAACTTTTTTTAAAAAAATCAAAGTAAGTTTCATTTAAATAGTATTGCTATGAGAGCTATAGATATCTTTTAACTAGGACTATAGAATTATATTTAATTCTATTTTGACAGTTCATATAAAAAAAGAGTGTATCAATAAGATGTAAATAAATATTTATAAATTACAAATAGTAAAAGGATTCAAACGCAAAACCCACGCGTGTCAGACTCAACTGATAAGCGTGGGTTTTAATATAAGCTATTATCTTCCCAGTAAATAGCCGACGAGATACGCAACGATCGCCGCCAGGCCACCCACTAAGAGCATTTCCAGTCCGGATCTGAACCAGTTTGACTGGGTGACGCGGGATTTCAGTGCGCCTAAAATGAACAGCGTAATCCCGGTCAGGATGGAAGCGAGCAGGAAGGCATTCTCCATCATGAATGGGCTGAATGAAGAAAAGACATAAGCCAGAAGGGGGATGAGGCCGAAAATAAAGAAGGAAAAGAACGTGACTGTGGCATTCTTGATCGGGTTCTCGACACCACTGTCGCTGCCATACTTCTGATTGACAATCTGGCTGACAAAAGGTTCGTCGTATTTTGCCAGCGTCGTGGAGATGCACTCAGCATCTTCTTCGGAAAGTCCTTTTTTCTGGTAGGACTGGGACATGCGGTCTACAGCATCTGAATAATTTTCCACTACTTCCCGTTCGGTCTGGTCTTCGACACCAGCGCGGTATTCTTTTTCCGATTTACTGGAAAGGTAGTCACCGACAGCCATCGAAAAGCCATCTGCCAAAAGATTTGAAAACCCCAGGATGATGACGACACGAACCGCCAGTGTCGCACCTGCCACACCGGAAACGACGGCAAAGGTGGTGATGATGCCATCTAGCCCGCCGTACACCATGCTTTTGATATATTCTCCGCCTTCGAACCGTTTTGTTTTGCCTGCCATGTCGTGGCCCTCCTTTAAAATTTTCAAACAGTATCCTTACTGGTTTTTATCGTTGGAATATTTGTAAAAAGCTTTCAAATTAAATAATAGTCATAAGTAATGAACTAGGCGTTCTTGTTCAAAAAAGCAATCAGTTCTGATTCGTGGATGAAGCTTTCGTTATAACCTAAAGCATGGGCGATCTGCGTGACATAGGGCTGTTCCAGATAGGCTTTTTCAAGGACCTCTTTCTTTGAGAAAACGTCTCGGGTCTGGCCGTCTAGAATGATCTCGCCCTGGTTCATGACGACGGTCCGTTCAAAGGCTTCTGCCGCAAAATCCATGTCGTGCAAAATACATAAGACGAGTTTTCCTTCGGTGTTCAGTTCTTCGATGATCGCCTTGATTTTTTCCTTGCCGGCAAAGTCCTGGCCCATCGTCGGTTCATCGAAAATGACCATCTCGGTATCCATGGCTAAAATGGATGCCAGGGCGATCAGTTTCCGTTCAGACAGACTCAAGTCATAGGGATTATCGTCCACTTTTGATTCCAGATCGACCTTCTGCAAGGCTTCCCGCGCTGCTTTTTCAGCTTCGCTTCGAGACATGCCGATGTTCAGCGGACCGAACATCACTTCTTCCAGGACGTTTGTTTTAAAGATCTGGTCGTTGGGATTCTGAAACACGAGCCCGACCCGCCTGGACAGCTGTGCCGCGGTCTCTTTGGCGATCGATTCCCCGTCGATCAAAAGCGTGCCTTTGGAAGGTTTCAACAAGCCTTTCATGAGCTTGACGAGGGTCGTTTTGCCGGCGCCGTTCTGGCCGACGATCGCTGTAGTCCGTGAATCAAAGGATAAATCCAGGCCATCAAAGATCTGGATATCTGGGGAATAGGAAAAGGCAACATCTTTCAGTTCGAATGTGTTCATTTCGCTTCCTCCAGTCGTTTGAATGCTTCGATGGTCACAGGAAACAGTTCCGAGTCGGGATAGCGGACGTTCAAAGCTTTCGATATATTAGTCACCACAGGCGGCGTGACCCCGAAGCCTTTCAGATCCGGACGGGAAAAGATTTTCTCAGGCGTGTCCAGAGCCACTTGTCTGCCTTGATGTAAAAGCAGGACCCGGTCGGCGTACTGGGCGATCTGTTCCATTTTATGCTCGACCAGGATAATGGTCATGCCTTTTTCGGTCAGCTGTTCGATGACTTCAAAGACCTCACGGGACCCTTGAGGATCGAGCTGGGACGTCGGTTCGTCAAGGATCAGCACATCCGGTTCCATGGCTAAGACACTAGCGATGGCCACGCGCTGCATCTGGCCGCCGGATAAGTCGAAAGGGTTTTTGTCTTTCAAACCAAAGACATCCAGCAGTTTAAGATACTGTTCGATCCGTCTGTGCATCTCTTTTCGGTCCAGTCCCAGATTTTCAAGACCGAAGGCTACTTCTTCATAAACAGTTTTCTTCGCACCGGTCATCTGAGAGAAGGGATTTTCAAATACCAGTCCGATGTTCTCAACGATCTCAGCTATTTCATGTTCCCGGACGACGAGACCGTTGACCGTGACTTTGCCTCCGTAAGCCCCTTTGTAAAAATGGGGGATGAGCCCGGCCAAAGCATAGCAGAGCGTTGATTTACCGGCTGTGTTTTCGCCGACGATACCCAGGCATTCGCCTTTTTCAACAGAGAAGGACAGATCGTCCAGAACGAGGTCAGTCAAGTCGGGATACCGGTATTTCAGATTTTCTACTTCAATGATACTCATACCATGACCCTCCAGACGATCCCTAGAATAACGATAGCGATGATGATACCGGCCAGCAGTTTATTATAAGGATACTGCTTTTCTTCATTTAAAAACGTTTTTTTCGTCGACGAGCCAAAGCCGCGCATCTCCAGAGCAATGGACCGTTCTTTGGTTTCGTTCAGCGAATTCAGTACCACCGGTCCCATCAAAGGAAAGAAGGCTTTGATTCGTGTAAGCATGCTGCCTTCCGTTTCCATCCCACGTGAACGCTGTGCGTCGGTGATCTTACTGGTTGTGGCGCGCATTTGCGGGATCAGCTGGAGAACGGACAGGATCACGTGTCCGATCCGAGGCGACATGCCTTTTTTGATCAGCCGTTCCACCATTTCATCAGGTGACGTGGTCAGAATGAGGACGCTGAACGAGCCGATCATGACCAGGACACGCAGGACCAAAACGAGCGCGACATAAAGGCCTTCTTCGTAAAAAACCAGCGGGCCGATGGAGAACAGTTCCGTCACATTATCAGGATGGAAAAAGCCCTGCACGATGACAAGTGAGAAAATCAGGAACATACTCAATGTCAGAATGGGCAGGCTGTTGCGGAACACTTTGCCGATGACCAAAAGAAGCAGTGTCACGAAGAGGACCCCTGCAATAAACAAGGGTTCCGGCAGGATGTAAGTCAACGCAATGGATGCGAAGACATACAACAGCTTCACCAGCGGATCGAGGCGATGAACGGGACTGTCTTTTTCAACATATAATGTCATGGTATTCATAGAATCATCCTTTTACAGCTCTTCGATTTCGGAATCTTGACGGTAAATGTTCGTGAGCGATTTTGGCAGGCCTTTGAAAATAAAGTAACTGATCAGCACGGTCACGACTTTATCCGGCACGTCAACGACGATACTGTCGCCGAAGGATGCCAGCCACTGAGGGACGTCATTGGAAATCAGGAAGGTATAGAAGGCGTCGCCCCAAATGTTGCCTGTCTGACCGCCCCAGAAGATCATGTTGAGGGGGGTGGACACGATGGCGGCGACCAGTCCGGTGACCAGACCGACGATAGTCGCTTTTTTAACGTTGGCGATCCAGCCTTTATAGGCCATGACCCCGACGGTGATACCGATGGCCCCACTCGTGATGGCGTAAACGGTTGATACGGGGCTGACGGTGATGCCGTAGATAATGTTATTGATGATACCGGCTGCCGCACCAATGACCGGGCCGGCAAGCATGGCGGCTAACACGGTCCCGATCGAATCCAGCCACAGCGGCAGGCGCAGCAGGCTGGCGAACAATTTTCCAATATAATTGATACCGATAGCTGCCGGGATGAGGACGATGGCAGCGGTGGATAATTTCAGTGACCACATGCTTTTTTTGTTGTTATTCATAGAAAACACTCCTTATGATGTCGTAGTTTGTTTCTTGCTGAGTGATGCAATGGTTTCTAGGGCCAGCTTGATTTCATTATGTTCCCCTGTTTTAGTCAGAGACTCGCCGGACTGAAGCTGGTTGATCCCGGCCTGCAGGTCGCCTGAGTAGGGGACGACCACGTTCAATACTGAAGCCGCACGCAGGCCGCGTAGTCGAGCTAAGGTAAACAGTGCGGCGGTCTCCATGTCTGAACCGATGAGACCCTGCTTGGACCAGTAGGCATCGATCGCTTCTTCATCATCCGTATAAAAGGAATCATGGCTGCGGACCAGTCCCACATGATGCGGGATCTTTAACGTTTCGGCGTGTGTTTTAAGCTCTGAAAGTATAGTATGATTGCTGACTGCCGGGTAACTGGCAGAGATATACGCCTTGGACGTGCCCTCGTCTCTGACCGCACCTTCACAGAGGATCAGGTCGCCGACTTTGATCTCCGGCTGAAGGGCACCGCTGCTTCCGATCCGGATAAGGGTGTGAACGCCGATCTGCCTTAGTTCTTCAAGCGCGATGGCTGCTGACGGACCGCCGATACCTGTGGAAACAACAAGGACGTCTGTGCCTTTATACGTGCCTTTTACGCTGCGGTATTCCCGGTTGTAAGCGAGTTCTATTGGATCGTCCAGAAATGCTTTCACTCGGGACACACGCTCGGGATCTCCGGGGAGCAGGGCGTATTCGGCACCGTCTGCTTTTGTGAGATGGATATGAGCCTGTTTCTCCATTATTTACCTCCTTTCTGTTTTTTAGTACTTACCAATTTTCTTGTTTTTTCGTGCTGTTTTAATGCAACTATCGTTGCTCTATCAATTAAAATGCAAAAAGGCACCTCTTCCCCCCTTAATCTGATAAAATGAAGTTCACCAAAACAAACATTCATCACTTAAGGAGTGAAAAGAGATGCCTAATCTACTTCAGATTATCATGTATTTAGTTAATAAAATCAAGTGGCAAAACAGTTTAATTCAACTTTTAAATGATTATATTACCTGGCTGGAAGATGCGGGTGATCGTCAACCTAAAGGGACAGATATCACAAAGCTTGATTACAACAAATTGACCCTTGATGATCCACCGAAAGTTGTCACAATTGAACG
>NZ_FOBL01000023.1 GCF_900109825.1 Alkalibacterium putridalgicola | reverse complement strand
CACTAAAAACATGTTGCAAAACCGTTATTAGAACAAGTTCCTGAGAAGAAATCACCAGAACATGTCTTAATACCGCTAGCCGACCACTTTTCCCGTTACATTGTCGAAGGTTTCTTATCTAAACACAGAAAAAGGCTGGGCTCAATAGAGTCCAGCCTTTTCCTATGGTATTATTCGTTAGGGTTTACCTTCAATGAAGCATCTTCTTTACCTTCAGCTTCAGATTTGTCGATATCAAAATCGTCATCATCTGACAGGTAATTGTCGTGGAGGGCTTCATCCACTTTGTCTTTCGGAATGGCCTGATCCTGTTCAGGTTCAAGAGGCGTATCTTTGACATCGCCTAATTTATCATCGGTATACATCGTCTGGCCTGCAGAAGCGGCATCGGATGCAGGCGTTGTCGTTCCTTGTCTTTCGGCTTCACTTAAAGCCAGATCTCTTTCGATTTCTTCAATAGTCTGGTTCAATTTCGCCTGTTTGGCATCAAGTTTAGCCTGTTCTGATTCCAGCTCTTTTTCAGCTTCCATGTAAGACGTTTTAAAATCATCCACGAGTTCATGGGCTTTTTCTTCTCCGGAGTCTTTTAATTTCAATGCCTCGTCTTTCAGGTCTTCTCTAAAGGCTTTACCGTTTTTAGGGGCAAACATTAGAGCGGCGAAGGCTGATGCGGCACTCATGAGTACGGCTTTTGTTAAACTTACTTTGGGCATGATTCAGTCATCCTTTCAAGATAATGTGGTTTATAGTGGTTGTGTCGAGTCGTTCTGATGACGCTGTTTCTGTTTTTCGACTGTCCCTTTGAACGCCCGCTTAAAGGTCTTGGCTAAGCGTGGTCCGTCTGTCTTCAGTTCCGTATAGGTGTTTTGTGCGATACCCTTGGAATAATCAGCGCTGTGTTCTTTCAGGTAAGTCAGCGAGTGAGACAAACTAGACGCAGTATCCGAGAGTTCGTTCATTCTTTCCATATTGGTCTGCGCCACCTCTTTGGTGCTGTCAACACGGGTCATGATCAGATCCACTTTCTTCTGCATCACATCCGCTTCGTTAGTAAAATGTTCAACCTGTTCTTGTACGTTGGTTTGTGTCCGCTCGATATTGTTCAGGGTCGGCTTCATTTTCTTCATGGCATAAATACCTATGGCGATGAGGAGAACAAGCGATACACCAACAATAATGAGCGAAATAAGATAACCGGCTTCCATTGTGTGCCTCCTTTACTGATCAGTTTCATCATTTTTACATCTATAGTATTAGAATACCATGAAGTAAATAGAACACCAACTGAAACGCTAGCGAAAAGATATTGCTTGAAAGAGCTTTAATTGTTAGAATAGTAGCAACACAATAGGATTTTTGTGCGTTGTCAAGTGAAACGAAC
The DNA here is from genome assembly GCF_900109825.1 of Alkalibacterium putridalgicola. Lineage (GTDB taxonomy): Bacteria > Bacillota > Bacilli > Lactobacillales > Carnobacteriaceae_A > Alkalibacterium > Alkalibacterium putridalgicola. The sequence goes on along the minus strand of NZ_FOBL01000023.1, from coordinate 36,564 downwards.
AAGTGGAGTGGATGAGCAGCAGCAAAATAAGCAGAAAAGGGTGCTGCTTAGCCTGTTCAGATAAAAATCAGTCGCTTTAAAAAGGAGAAAAAAATGAGTAATGAACGTAAGGGGTTCGGTGATCAGAAAAGAGAGCAAAAAAGCGATACAGTGGAAGTGATGTTAAGTGCTGTCACAGATGGCGAAATCATTCCCATTGAGGAAGTGCAGGACGATTTATTTTCCCAGAAAATGATCGGTGACGGTTACGCGATCAAGCCTTCTTCCGAAATAGTGTATGCGCCTGTTTCCGGCAAACTGATCGAAGTTGCAGATGCAAAGCATGCCTATTATATAGAAACAGATGGAGGACTGAAAGTCTTGATACACATCGGTATCGATACCCTGTTGATGAACGGCGAAGGGTTTCAGACCTCTTTAAGGAAGAACGACCGCGTGGAAAAAGGAGCTCAGCTGGCCACGTTCGATCAGAAATTGATCAGCGAAAAAGGCTTTAATACCGTAATACCTGTCATCGTTCTGGAACATGACTCTGTATTGTCGCTGGAAACTTTACCTGAAAAGAAAGCCATAGCCAGAGAAACAGATGCCTTGAAGATCACCTTGACCCGCTGAAACTCGGCCGGTCGATGAAGTAAAATTGAACACATCTTATAGGTAGGGTATAATCAAAGTGAAATGCATCACAGTTTTCAGTTTTTTAAAACAGTTCTGAGGAGGAACATCTTTGAAAAAGATACTAGTTGTCGACGACGAAAAGCCGATTTCCGATATTGTTAAATTTAATTTAGAAAAAGAAGGATTTGAAGTGGTCACTGCCTTTGATGGGGAAGAAGCCCTTCAAAAGGTCGAAGAAGAGAATCCGGACTTAATCGTCCTGGATCTTATGCTGCCTAAAATGGATGGACTGGAAGTCTGCCGTGAGGTCCGAAAAACGAAGGATATCCCGATCATTATGGTCACAGCCAAAGACCAGGAGATCGATAAGGTACTGGGGCTCGAACTCGGAGCGGACGATTACGTCACGAAGCCGTTCTCTAACCGTGAACTGGTGGCACGAGTGAAAGCCAATGTTAGAAGACAGGCCTCTCTGCAGAGTACAGAAGCGGCCAAAGAAGAGAGCAATGATATCGAAGTGGGTGACTTGACCGTTCATCCCGATGCCTATATCGTGTCCAAACGCGGCGAGTCCATCGAACTGACCCACCGGGAGTTTGAACTGCTGCATTATCTGGCCAGACATATCGGTCAAGTCATGACGCGGGAGCACCTGCTTGAAACGGTCTGGGGTTACGACTACTTTGGAGATGTCCGTACGGTAGATGTCACGGTCAGACGTCTGCGTGAGAAAATCGAAGACAATCCAAGTCATCCGACTTTCCTCGTCACACGCCGAGGTGTAGGTTATTATCTGAGAAGTCCTGAACAACAGGAGAAGTAGTGATTTATGAAAAAAAAGATTCGCATTTATCAGTCGATCAACACTAAAATCGTATTCGTGATCGTCCTATTACTTGTATTCGCCCTGCAGCTTATCGGGGCGAATTTTATTACCCAAATTGAGCGTCAGCTGATCGCCAATTTTCAGGAAGACCGTCAAGTACAGATGAATTTTCTGGAAAGTACGATCCTTCCCGCGCTGGAGCGTGAAGAAAGCGGGGAAGAAGGCGAAGTAAATCCGGAACAGGAGATCAGCAATCTGCTCACTGAGTTTTCAGGCAGTGGCATTACCGATCTTCAAGTCGTGAATTCGGAACTTATTCTCATGGGGACCAGTGATACGACCCAGCAGAACATTGTCGGACAATTATCCGATGACGTCGATCTGAGACAGGCCCAGATAACTGAAAATTCCATCACCAGACAAGTGATCGATCCGGTCACTCAGAACAGAAGATGGAAAATCGTCGAACCTGTTTTTTCAGCGGGGGAAGAGTCTCAGTTTTTAGGGGCTATTTTAATGGAAAGCAATATTGAATCCGTTTATGATCAGATCTCTCAAATCACCGGCATCTTTCTGCAGTCCAGTGCGGTGGCCATCATCTTGTCCCTCGTCCTGGCCAACATGGTCTCCCGGGCACTGACGAAACCGATCAAGGAAATGCAGATCCAGACCCGTCAGATCGCTGAAGGAGATTATTCAGGTACGCTGAAAGTTTACGGCGAAGACGAACTGGGTCAGCTTGCCAGTCTGATCAATGACTTGTCCGATGATGTTGCCGAGGCGCAGGAATCCATCGATGCCGAGCGCAGACGTCTGGACAGCGTCCTGACCCATATGACGGATGGCGTTGTGGCGACAGACAGGCGCGGCAAGATCATGATCATCAATGAGATGGCCCAGTCCATGCTGGATAAGAACCAGGAGGAAGCCATCGGACGCAATCTGCTGTCCATCCTGGACGTAGAAGAAGATGTCACTCTGCGCCGTATCCTGGAAAATCAGGACGATATGCTGGTGAACAGCAAACAGAACGGTATCCCGATCATCCTGCGCGCCTCTTTTTCTCTGATCCAGAGAGAGTCGGGCTTTATCAGTGGGATCGTCTGTGTGCTCCATGACGTCACGGAACAGGAACGGATAGAAGAAGAGCGTAAGCAATTCGTTTCCAACGTCTCTCACGAACTGCGCACACCATTGACGAGCATGCGCAGCTATATCGAAGCACTGGCGGATGGGGCCTGGCAGGATCCCGATCTGGCACCGCGCTTTTTAGAAGTCACACAGAACGAAACAGACCGTATGATCCGCATGATCCAGGATCTGCTTCACTTATCCCGTATCGATTCGGGTAAAAGTGTGCTGAATCTTGAGATCGTCGATATGACCGAAATGCTCGAACATGTGCTTAACCGGTTCGACATGGTGATTCATTCGGCCGAGTATGAAGGCAAGAACTATCAGATCAGAAAAGATATCCTCCAGGAGTCCGTGTTTGTTGAAGTGGATCCGGACAGAATGATCCAGGTCCTGGATAATATCATGAACAATGCGATCAAGTATTCACCGGACGGCGGAACCATCACAGGAAAAATGGAAAAAAGATACGACACGGTGCTCATCAGTATCCGTGATGAAGGGATGGGTATCCCTAAAGCCGATCTCAATAAGATATTCTCCCGTTTCTATCGTGTGGATCGGGCCCGGTCACGCGCCATGGGAGGCAGCGGTCTAGGACTGGCTATTTCCAAGGAAGTCGTGGAACAGCACGGCGGCCGCATCTGGGCAGAAAGTACGGAAGGCAAAGGGACGACCTTTTATCTCTCCCTTCCTTATGTCCCTTACGAAGAGGAGGAATGGGAATGATTTGGTCTAAAATCAGACAATTGCTCTTGATCGTCCTGATCGGTTTGAGCTTGTTCTTGAGTTTTCAGATCTGGACGACCGGGGTGCAGCTGCGCGAACCATCTTCCGGAGGCGGCAGTACCGTTCCCGCTTCACTGGTCGACCGTTCGCTGGTGGAAGTTTTTTCTCCCAAGAAAATCATCTGGCACCGTAATGAACTGGACAGAAAACTCGATATCAATACATTTTATACAGTAGACTGGTTTGAAGAGTATTTATCGGAAACCACCTTTGGCGAAGTACAGTCGCCGCAGCGCTTGAGTTTCTCTGCTTATCAGGAGTACCTGAACGAGGAAAGCTGGATCGAATTTATTTTCGATGCGCCGGTACCCTTTGGGATCTTTGAGAATGGCTTCAGTGATTTGCCGACAGATTACGAGAATCGTACCTTTACACATGTCTTGATGAATAAGGAAAACCCTGAACTTGCCGGTTTCTACGATTCACATAATGAATTCCTATACCAAATCGATGGGACTGAGTATACAGAAGAGATACTCGACGAGCTCCTCTATTCCCAGGATAATATCATGACCGATGTTGAAGCGTTTCAAGTCAATGAGCGAGTCATTTATCTGCCTGTAGAAGAACAGGAAGTGGAGTACCGTGACTATCTGGTCGAGCGTCTGCCGAACAACCTGTTCGTGCTTCAGTTCTTTTCCGATACGTCGGATATCGATGCGAGACGTACGGGCAATACGACGCGCTATATCGATCTGACTACTGAATTGAGAATAAATGATTCGACAAATACCCTAATGTATCTGAGACAGCGTTCAGATATGGGACAGATGACGTTCAGCGAACGCCTTCTAAGCAGCTATCAGACGCTGACGCAGATCGAGAACTGGACAGAACACGTGCATTATCAGGGATATGTCCCTGAGACCCAGGAAGTCACGTACCAGCGTTATATCCAGGGCTATCCTATCTACAGCTATCAGCAGTATGAATCGATGATCGAGGTGACCGTCGTTGAGAGTGGTCTGACAAGCCTTGAGGTTCCTATCCGAGTCGTTCAGACACCCCTGACCTTGACGGGAGAACGAACGAAGACCTTGCCAAGCGGCACAGAAATTATGGCACAGCTTGAAGAGGCAGGCACTATGGAAAATATCGAAGATATCCGCATTGGCTTGACATGGACAGAGAGTGAAGAAGATGAACGGGTCGTGCACTTTGAACCCGACTGGTATGTAGAAACTCAGGATAACTGGATAGAAGTCAGCCGATTCATTGAGTCACAGGAGGCATCACTAAATGGATTTTAAAAAAATTGAAAACATTTTTCTGATCACCTTTCTGCTGCTGAATATTTATCTTCTTGTCAGTTACTTCAATCGGAATGATATCCAGCAGGCAACGAGTGCCCCCGGTCAAGTCAATCTGATACGTGAGATGGAGCAGATCGGTATCGAACTGCCCACCCTTCAGGAAGAAGAACGGGAAGTCTATTATGTTCAGGCAGACAGCAATCAGCTGCTGGAAGAGAATGTCGATCAGCTGGAAAATCAGGCGGGTTCTGTCGCGGCGGACGGGTCTCTCTACACAAGTATTCTATCTGATCCGATCGAGATCGAAGGCAATCCTGACGATGGCTTTACCGAAGCAGACTTTGCTAGACTAAACGAGTTTATTTTAAGTGATTCGGTTTTATTTGGGGATGAATATACTTACTTGAGGTATGACCGCAGTCAAAATCGCTTTGTCTATGCCCAGGTAGTGGAAGGGATCCCCGTGGCAGATGGGACATCCGAAATCTCGCTCTTTTACGGCAGTGACGGAAACATCATCTCTTACCAGCAGACCTATGCAGGACCGATGATACCACAGGGGACGACGCAGGCGATCATTACAGATAGACAGGCCATTGAGGTCCTTTTTCAGAACAATGAAATCAGCTCCAACTCAGTCGTCGGTCAGCCGATCCTTTCTTACTACCGGACCCTGCATCTGGAAGACTTAAGTATGTACGGCCCAGTCTGGTATGTCCCGGTCAGAGATACCGGCGGCGAACGAATCCTTCGCGTGGATGCTCTGGAACGCACGATCATTACAGAGCCGGCCGCACCGCTTGTACCTGAAGAACCGGAAGAGCCTGAAGAGTCAGAAGATTCTGAAGAACCGGAGGAAGACGCAACAGAAGAGCCAGAAGAAGACGTAGAAGCAATGCTTGAGATAGATGTAGAAATCAGCAGTGATGAATCAGAGGAATAATAGAAGAAAAGGACCTGAAAAAGTGGTCTTGCTTGTAGGTGATGACTTGTTGTAAGATAGACAATGAGTATTCGCAGAGAGAGGAATCATTGTCATGATGCAATCAGAACAGTCCGGCTTGCGCATCAGCGTGTTAGCCAGTGGAAGTACCGGAAACATCACATATATCGAAACTGATCAGACAAAAGTATTGGTGGACTGCGGATTCAGCGGCAAGAAAGCAGTCGAATTGATGACGAAGATAGGGCGCCGTCCGGAAGACCTGGATGGCATCTTAGTCACGCATGAACATACGGACCACATCAAAGGCGTGGGGATCCTCGCCCGAAAATATGACTTGGACATCTATGCCAACGAAAAAACCTGGCAGGCGATGGAACCCAAGCTCGGTAAACTGAAGATCGAACAGAAGCATCATTTTTCAAAAGAGAAAACCTTGACGCTGGGGGATATCGATATTTCCAGTTTCGGCGTGTCTCATGATGCGATCGATCCTCAGTTTTACACTTTCCAGAAAAATGATAAGCGTTTCGTCATGCTGACAGATACAGGTTACGTGAGCGACCGTATGCGCGGTCTGGTGAAAGACGCCGATGCTTATTTATTCGAAAGCAATCACGATCTGAGCATGCTGCGTATGGGGAAATATCCCTGGTCGCTGAAGCAGCGTATCATCGGCGACAAAGGCCATTTATCCAACGAAGATGGGGCTCTGGCTCTGGCGGAAATTATTGGAGACAATACCAAACGTGTGTATCTGGGCCATTTGAGCAAGGAAAACAACATTAAGGAAGTCGCTCATCAGACGGTGGAAGATATCCTTTTGAGAAAAGACACCGGAGTCAACGAACGGTTCCAGCTCTATGACACAGATCCGGCAGAACCTTGTCCGCTGTTTATTCTGTAACATCCATAAAGCCATCCTCATCTTTAACGTATGAGTTAGAGATGAGGAAGGCTTTTTTTATGTCTGGAAATTCATTTGCATCAACTCGCTGGATAGATCAACTGGAGTTTAGAAAAGGTAGAATTCGTTCCAGCAACTCCTTGAGTAAAAGTGACTCAGTTCATAGAAGTTCAGCCTTCTTCTATGAACTCGGTCGTTAACATGATGGGGAGTTATCAAAAGAGGGCAGTTCTTTTGATAACTTTTTACCGATTGGCCTCTGAGTTACTAAAAGACGGGATCTCTTTTATTAACTCAGCGGTTATTGATAGTAGAGTTACTTAAAGAAGGCGGTTCTTCTAGTAACCCGTGCGCCATTTTGACTAGGGGTTACCAAAAGATGACGGATCTTCTATTAACCCGATAGATAAAAAAGGAAGAGTTAATAAAAGCAAAAACACTTTCATTCACTCACTCACTAGTGAATGCAGGAGACAGTTATTAGAAAGACCTGATTCACCTTTAGGTATCGAAGAGATGGATCTGGTTGTCTTGATAGTATTTTTAACACGAAATAGTCTAATTTTCTTCAAAAAGCTTAATAATACGGAAAAAAAGTTGATTATGATAGAATTGTATCATGATATAATTGAAAAATAGACATAAAAATGTCATGGTTGACCGTTAATATAGATAATGTAAATATGTTTACTGGAGGAATCGATAAATGAAAAATAATATATATAAAACATTATTGGCGTTAAGCTTATCAGGCGCACTACTCGCAGGGTGTGATGTCACGGATCCGCAAACAGAACCCGAAACAGAGGATGAAGAAATTGTAGAAGATACACCTGTGACAGAAGAAGGAGATGTCCAAATATCTGAAGTCAGAGTAGACGTGACCTCAGACATAACAGACGCTGTGCAGGAAGTAGATGAAGCCGTTGTTTCCATTATAAACATGCAGCGTGTGGGACAGAATCCATATGGCTGGTATGAAGGGTCTCAAGATACAGATGCAGAGGGAGAAGACCTGCAGCAGGTAGGAACAGGGAGTGGAGCCGTTTATAAAGTGGATGGCGATACGGCCTACATCTTCACGAACAATCACGTTGTTGATGGTTCAGACGCCATAGAAGTCCTGTTTAAAGACGGTTCGCGCGTGGAAGCATCCATAGTCGGTGCAGACATGTGGACAGACTTGGCTGTTTTAGAGATCGACTCAGAAGCAGTATCGGCGACAGCAGAATTTGGCGATTCAGAGAACCTGACCGTGGGTGAACCGGCTATTGCGATCGGCTCGCCACTGGGGACAAATTTTGCTTCTTCCGTAACCTCAGGGATCATCTCCGCTACCGGCCGAACAGTGCCCGTAGATACGAACATGGATGGAGAAAACGATTGGGAAATGACTGCCATTCAGACTGATGCAGCCATCAATCCGGGGAATTCCGGTGGACCGCTCGTCAATATCGCGGGTCAGGTCGTGGGGATCAACTCCATGAAAATCTCATCGTCAACCATTGAAGGGATGGGCTTTGCTATTCCAAGTAATGATGCACTGGATATCATCAATCAGCTGGAACAGGATGGTGAGGTAATCAGACCAGTCATAGGCGTGGCCATGGTCGATTTATCCATGGTGTCACCACAGCAGCAGGAAGCGATACTAAATCTGCCGGAGGATGTCACAGGCGGTGTAGTGATTGCAGAAGTACAGCCAAACAGTTCGGCCGATGAAGCGGGTCTTGAATCGAATGACGTGATCGTGTCATTCAACGGTGAAGAAGTAGCGAATGGCATCGAATTGAGACAGGAAATCTATGATACCGAGATCGGGGATGAAGTGGAAATCGAATTCTACCGTGACGGAGAGCTGCAGTCAGTCACACTAACCCTTCAAAGTACTGAAGAACAGAATATATAAGCCGTTCAATCAAACGCACAGTCTTTTTCACAGGCTGTGCGTTTTTATTTGGGGAAAAAAGAAGAACTGTTCCGTTCGGGTGTGCATAACTTTATATAGAAACCATTTATACCGGGGATTTCTTCAAATAAGTTATACACAACCTACAAACGAGTTGTGTATAACTTTATTTATAGAAGTTGGACTGATAGATTTAACCCTTTAGGTAAAGGGTTTTTGTGCAGGTTGCCTATAAAAGTAATCCCCAATAAAAGTGTGCATAACTTTCTGAATAAACGAACTGGATCTTGACGGAGCTTCAAGCTTTCATAAGCAGAAACGGGAACAAAGCCTGTGGATATGTGCATAACTTTGTGGATAACTGTGGAAAATTTGGGTAAAAAAAAAGAGATTTCCTGTTAAACCAACAGAAAATCCCTGTGGAGAGTGTGATTAACTTATAGTGCTTTAACGGTTTTCTTCACTTTGACATTGCCTTCGATCGCTCGAGAATATGGGCAAACTTCGTGTGCCTGCTCAACTAATTCTTCTGCTTCTGCTTGGGTAACGCCTTCGATTTCCACATATAGCTCGACGCTTAAACCGAATCCTTTTAATCGTTTCTCGATACTGACTTTAGCTGTGACCGCTGATGTTGTTTTCTTTTTCGCTTTCTTTGCGGACAACTGCAGTGCACTGTCGAAACAGGCGGCATATCCTGCAGAAAACAGTTGTTCCGGATTGGTCGCCCCTTTGACATCCTTCCCGCCTAATCCCTTAGGCGTAGCCAGATCGACTTCCAGATTACCATCTGATGATTTAACATGTCCCTGACGTCCACCGCGGGCTGTGGATTCTGCTGTATAGAGTGCAAGTCCCATAAAAACACCTCTTCCTTTTAATTTACTACAATTAAATTGTACACAATTTAATTGTTTTTGTCAAAATGTAGGAACTTTTGATATTCCTTGCTATAATAAGAAAAAAGAGGAGTGAACGAACGTGTCTAAAAATATATTAAAATTAAGTAATCAAGTGTGTTTTCCATTATACGCAGCAACACGGCAGATCACTAAGCTCTACCGGCCGATGCTTGAAAAGCTGGAAGTGACCTATCCGCAATACCTGGTCCTGCTGGTCTTGTTCGAAGATGTGTCTGTCACAGTCAAAGAGCTGGGTGAACGCTTATATCTGGATTCAGGGACACTGACCCCGATGCTGAAACGCATGGAAGAGCACGGGTTAGTGGAACGTAAGCGATCCAGCAAAGATGAACGCGTCGTGGAAGTCAGCCTGACAGAAAAAGGCCGCAGCATCGAAAAGAAGGCAGAAGAGATACCGAATAGATTTTCCAAAGAGATACACCTGGAACAAGACGAATTTGATGAGCTGAAACGTCTGCTGACCAAAATACTCGATCAAGTTTAAATAGAAGGAGCCAGTAATGGATATCACAATATTGTCAGTCGGAAAGTTGAAAGAAAAGTACCTGAAAAAAGGCATCGATGAATACACCAAGCGTTTAGGCGCCTACACAAAAATCAAAGTCATCGAAGTGCCGGATGAAAAAGCCCCCGAAAACCTAAGTGAAGCCGAGATGGAACAGGTGAAGGAAAAAGAAGGCGAGCGTCTACTGGCAAAAATTCCTGACCAGGCCTACGTCTTCACCTTGGCTATCCAGTCCAAAGAACGCACCTCAGAATCCTTCGCCAAAGAAATCGAACAGCTCATGATCCACGGGAAAAGTAAGATCGTCTTTGTCATCGGCGGCTCATTAGGATTGAGCCAGGCGGTCATGGACCGCAGCGACACCACCATCTCATTCGGAAAAATGACCTACCCCCACCAGCTCATGCGATTGATACTAGTCGAGCAAATCTACCGTGCCTTTCGGATTATGCGGAATGAACCGTATCATAAATGATGATAAGAATTTATAGTCTGTACGGTTCGGTCCATGTTTATCATTGCTTTATCTCTATATCTAAAGTTTATTAAGTTAGGACAGAAAGTTAGTTTCACTAGTTTCTTTAACTAGAAGAACAGCATGCTTATATAGTTTAAGTATGCTGTTCTTTGTCTTAATACATCGGGGAATCGGGTAAAACGAATAATATCAAACTTTACTAAAAGTAGAAATTCACAATAAAAATCACAAGTTTACATGATTTTCATTTACAATTAAGAGAACAGAGATTATTATAAATATATATATCAGACAATCAATAATAATTAGTAAGCGATTTCAAATGTGGGTTGACTGTATAAATAAAAGGAGGTTTTTTATTTGGAGATTATTATTGCAAGTGTAATTGCTTGGATTGTGAGAGAGAAATACAATTTTAGTTGGCGTCAGACTATAGGTTCCTTTTTTCTAGGTATCATAGGCATAAATTTCATAACTGGTATTTTAGAATTTGTATATTCCCTATTGATGTACGAGGGTCTGGGTTCCCTATTCACATTCATAATTATTGTAGCGATAGTTTACTTCTTTTTAAAAAGGGATACAGAAGGTAAATACATAGAAGAATGGGAAAACACTGACTTCCCGTTTATTTCATCTTTCGAATTTTCGAATTTATTATTGGAAAAATGTGATATAGGTAACGTCCGATATCATGAAGACATTCCATACAATCGAGCAAAATATTTTAGCTCAGAAACTGATGCAGACATTGATATGGAATACGTATCCAACATCTTTTTTGATGCCAGTCCGGCTGACAATGAAATGTCTTTTCAAGAATATGGTTTTTTAGTTACTTCATTAGGAGTTATTGTTAATAAACAGATAGAAGTCCCGCATGAGGGTAGAAAAAAAGAGTATAGCAATCAAAAATCCTATTTGCCTTTTTCCAAAGTCTACCGGTATAAAACTACAATTGATTCCCTTACAGTTTACTATGCGGATCGTACTAAGAATACTATAAAACTTAATCCTGAAGAATTACAATTTATTAGTAGTGTGTTTCAGTTGGCTATTGAGTCTGGTTGGACAGCCCATGTAGAGGATGTCATATTTAATAATGGGGTAACTGAAGAAGAATTGGAAATAATTGATACAGATGTTGAAGAGTATTATAGAAGAATAAATGATGTGGATCTAGCAGTTGAGAAGGCAAAAAGAAATAAAAATGTAGACATAGGTAACAAACAGACCACTTATGCATCTGTGGCAGGAAGTCTAGGTTCTATAAGGTCTGAGTTAAATCAGAATCAGATAAACGATCGATTTGGTAAGGGTCAAGGACATGGTCATGTCGGAGAACAGTATGGAGATGTTTACGACAAGCTTCGTTTTAAAAGTACAGAAAAGTTAGGATCAAGTCATGAGAAATACGGTGCAGATCGAGTAGTCAACGGAGAGAATATTCAGACAAAGTATTGTAAAACAGCAGGAAAATCTATAGGACAATGCTTTGATGATAAGGGTATAGGTGCTAAATACTTAAATACCGATGGATCTATGATGAAAATTGAAGTTCCTAAAGACCAATATGAAACTGCTTTGAAGAAAATGGCGGAAAGAATAGAATTAGGTCAAGTACCAAACGAAAATAATCCACATAACGCAGAAAATTATGTTAAAAAAGGAGCTCTAACATACGAACACTCTCGAATTGCTACTAAATCAATTTTTGATCGAAAATCTAAAATTGCGGTTAAAGATAAGAATAATAAAACAGTATATAGAGATGTCACTTTAGGAGAAAAAATGATTTGGTCAGCAGGAGGAGATTTTTTAACCGGAGCAACTGCTGCATTACCGTTTGGTGTAGTTTCAGGCTTATGGGTTTATTGTAATAGTGTCTGGCAAGGGACAGATAAGAAAACAGCATTGAAAAATTCAGTTATTTCAGCTGCAAAACCAACATTGACTGGTGGAGTCATATATATGGTATCATCACAGTTTGCAGGAAGTAAGATGGGTAAGGCAGCAGGAAACTTATTCGCAAAAACATTTGTTAAAAAACAAATGACAAACAAAGCTAAAACACAAGCTGTTACGAAAGGAGCAATGGGAATTATTACAGTTGCTATCACAGTAGGCCCAGATCTGACAGATTGCTTACGAGGACGATTGTCAATGGAGCAATTAGTGAAAAATACGCTATCGACTGGCGCAGGAATGGCCTCAGGAGCAGTGATTGGTAACGCAGTAGGTTCTGTCGTTCCAGTAGTGGGTAACGTTATAGGAACGGTTGTAGGCGGATCTATTGGAGCGATATCAGCTAGGAAACTAATGGACAACTTTATAGAAGATGACGCAGTTAAGATGATTAGAGTCGCAAAAGAAGAGTTCATCGAAACAGTTATGATGAGTTCGCTGTCTGAAGAAGAATTCAAAGATATCTTAGAAAAAACATTCTTAAATAAAAAGTTTGATAATTTATTAAAAACTATGTATGCTTCAAATAATTCCCGTGACTATATCCATGAACATTTTCTCAACTTTGTAGAACAAGTATACTTAAAACGAGAACTACCAGATGAAGAAGAAATAATGGAAGTGGCTATGATCCATTACGATGGGCTAGTAGCAGCTTAACCTGAAATAAAAAAGAATGCACGTGTATTTTTCGTACTATCAATAACTGATCTTACATGATCTTATATTTAGAAATTTAACCTATTTAAAAATAAAAATTTGAACAGCATACTTATTTCTCAGTATGCTGTTCATTACTTTAATATGACGGGGAAACGGGAAGGTTCACTTTAGAATATAGGTTTACAGAAAAAAAGCCGTCATAACCAAGTTTGTAAATGTTGTTCGTAATTAGCATTGTCGTGGTATCGGTCAATATAAGCTCACTCGTACTAGGATACAGTGTGATAACAGTGGCCATTTTGGCTTTTCCTTTTTTATTCCACGACCGTTCTAATACGTAACGATGTGTGCCTGAATCTTCTTCGATAACTTTTGTTGTCATGCTTGCAGATAATTCTTTTACCATATATATCAGACTCCTTAGATTATTTTTTCTTTTTTAATTCTCTAGCAGCAGAAGTAGCAACCAATGCAATAATTTCTAGAATGAGAATAGGTGTGAACATTTAAATACCTCCTGTAATAATGCGGTAGTCAAGCAGTTTATCCTCGTAAAGCAAGCCAACCAATTTCGGATCTGAAGCTGAATCGGTTAATGGATATAGTATATATACTACAAGCTCTTTATATACATACAAATGAGTCATGACGTCTTGAAACCTTGAAAGGTATGATTGATAACTCATCGGAATGATTGACATATCTAGTTCAACGACTTCAAAGCTATATGATTCGTAACCAGCGTCTTCTAGAGTTATTGGCTCTCCTAAGTGTTTGCTCAGCATGTCGAGAGCAAGTTCAGAATAGTCCATAAGCTATGCCTCCCTTTTGATGTGTCCGTATTCTGCGAAAGAATAATACTCAGTAGGAGATACAATGACATGATCTAATACTTCTATACCAAGCAGTTCACCGGCTTCGCAAATCCTACGAGTAAAGTTATGATCAGCATCTGACGGACTGATATCTCCAGAGGGATGATTATGAGCAATGATCAGGCGAGCGCAGTTTGAAGCAATGCTTGCTTTAAATATCTCCCGAGGATGCACGATTGAAGTATTTAAAGATCCAACTGACACAGTCGAAATAAAATTAATATCCGATTTTGTACCTAGACCAAACACGATTACCGTCTCTCTGTCACAGTTACCAATAAGTTCTTGAGCGTAATTGGCAACAGTAATTGCTGATGTGAGCTTTTTACTTTCGATTGATGTTTCATGAACGACTTCTTGCTTTAGTTTAATGAATGGAATGTAATCCATGTTTATCCTCCTTAAGTTTTAAGTGCCGCGAGTAAGCATTGGCGAAAAAATACCCCCATCGACATTTGTCGATGGGGGATGAAAACCTGACTGTTTAAGTATGATATTCCTCCTTACTATATTTGTGAAATCAAAGTTATAATATATGTTTGAGAAATTGATTATAACGATTTTACTTATGCTTAAATATAATAAAACTAGAGAATGAATTAAATACCAGGATAGCCTGTGCTATAATGATGATAAGTATTTTGAAGGAGAGCGATTTCATTGGCAGAAAAAGTAAATAGTGCAGATTTAGGATTTGAAAAAGAAATTTTTAAAGCAGCTGACAAGTTAAGAGGAAACATTGATGCTGCAGAGTACAAAAATATCGTTCTAGGTTTGATTTTCTTAAAATATATTTCAGACAGTTTTGAGGAGCGTTACAATGGACTTCTTGAAGAAGGCGATGGCTTTGAGGAAGATCGAGATGAATACCTCGCTGAAAATATCTTCTTTGTACCTGAAAAAGCACGATGGGGCTACATAGCCAAACATGCGACTGAACCTGAAATAGGACAAGTTATTGACCAGGCAATGATTTTAATCGAAGAAGAAAATGATCGCTTACGTGGTATTCTTCCTAAAAACTATGCTCGTCCCGAACTTGACAAACGTCGGTTAGGAGAAGTAGTTGATTTATTCAACAATTTAAAATTAAAGGAACATGGTAATTCGAAAGATATTTTAGGTCGAACGTATGAATATGCGATTGCTCAATTTGCAAGTTTAGAAGGTAAAAATGCTGGAGAATTCTACACGCCATCAAGTATTGTTCGGACACTTGTAGAAATACTTGAACCTTATGAAGGAAGAGTCTATGACCCATGCTGTGGTGCAGGTGGAATGTTCGTCCAATCAGCAGAATTTGTGGAACGCCATCAAGGTCGTATAAATGAGTTGTCAATCTACGGACAAGAAGCTAATGCCAATACATGGAAGCTGGCACAAATGAATCTAGCGATCCATGGTATAGAAGGTGATTTGGGTCAAGGAGCTGCGGATACGTTCTACAATAATCAACATCAAAGCATGCGTGCAGACTATATACTAGCCAATCCACCATTTAACATGAGTGACTGGGGGGGAGATAAACTAGCTGAAGATGTGCGTTGGCAATATGGCACGCCACCAGAAGGAAATGCCAACTTTGCTTGGATGCAGCATATGATTTATCATTTGGCTCCGAATGGTAAATTAGGGCTTGTTCTTGCGAATGGGTCTTTATCATCAACTGGTAGAGAAGGGGACATCCGCGCAAATATTATCAAAAATGATTTAGTAGAAGCGGTTATTTCAATGCCGGGACAGCTTTTTTACTCTACGCCTATCCCTGTATCACTTTGGATTATCAATAAAAATAAAAAACGTAAAAGTAAAACACTTTTTATCGATGCACGTAGTCTTGGGTATAAGGTAACCCGAGCTCATAGAGAGCTATCTATTGATGATATAGATGCTATTTCTAAAGTATACCATGATTTTGTAAGGGATGAAGACGTAGAAAAACCTGGTTATGCTCACGAAGCAGATATAAAAGAAATTGAACAAAATAATTTTGTTTTAACTCCTGGACGTTATGTTGGTTCAGAAGAAATTGAAGATGATGGAATACCTTTCGAAGAAAAGATGGAAAGTTTAACAGCAGAACTAGGGAACCTACTTAAAGAATCTCACAAATTAGAAGAGGAGATAAGAGAACAGTTAGGTGGGATTGGATTTAATGTATAATAATGAAAATTGGAGAGAATATACTCTTGAAGAAATTTGTTTGAGAAAAGGTCAGTATGGAATTGCTGAATCATCTATTCCATATCAATCAGACTTACCAAGGTATCTTCGAATAACTGATATAACTGATGATGGTTTTTTAAAAAATGATGGTAAAGTATCGGTTAGTGTAAATGCAAACCAATATGAGAAATATTTACTTGAAAAAAATGATATAGTTTTTGCTAGAACTGGGGCAAGTGCAGGTAGAAGTTATGTATACGAGGAAACTGTAGAACCTTTAATAGTGGCAGGTTTTTTAATAAGATATAAATTAAATCCGATAATTGTCGATCCGAGATTCATGAGGTATTTTACGATTTCGTCTGACTACAAAAATTGGGTAGACTCCATAGCCACAGGTAGTACTCGTCCAAATATTAACCAAAAAATGTTTAGTTCTATGAAGATTCTCCTACCATCAATGGGGGAACAAAAAAGAATAGTAGAAATATTAGATTCTTTGGAGAATAAAGTAAAGAAAAACAACACTATGATTACTATCCTTGAAGAACAAGCGCAAGCGATTTTTAAGTCGTGGTTTATAGATTTTGAAGCGCGTAAAGACGAGGAATTTGTAGACTCAGAGTTGGGCAGACTCCCAAAAGGATGGCAAGTAAACAGTCTAGAGAATATTGCTACGTTCAAAAATGGTATAGCAATGCAAAAATTTCGACCTGAAACTAAACAAGATTCTTTACCCGTATTAAAGATTAAAGAACTCAGAGCTAATAAAACGGATTCGAGTAGTGACAGATGTGCTGTCGATATACCAAAAGAAGTACTGATAGAAAACGGTGATATTATCTTCTCTTGGTCTGGTTCTCTACTTGTTGAAGTATGGACAGGTGGTACTGCAGGACTCAATCAACATTTATTTAAAGTATCTTCAAATAAATACAATAAGTGGTTTTATTATTATTGGACAAAGTTTTTCCTGAATCAATTTGTTGCAATCGCTAGAGATAGAGCCACAACTATGGGGCACATCAAAAGATCTCATTTAAAAGAGGCAAAAGTTCTTATACCTGATGACGTAACCTTAGGTGAGATGGACAAAGTTATGAATCCGATTGTATCGAAAATAATTAATTTAGGTGTTCAAAATAAAAAATTAGAAGAACTTCGCGATACACTTCTACCCAAACTCATGTCAGGAGAAATCCGAATAGAAGAAGCAGTTGAAACAGAATAGAGTACATTGATATTCAATCTCATATAGGAGGTGAAACAATGGCAGAAGTCAAATTTCTAGAAGAAGGGCTAGAGAAAGTTTTTCTAAAAGAAGTTCAGAATCTAGGTTATCATTTTATTCCGAACCAAGAAATCATTCGTCCAAACTATAAGACACCTATTGCAGAGAAAATGTTGAAAAATAGTTTAGTTAATATAAACCCAGAGGCATCTATGGATGTAATCGATCGAGCGCTTTATCATATCCGACATATTGATGCTGGTCTATTAGAAAGCCGGAATGAACACTTTTTTGACTATCTACAAAATGGTATAGAAGTTAGTCATTATCAGGAAGGCAAACAAAAAACAACACGTGTCCATTTAGTAGACTACATGGATATTGATAGAAACAGTTTTATGGTTAGTAACCAATATACAGTGATTGGTAAAGAACAAAAACGCCCTGACATCGTCATTTTCCTAAACGGACTTCCTATTGTAGTGATTGAATTAAAATCCGCTACAACAACTCAAGCAGACATATCCAGTGCTTACAGACAAATCAAAAATTATCAATATGATATAGAAGAACTCTTTGTCTATAATGCATTTAATATCATTTCGGATTTTACTCATACTAAAGTAGGAACGATTACATCTAATGAATCCTGGTATAAAGAATGGAAGACAACGGATGGGAACTATGAAAGTACTCGATTTGCGGATTACAGTACATTACTTGAAGGTATACTACAAAAGGATCGATTGCTTGATATTTTGAAAAACTTTATTTTATTTGAACATATAGAAGGCTCTACTGTGAAAATAATGGGGCAATACCATCAATATTTTGCGGTACATAAAGCTGTCTACTCCACACTTCAAGCTATAGAAGATGGAGATGGACGTGGAGGCGTATTTTGGCATACTCAAGGGTCCGGAAAATCATTGTCAATGGTCTTTTACACGCAGCTAGTGACGCGAGCCTTAGACCAGCCAACATTTGTGGTGCTCACAGATAGAAATGATTTGGATGATCAGCTCTATGGGCAGTTTTCACGTGTGCAAGAATTTTTAAGACAAACACCTATTCAAGCGAATTCTCGAAGTCATTTAAAAGAATTACTAAATGATCGGAAATCAAATGGGATTTTCTTTTCAACGATGCAAAAGTTTGCTGAATCGGAAGAACCATTAACGAACCGACAAGATGTGATTGTAATGGCGGATGAAGCCCACCGTTCACAATACGGGTTAAGAGAAAAGGTATCTCGAGATGGTAAAATACAGCGTGGTATGGCACGTATCGTTCGTGAGTCGTTACCAAAAGCCACTTATGTCGGCTTTACAGGAACGCCGCTTACTGAAAATGACAAAGACACCCAGGAGGTCTTTGGGAGCTATATTGACGTTTATGATATGTCTCAATCAGTAGAAGATGGTGCAACAAAGCCTATTTATTATGAAAACAGAGTCATTAATCTAAATTTAAATGATGAGGTATTGAAACAAATCGATGCAAAGTATGATGAACTGGCTGATTTGGCTGAAGAATCTGAAATTGAAAAAAGCAAGCAAGAACTGAGCCGCTTAGAAGTTCTATTAGGTTCTGACCAAGCGATTGACACGTTAGTAACAGACATTCTTGAGCACTACGAGGGTAACAGAGCAGAGTTGTTAACAGGGAAAGCGATGGTGGTTGCCTATAATCGCCGTATAGCTATGAAACTGTACCGGCGTATGATCGAATTACGTCCAGACTGGCAGGATAAAGTTGAAGTCGTCATGACCGGCAATAACAATGACCCTGAAGAGTGGAAGGAAGTCATTGGTACAAAAGCTGATCGAGATGAACTAGCTCGTAAGTTTAAAGACAACAATGACCCAATGAAAATCGCTATAGTGGTTGATATGTGGTTAACTGGGTTTGATGTCCCTAGTTTATCCACGATGTATGTATATAAACCAATGAAAAGTCACAACTTGATGCAGGCAATAGCACGAGTGAACCGAGTCTTTGAAGAAAAAGAAGGCGGGTTGATTGTTGACTATATAGGTATTGGCAAAGCCTTGAAAGAGGCAATGAGCGACTATACTAAAGCTGACCAAGAAGCGATTTATAATGCCAATATCCGAGATTCTGCATATCCCAAGTTTCAAGAAAAACTAGAAGTATGTCGAAATGTTTTCTTTAACAGCTTTAGCTATTCTCGAATATACTCAAAAGAGACGACGGATGCTGATATGGCAGACCTTATTCGTGAGGGTATCAATCATATGTTAAGCATGAACGTAGAGAAACAAAAAGATTTTAAGGATCAATCCTATCAATTAAAGCAAGCGCATACTCTATGTTCATCTGTGACATCCGAGAAAGAACAAAGGGAAGCTGCTTATATCGAAGCTATCCGCATCAGTCTCAATAGAATCACCAGTACAAATACGAAACTGTCACGGAAAGAAATCAATAAACAGATTAGCGAGCTCTTACACCAATCGATACAAAGTGAAGGTGTAATAAATCTATTTCAAGACTTTGAACGTGGCTTTAGTCTGTTTGATCCTAACTTTTTAGAAAAGATTGAGAAGTTGGAACAGAAGAACTTATCTGTTGAGTTATTAAATAAATTATTAACTGATGAGATACGTTCTATCTTACGTACAGATGTAGTTAAAGGATCAGAATTTTCTGAGCGTCTTCGTCGAATTATGAAAAAATATCGAGAAGGTTTAGTAGACAATGCAGAATCGCTGGACCGTTTTGCAGGCTTTGCAGATACATTAAATGAAGATTATGATGAATATAAAGCTACGAATGTGCAGAACACAAGAGAAGAGCTTGTTAAGTTAGCAAAAGAAGCCTTGGCATTGGAAGAAGAGCATAAAAGCTTAGGCTTATCTCGTGCAGAAATGGCTTTCTATCATGCCATAAGTAATCCAAAAAATGTTCAGGATTTCTATACAGATGATCAGCTGATTGAATTAACCAAAGAATTAGCTGAATCAATATCAGAAGAAATGACCTCCGACTGGATGATGAGAGAATCCGGACGAGCGAACGTATATCGCACTATTAAGAGATTGCTGAAGAAATACAAATATCCAGGTAACTATAAAGAAGCCATTCAACTGGTTATTAAACAAGCAGAACATTGGGATGGTAGGCAGATGGCGAAAATGTAATAAAAAAGTAAATCTCCATATCCTGCTATAAGTACGGGTATGGGGATTTTTTAAGATGAATATGATTAGCTTGTCAATTAAGGAGGCTTGATGTGTTGAATGGAACACAAGAAGGAAAACTAATAATCTCTGATTTATCGAAAAGAGATATTTTTGATTTATTAAGAGTTGGTTTATATGAGCGGGAATTTCAGTATTTTGGTAAATATAGTGAAATAGCTTTTCTTAACAGAATAGTTAATCTAGATGAGTTGCCTTCATCTGATTCTAGATTTAGCAATATGAAACAGGACATAAGACAACACACTATAAATAATGATGATTGGGAGCTCGATTGGGTCTTTGATAATGAGATATTAAATCTAACTAATGATAATGATTTATTTGTAAAGTTCATTAATAACATATTTCACCCGTTAGTTAGGGATGAGGTATCGGAATGGAGAAGCTATTTAAATCAGATCAATGAAATATTAAAATTTGACAAAATGGAATTGAGAGTAACCAAAGAATTTAGCGGTAGACCTGTTTATGAGATTGTTTCAATCACAAATGGAGGATTGATAGAAGATTACACTGAAGAATTAAAAGTAAAGTTTAGTTCTGAATATATCGATTCTCAGGTTTCTATAATGTTAGAAAATATTGAGTCAAATCCGAATGTAGCTATTGGCAAAGCTAAGGAATTAATGGAATCATGTGCAAAAACAATATTAGACGAACTAGGTAGTGAATATGATAGAAAAATGGAGTTTACCCCACTTTTGAAATTAGTAATGAAAGAGTTGGGACTAACAGCTAATACACAGGAAAAAGAAAAAGAGTCTGGGAAGATTGCAGCCAAAATATTAGGAAATTTAAATGCAATTCCACAGAATATGGCAGAATTAAGGAATACTTTCGGTGATGGGCATGGCAAAGCAAAAACGTTTGTTTCTTTACCACCTAGATATGCTCGACTGGCAGTAGGAACATCTACGACAATAGTATATTTTTTATGGGAGACGTATCAAGAAAAACATTCGGTATTCTAAAAATGACTAAACATTCGAAAAGGAGATTAAAATGAATAATAATGATGACACTTCAAGTATAGAACGTTTTAAGAGCTATGGAAGAGATCTGTCTAATATTGTGATAGAAAGCGTTAGAGAAGTAATGAGTGAGAGAGAACTAGATGCACATATTCAAGGTTTAGATGCTGGTCTGCAAAGGAATATAGTTAGTTTATATGATGCAGGTGTCGAAGACAGAAAAATCATAGAGCTCTTGAACAAGTATTGGCATATAAGTATGGATGATGCTGCAATGTGGCTTCGATATGAAAAAATTCAGTATTGTTATAAAGTGTTAAAAAGGCATTTAATATCTCAGGGGTTCTCACAAGTTGATGTAGGTGTTTTTATGAGAAAAAATAAGGTAAGTGAAAAGTTAGAAACTAAACCAGAATTACTGAAATTAAAAGATAATGGCCAAAAAATAAAAGAAGCACTAGAAAAAGAAGAATAACATGAGTGAACCGATAGTATAAAATCTGATTATTAACTCAGATGAAATTTGTTAACTAATTAACTATTAGTCATGAAGAAATGGTATTTTAATTAAATTCATATAGGAGGTAAAAAATGAATAATAAATTAAAGCAATTATATGAGAGTACTGATTATTATTCGGGTAAAAAAATTAATAATCAAGATGAAATGATTCAACGTGGGCTCGAAAAACATATTGATTTAAGCTATGACGATATTCGCGAAATACTTAAAAAGCATAATAAATATAGTCATGGAATCACACCTAAAATAGTTTCTGAATTTATGAAAAAAGTAATTACAAATAAGAGTGATGTGCTAATACCATGGAATATATATGGGGAGTTGTTAGGGGAAGTATCAATAAATACTGATAGTAGTGTATTGATTAGTAATAATGATAAATGGGCTACTATAACAGGCATGATGTTGAAAGATAATAAATATCAAAGCATTATTGGTGATCCTTTAATTGAATTAGAAAAAATGAAGGAATTTAAGTTTGATTTGATATGTAGCTTTCCTCCAATGGGGATAAAAGCTGAAACAACAGTAAATAACAAAAAAATTCGAGCAGAACTAGCTCATTTATTAATATTGAAAGCGTCCTATAAATTAAGAGAATCCGGTCGAATGTTTTTTGTTGTTAATCATAATTTTTTTAATAGAAAATTGAGGAACTCCATTTTGCCAATATTAGAAGACAAGGGTATTTTTTTAGATGCAGCTTTTTATTTGCCTCCAGGAACTCATGTCAACACAAATATAGGAACATATTTAATAGTATTGAGTAAAAAAGAGTACGGGGACTTATTTATTAGTGAATTAAAAAATGAGAATTTAGAACAAGTAATATCAGGATGGAATAATAGAAAAGATAGTAAAGTTCTAACAAATGGAAAGCTAGTAGATCATAAGTCCTTCTCATCTTATGGAAAGTTGGAAAAAGAGTTAGAAATAGAGAGGTTTGTTAAAAAAGCTAATTTAATAGAAGTGCCAATTACTGATATTGCATTACAAATAAATAGCGTAAAAAAAGAAATTGGTCAATTTAAAGAACATGCTAATTCAGTATATTTGCCTAATATTGGTCGTTCTGATGCAGTCAATGATCAAAGTGAAATGAAAAATAAAACTCATAATTATTTTCAAATTGTACTAAAAGATAGTATAAACTCTATTTATCTGGC
This sequence comes from Alkalibacterium putridalgicola, assembly GCF_900109825.1. Classification (GTDB taxonomy): domain Bacteria; phylum Bacillota; class Bacilli; order Lactobacillales; family Carnobacteriaceae_A; genus Alkalibacterium; species Alkalibacterium putridalgicola. The sequence goes on along the minus strand of NZ_FOBL01000023.1, from coordinate 13,493 downwards.
AAAGTGGTTCAATACAGAAGTAGGTCTGATTCTTAGAGATAGCTTAACGAGTGGAGCCTACGTAGGAAAAATTAATAAAAGTACTTTAGAATCGGCTAATTTATATCTTCCTGAAAAGAGTATACAACAAGAAATATTAGATATTCAATCAAAGGTAGATGAATTAAGAAATGAATTATTCAGTATTGAAAGCAAAGCATGGAACTATCCCAATAGCCATGAGCATTTAAATAAACGATTAGAAAAATTAAACAGAGAAGATGGAGTTACAGAATGGATAGAAACATTACCTTTTCCTCTAGCATCTATTCTGTATAAATACTATGCTAAAACTGATGTATTCTCAAAGAAAGAATTTTTGCTACATTTTTTTGAAGCATTCGCTCAATTTCAAGTTGTATTAATGATGAGTGCCTATGCAAAAAATGGTGAAATTATAGATAAAGAGTATATTTATGAAATAGATGCCGATAGATTAGCCAATGCAACATTTGGAACATGGGTTCATATTGGAGAAAAGCTAGCTAAGAAGCTTAGAAAATTAATGGACAAATACCCTGATCAATGTTTACGATTATTTCAACAAAAAAGAAAAAGTTTTATTGAAATAATATCATCCAAGGAAGTATATAAAATATTAGATAGAACTAGAAGCTACAGAAATGATTGGAAAGGTCACGGAGGAGTTGAAAGTGAGGGAGATGTCAAGAATAGACTGATGTTGCTAGAAAGAGAGCTAAATGCATTAAGAAAAGTAATTGGTGATATATACGAAGGATACCAGCTAATTCAACCAGGAAATGGACATTTTAGTTCTGGTTTCTATAATTGTAATTGTAGGTTAGTAAAAGGAACTAGAAATACATTTGTTGAAAAGAGTATTGAAGTTTCAAATGGACTAGATATTGAGAACTTATATCTACTTGAGGAAGATGGTTATGACCCACTTAAATTACTGCCATTTATTAAGCTCATGCCAAGTCCAAAAACCCAAGTAAATGCTTGTTATTATTATAATAGATTGGATCGTAATGGAATAAGAATGGTTTCATATTATTTCGATCAAGATGCTGAAGTTACTATTCACGATAGCGTGCTAGAGACATTAATTAATGATTTAAAATAGAAATTAAATGTATGCGAATAGTTTCTTTTACTAATAGTTAGATGTTAAATTCGAAAGTATAGCATCTTACTTAATTTTACACCCTGATAAAATTTATCACCGTAAAATGATACGGAGAACCGTATCATAAATGAATGAGGTTCAATCAGTCAGTCAGTCGTAGATAAACTAAATGAATACAATAATAAAGAGTCAACAGCGGATTCAAACGCTGTTGGCCCTTTTCTATCTTTGAAGGAAAACCGGTTAATTATTTAACTGTAATTACTTGCTAAACTATAAACGAGGTGAGAGTAAATGTTTAGTAGGAAATCGGTTTAACGGAAACGGTTATTTTACTATTATGGTTGACAAAATACAAAAATAGTCTAATATAATATGTAACTACAAAAGGAGGTATTTTGATGGAAGAAAAAATCTTAAAAGAATTAGCCAATATCTTATCGGTCAAAGATCAGGATAGTAAAGAGCAATTGGCATATGCAATAGATTCCGCTGGTAATCCAGCTACAGTGAACTCTAGGCCTGTCTATAATTGGGATGTGAGGTACACAAAAATAAGGAATGTTGCTATTAGGAACGGAATGGATTTTGTAACGATTAGCAGGGGAAGTTTGTGGGAATTAGTGGCGCTTGTTGACGAGAAAAATGAAGAAATATCGTTGTTTTTGTCTGAAAAAAACCTCCAAAAGGTACTAAAGGAAAAAAGTCCAACACACTATATGTCTATATTATCTGTTCTCAACAAAGAAGAGGCACTGCAAACCTCACTGGACTTAGGAGATAGCTCGGAAGTTGGGTTAACTGAAGAACTATTTATAAAGATGATGAATGACTACGAAATTACTGCAAAAAAAACGTATGTTTATACTTTTTCAGATACATACGGTCAAGAGCAATTTAGCATGTATCGTTTTACTTCTAATTATGATTTAATAGAGTTTGAAAATTATTCAGATCTAATAGATTCTACCTTTGAAGTTGATACAACTGATAAAGTAAAAAATGACTCTACAGAAAGTACAACAGTAGATAAATTGAAGAAACAAGAAAAACAGATTGTATCTTTAAAAAATAATTGAGGTGTAGGAAATGCAAAGGATTTTTAATGGGAAGAGGCTAAAAGAGGCTAGACTATTTAATCAATATACCATAACAGCTCTTTCTAAAGAGTTAGAAGTCTCTAAACAAATGGTGTCCAAATATGAGAATTTAAATAGTCAACCATCTAAAGAGACACTATTTAAAATAAGTAACTTACTTAAATTTCCCACAGAGTTCTTCATGACAGAAGATAATAGCAGTATAGCTTCAAATGGTCTTTATTTTAGATCATATCTTACATCAACTCAGAAGGAAAAAGAACCTGCAACATACTGGTTAAAGTATGCATTAATCATTAAAGAGTATCTAAATCAATATGTGGATTTTCCAGATTTAAAAAATACTGATAGCATTACGGAAAGTATAGATTTACAAAGCAGCAATTTGACATTAAATGATATTGAAAAAATAGCACAACATGTAAGAGAATTACTTGACTATAACGATCAACCAATTGAGAATATGGTTGAATTTGCAGAACTATTAGGAATAACAGTGATAAACAATAATGGATTTTCTGAGAAAGTAGATGCATTCAGTAGTAGATACTCAATAGGAGATAATAACTATTTTGTGATTTCAATACCCTCAGAAGGTACATTCTTCAGACAGCAGTTCAGTATAGCACATGAGATAGGTCACTGGATTCTACATGAGGGTATGGATCCACAGGAACTAGAAAAAGACGAGTACAAACTCATGGAACAAGATGCAAATAATTTTGCTTCTTGCCTGCTTATGCCAGCTGAAAGATTCACTAAAGATGTTGAAAATACAGGTACACACTTTGAAAGTTTTTTAATTCTTAAAAAAAGGTGGAATGTCTCTGTTTCAAGTATGATTATGAGAAGTTACCAACTAGGTTTAATTACCAGTATAGAAAAACAAAGCTTATTTAAACACATGAGCTATAAAGGCTATAGAAAATTAGAACCATTTGACAAAGAAACTAAGGTGAATAAGCCGGTTGCAATAAGACAAGCGATGAAATTATTAGATGATAATAATGTTAGGACCGGTGCTGAGATAAGGGACGAACTAGCTGAGAAATATAATCTATATCTCAATCTAGAATTTTTGTCTCAAGTAACCGATTTACCAAAGCAGTTTTTCATGGACAATAGGGAGAGTGGTGTAGTCTTGTCTATAAAGGACAACTATAACTCAAAATCTAAATTACAGTAAAGTAGTACAAAAAAGCCAGCTTTTCTAAGTTGGCTTTTCTAGTACAATATAGCTTATTAATCTAGTTAATAAAGGAATACGGATACCCTTTACTATAATGCATCTATTCGTGATAGGATATCAGTAACGTAATAGATGATATAAAAAAACCGCATTGGTTAGTGATACGCAGAACCGTATTCTAAGTAGATGGGGTTATTTAAAAGTTTAAATAATATTCTACTGCAATTCATTATTATTAAATACTAATAGTTTAGAAGTATTAGTATTATTAATATAAATGAAGTTTTAATGGGGAGGGGAAGCATTAATTATGAACTTGTTTTCAAGTCGAGAAGTAGCAAGTATAATTTGGTTAATCATACTTTGTGTTTTCGTGTTTCTAATACCCAAAATAAGGAGTTCAGCTTTAAAATTATTAAAAATTTCTGTTAACAAGCAAATAATCACTCTGGTAGTTATTATAATATTCTATTCCTCCTTTTGGATAATAGTAGCCTCTCAATATTCATTCTGGAATTGGAAATATTTAAAAGAAGTTATTTTTTGGATAGTTTTTAGTGGAATTCCAATGTGCTTTGGAGCCATTATAATTAAAAATGATGATCATTATTTTGCAAATATCTTAAAAAGTAACTTAAAATTTATCGTAATCCTAGAATTTTTATTAAGTACATTTACTTTTCATATCATTATTGAACTGATACTAGTCCCTAGTATAACTTTTTTAGTTTTGTTAGATACTGTAGCAGGTTTAAAAGAAGAATATTCAATAATAAAAAAAATAACATCAATTGCTATTACTTTTATTGGTCTTACAGTTTTAGTACTTACAATGAAGAATGCATTTGCTAATTATACTGATATGGGGAGTATAGATTTATTAATAACTTTTTCTATTCCGATAGTTTTAGCGTTACTCTTCATTCCAATATCGTATAGTTATGCTCTTTACTCAAAATATCAAGAATTATTTATTATAATGAAGTTTAAGGAACCTAAAAATAAAAAAATCCGAATGCTGCATAGATGGGAAACTGTTAAGGTTTGTAAGCTGTCTTACAGAAGAGTTACAGTATTTAGAAGGACAGTTGTAAAAAGAATGTATAAGAATATGAGCAAAGAAGAGTTTTATGAGATTATTGAAAGCTTCAAATAAGTAAATTTTAAAGAATTAAGAATAGATATATTATGTTTAATTACGTTCCGTGTGACTAATTCAGTGCTGTTCAAAGCCTCATTTAAACACAATGCGGAGAATCGTACCCTAAGTAATGGGTTTTTCACAAAAAAATGAAAGCATGTTGGAAAACCAACATGCTTTCATATAAACTTTTCGAAATATTATTTTCTGCGTTTAACTTCAATACGATACCCATCAGGGTCGGTCACAAAAAAATAGCTCGGTGTGCCGCCGGACAGTCCTTTTAACTCGCCTGTCTTGTAAGCAGAAGCTTTACATGTTTCGTGCATGTCTTCTAAGTCATCGACAGTGACACCTAAATGACTGAAGCCATTTCCTATCTCATATGGCTCAGCATCGTAATTGTAAGTTAGTTCGATCTGTACAGAAGAACCAGGTGAGTTCAGATAAATTAAATCAAATTTATTTTCTGGGAATTTTCTATGGCTTGCAACTTCAAAATCAAATAGATTGGTATAGAAGTCTAATGTTGCATCAATATCTCTCACACGCAGGCAAATCTCAACAAGTTCTTGGTTCATACTATCATCCTCCAAAAATTTCTTATCTTTATTCTAGCATGAAAAAGTTATAGAGGGATATTTTTTAGCCTCCGATATTTTCAGTTGTGTTCTAATAGATCAATAGGTAAAAGTATAGTGAATGATATGTTTACAAAGGATGTTTTCTATCAATCATTCGTGTCAGTATAAAGAGAATGAGGGTCAGTATAGCCAGAAAAACTGGGAATAGTGTCATACTGACTGCTTGAAAAACAATACCGAATAAGGGCGGAACGGTTATAATTCCGATGGATCCGGCAGCGATCTCCAGACCAATGATACTGCTAGAAAGCTGTTCGCCGAAACGTCGGGGTGTTTCATGCATCATCGTAGGAAAGATGGCGGCACAGCCCAAGCCAATAAGACTTAATCCAAGATAGAGAAGAATATGTGTACCTAATGCAGTGGCACCTATTCCCAGCATCAGCAAGGCCATGCTTAAGTATAATATTTTTTGATTGGACAGCCACAAGGTCACGAAACCTGAAACGACTCGCCCAAGCGTCAGACTAATAAAAAATATAGATAAAATAAAACTGGCAGTAGCAGGAGTTAAACTCTTCGCTCTGATCAGGTAGCTGCTTCCCCAAAGAAAGACAGTGCCTTCCAGTGCTACATAGATCAAGAAAGAAAGTAGAGCATAAATAATGCCCTTATTCTTTATGAGCAAATCAGGAGAAACTGAAATGTTATTCTCTTGTAACTGAAAAGCTCTTCCATGTTTCCACATAGGTAAGGAGTAATAAAGAACGATGGCAATCATTAACTGAATTCCCCCGATGATGGCATATCCTGTTCGCCAGGAAAACTGACTTCTCAGTGTGAACCCCATGATCAAAGGTCCTGCAGTGGCACCTACTCCCCAGAAAGCGTGGAGCCAGTTCATGTGATAAGCTTTAAGATTGACTGATACATAATTATTTAAAGAGGTGTCAATCGCACCAGCACCTAGACCCAATGGGACAGAAGCAATCAGCAAGAAGAAAAAGTGTTGAGACAATGAAAAACCTGCGAGGCCGAGTGAGGTTAAAAGTACACTCGTAAGGATTAGACGCCCGATGCCCAGCCGGTTAGTAATCTTGGAAGTCTTGATACTGGACAAAATACCAAAGGAAGATACAGTCATTGATATAATTCCTGCTGCGCTCTGCTGTACAGGGAAATCTTTCATCATCTCGGGCCAGGTTACGCCCAAAAGAGAATCAGGAAGTCCAAGACTGATATAAGTTAAGTAAATTATCAGGATAAATAAAAGTCTTTTCAACTGTTTTCCTCCAGTTCAAAATTGTATAACTTGATGTCGTTGGTATGTTGTATAACGTGATTCTTCGCAGATAAGAAACTGCTATATCTAACAACTATATTTAATCCGTACAGATTTGTCAAAAGAAATCAATGTGTAATGAGCAGAATGATGTACTCCAATTTATTTTAGTGAAGATTCGTAAAAAAGAATTAGCCCAGTGTACGGTGCCATTTTCTTCAGGATAAGTACTCAATTGCTTCTTAACTTTTTATTCTTAATATTTAGGAGAAAAAGGGTTTAAGACTGATGATAGAGTAGCGATTAGATTAAAAGGATAGAGAAAAGCAGAAATTTTTTGGATTTTGTGACAAAGCATTTCCCACTCTCTATTTAAATAGGGCTGTTTTGAAAATTTAGTGTGAAAATTCTGTTATAATAACTAAACGAACTTAAAGAAAGCAGGAAACTATTATTACTACATCATTTGAAACGTTCGGGATCAGTCCCGAGATAGTGAAAGCATTGACGAGTTTGCGTTACTACAATCCGACGGCGGTACAGGAAGCAGTTATTCCGTTGGCTTTAGAGAAACAGGACGTTCTAGTGGAGTCACAGACAGGCAGCGGGAAGACCGTGGCCTTTGGGATACCGCTTTGTGAACAGGTTGAGTGGGAAGAAAATAAACCGCAAGCCTTGATTTTGGTCCCGACGAGAGAGCTGGCGCTGCAGGTCAAGGACGACATCATGAACGTTGGACGGTTAAAGCGGATAAAGGTGACGGCGGTATTCGGGAAGGCCTCTTTTAAAACACAGAAATCTGAACTCAAGCAGAAAAGTCACATCGTGGTTGGTACGCCGGGCCGGATGCTGGAGCATTTAAAAGAAGGCACACTGGTCGTCGATAAAGTCAGCAGTCTCGTGTTAGACGAAGCAGATGAAATGCTCAATATGGGCTTCATCGATCAGGTAGAAAATATTATTGACTACTTACCGAAAGAACGCCAGACGATGCTGTTTTCTGCCACTATGCCAGAGCAGATCGAACAGCTAGCCAGTTTTTACATGAATGCTGACCGGGCTTCGGTCAAAATGGAGCAGTCAGCGGCAAACACTCCTAAGATCTTGCATGCCTATATCAATGTGGACGAAGCAGACAAGGAAAAACGTCTGCTGGATCTTTTGACTGTTGAGAATCCGGATGCCTGCATCATCTTCTGTAATACGAAAGACACCGTGGATGCCGTAGAGAAGCACTTAAACAAAGCCGGCCTGCCGAGTGACAAGCTGCATGGCGGGATGGACCAACGGGACCGTCTAGTCGTCATGGATGACTTCCGAAAAGGGAATCTCCGTTATCTGGTGGCAACTGACGTGGCTGCCCGCGGGATCGATATCGACAATCTGACTCACGTCGTAAACTTTGACGTGCCTTTTGAAAAAGAAAGCTACACCCACCGGACAGGTCGGACAGGTCGTGCCGGGAAGACGGGGCTGGCTTTAACAATGGTAAGCGAAGGGGACCAGAGACGCTGGCGGGAAGTCCGTGACTTTGCCTTCAGTGACAGCCAGGAGTTGACGGAAGTGTTTGCCCCTAACGAACGTCTAGTGAACCGCACGAAAGCTGCCTTTGATAAGAAAATAAACGCTCGGGTCAAACCAAAAGTCGCCCGCAACAAGGAATTGAACAAGGACATCACCAAGGTTTACTTCAACGGCGGTAAGAAGAAAAAGCTGCGCGCCGTCGATTTTGTGGGGACCTTAACGAGTATCAAAGACGTTTTAGCCGAAGACATCGGGATCATCACGATCCAGGAAAATGTCACGTATGTCGAGATACTGAATGGCAAAGGCCCTTACGTGATTTCTGAGATGCAGAACCGCACAGTTAAAAACAAAACATTGAAAGTCCGTAAAGCACGCAAGTAAGCAGACTGAACGGGCGAGCGACATAACTTACAGGAGGAGCAGATATGATTCATTTAGTTGACCACAAAGAACTTGAGCTCCAGCACAGAGATGACTTTGGTGCCTGGACCTACTTCATTCAAATCCCGGATACCCAAGGACTCAACGGACAGTGGGGCAGGATGAAGGTGAGCGGGACCCTGGATGACTATGAGCTGAAGAAGCATAATCTGGCTCCGAGAAAAGATGAAGATTACCTCATTTCCATCAATAAAGAGATTCGAGAAACCTTGAATAAAAAACCGGGCGATAAAATCTTAGTCGATCTTTGGCTGGATATTATTTAACGACTAAACCGATTACAAGTTTTAGTAGGATAATACCTGGAAATAAAGTATACTAGGCACTAGTTCCCGAAAATTTTTATTGTGGGATCAAATAGTGGGGGAATTTAAAATGATTAAACTAATGGCTGATTCAACGTGCGATTTATCGCAGGAAATCGTGGAGCGTTATAATATCGGCATTGCACCTTTGAATATTGAAATTGAAGGCGTCCACTATCGCGATAAAATAGATTTAACATCAGATGAGTTTTTTGAACGTCTGCCTGACATGGAAGAGCTGCCCAAGACGGGCGCACCGAGTCCCGAGGCTTACTTGAATATTATTGAAGAAGCGATGACGGAAGGCTACAGCGAATTTTTGTGTATCTGCATGTCCAGCGGCACAAGCGCCTCTTACCAGGCAGCTGAGATCGCAAGGGAGTCCTTTTACGATAAACATGCAGAGACAGGCGTGAAGATCCATATCGTCGATTCCTGGTCAATGAGTCATGGAAGCGGCTGGCTGATCATGAAGTCTGCCCAGCTGCTTGAAGAAGGGTATTCATTCGACGAACTGGTTGCTTTCAATGAAACGCATAAAAAACACGTGAAACACTTCTTATGTGTGGAAGATCTGCACAATTTAACGAAAAGCGGACGTATCTCGAATACCGGTGCCTTTATCGGCAGTCTCCTTCGTGTGAAACCGATCATGTCCATGAAAGACACGAAAGGTGCCATCGTAGCCAAAGCAAGAGGCACGAAGAAGGCGCTGAACTATTATGTTGAAGAATTTCAAAAACGCATTGACCCGGAGTGGACCACGTTCATCATTATCGGGAATTCTAACGACAAGAGCATTGCAGAGCAGCTGAAAGAAAAAATCAAGCTGAAAACAGATTTTATTGGAGACATGCACATCATGCAGATGGGTGTGGCTGTTGGAACACATGTCGGTCTGGGCGGCTTGTCCTTGTTCTTTATGGAAAAAGAAACGATATAAAAGTTGATCGATACGCGTCCTTCAGGATAATTCCTGGAGGGCTTTTTTATCTCATGTGATGATCAGAAAGATGATAAAAAGTCTCTGTCGATATCTTTGATTTAAGAAGGAAGCAGAGTATACTAAAAACAAGAGACTAAAAGAAAGCGCAGGATTCAGAACTCTTAATAATCATGATGAATGGGTATTCTTTTTTAAAATTGCTCAGAGGAGGACTGACTGAAATGCTCGTCGATCTTAAAGCGTTTTTTAACAAGCATCACATTGATTTTGAACTGTACGACCATGATCCGATCTATACTAATGAAGCTGCCGTGCTCATGAAAGAAGAAAAAGGATTTACAGGGACGGAAACCAAAGCGCTCTTTCTGAAAGGGAAATCCGGACAGTACTATTCCATCGTGACCTTTACGACAAAGAGTACTGATTTTAAACAGTTGAAAAAAGTGGCAGGGGAGAAAGTGTCCATTGTAAAGCCGGACGAAATGGAAGAAGTCACTGGTCAGAAACCGGGGGCCGTGACACCACTGGGCTATGAAGCGTCCATACCAATGATCGTGGATGCGGAGTTATTTGAGCAGGAAAAACTGGTCTTTGCGCCTGCCCGGCCGGATCAGACGATGGTCATCAAGGCTGTAGATTTAGAAAAAATCATTAGACTTTTGGGAAACGAGTTATTGATCTATCGTGAAAAGTGAAAGGAAAGTAAGTAATGAACCGTGTACTGGATGATGCATTGATTTACGAAATCTTGTCAGTCGTCGAAGAGATACCTGAAGGGAAAGTGGCGACTTATGGACAGATCGCCAGACTGATCGGCAGAGAACGCAATGCCCGGCTGGTCGGCCGCGTGTTGAGTATGGCTGAGTTCTATGGCAGCTACCCGTGTCACAGAGTAGTGAATCATGCCGGACGATTGGTGCCCGGCTGGAGCGAACAGAAACAGCTCCTGGAAGCCGAGGGCGTGTCCATGAAGAATATGGACCATGTGGATATAAAGAGCTATCAGTGGCATCTTTGAGCTGATCTGTATTAAGGGTAAACACTGGACGCCTCTTTCGAAGTGTAAAAAACCGGGCAACTTCTTGGAGATGATAGAAGTTGCCTGGTTTTTTTGCACATTAAAACCGATAAGCAGGCTGATCTTCAGAAGTTGGGACAAAAACACAGGAAACTTCTGAAGATAGGCAGCGTAACTTCTGAAGTTTCACCAAAAAGTGCTCTCACTTCTTACGTTTATCAGTTAACTTAAGAAGTGACCGATGTTTTTCTGAATACTCCTGAAGATCCAGAAGAACAGTCGCTTTTACGAGAGAGATGAATAAAAAATCACTAGTGAAAACAGAAAAAAGGTTATGGCTTTATCCGCCATAACCTTTTTTTATTTATGTCGATCAGTATTCCATTGCTTTCAGCTCGTCAATCGTGACCTCTTTTTCAACAAAGCCATCGACCATGAAGCCGCTGAGGTTGGAGAATTCTTTATAAAAGAGAGCGTAGGCAGTCAGATCGGTATTGAAGTTCTCTTCGTTGAGTTCACCGATCAGTGCTTTTGTCTGTGCCTGTGTATCGCTGTCCAGTTCCCAGCTGTCCGGGCGCAGACGTCCCTCTTCGTCATACTCAGGCTTGTCACCGTAGATCATGTCACGGTAAATACGGTCCATATGCATGATCGGTGTCTCGTGGGTCCCTTTTTCCGACATCACTTTATACAAACCGATGCAGTAGACCGGAAAGAAGGGGATGACTGAACTGGCTTTCGTCGTCACGGCTGTAGCCACGACGATCTGGGCCTTGCCGTTGATGTCTGCCAGCAGTTCGTTGATCGTGTCTGCTTTTTCATCACAGTCGGCTTTAGCGCGGCCGAGCGTGCCGTGACCGTAGTAAGGATGATTCAATTCTGAACCTAAATAAGAATAGTTCGTTGTCAGAACACCTTCTGTCAATACGTCGGCTTCTTTCAAGGCTTTCAACCAGAGTTCCCAGTCTTCGCCGCCCATGACTTTAATCGTATCTTCAATTTCCTGTTCTGTTGCAGGTTCCAGAGTTTCTGTGTAATAGTCTTCCTTTTGCATATTGATGTTCGGGCCGACGACCGGCTCACCGATGGCTTTGATCGATGACGTGTACGTTTCGCCCGTTTCTGGATCGGTCCGTCTGCCGCTTGCCAGACTGTAAACCACGAGGTCGACTTTTCCGCCGAATTCGTTTTTGATATAGTCGATGACTTCTTGTTTGGTTTCTGTGCTGAAGGCGTCCTGCACGAAGTTTTTGGCGATCAGACCCTCTTTTCCAGCGGCTTCTTTAAAGGCGATATTGTTGTACCAGCCTGCTGTTCCGAGGTTGCGTTCGCTCTTTGGTCCTTTTTCATAGGAGACACCGATCGTATCTGCACCGGCACCGAAAGCCAGACTGATCCGTGTCGCTAAACCGTAGCTGGATGAGGCTCCGATGATGAGGACTTTTTTCGGCCCTTCAAATGTCCCTTTACTTTTTACGTGATCGATGTGATTCAAGACTTGCTGTTTGCGTCCAAGCGGGTTGACACTGACTGCAATGTTTCCTCGAAGTTTTTGTTCAAATTCCACCATGCTTATTTTCCCCCTGTTAATTTGTTGTAAGTCCATAATAGCAGAAAACAGATTTATTTTGAACATCAAAGTATTTTTTATTCTCATCAGCTGCTGTGGTACTCGATAAGTTAGATTGGCTTGAAAATCTGCTATACTGAATAAAGACAGATCGATCTATTTTTTAGCGAGGAGTGTTTTATATGACTATTCATCCAATCAAGGCTTTATTTGACAATTATATCTGGGTCATCGAGGAAAATAACAAGGCCATCGTCGTCGATCCCGGCGAAGCTGAAGGGGTACTTAAATTTCTGAAAGAAAAACAGCTCTATTTAAATGCCATTATTCTGACGCATGACCATGAGGACCATACAGGAGGGGTAAACAGGATTTTAGCTCGTTTTCCAGAAACGCCCGTATACGGACCGGAAGAAACGGCTGATCTGAACACAGAGACACTAAAGGGCGGGGACACCGTTGAACTCTTAGGACAGCAATTCCAAGTAATGGTAACGGCGGGACATACCAATGGGCATATCAGTTTAGTGATGAATAATGACGCTCTTTTCTGTGGCGACGCCTTGTTCTCAGGTGGATGCGGCCGGGTCTTTACGAAAGATTATCAGGCCCAGTTTGCGGCCTTAGAGAAGTTCAAGGCGCTGGATGACAAAGTGAAGGTCTATGCCAGTCATGAATATACAGAGAAAAATCTGACCTTTGCTCAGTCGATAGAGCCGGAGAACCAAGCTATTTCCGATGCTTTGGATGAGGTGAAACGCCTAAGAAAAGAAGAACGTCCGACCCTGCCGTCGACCATAGGCAGAGAAAAAGACATCAATCTTTTCCTTCAGGCGGAAACGCTGGAAGCCTTTAAAGAACTGCGCCAGGCGCGTGACGATTTCTAATAGAGGCAGTATAAAAACAGCCCATCACCGACTGCGTCATTTGAATGCAGTCGGTGATGGGCCTTACATAACGGATTTACCATTCTCTAGGAGTATAGTGCAATTCTTTGAAGAGCTGTCTTTTCTCTTTCTTGGATAAATAGCGCCACTGGCCGACTGGCAGTTTGCCTAAGTGGATGTTCATGATCTGAAGCCGTTGAAGGCGGTACACGTTATACCCTAAAGCCTCACACATGCGGCGGATCTGTCGGTTCAGCCCCTGGGTCAGGATGATCTCGAATTCATATTTGTTCACCTGTTCCACTTTGCAGGGAAGAGTGGTCGTGTCCAGGATATCGACGCCTTCAGACATCTGCTGGAGGAATTCCGGTGTG
>NZ_FOBL01000033.1 GCF_900109825.1 Alkalibacterium putridalgicola | reverse complement strand
TGATGCTTCGCGAAGGGCACATATACCGTACTTTTGTGACCTTCACAGCTCGTGTCGCTTCGCGAAAGGTACATATACCGTACTTTTGTGACCTTCGCCACTCGTGATGCTTCGCGAAGGGCACACAATCTGACTTTCCGTTACCTTCGCTACTCTGCCTCTCTCGTGAAGGGCACGCAAGCCGACTTTCCGTTACCTTCGCAACATCTCCTACCTCACGAAGGGCACGCAAGCCGCCTTTCAACCACTCTAAAGATCCTTTCAATCGGAAAAAGACAGCAGAATCGTCCCGATTCTACTGTCTCCTTATTTAAATCCTATTAACTGATGCCTACGACTTCTTTCATCGTATTCTTGCTTAACCAGTCGTTCACTTCTTCGTCCGTACCTAAAACTTCATGCGTACCTCCAACGTTATGCAGAGTTCCTTCAGAATAATCCAGGCCGCTGGTTGCATAATCATAGCTCAAAGCCGTACGCTTCTGTTCGATGATCGGATTTGGATGCGGGATAGCTGAAAGCAGCGACTTGGTATAGGGATGAAGCGGGTTCGAGAAGATTTCTTCCGTCGTCCCCGTTTCGATCATATGCCCCAGATGCAAGACGCCGATCCGGTCAGAAATATAGCGTACCATCGACAGGTCATGCGCGATGAAGAGATACGCCACATTCGTTTCTTCCTGAATTTCTTTCATCAAATTGACGATCTGGGCCTGTATCGATACATCCAGTGCACTGATGGCTTCGTCTGCAATGATCAGGTCGGGATTCATGATCAGCGCGCGGGCGATACCGATACGCTGACGCTGACCGCCGGAAAACTGACTCGGAAAGCGGCCGGCAAATTCTTTGGACAAACCGACGCGTTCTAATATCTCAAGGACCCGCTCGTTCCTCTCGGCCTGACTGTCATACAGACCATGGATATCCAGTCCCTGCGCCACACTGTCCAAGACATTTTTGCGCGGGTTCAGGCTGGCCATCGGATCCTGAAAAATCATCTGCATATTCGTTCGCAGGACTTTCTGTGTATCCTTATCCATCTTTCCGGATATATCCTTATCTTTAAACGTGATCTGTCCATCCGTAATGTCGTGCAGGCGGATGACTGAACGTCCGATCGTTGATTTGCCGCTTCCTGATTCGCCCACTAAACCGTAAGTTTCTCCGGGATAGATCTTGAACGAGACTCCGTCCACGGCTTTCACCGTAAACTTGCGACTGATCTTGAAATGCTGTTTTAAATCCTTTACTTCTAAAAGGGGTTGGTTAGCCTGCAGCATAAAGTTTAGCCTCCTCTTTCATGCGTGTTATACGGTCTTCCAGTTCAACGGGCAAAGAGTATTCTGGTCCCTGTTCACTCAAAAGCCATGTTGCGGCGGAGTGGGTTTCTGACACTTCTATAAGCGGCGGTTCTACCTTTTTATCGATATGCAAAGCATACGTGTTTCTCGGATAAAAAGGGTCCCCGACAATGTCATGCGCCATGTTCGGCGGGTTGCCGGGAATGGAAACCAGTTTATCCGTGTTCGTTTCCAGGTCAGGCATCGCCAGCAGCAGGCCCCAGGTATAGGGGTGTTTAGGATCATAGAAAATATCTTCGACCGTCCCTTTTTCCACTATCTTGCCTGCGTACATGACGTTGACGTACTCCGCCACTTTGGCCACAACGCCCAAGTCATGCGTGATGTAAATAACGGAGATACCCGTTTTCTTCTGGATATCCTGGATCAGTTCCAGGATTTTCGCCTGGATCGTTACATCTAAAGCCGTCGTCGGTTCATCACAGATCAGGACATCAGGATCGCAGGCCAGAGCGATCGCGATAACGATCCGCTGGCGCATACCGCCTGACAACTGATGCGGATAGTTTTTCATCCGACTTTCAGGATCAGTGATTCCTACGAGCTCCAATAACTCCACTGCTTTTTTCTGTGCTTCATTTTTCTTTGTTTTATAATGGGTCCGCATGCCTTCGATGATCTGGTTCCCAATACTCATCGTGGGATCCAGAGAGGTCATGGGATCCTGAAAAATCATGGCGATATGCTTGCCGTTGATCGTTTTTCGCATCTGTTTCTTTGAAAAGTCAAGCAGGTTCTCAGTGACGGTTTCGCCTTCGTGTTCGAATGTATAATGGATTTCTCCACTATCGATCGCTCCATTATTGCTTAAAATACCCATGATGGCTTTCGTCGTCACCGATTTACCGCTTCCCGATTCACCAACGATAGCAACGGTTTCGCCTTTGTGCAGATCAAGATCGACCCCACGAACGGCTCTCACTTTTCCGGCTGACGTATTGAATGTAATAGCCAGATCACGTACTTCCAATATTTTTTCTCTCATCTTTCATTACACCTCTTTCATGGTTGGATCCAAGGCATCTCTCAGCCCATCTGCCAGCAGGTTGAAGCTCAGCATCAATAGAGCTAACACCAGGACCGGCGGCACGATCATATAAAAGTGCGTCGTCAGGGATTTGAAATTCTCAGAGATCAGAGAGCCTAATGAAGCCATCGGGACCGGGATGCCGATACCGACAAAGGCCAGAAACGCCTCTGTAAAGATAGCATTTGGAATGGAGAACATCGACATGATCAGTAATTGAGAAAAGATATTCGGTAAGATCTCTTTATACATGATGGTCATGTCTTTGGCTCCCATCGTCCTGGCGGCGAGCACATACTCGCTTTCCTTCAGCTTCAGCATGGACGCCCGCGAGACCCGGCTCATGCCGATCCAGCCTGTGATCGCGATCGCCAGCGTGATACTCATCAGTCCCGGCTTCAGCACGATGATCAGCAAGGTGACTACAACTAGATTCGGTATGCCGTTCAAGACTTCGACACTTCGCTGCATGGCATTATCGACCTTCCCGCCGTAATAGCCCGAGATCATGCCGTACGACATCCCGATAAAGACATCAACGATGACCGCCACTAAGGCGATGTAGAGTGAGATACGAGTCCCGACCCATGTTCGTGTGAAAAGGTCTCTCCCTAAAACATCTGTACCAAACCAGTGATAGGCATCTTCTCCACCTTCAATGGTTTCATATTTATTGACGACCAGTTCGCCTGTCGACGTTTTCAGTGTTTCAGACCCGTCAAAAATCCCGAAATTTTCCATTACGGGGATGCGGGGAGCCATGCTTTCATGACCCGCTATCTGTTCATCGAACTCATACCCTGAGATCATCGGTCCTACAAGCGCCATGAAAATAATCAGTGTGATCGTCACAAATCCGAACACAGATCCTTTATTCTTGGCTATGCGCTTGACTAGCTGTTTCCAGAACGAATCCTCTTCATAGACTTCATCCATGACACGGACATTATCCTGACCTATGAAGGAAAAGTCATTCAATGTCTGTTGTATTGGGCGGTTGAGTGGTTTATCCATGTGCATCCTCCTTCGCTAAACGAATACGCGGATCCAGGACCCCGTATAATATATCCACGGCCAGCATGACAAAAATGTACAAGGCACTGTAGACAAAAGCCAAGGCCAGAATAACATTATAGTCATTGGATTGAATGGCCTGGACCATGAGTTGTCCGATACCCGGAATCGAAAAGATTTTTTCAACGACCAGACTGCCGGTCATCAGACTCACAACCAGTGGGCCCAGGATAGTGATGATCGATATCGAGGCATTGCGCAGGGCATGCTTGAAGATCAGATGCACACCTGAGACGCCTTTACTCTCGACCAGCTGCATGTAATCGGAATTCAGCACCTCGATCATCTCGGTACGGGTAAACCTTGCCACTGTAGCCATAACGGTCATACTTAACGCAACGGCCGGTAAGGCGAACGCTCGTAAGCCGTCGTCAGCGTTATAGAGCATCGGCAGCCAGCTTAACTGGAAACCAAAAAAGTAAGATAAGCCCAGCGCGAACACGTAAGAAGGAATCGATACCCCGATAACTGAGAAAAAGGTCGCGGCGGAATCGAGTAGACTATTGTGTTTCAGTGCAGCCGCTACCCCTAAAAAGAGACCCGCTACAGATCCCAGTAGAATAGAGAGTCCACCTAAAAGTAAGGAAGTAGGCAGGCGGTTCTGTAGTAGCAGGGCGACATCCGTATCTTTTGAAATGGTATAAGACTTGCCAAAATCACCTGTCAGCATATTTCTGACGTAGCGGAAAAACTGAACCGGTGCAGAATCGTTTAATCCATATTTACTCATCAGGACCTGCTGCTGTTCTATGCTCAGTCTCTCATCGTTAAAGGGCGAACCCGGAAGCAGCTGCATCAGGACGAACAGGACCAGGACGATGACCAGTAACGTGACCACCGACATCCCTACACGCTTTAAAATATATTTCTTCATGTTGACGTTCCTTTCACTTTATAAAAGTAAAAAGGCGTATCTGAGAAGAAGTAAAAGCTAGAAAAACTTGATAGCTTTACTTTTCCATATACGCCTTCTCCTTAACTGCGATTATTCTTTTACAGCAAATTTATACACGCGCGGCAGTCCCACTGCATGGAAATCGATACCTGAAACATTGTCCTGAACCATGACAGCATTCCCTTTCTGGTAAACAGGAAGGACACCAGCATCATTCAACAATATGGATTCCGCTTCTTTCAAAGCTTCCCATCGTGCTTCATCATCTAATGACAATTCGCCATCGATAGAAGAGTAGACGAGTTCATCATAGTCTGCATTCGACCATGCGCCGTCATTGTTGTTTCCGTCCGTCACCCAAAGATCCGCATACGTCATCGGATCAGCGTAGTCAGGACCCCATCGTGTCAGACCTAGATCGTAATCTGCCTGTTTCATACGTTCCAGACGTGTTTTCTTAGGCATTTGTTCGATTTCGATCGTGACGCCATCCAAGTTGCTTTCGATCTGTGATTTCAGTACTTGTGCCACGTTTATTGCACTTTCTGTATCTTCAACAAGCAGGCCGAAAGTGAATGAATCTTGTCCTAATTCAGATTTAGCTGCTTCTAATGATTCTTTTGCCCCTTCTGGATCGTATTCCAGATAAGTGTCTGAGGTTTCACGGAAGTCTTTGCCGTCAGGGCCTACAGCCAGGCCGTCAGGAATGATATAGTCAGCCGGTACAGACCCATCTTTTAAAATCGTATCTGTAATCTGCTGTTTATCAAAGGACGTCGCTAAAGCTTTTCTCAAGTTGGCATTTTCCAGACCTTCCACTAAAGTGTTAGGCGAGATGTACCAAAGGTATCCTGCCTGAACATTGACAAATTCAGGATCATCTTTAAACAGATCCACTTGTTCGCCGGCCAGTGTCACCAGATCCAGATCCCCGTTCTGGTAAGAAAGCATCGCCTGCTGTGAATCCTTGATGACCTGATAGTCCACACCATCCAGGACGACATTATCTGCATCGTAATACTCTTCATTTTTATCCAGTTCAATGGTCGTTGCGGCTGGTTCATAACTTGACACCTCATACGCACCGTTTGCCAGCAGCGTTTCTGGTGATGTGCCGTATGAATCGCCCACTTCAGTCATGAAGTCTTCATTAAGTGGAAAGAATGGAATGAATGACATCAGACTTTCAAAATAAGGGACCGGATTAGCTAATTGCACATCTAGTGTATAATCATCAGAAGCTTGTACTCCCAATTCTTCCGGTGCTTTCTCCCCAGCAAGCACTTCGTTGGCATTGACAAGTCCAGCTATCCCCATAATGTAGCTGTACTCACTGCCGGTATCCGGATCAGCCAGTCGACGCCAGGCATAAACAAAATCGTGAGCTGTAACAGGTTCCCCATTTGACCATGTTGCATCTTCTCTCAATTTGAATGTATAGCTTAAGCCGTCTTCCCCTTTTTCAGCCGACTCAACCAGTGCAGGAACCGCTTGTCCATCTGAATCTGTTTGGTACAAGCCTTCGATTGTATTAGCGATGACTTCAAACGAGGTGCCGTCTGTTGCGATCTGAGGATCCATGGAAGCCACTTCAACATTCAGCTGGACATTCAGTACCTGTTCATCTGTCTCTGCTGGCGCTTCAGCTTCTACAGATTCATCCACTTCGTCTGTTGCCTCGGTATCACATGCACTTAAAAGTAATAATGATGCTGCTCCGCTAAGCCAGAGACTTTTTTTGCTTAAGTTTTTCATAGTTTCTCCCCCGAACCTAATTATGTGTAAATAATTAGAGTTTTTTAATTTAATATAATCGAATTATAATTAGAACACTCTAATATAGCAAGTGTTTTTTTAACATTTTTTAATTGTAAGCGTTTTTAGTTCGCTTTTACATCTTTATAACCGTTTACATAAGCTGTTATCATTTTTATCTTCAATCGAGATGTTCGTGTTCCACTCATCTTAGAACAGAAATTTTCACTCATCTATTTTTAATTTTAGTTAAAAAAATTCTGGATTGACTGATATCTAGGTTGAATAGATCAGACAAACGGTGTATTTTTTTGAGATGGATGTAAACTGATGAAAAAGTGGACAAAAAAATAGGCTTACCACTGCCGGGGTTGGCCAACAGTGATTAGCTTATTAAGAATTTAATTTCCCATTGGGTAACATCTAGATTCACACATACCTCAGCTAATGCACTTCTGATTTAATGTAACAAGTTCTAGTCAATCAATACAAAGCTCGTATACCATTAATCTACGAACAGCTGGATAGCGATGTAGTTACATGACGATCAAACATTTATCGAACCATTTCTGACTCCCCAAAAAAACATTTTCAAGAACTTATATGCTTTGGACTTTAAAGGTGTAAATTGAATGCCGCTGGTATAGTCCCACTATACTTCCAACATCTCTAAGTTTAGGGGGGCCTTTTCTTCTACAGAGCTACGCAACTATTCATTAGATATTCTACTTTCCCGATAATTAGACTCGATTTTACACATCAAAAGATTCTGTTAAAACCTATTTATAGCTGATACTTATTTTCTAATGTAATGTAAAATGCCTGCCATCAAAATCAGAAAGACTTTGATAGCAGGTACTCTACTTTGTATTATATATTCTGCTTATAGAATGACCATATACAGTGCTGCTGCTGCAACTGCACCGAGCATTGGGCCAACTATGGGAATCCAAGAGTATTCCCATTTAGAATCACCTTTGTGTTTTATCGGGAGTAATTGGTGGGCAATTCGTGGCCCCAAATCACGAGCAGGGTTGATTGCATACCCTGTGGATCCACCTAATGAAAGACCGATCGAAAGAATCAGTATCCCTACAACTAGCGGATTCAACCCTTCAGAAAACGTATTTTCACCAAATATCATCAGAACGAATACCAATACGAATGTACCGATTGTTTCAGATAAGATGTTAGCTGTATTATCTCGAATTTCTGTCCCAGTGGCAAAGGTTCCGAGAATCGCTGCTTGATCGGTCGTTTCTTTATAATGAACTAAATAGGTCAACCAAACCAATACCGCACCTGCAATTCCTCCAGCAGTCTGAGCCAAGATGAATGGAACAACCATTGCCCATTCTAAATCCCCAATGATAGCAAATCCAAGTGTTACAGCAGGGTTTAAATGAGCAGGTCCCATAAATCCTGAGACGTAAACAGCTAGTGTTACAGCTGCACCCCATCCCATTGTTATAGCGACCCATCCTGCTCCTTCAGCTTTACTTTTTTTCAAGCTGACTGCAGCTACTACACCATTACCCAGTAAAATCAGAAACATGGTACCTAAAAATTCACTAAAAAGTGTCAACGTATTTCCTGTCATTTAATTCACGGCTCCCTTTAATCTTTTTAAATCAGATTCGGCAATTGCTTTTTCTAATTCATTTGTATAGTTAATTCTATCCTGGTCTGACCAATCATGATATCGAGCCATTTCTGAGATGACTGGTTCGATGATGCTGTCCAAAGTGTCACGCATAAACAGCATATGATTTGTACGACGAATCAGGAAATCACTTGGTCTCAACGCCATTTCTTCACGCATCGCGTAGTGAAGACTGAGCGTATCTGCTAAAGTCAATCCGTCTATCTGATCGACTTCGTCTAGTAATGCGTAGACTTTAGGTGTGTTTGATCCGTATAAATTAGCCAAATAGCTGGCCTCAAACTCACTCAGCCCTTTTTCCACACCCGATTGGGCTAATGCCTCAGTTTCTTCATCTACTTTTTTCGGATCGATTTTCCCACCAGAAACAGAATACGTTGCTGAATCAATCAGTTTATAAGATTTATTGTAGTCTCTGTCTAATATTTCAATTACTTTTTTGACCGCTCCCAGCGCCATTTTACGGTAATCAGTGATTTTGCCACCCGCTACTGTTATCATGCCATCCTCATCGATTTCAAGGGAACTTCCTCGAGAAAGGGTTGAAGGATTCGTCTCTGTTTCTGAATTTGTTTTTTTGATATTTTTCAATACATCGGCTACTTCATAACGTTCAACGTCTCCTTGCTGGTATTGTTCAACGGTAGAGAGCACGGCATCAATACTCTCATCTGTGATCGTCTGATTACTCAAACCGTTATAATCAGATCCACTGTTCGTTGCAATCAGCGGACGTAACCCTGCCCAACTTGATTCAATATCATTGATCGTTATATTAGCAGATGGGTAACGACTATTAACGATTTCCAGTAAGTAATCTACATCTTCTTGTTCTACAGTTGGATTTGATAAGTCACCATTATAATCTGTATCTGTCGTTCCGAAATAGGTCTTATCTTCACGTGGAATGACAAAGACCATTCTGCCATCCTCTTTACCCGTATCAAAATAAGTAGGCTGTGGAACAAACAATGTTTTGTTATCTACAACCAGATGGACACCTTTTGTCGGACGCATTTGTGGTGTGACATCAATTTTATCATCCATTTGACGAATCGTATCTGACCATGGTCCAGTTGTATTCATAACGGTTCTTGCTTTAATAGAAAAGATCTCGCCAGTCAGCAAGTCTTCCACTTCCGCTCCGGATGCTTTCCCGTCTTCGTCATGCATAATTTTAACCACTTTCATACGACTGACCATATGTCCGCCGTCTTCCGCTGCACGTTTGATATTTTCAATCACTAGACGGGCATCGTTGTTTCGATAGTCCAAGTAAACGCCAGCACCTAGTAAGCCTTCGCTGTTAAGTTGTGGTTCGCGTCCCAGCACTTCTTCTTTTGTTAACGTATAGTTTGCATATTTTGTCCCAGTGACATTTGCTAACTGATCGTATAAATCCATTGCTATTTTAAGAGAAAACATCGAAAAAGTTGCATTCGGTTCATCATAGATCGGTAAAATCATCGGATCTGCTTTAGGGATATGCGGTGCAATACCTTGAACAACTGCTCTTTCCTGTACAGTATCTGCTACAACTTCCACATCAAAGTTCTTTAAGTAACGCAAGCCACCATGCACAAGTTTAGTCGAGCGAGAAGACGTTCCTTCTGAAAAATCCTGCATTTCGACAAGTCCTGTTTTCAGACCAGAAGCACTGGCCTGCAATGCAGCACCAGCACCTGTGATCCCACCCCCAATGATCAATACATCTAATGTTTCATTTTTCAGAACTTCTATATCTTGTTTTCTACTCTCTATTGAGAAAACCATCATTTTTCCTCCTTGTTCATTTCCTAAGCTTCCGGCTTAAACACTTGCGTTGCTTTCACAGCTAATTTCCAGTTTTTATATAGTTTTTGACGTTCTTCTTCTGACATTTTCGGTTCAAATGTTCCGCCTTCTTCGTACATATCCTTGATTTCATCCATACTTTCCCAGAATCCGACAGCTAATCCAGCTAAGTACGCTGCACCTAGTGCCGTTGTTTCCAGGTTATGGGCACGCTGGACTTTTGTTCCGAGGATATCTGCCTGGAATTGCAGTAACCAGTCGTTATTTGCTGCACCACCATCTACTTTCAGTAAAGGAATATCAATGCCAGCGTCTTTATTCATCGTATCGATAACATCACGTGCCTGATAGGCAATAGACTGTAATGTTGCCTTGACGAAGTCTTCTTTTGTTGTGCCACGAGTTAAGCCAAAGACAGATCCGCGTGCATCAGAATCCCAGTAAGGTGCACCTAATCCAGTGAAGGCCGGAACAACAAAGACTTCGTTGTCATTTTTAGATTTCTTAGCCAAAGCTTCTGAATCCGAAGAGTTTTCAATCATTTTCAGTCCATCACGTAACCATTGAACGGAAGACCCAGCAACAAAAATACTCCCCTCTAATGCGTAGTATATTTTCCCATTGATACCGTAACCAATTGTAGTTAGTAGATTGTTTTCTGATAACTGTGGTGTTTCACCCGTGTTCATGACGATAAACGATCCTGTTCCGTACGTGTTTTTAACCATTCCAGGCTCAAAAGCCATTTGTCCGAATAATGCTGCCTGCTGGTCTCCTGCCATTCCCGATATAGGGGTATTGGCTCCGTAGAAATGGTAATTTGCAGTGTTACCATACACTTCTGAGTTGGATCTAACTTCCGGCATCATAGCAAGTGGGATATTTAATAAATCTAAAATTTCCTGATCCCATTCTAATTTATGAATATTATAGAGCATGGTACGACTTGCATTTGAGTAGTCTGTGACAAATGATTCACCACCCGTTAATTTCCATACAAGCCAAGTATCGACTGTACCAAACATTAATTCACCATTTTCAGCACGTTCTTGTGCCCCTTCTACATTATCAAGAATCCAGCGGATCTTCGTAGCTGAGAAATAAGAATCGATAATTAACCCAGTCTTTTCATGAATCATTTCTGAATATCCAGCTTCGTACAGTTTAGATGCAATCGGTGCTGATTGACGAGATTGCCATACAACTGCGTTATAAATAGGCAAGCCTGTTTCCTTATCCCAGATAATTGTAGTTTCTCGTTGATTAGTGATCCCGATTCCTGCGATTTCATCTGGTTTGACACCAGATTCGATAAATGCTCCAGCAATAACGGACTGAACCGAATTCCAGATTTCATTAGGGTTATGTTCTACCCAACCATTCTGAGGGAAAATTTGCGTAAACTCTTTTTGCGAGCTTCCAATCGTGTTTAATTGTTTGTCATAAATAATTGCTCGTGAGCTCGTTGTTCCTTGATCAATGGACATAATGTACTTAGTATCTTTCATAATAAGTTCCTCCTGTATAATGAGTAGTTTTTGAAATCGGTTTCTTTACTCTTTTATTGTAACCGTTTTTCTTTAACTAAAAATGTCAGCTTTTTTTCTTTAGCGAAAATTTTTGGGAGTTTTTTAGTTATTCCTGATTTTTGACTAAAATTCTATTGTCATATAGCGTATTTAAGCGAAAAAAAACAAGCGACAGAATACACTGCACTTGTTTTAAGTATTCAGCTCTTGAATAATGCGTTGGATATTCGCCAGATCAAAAGATGACAAAACTTCAGAAAGGACGTATACTCGCGCACCTTCGTAACCACTTAGGTCTGAGGTTTTATCATTCGTCAGGATAAGGTCGTACTCTTTGTTCGGCTCATAGCGTTCAATATGAATCCCTTGGATAGGACTCATCTTAAGTATCAGCAATTCGCTGAGTGTTTCTTTGTATAACTCGTCCATTTTCAAATCAATTCCGATCTGTAAGACTTTAGCCATCTTAAAGGAAAGAAGGAGCAGTAAATTAATGTACTTAAACACTCCCATTTTAAATAAGCTATTGTTGTCTCCCGCCTCGATCCTAAACCTCTTTATACTCGTTCCTATTATTTCTCTGGCAAAAGCGACCAAATTATCTCCGACGATTTGTTTCTCCTTAGCTAAAATATATCTGTACTCGAAGCGCTCGATATCGCCCTGGAAAAAGTACAATTGGGTGTGTATATGTGTTAAGTGGTAATAGATTTCTCTCTCCAGCATATAAGGCAACTTGCGAAACTTAAAGTGATTGATAATGGTCTCAGCTATATACATATCTAATGCAGCGACCGGTGCATGCCGATCCCGAATCAGGGTGTATTCATGAAAGTCATCTTCAGTCAGTATGGGAAAAGCGAGTAAAAAAACAAAATGAAGCATAGCCTCTCCTTCATCCACTTCAATCGAATACCGGCTAAAGTAACGGAGGATCATGACTTGTATTTTATGATACAAAGGGTCTTTCACATAAGGCTTCATCTTCTCACGCAAATATTTGTGTTTCTGATTTTTAATTGTGATACGTGACTTGCTGATGAACAGCCAGGTACTCAGTCGCTCTCTGTTCTCGGGGAGAATCGTGACTTTCAAAAAATTTTCAAGAGATTGCATCGTTTGAATCATCTGACTGTCAGCATGTACAGTGAATAATGTTGTTTTATCTTCTATATAAGAATAGAAATGAAAATAAAAGTATCGGATCTGCAATTCTTCTCCATGCAGCTGCCCATTACGAATCTTGATGCCAAATTCTTTAAGATGACTGTTTAGATCCCTGATTTTACGAAACAAAGACGATTCACTTATCGCCAGTTTTAGTGTTAACTGAGTGATCGAGAATTTCTGATGCTTGAATAAGTAATTAATGATTTTGATTTTAATGGACTGGTCTAAATAGAGTCGGTATATATGCTGCAATGAGATATGATCACCCATTATCAGCTCGATATTTTGGCCGTCATACTGAATATAAACCTGTTTATCAAAATCACTCATCCGAGCGGCAATAGATTCCAGATCATTATCAAGGGAAGCTTTTGAGACCGCGAGATGATCCAGCATATCTTTGTAGGATAGGACGCCGTGATTCAAAACGAGCTGATTGAAGATTGTAATTTCTCTCACTTCATTTTTCTCAAGGAAGTGTTCAACTTTCATCTTTATCAACCCTCTCGCCCATCCAGGACACAAGATTTGTCGTTGTCATCATCTGGGAGTATGAAGGATGGAAAAAATAGTCTGTCTGCTGCAGGTCTTCCAAGGTTTGTTTGGTTTGAATAGCCAAAGCCAGCGTATTGATTTTCTCTAACATATTGGCTTTTGAGATCATCTGTGCCCCGAGCAAGACATGGGTAGTGGCATCGTAGACCCACTTCAGTATCACTGTATCTGAATGAGGAAGACTGGTCAGTGGCACTTTTTGACGGTGAGTTTCGATCGTATGGTTAGTAAATAAGCTTTCAGCCTCGGTCATCCCGGTACTGGCAATATAATAGCCAAAAATAGACGTTCCGATTGTACGTAAAGACCCTTTGAATTCAAGTACAGGTTCAATCAAATTTGCGGCTGCAACGATCCCTGTTCTTACAGCATTATTGATCAGCGGGATATAGACCATGTCTTCATCAGGTCCTGATAACTGGATACAGTCACCGACCGCAAAGACATCCTCGACTGATGTTCTTAAATAACGGTCAACGGCTATCGTCTGATCTGTATGTCTTTTAATGCGCGTATCTAAAAAAGGTAAATTAGGCCTGACATTTACACTCATGATAACAGCGTCACTTATTACGGAATCATCACCAAGTCGGACCGTCAAATTATGATTAGATTCCATGTCTATAGAAGAGACTGTTTGCCCCAACCTTAAATCAATGCCATTTTCTATCATTTTCTGTTCAAGTGGCTGAATCATATCTTCGTCCAGATACTTAAACAAAACATAGTCCATACTTTCGATCAACGTTATCTTTTTCTGTTGTTTAGTCAACAGATCGGCTGCTTCTACTCCAACTTGGCCTCCGCCAATAATTGTAACATGCTGGCTCTCTTTCACTTTAGATAAAGCCGCTTGAGCTTCTCCGTAACGCTTATACTTTAGTACGCTATCCTGAGCACTGCCATCGATTTTTTCAGAAAGTTGTCTTGATCCAGCGGCAATGATCAATTTGTCATAAGCTACCAGTTCCTCCTGCTCCAGGTAATCATACGCGATGATCTTTTGATCAGTATTAATGTTTTGAACGGTGGCGCCTAAATAGTACTCAATGGTGTGTTGTCGCAGTTGCTCTTCTGTAATAAAGCGAGCAGCATTCAAATCATCAATTTGGTTTCCCCAATATAAATGCAGCCCGTTTGGAATATAGGCTAATGTGGCTTGCTTTTCCAACAAAACAATATTTGCGTCGGTATGGTGTTTCCGCACTTCTAAAGCCGCAGCTATTCCAGCAAAAGACGCGCCTATAATGACTACTTTCATTCTGATGCTCCTTTATTTATTTTATATTAGTATAACATAGCGGAAAGTGGTTTTAGAATTGCTTCTTTAGCATGACTATATCCCCTCATCAGAATCCAGAAAACCAATTAAACGTATGCAGTTGCGGGGAATGCAGAAAAGCCCCATATTCAACTGGTTATCGTTTTCGTTGAGAGCGTCTGTATAAACTTTTTCAAAAAGAAATCCCTACTGACACATGCACCTCACTTGATAGGTAATATAAAAATCAGAAAATAATTTTTAAAATAGAAAAGTTATAAACGAGTTTTTCTTTATGTTAGTGCCCAAGAACAACCATCTGTATCAGTTTCAACTGAAGATACTGAGAACTCTCATACTGAAATAGTCAAAGTTTCAAACCAAGAAATATTCGACGCTTTAGAAGCTGATGGTTATAATATAGAAGATTATCTTACTGAAGAAGAAATTAACCAAGAAAATGAAGAAAGTGATCAACTAACTGTCGAAGTCGTTCAACCAGATATCGAAGAACTGAATACCGGAAACAATAGTGATATGGTGTCTATTCTAGCCGGGCACACAATTTTTACTAGAGTTAATAACAATACATTTAGTTTACACCTAAACTCCACTCTTACAACCCTTTTGTTAGGCACTGGAGTTGGAGCAGTATCAGTAGCTCTTTTAGATATTCCTGCTGTTGCTGCTGCTCTTAGTGGCATTGGTGTTAAGTCGAGTGCATTAGTTGGATTTCTTTCAACGGCTTCAGGTTTGATAATCGGGGCAGCTTCTAATGGTATAAGTATAACTGGTAGAACATATACCAGTTATACTGCCTTAGGACCTCAAATAGGAGTGAGAGTTGCGGTAGTGTATCTACAATAAAATGAAAAAAATAAAGTGGCACATGCCGTAATGCCAATTGCCATTGCCGTTATATTAGAATTGTTGCCAATCAACCATTTAGATACTTTTCCGAGATTTATTATATCCGGTTTAGTTGGTTTAACTATTGGTATGATAATATTTTTTATTTTAAGAAAATACCAGCCCTGAAATTTTCACAAAGTCTATGTAATGCCAAAATATACTTGTCTCATATGAGTTCCTCCTGCACATGTTTCCAGTGTTTAGAAGCATTGTACCGTAAGGAGTGATGTAGTTTTTTTTTTACATTTAATAAAAATTAGGAGGATTTTTAGTGGGGGATAGTTGGTTTCTAATTCTTTTTCTTAGCATTGTTATTATAGTTACTAAAAAATATAAACGATAGATTAGATTAGTTTATAAATTAGAAACTTGTTTTAAACCCATACCACCATTGAAGTAGTTAGGTAAACTATAAGGTAATACAATTAACCCGTTAGGTACAGTTACTGTATGTATACCAGCACCATAGCGATAGGCCTGCCAAACGATCTTCGAACAGTAAGTATATTTAGTACCGGCATAATTCAGAGAAAGATCATAAATAGCATTAGAGTTTTGATATGTTTTCTTTGCCCAAGCATACGCTGTTACTGCGTCTATAGGGTTGTTAACTCTGTAAACCTTAGACCAACTATTAGATTCCTTGTGGTATTTTTTCCCCAGTTTGCTATAGACCAAGTAGTGGGTTTTGAACCATATCCAGCTATAGATAGAATTTGAGTATCAGAAATAGCAATACCTGCATGCCCAGTAAGACCAGAAAAACTAGTCCCATTAGTAAGGACATTTTAACGTCAAAAAATCCCCGTATCGTGGAACAAAAGACGGGGAAAATTCACATACTCTATTTAGGGAGCCTTCAGGATTTAATCCAGGAGTACACTAAAGCCCTGGACCCGGACGATTATCTCTTCCCCAGCAGTAAAGGGGGGGCGTTTAGAAGTGAATACGGTCTATCAAATGTTTCAGAAGGTCGCCAAGCTCTTAGGAAGAGACGATATCGGCACGCACACGCTGCGGAAGACGTTTGGCTACCACTATTATAAGAAAACAAAAGATGTGGCCACCCTCATGGAGGTATTTGGTCATAGCAGTGAAAAAATCACAAAACGCTATATCTGAATAAATGAAGACGAAATCAGTGAAACATTGTTAAACTTTAGATTAGGTTTTTAAGTAAAAAAAGCTCTCTGGGGTAATCCAGAGAGCTTAGCAAATACTTACGTACCCACATTTTATGCGTCGTATAAAATTTATCACCTTTTTGTAAAAAAGAAGTCAATTACAATGAGAACTATTATAATCAAACCAACCAGCAATTTTCCAATAATATAATCATAAGCTTCAAATGCAGAAAAAGCAGAAAAAAGAATACTGTAGGTAAATGGAAATCTTATAGCTCTTTCATTCTTTTTTCTATATTTAATACCATAGCATAGAAAAAAGATGGCTGCTCCCCAAAAATATACTGACATATTCATCGTTAATACGGTCTGGTGGCAAACCACCAAGCTCCAGTTTTACCTCGAGTAATCCATGTAGGACTAGTGTAATTACCAATCTTGAAATTCGCTCTGAAAGAACCGTTTTGGTATCTATAGGCACGCTGCTTATAAGAACTTCCACCAGTAGAGACTAAACCCTTAGTTCTGTAGGTGTCGTAAGACCAGCTCCCATTAAGTAAGTCTCCTGTTAGAGTTGAAGCCACGGAAAATCCAAAAGAAGTTAATGCAGTTTTTGCTCTACTTAATAAAACTGGAGCGGTTAAACCAATTCCACTCGCAACTGACACGACTGCCGTGATTATCAAAGCGGTGTATATCGCTCCTCGAGACAAATCTCCAGTTAATTTCTTAATAGTATTTCTAGTAGTATGGTAATAAACTGGACTCCAATCAGAAGTGGACATTATAGAAAAATTTTCTACTTTACTATAATCGACAAAAGTTTCTGTCTCTATTATTTCACCGTAATCAATACCATCAATAATTGCTTCACTTGTAACAGGATCGACTACTATTTCAGACTTCTCATTATCTTCATTGTAGTATGATATTACGACGTTTGAATTCTGATCTAAAACAGCAGATATCTCTTCTCCTGTTTCTTCCTTTATTTCACGTACCATTTCATCTAGAAAAGACTGATAGTCAAAATCATCAAAATCATACGGTCTTAGAATTTCACTACTTTGTAAGTTAACAGTTGCTGCTTTTTCTGGTATTGTAGCGGACTGAGCAGCTACTTTTAGTGGAGTATGGGTAGCAATTAGTGACAAGCTAGCTAACATAATAATAGACTTCTTTGTAAATTTTAACATTAAAATTCACCGCTTCTTCTCAAATGTTGTACTATTTATAACGTTTACATTTTTGTATTTATCTTATGATAATCCTAGTATAATCATTAATAAATTAATGTCAATACTTATAATGTTTTATTTGTATAGAATGAATGCATAACTCTAAATAAAGACTTAATGGTGATTGTAGCTTTTTACAGATAGGTATACTCATGTAAGTACTGGTATACAAAAAGAAACGGCACAACTTTTTTCTGATTTTTTAAATCAGTAAGTCGTTACCGTCTCGTTATCGTCTTTATTTAGTTTTAGTTTATGCCTTAAGAAAAACTAATACTATCAATGGTCCCTACTGGGCTCGAACCAGCGACCCCTACCTTGTCGAGGTAGTGCTCTCCCAACTGAGCTAAGGAACCGTAATGGGTCATTACCTATTTGATTATACAAGATGATGAATCAAATGTAAACCTTTTTTAAAGTTTACGGACTCTTACTTTTCTTTTTTCGTGAAATCGTTCATAATGAAAGGGACAGAATAAGGAAGGACCGATACGATGGATACGACACATTTAACTAAATTTTACAAAAAAAATCATGACGATAAAATTGATTCCTTATTTTTAGCCGGTGTGATTTCTAAGAAAGAAAAAGACAGGCTCCTGGACCGGACACTGGAACTCGACCCTGAGACGGGCAGTCATATGATCGAAAACTATATCGGCAATTATTCCATGCCCCTGGGCGTTGCCATGAATTATATGATCGACAAGGAAGAACTGGTCGTTCCTATGGCTATAGAAGAACCGTCCGTCATTGCCGCATCCAGTTTTGCCGCAAAGATCATCGGTTCGGCGGGCGGATTCAAGACAACAGTCATTCATAGAATGATGATCGGCCAGGTGACATTAAAAAACGTTCCAGATATAGAAGAAGCGACAAACAACGTTGCGGAAGCGAAGCAGGAGATCCTCAGCCGGGCCAATGAAGCCTACCCTTCTATAGTGAAGCGCGGGGGTGGAGCGAAGAATCTGGACGTTCGTCTCCTGGAAGATGATACAGACAGCGGTATCCCTTCATACTTATCCGTCCATATCCACGTAGACACACAGGAGGCCATGGGCGCGAACATCGTCAACACGATGATGGAAGGTATTGCCCCTTACATCGAAGAACTGACCGGCGGCACAGCCCTGCTCCGCATCCTGACGAATTATGCGACGGAGTGTCTGGCCACATCCAAGTGTGTCATCCCGGCACATAAGCTGAAAACCCAAGACTTTTCAGGCGAAGAAGTCAGAGACCGCATCATCGAGGCTACTCAGGTCGCAACGATCGATCCCTACCGTGCCGTGACGCATAATAAAGGGATCATGAACGGGGTCGATGCTGTCGTTCTGGCATCCGGCAATGACTGGCGGGCGATCGAAGCCGGTGTACATGCTTACGCCAGCCGTTCAGGACAATACCGCTCCTTAACGTCCTGGTCAAAAAACGAAGCGGGCGACTTGGTCGGCGAATTGACTCTGCCTTTGCCAGTCGGAACAGTGGGCGGTTCGATTTCCTTTCATCCTGCTGCTAAACTGGCCCATTCGATCATGGGTCATCCCAAAGCACACAAGCTCGAGCGGGTGATCGTTTCAGTCGGTCTCGCACAAAATTTTGCGGCTGTCCGCGCGCTTGTCACTGAAGGTATCCAGAAAGGTCACATGGGGCTCCATGCCCGTTCCCTGGCTATCAGTGCCGGAGCCAAAGGGGATCATGTCCAGCAAGTCGCTGACATCCTCAAACATTCCAAGCACAAAAATCTTCAGCGCGCCAAAAATATCCTGCTGAACATACTGGAAGAATTCGAAAAATAAAATCATACATTTAGGAGAACCTTCGACATGAAGGTTCTCTTCTTTCTCTGACTGCGTTCTTTTCCTACCACCTGCCTAAGATACTTCCTCTGATGAGTAGGTATGAATAGAGGGTCCTGCTCGCCTAAAAGCGAGTAGGGTCTAATTAGGACTTTTTATAGGTCAGGAAAAATCCCGATAAGCTATCCGAACTTCTCTATCGGCACAAAAAAGCACGAAGGTTATGAGAGATCACTACGAGTGACTTCTCCTATCCTCCGCGCTTTTTTACTTTATCCAGGTTACTTGCTTTCGGCTGCTGGTTTCATTTCTTTTTCATCTTCTGACTCGTCGTCCATACTGAGCAGGCGTGCATTGACGGCAACGATGACCGTACTCAAGGACATCACGGCGGCTCCGATCGCCGGCGTGATGATGATGCCTTGATAGTACAGGATACCGGCTGCCAGCGGAATCGCAATAATGTTGTATCCTGCGGCCCACCATAGATTCTGGATGTTTTTGCGATGGGTGGCTTTCGAGAGATTCAAGGCATTCAGGACATCTCTCGGATCACTGTTGACCAGAATGACATCCGCCGTTTCGATCGCGACGTCCGTTCCGGCTCCGATGGCGATCCCGATGTCTGCGGCAGCTAGAGCCGGCGCATCATTGATGCCGTCACCAACCATGGCAACTTGTTGTGATCCGTCTTCCTGCAGGCGTTTGATATGTTCTGACTTCTGATCCGGCAGCACTTCGGCGATCACTTCAGTCAGCCCGAGTTCTTTACCCACACCATCTGCCACACGCTGGTTATCCCCGGTGATCATGACCGTGTCGATGCCCATCTCTGTCAGTTCACGGATCACTTTATAAGAGGATTCGCGGATGATGTCACTGAGCGCGATCATGCCCTGCAGTTTCTTGTTTTTCAGCACAAAGACGACGGTTTTCCCCTGCTGGGACAGATCGTTATAGCGGTCTTCATCAAAGGTTATCCCTTCTTCTTTCATGGCTCCCGGACTTAAAACTGATACCGTGTCTTCAGCGATTTTCGCTTCCAGCCCTTTTCCAGTCAGATTGTTGTAATCTGTCACACCCAGACGCTGAACGTTTTTCTCTTCACCTTCGCGCACGATACCTTTGGCGATGGGGTGGTCGGATTGACTTTCAACGGAATAAGCTAGCTGAAGCAGATCTTTTTCCGATATGCCGTCTTCCGGGATCACAGCATCGACGCCAAAGGTCCCTTCGGTCAAGGTCCCTGTTTTATCAAAGACGATCTTGTCGATGGTGCGTGCGGATTCGAACTGCGTCCGGTTTCTGATCAGCAGTCCTTTTTGAGCCGCAATGGAGGTAGAGACGGAACTCACCAGAGGCATCGCCAGACCCAAGGCATGCGGACAGGCGATAATCAGAACGGTAACGGTCCTCTCCAGGGCAAATTCGAAATCGGAAACGTTCACCCAGTAAAGCATCGTTAAAAGACCCGCGCCAAGCGCCACATAAAAGAGCCATTTCGCTGCTTTGTCCGCAAATCCTTGGGCTTTCGATTTCGTGGCCTGGGCATTTCTGACCATGTCGACCACTTGTGAGAGATACGTTTCTTCTCCGACTTTACTGACCTCGACAGTCAGCACCCCTTCACCGTTGATGGATCCGCCGATGACCTCCTGTCCTTCTTTCTTCTCGACCGGAACAGATTCCCCGGTCAGCATAGATTCGTCGATCGATGAGCTTCCTTCCAGGATCTTACCATCCAAAGGGACTTTTTCCCCGGACTTGACTAGAATCTTATCTCCCGGATGAAGCTCTTCCACAGATACATCCGTGGTATTGCCGTCCTCATCCAGTTTATGTGCATCGTTCGGCATCAGGTTGATCAGTTCTTCCAGTGCTTTGGAAGCACCCATCTGCGAACGCATCTCGATCCAGTGCCCTAAGAGCATGACCACGATCAAAGTGGCCAGTTCGAAGTAAAAGTCACTGCCTTCAATGAAAAAGGTGGTCAGCGTACTGTACACATAGGACGTCGTGATGGCTAAAGAGATCAGCGTCATCATCCCGGGCGTATGATCGTCGATGACTTCTGATTTCAGCCCGGTGAGAAACGGTTTTCCGCCGTAAAAGAACACAAAGGTGGCGAGTGCAAACAGGACCAGATCCGACCCAGGGAAAGACACTTCAAACCCGAATAAATGCTGCAGCATCGGCGCCAGGATGGCGATCGGAACGGATATCACAAGAGATATCCAGAACCGTTTCTTGAAATCCTCAACCATATGGGCGTGATGATCATGGTGGCCTTCATGGCCGCCGTGTGCAGCGTGACCGTGATGGCCTTCACCCTCGCTGTCGTGATGTTCATGATTCATATCCTCGTGATCAGAGCGATTCGACTGGTCGTGATTGTTCATCTCTTGCTCTTCATTATGATCAGCATGATGTTTCTCTGACATTTCACTCATCCCCTTAGTTTGTTTAACTATCGTTTACATTTGTAATCTTTATATATAACCTAACACGCCTTTAAAGTCTTGTCAATTGATTCCCTTCTTACTGTTATTATACGGCTCATGATCAGCAGGAAACAAACCATTTGAACAGACTCACAGAAAAAAGCACCTGAACGCCAGAACTCAGCCGGCATTCAGGTACTCTGTTAAGTTTCAATAAGGTGTTAGTCTTTTGCCGACAATTTCACGATCCAGCTGTGGAAGTCGGTCTTTCCGTTTTTCGACCAGAAATGGCCGCGCTGTCTTTCGTTTTCACTGAAAAGCAGACCGATCGTATTCAAGTCAGACCCGTAACGTTCTTCGCCTTCCGGATCGATCGAATAGACAGTCTCTTCATCCAATCCAGCCAGTTTCAGGCGGCTGTAGGTCGGATTCGGCTGGGCGAGGACCTGATAGAATCCCACCAGTGCTTCTTTCTTATCATCTGAAACGACCATCCAGGCTGTATCATTGCCGTCAAACGGACTCGAAAGACGATAAAAGGTCCCTTCGTGAACAAGCTGGCGGTTTTCTTTGAAGAAAGCGATCTGGGCTTTCATCTGATCCATTTCCCGCTCAGTCAGCTGCGTCACATCCAGTTCATAACCAAATGTCCCAAAATAAGCCACTGCACTCCGCATATCCAGAGACGTTGTGCGACCCACCTGATGGTTCGGAATGGCTGACACATGGCTCCCGATACTCGACAGCGGATAGACCAGAGAAGTCCCGTACTGGATCTTCAGCCTTTCGACCGCATCGGTGTCATCACTCGTCCAGGCCTGCGGTGCATAATACAGTAAGCCCGGGTCGAAACGTCCGCCCCCGCCGGCACAGGATTCGATCAATAAGTCAGGGTACTTGTCCAATAGTTTCTCATATAAGGCATACACTCCTAAAATATAGCGGTGATAGAGCTCCCCCTGCTGGTCATGCGGGAGGATGGTTGAGAAGGGTTCCGTGATATAGCGGTTCATGTCCCATTTGATGTAGTCGATATTCCCTTTGGCCAGGATCGTGTCCATTTGACTGAACAAGGCATCCACCACATCGGGATTGGAAAAATCGAGGACAAACTGGTTTCGGCCATGCGACATCGGTTTGGCCGGCATATGGATCACCCACTCCGGATGTTCCTGATAAAGCGGCGTGTCTTTGTTTATCATTTCCGGTTCGAACCATAACCCGAACTTCAGTCCCAGCGCATGGATCTTTTCAGATAGACCTTCGATACCGTGCGGCAGTTTGGACCTATTTTCCGTCCAGTCACCTAAAGAACTCGTATCATCGTTCCGTTCACCGAACCAGCCGTCATCCAGGACAAAGAGTTCCACCCCGGCATCTTTAGCTTTTTCCGCTAGTTCTATAATCTTTTCTTCATTGAAATCGAAATATGTGGCTTCCCAGTTGTTGATCAGGATCGGGCGGGTCTGATTCTTCCAGGGTTCTCGGGCAAGGCGATTGCGGTACAAGTCATGATACGTCTGACTCATGCCATTAATGCCTTTATCTGAATAGACCAGGACCACTTCAGGCGTCTGAAAGGTCTCATCCGGTCTCAACTTCCACTGAAACTGATACGGGTTGATCCCCATCGTTGCCCGCGTCACATTGTAGGTGTCCACTTCCACCTGTCCCAAGTGATTGCCGCTGTAGACCAGACTGAAGCCGTAGACTTCACCCTGACGTTCAGTGGTTTCCGGCCGGGCCAGCGCAAAGAATGGATTATGCATGTGACTGCTTGCGCCACGCGCGCTGGAGATCGACTGCACCCCTTTGAATAATGGCTGCCTTTCGATATGGTTCTCTCTCGCCCAGGCCCCGTTCAAATGGATCATCTCGAAATCTTTGTCAGGAAAATCGATGCTCAATGACATCGCATGATTAAGCTTCATCGTTTTGTCGCCAGAATTATGGAACCTGGCACTGCGGGTGATCACAGCCCGGTCCTCGAACACTGTATAAAACAGACTGATCGCTAAACTGGAGTGCGTGTCTTTCAACACCACTTCCAGCGTCTGGGCTTCATCATCCGATTCTGTGTAAGTCGCCGGCAGCCCGTCCAGTTTTGGCTTCCCTTCATGGATCTTATAGGAATCATAAACAAGATGAGAAATATGATCGCCTTCCGGATACTCCAGTTCGTAGGCCGGATAGCGAAAATCTGTGGTCCCGAATCCCGGGTATTCCTGTTTGATGTGTTCAAGAGATGATGTATAATCCCTCTCATTCAGGTTGATGGACGAACGGGGTTCTCTTTCAATAAGAAAATCAAAGGAGCCCCGGTGATGGATGTGTTTCCCAAAATACAGATGTTCCAGCTGCCTGCTTTTTTCGAACACTCTGAAAATGTAACTGACATGCTGATTGGTCAAATGGAACTCCCGTTTTTCATCGTTGACGTGAATAAGCTTTTTAGTCTCGGGCATGCTTCAAGTCCTCCTGTAAGTAAGTTGACATATGGTTTCAGCGTTTAGTTTCCTATTAAAAATCAGTCAATGTAATCGCTTAACTTTAATCGTAGTATATCATATCTCCTGCTTCTATTTTAGAGAGAATTAAAAAAGGACCGGGTTCTTTACCCGATCCTCTTCTTCCTTTTCACCCGTTTATTAGGATTCATCTTCCAGGCAATCAGTCCCAGAACCAGCATTTCTGCCAGGACAAAAGACAGCCACACACCCACCATACCGTAAAGCTGACTTAACACCAGGACCAAAGGCACGATGATGATGCCGCCTCTAAGCATCGAAAAGAACAGTGAACGTCTCGGCTGATCGGTCGCCCCAAAGTAGCTGGTCGAAACGATATTGAGACCAGCGAAAAAGAAGCCGGCAAAATAAATCAGCAGCCCTGTGGTGGCCATATCCGCTATATGGGCATTCTGTTCACTGTTGAAGGCTAAAATCAGCTGGTCGCTGAAGAGATAGGTCCCGGCATAGATTACGCCGCTTAAGATAAAGGCCGTCCCCAAAGACAAGGCAAGGACCTGTTTGATCTGCTTGAGATCCTTCAGACCGTAGCTTTCACTCAATAACGGCTGGGTCCCTTGAGCCACCCCTGCAAACAAGGACAGGACGACAAAAGAGATGTTCGCGATGATGCCGTAAGCCGCCAGACCTTCGTTTCCTTGCAGCGAGAATATGATCGTATTGAACGTAAACATGACGACGGACCCGGATATTTCATTGACAAAGGCAGAAGAACCCAGGTACATGACATCATGGATCAGACGTTTCTCGACTTTCTGAAAAGCAAAGGAAAGATTGTTCACTGGCTTGAAAAAGTGTATGCTCAGCACGCTCAAACTGATGATGGGTGACAGACTCGTCGCCAGGGCTGCGCCGAACATCCCCATTTGAAGCGGGAAGATAAAAATATAATCCAGCACCACGTTCAGCACACTGCCTATCACCATCCCGAACATCGCCAGTGTCGGATCGCCGTCGTTCCTGATAAAAGAAAGCAGACTGTTATTTAAAATAAAGAAAGGGGCAAAAGACAGAATGGTCGTTAAATAGATGCGCGTAGAATCGAAGGTCTCAGAATCAGCTCCCGAGAAGCGAGCGATCCCGTCCGCTCCAAACTGACCCACCAGAAAGAACACAAGCCCCAGCGCCAGCGCGAACACGAGTGTTTGCGCATATACTTTCTTCGCCTGCTTCTGCTTGTCCTGAGATAACAGGATCTTATAACGCGTCGCTCCTCCAAGACCCAGCATCAGCCCAAAACCATGCATGATCCCGAAGACCGGAATACTCAGGTTCAATGAGGCGATCCCATTCGGCCCCAAAGCTTGAGCGATGAAAAAGGTGTCCGCCAGAATATAAAAAGAGATCCCAAGCATCCCCAGCATATTCAAGCTCACATATTTTATAAATAATTTCACACTTCGCTGCATGTTGTTCCTCTACCTTCTGATCGAAAATTTTACCTTTAAAATCTAGCTTACTCAAACTTCTCTGCGATGTCAATCTGGCAGGGCTCTTTGCCCGGATCACTTCATCAGTCATTTAAAACTCCCGGCCCACAAAACATTCTTAATAAGGTATACTGGAACTAAGTCTAGTGTATAGGAGGGTTAAAACGTGTGGAAAGAATTTAAAGCATTTATCATGCGAGGAAATGTGGTCGAATTAGCCGTTGGTATCGTTATTGGTGCTTCCTTCACGGCCATCGTCACTGCCTTCGTCGATAATATCATCACGCCGATCATCGTCGCTCTTTCGGGGAATGCTAATGTCGGACAGCTGACTTTTAAGATCGGTGAGGCAACGCTAAAATATGGTTTGTTTTTACAGGCAGTGATCGATTTTCTGATTGTTGCTGTTGTGCTCTTTATACTGATCAAAGTCATCAATCAGCTGGCTCGAAAAGAAGAAGCAGAGCCTGAGCCGGAAGTCAAAGCCCCGACTGTCGAATCTTACTTGGCAGAGATACGCGACCTGCTTGCAGAGCAGTCAGACGCCTCGACAAAAGAGTCAGAAACAGATATAAGATAGTACATATAGTGGTGACTTTTGTATGATTCTTATTGTAACGAATTCTAGAGAAAAAACGATCCTTCCTACTCTGATAGGGAGGATCGTTTTTCACTTAATCTATATAGAAGAAGTGTATCGTTGCGTGCCCTTCAGCTGGCTTTTTCTTCTGTGAAAGTCACGCACGACCCATTTGCGTGCCCTTCAGCTGGCTTTTTCTTCC
>NZ_FOBL01000031.1 GCF_900109825.1 Alkalibacterium putridalgicola | reverse complement strand
TTGGATTATATTACCTTAATCGACAGGAATCATCAGAGGAGCAACGAGAGTTTTTAAAAGCATAGTTTTTCATAGATTATTGGGAGTTACCTTATAGTATATCAAAAAAGGAAGGATATCTTTAAAGTAATATTAGGAAATTTTTGAACAAGTTAAGAGTAGCCCAATCGGGCTGCTCTTTTATTTTACACTCAGAAGGAGAGTGAGTATGACGGACAAAAAATTAGCAGAGGATGTAAAAAACGCAAGGAATAAATAGAACCCATGATTTTACGACAAATCAATTGCGATTTTCAGCGTTTTATATGGAGAGTTTATCATACGAGTAGACGATTTCTTATTAATCTGGACAGAGCCGTATTTTCAGAGTGTGCCTGTAAGGCTGCTGAGATTATTACTCATAACAGCAAGTATGATCAAGGCGGTTGGAAGCATAACTAATAACTTAACGCTAAGAAAAATAGGCATATGGTCGCTCTCAGGCATTTGGAGCGGCTTATTTGTATTGGCGTAAACCTTTAGTTTTGGCACGGGTTATCCCCCTCCTAGTTACTTGTTTAACGGATATTTTTTAGCTATTTGTTTACGAGTATCAATAAGGGGGAATTATCAGTAGTGGAAACAGTCGAATTAATATATTTAAAGTTAGGTAGTTCAGTAGTGGGGGCGTTTGTATCTTCTATCTTTACCCGTAAAAGTGCTAAAGAAAGCAATGATATTCAACTTATGGATCATTTATATGTAGAAATTGAACGATTAGATACAATCGTGGTTACTTTGCGTGAACAATTGAATGGATCCGAAGCTAAAAACGAAGAATTGCAGAAGTTGCTTGAAAAAACCGAAAGAGAATTAGCTGAAACCAAAGATAGACTGAAAGAATTAGAGGAGAAACACGCAAGAAGTTAACCCAGACAATGGAAGAATTTAGAGGAGGACAAAATGAATAAGATCAACTGGAAAGTCAAATTCAACAAAGAAAACAAACTGTTTATCATGCGAATGTTCGCATCGATCATAATTCCTGTATTATAACATACTTGGGGTTGAAAGTTACTGATATAACAAGCTGGACAGCAGTGCTTAACGTTATAAAAGAATTTTTCAGCAATCCTTATCTGTTCTCTATTACAGTGTTTAATGCAATCAATCTTATTCCGGATCCAACGACTGATGGAATAGGTGACAGTCAACAGCCACTCACGTATGCACGTCC
This sequence comes from Alkalibacterium putridalgicola, assembly GCF_900109825.1. Taxonomy (GTDB): domain Bacteria; phylum Bacillota; class Bacilli; order Lactobacillales; family Carnobacteriaceae_A; genus Alkalibacterium; species Alkalibacterium putridalgicola. Next base: position 28,779 of record NZ_FOBL01000031.1, on the reverse strand, counting down.
ACGAAAGGATGATAAATAATGATTCACGGCTTATTTTTAGATTTACCAAAATTTATTGACTACCGCAAAAGAATCGAAAGACATTCAACGAAACGATTTCCGGTCCTAGATATGGCCGGGAAAACTGAAATAGCTATCCAACACTCTCTAACCAGACAAGGAATGTCCGGGTCCAATGCAGAGGGATACGCACGTTTTCACATCAACAGCCACGGATGGCCATCAATCGGGTACAGCTATGTTCTCGAACCGGATGGGACAATTAAGTTTTGTAACCCTGTGAACTGGAGAACCTATCATGTCGGGAACTCAAATAACTTTTCTGTTGGTATCTGTTTGACTGGTGATTTCCGTTATGAAGAACCAACTAATGAGCAAAAAGAATCATTAAGATTATTAGTCGCACGCTTGAAGAAAGAGTACCCACAAATCAAGCGTGTGAGATCCCATGATGAATATCCAGATTATTACTGGAAGTCCTGTTGTGAATTTGACTATGAAAAAGTATTGGAAGAAAAACCTAAACTACCGGTGAAGGAAAATATCGGATCAACTTACACAGTTCAGGAAGGGGATACCTTTTGGTCCATTGCAAAAGGTCGAGAGTTCAATGTTATCGATCTTGAACATGCTAATCCGAAAATAGATGCTCGTTCTCTGCAGATTGGTCAAACAATCAATATCCCAAGAGCTGAAGAAGAAAAAGCGACGGAAGAAGAGAAACAATCTCCAGCTTATCACGGTAACTCAATTCAAAAATACCTGGAGAGCATTGGAGAAGATGACTCTTATGAAGCGCGTAAGAAAAGAGCTGTAGAGTTAGGTATAAAAGAGTATAAAGGAACAGCAGAACAGAACTTACAGCTGCTGGGCATCATCCGAGATGGAGTTACACCGCCTCAGAATGTTACTCAAATAGCTGTAGATGGCTCCTGGGGACCAGCAACAACTAAACGCTTGTAGCAAGTGATAGGTACGGACGTTACAGGTTTGATTGGCGGGCAGTCTCTTCATGCTGTCACCACGAATAATATTCCGTTAGTTTGATTTGGAAAAGGCGGATCCATGGTTGTCAGAGCATTACAAGGAAGAGTTGGCGTTTATGAAGATGGATCACTTGGACCAAATACGATTAAAGCTTTTCAAAGACATCTAGGTACGCCTGTTATCGGCGGCGTCAATCGCACAGGTTCAGCTATGGTAAAAGCTTTACAGAACCGACTTAACGAAAACAGGTTCTAATATAGACAATAGACCTCTGCCTTAATCGGTGGAGGTCTTTTCGTATATGAGTCAGGAAATTGTTGAAAATATAATGGATATGTGTTGTGTTTTTGTTTTTTTAGATATAATATTATACTATATTTAGTTTACCATAGAAAGTGAGGAGAAAAAGATGAGAACATATAGAGCTATTCAATTGTTAAATGACCTGTCTGAATCAGAATTGGATAATCTAGCGTCTTTTTTCTCCAATAAAGAAACTGTTATAAGAGAAAATAAAAATCCTTTTGTATGCGTAGCTTTTAATCCTGATCAATATTTTCAGAATGAGACAAAGATAAGTCAGGCTTTTTCGAACAATAAGTTCTTACCACTTGTTGTTTCTAATTATAAATTCTTAGCATTATTACTTGCTATTAGCAGCCAGCAGGAATATTCTTTTACAGATTTTTCTTTTAAGGAAAATGAAGAAGAATCATACTTTGAAAAAGACAAAGTGAAAGATATGTTGGATGACTATGAGGATGTTAAAAATATTTCTAATTTTCTTAAAGAAAGTAGCCAAAAAATCCAATATATTGAATTAGTAATTTCCCACCCTAAGAATCGAATTCGTGTACATTCTAGTGGGTCAATCTCATTAACTAATTCATTTGATAAAAATCTTTATCCCGATGTCATTAAACTTGTTCAGTTTCTTTTCACTGGAAGTATGTCAAAAACATGAAAGAAAAAATAAAATCTAAATATTTAGATACGATAGCAACATTTGTGGGTAGTTTTATGGCTTTGTTTTTTTATAATAAATCTGCCCCTTATTTAATTTCATTTATCAATAACTATAGCTGGTCAGAGAATAATGAAGAACTAGTTAAAAGTTTCATCCTATCATTATTTATAGCTATAGGCTACATACTAGTTTTACTTATTTTTTGGTTGTTTACCTCCCTTTTTTCTACAGTTCTAGCCCCTAAAGTGGAAGTTGCTTTCTTAAATATAAGAAATAATAACATTCAAGAACTAAATTTAGGCGATAATCCTGAAGAACCATACTATTTAAAAATTGAATTTAAAGCTAAATTTAGTAAGATACAGCTATGGATACTTAAAAACCTGTTAAAGGCAAGAATTTTTATAAGCTCAAACCCGACAATGGTTTCATTTGATTTGGCTGAAGGATTTATTGCAAGTGATAAAGATTTTAAACTTCATAATCAATGCGTATATTTCGATCTTTTTTCTAAATTTAGTTCGTCAACTAAGTCTGCTACAATTAATGTAGAATTAAATCTTCTTTTGGTACAATCTGCTACAGGAGATTTGAAATTCAACTTAGATGTATCAAATGCTCCTTTTTTATTAAAAAATATTTTTAGTAATTATTGTAAATTTAAGATTGAAAAGTTTATTATTTTAGGATAGGAGCTGTGTTTATGAGTTATTTGTCAAAAAATCAGCGATATACTCTTTTAAAACTTAATAATGATTTTAAAAATTTAGAAAGTGTTAAAGAAAATATTTTCTCACGTACATATGTAGAACCTCTGTCCGTAAAAAGCATACCCGAAGATACATCAGATGAGAAAAATTTTTTCTCTAAATGGACAAACATAACTGAAATAGAAAATATTAACTTCGACGAAACTGAGATTGCATTATCTTACGTTAAAGCTACAGCTTTATGCGAGTATTCTACTCGTCGTGTTTTTGACGAAGCAACTGGCGAATTGCTTCCAAAAGAAGAAAGACTAAACACATCCAATATAGATGTTATTTTTGTAAATGAAGAAGATGATTTATACATTATAATTTTTTCGATTGGTTTTTATGATCTTCGTCGAGTAACAAGATTGATTGGAGAGAAGTATATAGAACCATTAACTTCTAAACATCAAACTAAATCGGATCTATTTCACTGGCTTTTCTACAGACAAATAAAAGAAAATTTAAATCTTAGTGATGATATTACTTTGGATAATATTAACGGTTTTACGGGGACAGTAATTAACGAAGAAAATTTATTTGAGGGGACAAGTATTCAGACTACGGAGTTAATAATAACTAAAGCGTTTATTACTAACGGTTATCCAATAACTTCTATAAAAATTGATCTTCAAATGTCATTAGCTTCAGTTAGTTTTTATTTAAACGAGATATCTAACGGCAAGGAATTGAAAATTGTGGTTCAAAAAAACTCTACTGTGCCAACAATCATGAATGCTGAAGACATCGAGTATCAACTACCAATATACGTTTTCTTTTACTTGATACCAGAGATTATATCTCTATATAAAAAAGAAGAAGTGGAATTTCTTTCAAAAGAAAGGACTAGCTTTTTATCAGAAATTGGCGTAGAAGTTATAAAAACTATCATGGCCAAAAATAGTATAGAGATTGATGACATAAGCTAATAAAAAAGAGCAGACTAATCTGCTCTTTTTTATTGCCCTTTTAACCGCTCATACTTCTTCAGAAACCGCGTATCGTGCTGCAAATATCCTCCATATAATACCTTTGTATTCTTCACGAACATCAAGATCCAATCAATCTAATTATCAACCTTCTTTAGAGATGGCCAGATTAGACTGAAACGGAAACCATCAATTTCTATAATATCTGTTTTAAAATTAGATTCCACGATCCTCATCTCAAGGTAATTATAAGAACTTTTGTTTGTGTAATCAAGTAAGAGTCTACTCATAGACTAACCAACTATCATCGCCGATCTCTTTATAAAGGATTAAAGCCCCCAGGTATGCAAATATTGCTTCGTTTTCTGATGAGTATACTTTCATAGTTATCAAAAGCCCTTCTTTAATTTTTACTGTGTTACGCTTTCTATGTATGCTTATATTCTCTTTTTTATATATCGCTATCTAATTTTCCATTGAACACCTCCACGAGGAATAGTATACGCTTTCAACAAGAAGAATGCTATATTTATTTGTCTGCATTTTGCCATCATTGATAAAAATATGATATAATACCAATACATTTGATTTTAATGGATATCAAGTACAAACTCTCATAAAAGCTCGTTAAATCAAAATGTTATAAAACACTATCAACAAATATAATCCAGTCTCAAGTATTGATAGCATAGGAAGCCTTCATGGCCGTTTTGACCTGGATGAAGAATAACTTTAGTCCTATAATAGAGAGAGCCGCTCTTTAAGTTTAGATAAAGAATTTAAACTGGAAAAAGGGAAGGGCTTTCTCTTTTTTTTACTTGACTATTTTTTCGTAACAGTCAAGTTTTGTTACGATCTATGCTATAATAAAAGGGAAAAACGATGAAAGTAGGGAATGCAATTAAATGGATAGTGATAATATAAGGAGTATCATCATTCTTGTCATACTGGTTCTGTTATCTGCTTATTTTTCTTCTTCCGAAACCGCTTTTACTTCAGCTAATCGGATCAGGTTACGGAATGAAGCAGAAAAAGGGGATAAACGCGCGGAGCTCACACTGAAGTTAGCAGAAAATTTTGATGCGGTGCTCTCAACGATACTGATCGGAAATAACATCGTGAATATTGCCATGTCGGCGATCGCCACGTTACTTTTTGTCAGCTGGTTTCCGGTATATGGACCGACGATCGCTACAGTGGTCATGACCATCATCATCCTTATCTTTGGTGAGATCACACCCAAATCGATCGCTAAAGCAAAGAGTGAACCCCTTGCTAAAGCCTCCACACCTTATATTTATTTTCTAATGACCATTTTTAAACCTGTATTATGGCTGCTAAGGCGCTGGAAACTCATGATCGACAGAGTGTTTCAATTGGATGAGACGGAGATCATCAGTGAAGACGAGCTGCTTTCTATCGTAGAAGAAGCTGAAAGCGGCGGAAGTATCGAAGGACATGAAAGCCAGCTGGTCAAGGCAGCGATCGAGTTTGATGATATGGAAGTAAATGTGATCCTCACACCGCGTGTGGATGTCGTGAGTGCCGAACTGGATTCGACGGATGCAGAGATCGAAGAGATTTTTATGAATCATAATTTCTCACGCTTGATCATATACGATGAATCCATTGATAATGTAGTAGGGGTCCTGCATGAAAAGGACTTTAACAGGTACCTGCGTGCTAAACAGGCGAAACAAAAAGCCGTTTCTTTACTCTCAGTGGTAAAGGATGTTATTTTTGTGCCTCCGGTCATGAATTTATCAAAACTGCTTAGATTGATGCAGAAGAGTAAGACACATATGGCTATCGTAGCTGATGAACATGGCGGAACCATCGGTATTGCCACCATGGAAGATGTCCTGGAAGAACTTGTCGGAGAAATTTGGGACGAATCGGATATCATTGAAGAAGAGGTCGTTGAACTGAAGGCCGGAAAACGATACAAGGTCAAAGGCACAGCGAGTCTGGAGAAGATTTTTGAACTATTCGGTCTGACCGGCTATGAATCGTATGTTTCCAATTCAATGAGTGGTTTCGTCATCGAAGAATTAGGTCAGTTCCCGCAGGTCGGGGATGCATTTAAATATTACAATATGAAAGTATCCGTCACAGCCGTCAGGAATAGACGTGTCCTGGAAGTACAGATCGATTATCTGCCGACGGATATGACTGAAGAAACAGAAGATTAAGTAATGGAGTGAATGAAAAATAGCATGTCATTTTTAACAGATCCGACCTTATCAACGGTAGAGATAGCTGAACAGCTTCTCGGCTGTCTGCTGGTAAAAGAAGTAGATGGTGTCATTACATCCGGACATATCGTCGAAACAGAAGCTTATGTCGGTATAGAGGATCAGGCCAGTCACAGTTATAACAGCAGGAAGACACCGAGGATGACGGCCATGTATGAACCGGCCGGTACTATTTATATTTACAAAATGCACACCCATCTGATGCTGAATGTCGTGACTAAAGATAAAGGCGATCCGCAGGCAGTCCTTATTCGGGCGATCGAGCCTCACGCTGGAACACAGCTGATGGAGGAAAGACGACAAAAACAGGGTGTTGAAGCCACGAGTGGGCCCGGAAAACTGACGAAAGCAATGGGGATCGCGATGGACGATCATGAAACATCGATCCTGAAGCCTTCTCTTTATATTGATACACATGAGAAAAAATCACCTGTCAGTATCGAAAGATCTAAGCGTATCGGGATCCCGAATAAAGGCGAATGGACAGACGCGCTGCTGCGTTTCACCGTCAAAGGAAACCCTTACCTCTCGAGAAAAAAAGGACAGGTAAGAGTAGATAATGGATGGGATGCTATGTTAGACTAAAAGGAGGGATTATTATGTCGAAGGACTTATCAGGATACATTGATAATGAATTGAAAGAGATGTTGCCTAACTTTAAGTGGAAAATAGTCAAAGAGAGCAAAAAGAACCTGATCGAGCTTTTTCTGACGTTTCATGTCGAAACAGATGAAGAGTATCAGGTCCAGGATATGATCGGGAAGAACAACGAACCCGGACTGGTTCAGTTTGAAGATGTCATCTGCTTTTATGATCCGGCTTATGCACATGTCAAACCTCAAAATTATCTCGCTTCTTTCTCTATCGACAGTCATACGGGTGTCGAGAAAGGTTATGTCGATGCTATTCTCAGACAGTTGAATTACACAACAAAAAAAGGCAAAGTTGAGCTGACTGAATTTTTAAGAGATGATTTTGCCGATTCATTTGCATTGACCTGGAAAGAAAGTAATCTACAGAATATGATCGATACATTGAAAGAAACTGGGCGTTACAGTGAAGAAAAAATACCAATGAATCTGGATGATGAACAATCATTCTTAGAAAAGTTGAAAAAGGGTGACGCGAATGACGGAGTGGAAAGAGTTTAGTGTCGCAATTAATAATGAGGCCGCAGAAGCGGTATCTTCTATTTTCACAGAGCTTGGCTCGTCAGGAGTCTCTATCAGCGACCGCAATGATTTTCTGCATATGCCGGAATACGGTAAAGATACATTATGGGAACTGAATGAAGAAGACTTTCCTGAAGAGGGGGTGATCATCAAGGGCTACTTCACAGAACATGACGACCTGGATCAGATCAAAGAAGATTTGACACAGCAAGTGAAACAGCTGGAGACTTTTGGTATACAGATCACACATCTGGATATCACTGTGAGTGATGTCAAAGAAGAAGACTGGTCGAATGCCTGGAAAAAATACTATCATCCAGTAAATATCACCCGATTTCTGACTATCGTCCCTCAATGGGAAACCTACGAGAAACGATTTGATGATGAACGTATCGTGTACCTGGATCCGGGGCTGGCTTTCGGTACAGGGACACACCCAACGACTCAGTTATGCATCCAGGCTCTGGAAACATGTGTGTTTCCGGAAGCTAAACTTTTTGACGTCGGTACAGGGTCAGGTGTCTTGTCGATTGCGGCAGAGTTATATGGAGCAAAAGAAGTCAGAGCCTATGATCTGGATGAAGTGGCTGTGACATCTGCGAGAGACAACATCAAGCTCAATCAGCTCGAAGATGCTATTGATGTTCAAGCCAATAATTTGCTGAAAGACGTCAGTGACAAAGCAGACATTATCGTCGCTAATATACTGACAGAAGTCATCTTACCTTTTATCCCTGATGCCTATGCGCATTTAGAGGATGACGGGTTGTTTATTACCTCAGGCATTATTTTAGATAAAAAAGATGAAGTGATTGATTCTTTGATCCGACATGACTTTGAGATCCTTCAAGTCAATCAGATGAAAGATTGGATAGCTGTCATCGCTAAAAAAACAAAAAAGGAAGAGTGAATTAAATGGTTAAAATGGAAAAATATATCGATCACACACTATTAAAACCGGAATCAACAGACATGGATGTACAAAAAATCTGTCTGGATGCAAAGAAATATAACTTTAAATCTGTCTGCATCAACCCAGGCTGGGTAAAATATGCAGCTGACTTATTAAAAGATTCAGAAGTTGAAACCTGTACGGTCATCGGTTTTCCTTTAGGAGCCAATACGTCTAAAGTCAAAGCCTTTGAAGCGGAACAAGCAGTCAAAGAAGGCGCAACTGAAGTCGATATGGTTATCAACATCGGCGCTCTGAAAAGCGAAGATTACAGCTTAGTACATGATGATATCAAAGCTGTTGTCGATGCTGTGAACGGTAAAGCGCTAGTTAAAGTGATCATTGAAGCCTCTCTATTGAATGAGCATGAAAAAGTAAGAGCCTGCGAAGCAGCTAAACGTGCCGGTGCAGACTTCGTCAAGACATCTACTGGCTTTTCAACGGGTGGAGCTACCCTTGAAGACGTTAAACTGATGCGTAAAACTGTCGGACCTGATATGGGAGTTAAAGCGTCAGGCGGCGTGCGTTCGATCGAAGACGCGAAAGCCATGATCGAAGCGGGTGCAACACGTATCGGTACATCTAACGGTGTTGCGATCGTTGAAGGAAATGAAGCGACTGAAGATTATTAAGGTGTCACACATACAGCCTGCCTTGAAGTAAGAGCTGAAAAGTTTTATAATTAAAAAGAAGAAGTAACCAGCACTCCTATAAGTGCTGGTTTTCTTATCAGGAAAGGCCAATCAACTATGATAACCTCAAAGAATGAAGGTGACACCTATGCCACAAAATAAAGATTATGCCCCACAGGAAGTTATTGCACTATGTCTGACGTATATGAGCAGCGAACATGTCGGCTTTGTCAAAAAAGCCTATGATTTAGCTAATGAAGCTCATAAAGGTCAGATGCGAAAATCCGGGGAAGAGTACATTATGCATCCGGTGCAGGTTGCAGGGATCCTCGCTGAATTGAAAATGGATCCTGTTACTGTTGCAACGGGTTTTCTGCATGATGTTGTTGAAGATACAGACTACACCTATGCCCAGCTGGCTGAACTGTTCACGCCGGAAGTCGCAGATCTCGTCGATGGTGTAACAAAGCTTGGTAAAATCAAATTCAAATCCAAACAGGAGCACCAGGCTGAAAACCATCGGAAAATGCTATTAGCTATGGCTCAGGATGTTCGGGTCATTCTTGTCAAACTAGCTGACCGTGTACACAACATGAGAACCCTTAAACATCACCGGCCTGAAAAACAACGGGAGATCGCCAGAGAAACGCTGGATATCTATGCACCGCTGGCGGACCGCTTGGGTATCAACCGCATGAAATGGGAACTGGAAGATACCTCATTGAGATATTTAAATCCCCAGCAGTATTACCGCATCGTTCACCTGATGAACTCCAGACGTGAAGACAGAGAGAACTATATTGAAGATGCGAAAACGGCTATTCAGAAATCAGTTAAAGAACTGGGGGTCGAAGCCCAGATAACGGGAAGACCTAAACATATTTATTCGATCTATAAGAAAATGAAGAGTCAGAAAAAGCAGTTCAACGAAATCTATGATTTACTGGCGATCCGGATCATCGTCGATTCCATCAAGGACTGCTATGCCGTGCTGGGTGCCATCCATACACGATGGAAGCCGATGCCGGGACGATTCAAGGATTATATCGCCATGCCAAAAGCAAATATGTACCAGTCACTGCACACCACAGTTCTTGGACCCCATGCAACGCCTCTTGAGGTCCAGATCAGAACGATGAAAATGCATGAGATCGCTGAGTACGGGGTTGCGGCTCACTGGGCATATAAAGAAGGCATCACCCAAAAAATAGATAACGATGAACTAAGTGAACACATTTCGTGGTTCCGCGATATCCTTGAGCTTCAAAGCGAGTCCCGCGATGCCAGTGATTTCATGGATTCCATCAAGCAGGATATCTTTAAGGATAAAGTCTACGTGTTCAGCCCTAAAGGTGACGTTATGGAGCTGCCTAGCGGATCCAGTACACTGGACTTTGCGTATCATGTCCACACTGAAGTCGGAAATAAATCGATGGGAGCGAAAGTGAACGGTAAGATCGTTCCATTGAATTATAAATTAAAGACGGGCGATATCGTCGAGATGCTGACCTCAGCCAATTCATTCGGTCCAAGCCGAGACTGGCTGAATTATGTCAACACATCAAAAGCTAAAAATAAAATTAAACGCTTCTTTAAAACACAGGAAAAAGAGCAGAATATCGAACGCGGGAAAGAGATCCTTGAGAAGCTGCTATTGGAAATGGAATTCAATCCAAAAGATATCCTGAAAAAGGATAAACTGAGAAAAACAGCGGAACGGTTCAACTTCCAGACTATCGACGACCTGTATGCCGGTATCGGTTATGGTGAAGTCAAGAGTGCAACAGTAGCCAATCGTTTAACGGATAAAGAACGTCGAGATCGGGAAAAGGAATCATTCCAGCTGGATGAATCGACCAATACAATCGAACTTAAGAATAAAAAAGAACCAGAACGTATGAAGATCCGTCACGAAGGCGGCGTTGTGATCCAAGGGGCAGACAATCTCCTTGTCCGTTTAAGCAAGTGCTGTAATCCGGTTCCCGGAGATGAAATCGTGGGCTATATCACACGAGGTCGTGGAGTGTCGATCCACAGAAAGGACTGTCCGAACCTTCATTCATCTGATGAAAATGAAGACCGTCTTATCGACGTTGAGTGGGAATCGACCAAGGCCAGTGCGAATAAGGACTACAATGCTGAAGTACAGGTCGAAGGGTATGACCGCAGCGGATTCTTAAATGAGATCCTGCAGGTCATCAACTCCCAGACCAATAAGCTGAGCAATATCAATGGCCGAGTGGATAAAAATGGAACAGCCATCATTAAATTCACGATCGCTATCCAGAACCTGAAAGAGCTGGAACTGATCGTGGATAAGGTGAAGTCTGTGCCGGATGTGTATTCAGTTAAACGGATAACGACATAAATTTTCAGATCGACTAGGAGGATTTAAGTGAGAGCAGTGATTCAGCGTACGAAAGAAGCACGGGTGCGCGTCGAAAACGAAGTAGTGGGTGAAATCACTCATGGACTGGTTGTTTTATTAGGTGTAGAAGATGCAGATACACAGGAAGATATCGCTTATCTGGTACGCAAAATAAGCAAGCTGCGCATTTTTGAAGATGATGAAGACAAGATGAATCTGTCAGTTCAGGATGTTAAGGGCGATATTTTATCTATATCCCAGTTTACTCTGCATGCAGATACCAGAAAAGGTAACCGTCCCAGCTTTACTCGGGCAGCCAAACCAGAACATGCTGATGAATTGTACAAACAGTTCAATGCTGAACTGGCTGATGAAGGAATCCATGTTGAAACCGGAAAATTCGGGGCACACATGGAGATCGATTTTATCAATGATGGTCCGGTGACCATTCTGATCGATTCAAAAAACAAATAAAGACAAAAAAAGACGGGGAAAACTCCCCGTCTTTTTTTTGTCTTTAGCCAAGTATTCAACTGTGGAACGGGAACCTCACCAAGCTCTGACTCATTTCACATAGTAAGAGGTCGAAACGTTACTCTCAACCACTTTTTTTATTGTTCATAAAACGATCAACGCTGGGAAAAATACTGGTCCAGTGCACTGTATACAGCATCTGCAACTGCTGACTGATAAGCGTGCGTGTTGACGACAGAAATATCATAATCGTTGTTCAGATACCCTAGCTCAAGCAGGACAGATGGCTGGGCATTTTGGCGCAGTACCTGATAATTACCATGCCTTACACCATTGTTATCGAGTCTGATATCCTGAGCAAGTCGCTGGTTGATGACCTCTGCCAGCGGTTCTTCGTTGTCTGAATAATAGTAAGTAGTCGTACCGGATACTGTATTGGCCTCTTCGACGGAATCGTAATGGAGGCTGATAAAGGCATCTGCATTGGCCTGATGGGCGTAGTAGACCCGATCATTCAGTGAAATATACTCGTCTGTGCTGCGGGTCAGGATCACGTTGACGCCGGCTTTTTTTAGTCGGTCCGCCAGCAGCAGTCCAGTATTGAGCGTCACTTCTTTTTCCGAGAAGCCACTGGAAGCGACGGCACCAGGATCATGTCCGCCATGCCCTGGATCGATAACGATTGTTGCTTCAGCTAAGGTCGTTGCATAATGTGAGGCCGAGGCGTTTGGCAGAGCTTCTTCTGCACTGACTGTTTCAGCAGAGATGGTTTCCGCTACCCAGCTGGCTACGAAACCGCGTGAGCCATCGGTCAATTCTATTTCATACCATTCATTTTTTTCGTCTAATACGTCGAACTCTTCAGCGCTTCTCAGTGTGGTCAGAATTTCGGCGTCTGTAGACGGCTCGTATCGAATATTTGTCGGCGTGCTGCCCACTTTGATTTTAAGTGACGTATCTGTTTCTTCTTCTGTGGCCGCACGTTCAGTGGGCTGATCGATGACAGCAATCAAGTCGGCATGAAGCCAGGCTACACGTTGATCATAAAGGATCTGAACCCAGTCATCTTCTCTATATAAAATAGGGAATTCTTCACCTTGTCTGACAGTACCAATAACGTTAGAGTCTGTCGTTGAGAATTGTCTCACGTTGACTTCCGGTGAAGTGACGCGTCCATAAAACTGATTATCTAAAGATACTTCTTCATTTTCCACGAGCCAGCTGGCGACCCAGCCGATCTGATCTGATTCCAGTCGTACTTTATACCATTCATTTTCTTCGCCGAGGACATTCAGCTGATCCTGCTCATTCACTTGAGTGAGGATCTCGTGGGATAAGCCGGGGCCGTATCTGACATTCAGTGTCGATGCCAATACGGTTACTTTGTTTTCATTAGCTAATGCAACGATGGAACCCAATAGCAGAACGATGAGACCGGTAACTAGGAGAATAAATAAAGAACGGTTATTTTTACTATGTAAGTGACTCTGATCCATGACTATACCTCCTCTTTTTAAGGTTTGTTCTTATTATACCGATAGAGACACTTTCATAGCAATAGGAAAGACACATTTTCTACACATTTTCAAAAAAATGTATAATTATGAAAGATATATTCATACAGGACCTAAAGCTGCGAATAAATAGTGAAACAGAAGTGTATTGACATCGGTCTTCTATTCTTGTAAGCTTATAAGAAGCGAATTAAATAACCATCCGGATTTAGATGAAGTAGCTGATGACTGATCCTTAAAGAGAGAACCTTCCTGGCTGAAAAAGGTTTATATCATCATGAGTGAAAGACAGTCTGAGTAGGAATGACAGGAAAACTGTCACGCGTGAGCGTTAACTCTAAGAGAGAAAGCGAAGGCTTTCTGAATTTAAGGTGGCACCACGTAATGACTACGTCCTTTTTCTATGATCGACATAGAAAGGGGTCTTTTTTTATGGACAAATATATATTTAAGTGAATTATTATGGGAGGTTTGAGGATTGAATTATAAAAAATTAAAAGGGACCGTTGATATTTTACCTGTTGAATCTGAAAAGTGGCAGATCGTAGAAAAGCAGGCGAGAACGATCCTGCACAACTATCAGTTTAAAGAAATCCGCTCACCGCTTTTTGAACAGTTTGATTTGTATGCAAGAGGCGTCGGTGAAACAAGTGATATTGTTTCCAAAGAGATGTATGACTTTAAAGATAAAGGGGATCGTCACCTGGCTTTAAGACCTGAAGGTACAGCTGGTGTGGTCCGTGCCTATGTCGAAAATAAACTGTATGCACCAGAGTACCACAAACCGATGAAGCTTTATTATCTTGGCTCGATGTTCAGATATGAACGTCCTCAAAGCGGACGACAGCGTCAGTTCAATCAGCTGGGTGTCGAAGTGTTCGGAAGCAAGAATCCCGCTGTTGATGTCGAAACGATGGCGCTGGCCATGGATTTGTTCAAATCTTTCGATATCAAGGATCTGAAACTGGTCATTAATTCACTGGGTGATACAGAATCAAGACTCCAGTACCGTGAAGCACTGATTGCTTTTCTTGAACCGCATTTTGACGACTTAAGCAAGGATTCAAAAGAACGCTTATACAAAAATCCATTGCGTGTTTTAGACAGCAAAGATAAAAAAGATAAAGCCATCGTCGCTGATGCGCCGTCTGTCCTGGACTTTTTGAATGACGAATCCAGAGCACACTTTGAAGCAGTGAAGGATATGCTTGATGAACTGGATATCCCTTATGAAATCGATAAGAACATGGTCAGAGGTCTGGATTACTACAACGACACGATTTTTGAGGTCATGACGACTCATCCGAAATTCGGCTCTAATGCAACGATTTGTGCAGGGGGTAGATATGACGGACTGGTTGAAGAAGTCGGCGGACCGTCGACACCGGCATTCGGCTTTGGATTCGGCTTGGAGCGTCTCCTGATCCTGCTGGAATTCATGGACTATGATTATCCGAAGACACAAGTCATCGATGCCTACGTGGTCACGATCGGAGAGAAAGTAAATACAGCAGCGACGAAGCTGACTCAGTATCTTCGTCAGAACGATCTGTCTGTTGAACGGGAATTCATGAACAGAAAACCGGGGAAGCAATTCAAGACCGCCGATAAATGGCATGCCAGATATGTCTTTACCTTAGGCGAAGAAGAAGTGAATCAGAATAAAGTCACAGTGAAAGATCTGGAGACCGGCAAGCAGACAGACATCGGTCTTGACGATTTGTACAGTGATTTTAAAGAAACATTCAGGAAAGCAGAAACAAAATTAAAGAAAAAGGGTGAATAACATGAAACGTACAGCATATTGTGGACAGATTACGAAGGAATATCATGAAGAAACGATTACTGTTACTGGCTGGGTACAAAAACGCCGTGACTTGGGGGGCATGATTTTCATTGATTTAAGAGATCGTGAAGGTATCGTGCAGGTCGTCTTTAATAGTAATCAAAACAAAGAAGCCCTTGAAATTGCAGAAAAAATCCGTTCAGAATATGTGATCGCTGTTAAAGGAACTGTTGTTTTAAGAGAAGAAGGTCAGATCAATAGCGAATTGGCGACGGGTGAAATAGAAATCATGGCCGAAGAGGTAGAGATTTTAAGTGAAGCCAAAACGCCAGCGTTTGAGATCACGGATGCTGTGGAAGTGTCTGATGATCTTCGTCTAAAATACCGTTATCTGGACCTTAGAAGACCGAAGATGCAGGAAAACATGAAACTGCGTCATCAGGTCAAGAAAGTATTCAGAGATTTTCTGGATGACGAAGGCTTTTTGGATATCGAAACACCTTATCTGACAAAATCCACACCTGAAGGGGCTCGTGACTATCTCGTACCTTCGCGCGTCAATCAGGGTAAATTTTTTGCCTTGCCGCAGTCTCCGCAGCTATTTAAACAGCTGTTAATGAGCTCGGGCTATGACCGTTACTATCAGATCGTTCGCTGTTTCAGAGATGAAGATCTGCGTGGTGACCGTCAGCCTGAATTTACACAGGTGGATATCGAGACCAGCTTTACGGATAAAGAAGACATCCAGAACACGATGGAAAACCTGCTTGTCCGTTTAGTCGAAGAAGTCAAAGGGATCACTCTGAAAACACCGTTCCCGCGTCTGACGTACAGAGAAGCGATGGAACGCTTCGGCAGCGACAAGCCGGATCTGCGGTTCGCTATGGAACTGGTCGATCTGAATGAAGTAGCGAAGGATTCAACCTTCAAAGTCTTTTCATCTGCTGTAGAAAACGGCGGCATGGTCAAAGGTCTGACCGTCAAGGGAGCTGCCAAGCAGTTTTCACGCAAAAACATCGATGCTCTGGAAAGTATCGCAAAAATTTACGGAGCCAAAGGACTAGCGTGGATGAAGATGACGGATGAGGGATTGACTGGACCTATCGCAAAATTCTTCAGTGATGAAGAGGCTCAGTCATCACTGGTAGAAACGATGGATGCCGAAGACGGCGACTTACTGCTGTTCGTCGCTGACAATTCAACTGTTGTCTATGATGCCTTAGGTGCATTAAGGGTACATTTAGGTAAAGAACTTAACCTGATCGATGAATCTCAGCTGGCTTTTGCCTGGATCGTCGAGTGGCCACTATTGGAGTATGATGAAGAAGCCGGACGCTATAATGCCGCTCATCACCCATTCACCAAACCGGTCGAAGCGGATATAGAAAAACTCGCTGCCGAACCGGAAAACGTCATGGCTGATGCTTACGACATCGTCTTGAACGGTTATGAGATCGGCGGGGGTTCTATCCGTATTCACCAGAGAGCATTGCAGGAAGAAATGCTGTCTGCCTTGGGATTTTCTAAAGAAGAAGCCTACAGTCAGTTCGGTTTCCTCTTGGATGCTTTAGACTACGGTTTTCCACCACATGGTGGGATCGCATTCGGACTGGATCGTCTAGTGATGATCCTTGCCAATGAAAACAATATCCGTGAAGTCATCGCCTTTCCTAAAAACGGGAAAGCCATGGATCCATTGACTGATGCTCCGTCACTGGTGTCAAATGACCAGCTGGTTGAACTGGGTCTGGAGTTAAGAGACAGTAAGCAAACGGAGGAAGATTAATGGTTTTACTGGGTTCACATGTATCGATGAAAGGCAAGAAGATGCTGCTAGGGGCCGCTGAAGATGCAGCCGCTTATGGCTCGTCTACTTTCATGATCTACACCGGTGCGCCTCAGAACACACGTCGTAAAGATGTCAGTGAAATGAATATCGAAGCCGGGCATGCCTTTATGGAAGACCATGCGATCAAGGTCTCAGACATCGTCGTTCATGCCCCCTATATCATCAATTTGGGTAATACGATCAAAAAACAGAACTATGGTTTCGCTGTTCAGTTCATGCGGGAAGAAATCAAACGTGCCGAAGCCCTTGGCGTTACTCAGATGACGATGCATCCTGGGGCTCACGTCGGTGCCGGACCGGATGCTGCTATCTCACAGATCGCTCAGGGACTGAATGAGATCCTGCATGAAGATCAGACCCTTCAGATTGCTTTGGAAACCATGGCTGGCAAGGGGACCGAGATCGGACGATCGTTTGAAGAGCTGGCACAGATCATTGATCAAGTCGAATTAAAAGACAAGGTTTCTGTTACTTTAGATACGTGTCATATCCACGATGCGGGGTATAATGTCAAAGAAGACTTTGATGGGGTACTTGAAGAATTCGACCGAATCGTAGGCCTGGATAAGCTTAAAGTGATCCACGTCAATGATTCAAAAAATATCCAGGGGGCAGGCAAGGACAGACATGCCAATATCGGTTTCGGCGAGATCGGCTTTGACGCGCTCAGTCATGTCGTTCATCACGAAAAGCTGGCTCATCTGCCGAAGATCCTTGAAACACCTTTCGTCGGTGAGGATAAGAAAAATAAAAAACCGCCTTACAGTCACGAAATCGCGATGCTGAAAGCTAGAACGTTCAACCCGGATTTACTGGAAGATATTTTAAATAGTTAAGTTCAAAAAGGAATCTGTTCGCAAACAGGTTCCTTTTTGTTATACTTGATATAACTAAGGTAAATGGGGTGGAACAGATGAATGAAGGATTGGCAAGCCAGACTATAAAAGCAATCGATACCTATACAATAAATGAAGTAGGGATCCCCTCGCTGGTCCTGATGGAACGGGCTGCATTAGCCATTACTGAAGAGCTGCTAAGAAGCGAAAGTGGATCTGCAGCTTCTTTTGCTGTGATCTGCGGAACGGGAAATAATGGAGGAGACGGTCTGGCTATCGGACGCATCCTCCACCAGGCGGGCAAGACAGTAGATATCTATCTGGTTGGTAATGTAGAAAAAGCTTCAGATGAATGCAGGAAACAGTTAAGGATCGCAAAAAATTTGGGTTTATCTATTGAGTTTTTTGATGAAAGTACTGAGGCATTCCATGCAGACGTCGTGCTGGATGCACTATTTGGGATCGGACTGGATAGGGATGTTGAAGAACCGCATAAAACAGCAATAGAGAGAATCAATCGTTCCCATGGACAAATCGTTGCAGTGGATGTGCCATCTGGATTATCAGCAGATACCGGTGGTGCGCTGGGTACGGCTGTTAAAGCCGATACAACGCTGACGATCGGCTTCATGAAAAAAGGGTTCAGCACCAAAGAGGCTAAACCCTATATTGGTAAGCTGAAAGTCATGGCGATCGGCTATCCTGACAGTTCTCTACTAAAAGACATCATAAAAAAGGAGCAGGCGAATGACTAATCGATTTGATTTTAAAGGAGTAAATGCAAAAGCGCCTTATTTTGAAGGATGGTATGTCAAAACAACAGATGCTGCTCAGGATTTTTCCCTGGCACTGATCCCGGGGATGGCACGTTTTTCCGAGACTGAATGTTTTGTCCAGTACAATCTTTTTTATAAGGGGAAGTCTCTAAGCGGGAAAATAACTTTTCCGATAGATGACTTCATAGTCGTCAGTGAACCCTATTCCATCCTGATGCCTTTATTTGTATTGAGTGAAAAAGGCGTTAAAGCGCATATAAAAGATGAAGAAAATGACATACTTATTGATCTGACGTTTGGAAAACTCCTGCCATTGAAACAGGATCTCTATTCTCCGAGTATCATGGGACCGTTTGAGTATATAAAAATGCCCTGTTCTCATGATGTGATCAGCATGAATCATGCAGTAAGCGGAACAGTCATCATAAATGGTGAAAAAATCGATTTGACCGCTGGTGATGGGTATATGGAAAAAGACCGCGGATCGACATTTCCAAGTAAGTATGTATGGGCACAGTCAAACAGTTTTGAGGAAGACAGAGATAGTTCGTTTTTTATATCTATAGCTGATATTGGTCTGAAGTTTATTCAATTTACGGGAGCGATCGGAGTTTTTCATGACGGGATCAAGGAACATCGCTTCGCTACTTATTCAGGAACCAAGGCAGAAGTGAAAGTGAGTGAGAATCAGCAGGAATACACAGTCTGTTTAAAAGACTCAGATAAAAAACTGACAGCCCAGGTTAGTTTTCTTGTCAGCGATGAGCTTATTGCTCCAATGAATGATAAGATGGATTATGCAATAAAAGAAGCGATAAAAGCAAAGATTATTCTTACATTTCAGGAAAAAAACAAAGAACCCATCCAGCTGACAACTGAAAATGGGGCTGCGGAAAGAGTGAACTGGAATTAAAAAACGAAGCTGGATTTTTTTCCAGCTTCGTTTTTTAATATCTTAAATTGTAAAATTAAGCTAGACAAAAAATAAATCAGTATTTAAACTTTTTCGTTGACCGGTATTTCTTTTAGATATTTTGTTGGAGTTTTTCCAGTCATTTTCTTAAATACTTTAGTGAAATAAGAATGACTGTTAAAACCTGCGAGATTAGCGACTTCGCTTAACTGATGTTCGCCGAGATGGAAATAGTATTTTGCCAGGTAGATACGCTGCTGATTGACATAGCCGATAAATGTGTTACCGGTTTCCTGCTTGAATTTACGCGCTAAGTGCACAGGGTGCATGCCATAAATCGAAGCGATATTGGTCAAAGTCAATTCGCTTGTAAGGTTATCAGTTATATATGTAACGATTTCTTTCATAACTGAAGAGTAATTGGACGTAGAGAAATATACCACGGCATGACAGTATTCTCTGAATATATCAAAGTATACATGCTCGATCAGGTAGTCCAGGGAATAAGTATCTTTTATGATCATAGAGAAACGTTCAAAAATCAAATGTAGATATAAAGGAATAACGCCACCATTTTTAGCTGCTATACGCGTATAAGTATTGACAGTCATTAAATGGTTTTTAAATGACTCGAGTCGGTCGCAGTCACTTTCTTTTTCCAAATAATTAAATACACGATCCATATCTATCAATTTCAGTGTTTCTTCTAATTTTTCCTGATTTCCAGAACTTATAGCTTCCGCTAACTGGTCCTGCATAAGATAACGGTAATCCATAGATTCATTAGTCAGTTCTTTTAGTTTATTTAAACGTTCCTGTTTTAATTTTTCTTTCTCCTCTTGCTTATTCATTTTGCATGATCCTTCCTAACAATCTAAATTAGATAACACTTATTATGTTAAATATACCATAAACCGTGTGAAAAAAAACACTTAATAACGAAAAAAGTGGATTCAGCCTTTATTTTATACCACTTATGTAAATGTATCAATTCAAATTTGTAACAATCATTAGGATAAAAATGGCGAGACAGGAAAAAACGGTACAAGACAAAGGTAAAGGCCCTCTTATTTATGTCCTGATTCCATCCGATTGCTCTCACTAAGCGTTTTCTTTTACATGCCCAGGGTCTAGTGATACCATTAGACATAGATAAGTGAACAAATTATGACAATATATATAGGAAGGGTGAAGGTATGGATCGCCATATTTTAGGAACATTTAAAAATGAGGAGGATGCTGTTTCTCAAGTAGAAAAACTTCTAAATGAAGAAGGTTATTCACCGAATGAACTGATGCTTGTCATGGATAAAAATACCCAGTATGACAAAAAGATCGCGTCCATTAAGAATGTGAAAGTCAATAAAGTGGAAGTAGAAGATGAGAGCATCTGGGAAAAAGTTAAAGAAGCCTTATCCTTTGGCACGTATGACAGCGAAGGCAGCAGTACGACACTTGAAGAATATGGTGTTCCTCATGACCGGGCTGATCATTACACAGAAGCTTTGAAAGCAGGCGAAATCGTCCTTCTTGCGGATACTGATGCACCTAAACAAAGCGAACTATCTGAAGTGAATGAAGAAATCATTGAAAACGGGGAGAGAGAAGATATCATGACTGATAAAAAAGAGACACCCATAGATGAAGTGAATTCTGAAGAACCAGAAGTGATCAAGGATAAAAATACGAATGGCGTAGAAACTTCTGAGAATAAAGAAGTCAACGGTTCTGTTGACCCAAGTCAGGCGAACGACATGCGTAAAGAGACCAAAAGTGATAATAACAAAACTAAAGGAAAAAATGAATCGACACAGGGCACAGGGTCTAAAGAAGAACCGGATCTGACGGGACAGGAAGATACTGTTGAAAAAGAAGAGTCTGAACACGGATATGGTAATACGGTAGCTGAAGGTGTAGTGCGTCCAGAAGCAAAAAGCCCCTTGAACACGGATAAGAAAGACATCAAAGAAGCTGATGAAAATACTGAAGCGCCTGAAGCAGAAGCTAATTATTCTGAGGAAATGGAAGAACAAGGTAAAAAATCATGGGAAGATAACAAGTAAGTGGATCAAATGAAATCAGGTCAGAAAGGTGAGATGGCATGAAAAAAGATAATAAACCAAACAAATCGGACTTTAAATCTAAAAGAGATGCAGAGAAAATATCAGCCTCTGATGAGGTGGTGGCTCCGGACTATAGTATACCCAATACGAGTGCACCGAACAGTGCACCGAACCCAAATGCCTCAATGGCTTATGGTCAAGACAGACCCGTGAAAGAAGGGCTGGATGAATCTCAAGTCGCGGCTCAAAAAGCCAAAGGCGAGACGCCGGGAAATGAAGTCGAAGCATCCCTGAACCCGGATGAAGAGAACATCGAAGAAGAAAAAACGGATCAGTAGATTGAAAGTGCCTAAATTATTTTAGGCGCTTTTTTTACGGATGGATGCATTAATTAATCGTCTGGTAAATGGTATACTTAGTAAAGAAAGAAGCGAGGTGCAGGTCATGAATCGACGAACAGAATCAGAAAAAAATGAACCATCTCTTCCTAATTTAATTGAACTTGGTCCGAGCAAGAAGGAAATTAAGCCAAGTGAGAAAAAGAATATCACCCTGGAAGATGTAAAAAATCTGAAAAAAGATGAGACAGAAGAAACAGATGCAGAGTTTGTCATTACAAAAGTGCAGGCTCAGAAGGCTAAGAACCGGTTCAATATCTTCATCAATGATTCGTATGCCTTTGCTGTGGATGATTCTATACTGGTGAAGCATCGTCTCATCAAAGGTAAAGAACTCGACAAAGAAATGATCGAAGAGCTAAAGCAGCAGGGAGAAATGAGCAAAGCTTATCAGGCTGCGCTTCATTATTTGAATTACAAAATGCGTTCAGAAAAAGAAATCAGAGAACATTTGGCCAAAAAAGACTATGCAGAGATCGATGCGGTCATTGAACGCTTAAGAGAACATCGACTGATCAATGACAAGGAATATGCTAAGAGCTTCGTTCGTACCAACTATAAATTGAAGACAGAAGGGCCGAAGAAAATCGAGCGGTCACTATACGCGAAAGGTTTGTCGCCGGAGGAAATCGCTTATGGTCTGGAAGAGTATTCAGATGAGGATCAGTTGGAGAATGCCAAGAAACTGACAGAGAAAACACTGAAGAGACAACGAAATAAATCGAACCGGGAAATCGAACAGAAAATCAGAGAACAGTTGATGATGAAAGGCTTTGACAGAGATGTCATCGCACAAGTGCTGGAAGTCATGACGTTGGAACAGCCTGAAGAAGATGAGTATGATGCGTTAGTCAAACAAGGGGAAACAGCGTACAGGCGTTATGCGCGTAAACATGACCCGTATGGTGCTAGACGTAAAACCAAGGCTTTCTTGTATTCAAAAGGCTACCCGTTTGACTTGATCGAACAATTTTTATCAGAAAAAGAGGGAGATTCGTGAAACAGAAGGATTTATTAGAAAAAAACGAGATAATCATGTGGTCCGAGGAAAAAATACGTGATTTCCGGGCGACATTACTGCAGTGGTATGATGAGAATAAAAGAGATCTACCCTGGCGCAGTACAAGTGACCCTTACTATATCTGGGTATCTGAAATCATGCTGCAACAGACCCAAGTGGATACGGTGATCCCCTATTATAAACGGTTCATAGAAACCCTGCCGACCATTGAAGATCTGGCCAAGGCATCAGAAGAGACCCTGTTGAAGTTATGGGAAGGACTGGGGTATTATTCGAGAGTAAGGAATATGAATGTGGCGGCCAATCAGATCCTGGAAAAGCATGAAGGAAAGTTTCCGACGGCACATAAAGATGTTCTGAATTTGAAGGGAATCGGTCCCTATACAGCCGGAGCTGTAACCAGCATCGCCTTTAACCAGCCTCAGCCTGCTGTAGACGGTAATGTGATGCGTGTCTTGAGCCGGCTATTCGAGATCGATCTGGATATCAGCAAGGCCTCTACGCGTAAGGTATTTGAGGAAATGATCCGGCGCTTGATCGATCCCGATCGGCCGGGGGATTTTAATCAGGCCCTGATGGATCTGGGAGCGACCATCTGCACGCCGAAGAATTATTCGCCGGAAAATAGTCCGGTCAAAGAGTTCAATGCTTCCTACCTCAATGAATCCTGGGAAAAATACCCGGTGAAAAAGAAAAAAAACAAAGTGACGGAACAGACTTACTATACTGTTATGGTAAAGAATAAAGAGGGGGAGTACCTTTATAAGAAGCGTCCCAGTAAAGGGGTACTGGCCGGCATGCATACACCTCTCATGATCGACCGAAAGGACCTGAATGAGGAAGGATGGAAAGCGTTCAATCAAAAAGAGCTTTACGACAGTCGTCTCAGCCAGGAACTGGAACAGATCATAAAGGAGACATATGATCTGAAAGTGACGGTGAATGAACAGCCAAAAGGAGTCGTTGCTCATGTCTTTTCACATCTCAAGTGGGAGATGATCGTATTCGAAGCAGTATTGATTGAAGAACTGAGTCATTCTTCCGAATTGAAATGGATACACGCCGACCGGTTCGATGAAGAAATGTTTCCTATGCCAACACAAAAAGTCAATAAACTGGTCAACACCTTAACGCTTTTTTAGTAAATCTTATTTTAAATCCTTATTCATTATATTATCATCCATCGTTTATGATATAATGACACATGAGATTGAAGGAACAAGCTGCACCATGTAAAAAAGACTAGAAAGTTGGTAAAAAGATGACATTTCCAAAAGAAGGGGAATTCATCACAATCAAAAGTTACAAACATGATGGGAGTCTGCATCGGACATGGCGTGACACAATGGTGTTAAAAACAACTGAAAACGCGCTGATCGGCTGCAATGATCATACTCTGGTCATCGAGTCTGATGGTAGAAGGTGGAAAACGCGTGAACCGGCCCTCGTTTATTTTCATAAGCATTACTGGTTCAATATCGTTACGATGATCCGCCAGAAAGGCACATCTTATTATTGTAATATGGCGTCTCCCTTTTTGATCGACGAAGAAGGGGCCAAGTATATTGATTATGACCTGGACGTGAAGGTCTTTCCTGATGGAGAAAAACGCTTGTTGGATGTCGATGAATATGAGGAACACGGCAAAAAATGGGACTATCCGGATGAAATAGACTTGATTTTGAAGGAACATATCAAAATATTGGTCGACTGGATAAATGAGGAAAAGGGGCCCTTTTCTGAAGGGTATGTCGATTTATGGTACAACCGTTACAAACAGTTAACGGGAAAAAAATGATTGTGATGCGAACAGTAGCAAGACGTCAATGTCTGCTGCTGTTTTCCTTGTCTAGTTTTTAAAAAGCAGCAAATTTAAATAGAGAGGAATAAGCAGTGTGAAAAAAAGTGTGATGATGATGCCATTATTATTCACCGCAGTACTGGGTACTATCTTTTTTGGTCTACGTTACTCTGCAGGCCAGAGTGAAGAAATGGCTGAAGAACAGATGACGGTTTCTCAAAGAGAGGATGAAACAGAAAAGCTTGCAGTAGAACCAGTGCCTGCCAACGGAGATAAACTACCCGCAGGAAGTAGTCCGGCAGAATTGCTGGAATATTATGAAGCAAACAGCGAAATCCTTTCACTTTACCAATACTTAGATTATGTGTCATTGAAAAAGGAAAACGTAACGCTTGCGTATTATGGTGAGATCGATACAAATAATACCTGGGTCAGTAAAGTGACGGAAAAGATGCAGGACTCAGTCAGTGGAGAGTTCACGATGATCGATCTAAGCTTTCCAGGCTATGATTCATACGAATTATACATAGAACAGACAGCTCAAACAGTGGCCGACGAGGACCCGGATGTCGTTATATATGGCTTGCCGGCCTTGTCTGATCAGATGAGAGATATGGGACTGGAAGAAACAGAAGAGTTCATGAGCTATGTCCTTGACCGGCTTTTAATGATAGAGGATGCAAAACTCATAACTCTTGATCCCTTCCCGGTACCAGGACAAATGAGTCAGTTGAATTCACGTTCTCTGGATTACAGGAACTATATAAGCCGGATGCAGAAGGTGAGTGAAGAGTATAACCTGCCTTTAATACCTTTACATGCAGATTTCACTGCTGAAGTCCCAGAGGATCAACTCGGTGATTATTATGATGAGACGGATGAGTTGAATGAAACAGGTAACGAGCAGGTGTTTTCATTATTAGATGATTGGTTCAGCGAAGAGATGTAATGAAACAAAAACAGGGAGCCCTTTTATTTAAGGGCACCCTGTTTTTTAATGTAACGAGCGGATCTCAGACTGATTATCTGGATGATTTGTTTTAAAACTGCTGACAAGCTTGTTCAAGTGCTGAAGCTGTTCCTCATACTCGAGGACCGATGACATGAGATGGATCACGGTATTGCTTTGTCCATAGTCATTTTGAAGATAAGACTCCAGACTGGCCTCGTTGAAAAAGGAATGCATGAATGTTTTCCTCAAATCAGATTTGTAAGCGATGAAATTCACTTCTTTTGGCAGCACACGGCCGTTCCACTTTAAGATGATCTGTTCATGAGCCGACATGAGTGTCTCAAGCCTCTCCCTTAATAAGGTACGTAACTCTTCAGGGAAATGATTGTAAACATGTTCTGACTTATGAAGAGTTAAAACAAGAAAATAGGCGGATTCTGTTGTACGAATGAACTGGCGGTATATAACCAGAGTCCGTTTGAAAGACTGGTCCCGTTTCTTTCCTAACGGATGCCATTCACCGTCTTTCAAGAAACTGAGCAGACGCTTCATTTCTCTTATCGCTTGTTCGATGGATTCAAGATCTGTACGCATAAGTGAATACTGACTGTTTTTCCTCAGATTCACACGCATGAACCGGGTCAGATCATCAGTTACCTGATTAGTGGTGTGAAAAAGTTTTTCTTCATAGTTTGGTGGCAAGATGACACGATTGACAATAAAGGCGACGGCTACCCCTGTGAATGTAGCCAGGACTCTATAAACGGCATTGGAGAGGATATCCCCGTCTGTCGAGAGCATAATGATGATCAGAGTCATGGCGGACAGACCGATCACATTATTAAGTTTCAGCTGATGCAAAAGAGAAATAAGAATGGCTGTTGCCACACTAACGACAATGAAAGACGTACCGAACCCCAAGGCCATGATGACAGCGACAACGCCTCCGATAGTATTGGCGACAAGTCTTTCCTTAAAGGTGGTGAAAGATCTTTTTACCGACGGCTGCATGGATGCAACGACAGATATCCCGGCCAGCGAAAGCACCTCATACATGCCGAATAAAGAAGGAATCAGTAAAGCAAAAAATACGGCGATACTGGTTTTAAAGGTTCTTGCTCCGATTTTCATAAACTAAAGTCACAACTTTCCTGATTCATTTTTGTTTGTTACATTATACTACAAATCCTTCTCTAAATTCATTAAATTAGAAACTTGCTATTTTAACAAATGTATGTGGAAAGCATACATATTCTTGCAAAGTTTGTATTAAAACTGTATCATTTGAGTATACAAGTAAACTAATGAAGGATTGATAGAGATGAGTTATTTAGTTGAACAATCCATTGAACGGTTAAAATACAACAATGTACGAATCACGCCTCAACGCCATGCGATCTTAGAATATCTGATCGACCAGGATAGTCATCCTACTGCTGATGAAATATATAAGGCTTTAGAAGTAGATTTCCCAAGCATGAGTGTCGCAACAGTATACAATAATCTACGTTTATTTACCAAAATGGGTCTAGTGAAAGAAATGATGTTCGGTGACAACTCCAGTCGGTTCGATTTCGCTTCGACTGAACATTACCATGCCATATGTACACGATGTGGTAAAATCGAAGATATCTATTATCCAGGACTGGATGATGTCGAAGTCGTTGCCAGCAACTTAACAGGATACGATGTCAATTCACATCGTCTGGAAATTTACGGCTTATGTCCTGACTGTCAGGAAGAAGTCGGCGAATAACTGGTACGAAAGTGTACCGGGTCATTATGATATAAGAAAGAGCTTTTGAGTGTGGATAGCTATCCAGATTCAGAAGCTTGTTTTAGGTTTTGGTGTACTTAATTTTTTTATGACCTATTAAGTGAAAAAATAATATCACTTCTTTCCTGATGATTACTATAGTACAATAAATAATAACGAAACGGATTAGAAGGGGGACAAACAAATGAAAGATGTTATGATTATCGCAAATCCTTCTTCTGGTAAAAGAAAAGCTGAAGAATATGCAGACGACATGGAAAAAATATTTTTAAAGCACGAGCGAAAAGTAGACATAAAGTGGACGGAAAAAATCGAAGATGTATCCAGATTTTCCATTCAAGCCAGTGAGGAAGCATATCAGCTCCTGGTGATTATAGGCGGGGATGGTACAGTGTCGGAAGCTGCCAATGGATTGAGCAGCCAGAAATATCGGCCTGCTATGGGGATCATCCCAGCAGGTACAGTCAATAATATAGCCAAGGGTCTGAATGTTCCCGCTGATCCAGCGGAAACGATCGCACAGATGCCCCGGTTCAAAGAAAAAAAAGCTGATGTCGGCAGAGTCAATGACCGGATATTCCTCAGTTCTGTTTCAGCTGGACCAGTTCCGGAAACGGTGTGGGAAGTCAGTGAAGAACAAAAAGGTAAGTTCGGACAGGCTGCTTACTTTATGGAAGGAATAAAATCTCTAAGAGACGAAGAAACATATGCAATGGAATTGACTATTGATGAAAAGAAGGTCGATATCGATTTGAATTTACTTCTTGTCGGCGTAAACAGCTCGATCGCAGGCATTCCGAACTTCTTCGATGAAGCAGAAGTCGATGACGGTAAGCTCTATTTGTTTGGATTGAAACGTTCGACTATCGGACAGAAACTGACGGTTCTGCAGGCACTGCTTTTCAGTAACAAAGAGTTCAATGATATGCAGGATGTTGCTTTTACCGTATCATTTAAACGAGCTGTTTTCACTGTGAAAAATAAAGAGACGTTCACAACAGTAGATGGTGATCAGGGCCCGGCCTTCCCGATCATTGTGGAAATACTCCCACAGCATTTTACTTTTCTTGTGCCTGTTGATGATTGACAGGGAGAATCGCATCTTCAGATATATAGTTAATGCTAGTGTGGCAAGAAGAGGAAAGTCGGGTCATTCAAAAAATCGAAACAAAAATCACTGAATAGATTGACACATCTTTGTAACCATGTTACGATATAACAGTTGCTGAAGAAAAAATTTATCCGCAATAGCTCAGTTGGTAGAGCGCATGACTGTTAATCATGATGTCGCAGGTTCGAGCCCTGCTTGCGGAGTTTCAATATGGAGAATTGTCCGAGTGGCTGAAGGAGCACGCCTGGAAAGCGTGTATACGGTTTTTCCGTATCGAGGGTTCGAATCCCTCATTCTCCGTTTTTTATTTTTACCGGCCCCTTGGTCAAGCGGTTAAGACACCGCCCTTTCACGGCGGTAACACGGGTTCGAATCCCGTAGGGGTCATACATAATGAAATTGGCGCAGTAGCTCAGTTGGTAGAGCAACGGATTGAAGCTCCGTGTGTCGGCAGTTCGACTCTGTCCTGCGCCATTCAACTTAATATTCTGGAG
>NZ_FOBL01000002.1 GCF_900109825.1 Alkalibacterium putridalgicola | reverse complement strand
ATCCTCATGGTTTCGGTAAATGTTCTAAAAAGCGTCAGCGGTTAGAACGTTTACCGAAACCTTGAGGCCTCAAAACGGGTCCATGTTTCATTAAGGAATTCTCTTAAATCGTGTCCAAGATATTGACGTAATACCAAAATGATACTCTACATAGAATCATGTTTTACTGTCTTTGACAGTTGCATAGTGTATGATAGTATAGAAATAACACTATTTAATAAGGATGATAAAATGCAGGGATATAATGTATTAATGATTTACAATAAAGATATGACGCAACTATTAATGTGCAAGAGATTGAAAGATCCGTATAAAGGATTGAGCAATTTAGTCGGCGGCAAAATCGAGAAAGAGGAAGCTGGAATCGATGCAGCATATAGAGAACTTTTCGAGGAAACGAATCTATCAAAAATAGATGTTACACTACACCATTTAATGGATTTCACCTACCATGTGTATAATATCTATATAGAAGCATACGTAGGCAGAGTGAACGGTTCTGTGACTGTTTCTGGAGATGAAAATGAACTGTACTGGTCAGACTTAAATCACGACTTTTTTGACAAAACCCTTTATGCTGGCGAAGGTAACATCGGACACATGATCGAACAAGTATATATGTCTAAAGATAAGTTGTTTCCTAATATTACTGATTAGCAGCTTCTTTAGAACCATACATCTAGTAGCTTAAAATGGTCTTCGAAGTCCAGGTCGTTATATCGCTAGTCTTGTGCCTGTTGCTTATCGGTCACTGGCATGCTGTTTATAGAAAGAAAAAAATACATATTAAGGAGCCGCTTTGACTCACCATTACCCAGCTATTCATCTCTTACACTACTTTTTAATACGTCAAAAGGCCAAAACAGAAATACTGTTCTGGCCTTTTGAATTATTTGTTGTTATAAAATTCAACTGTCTCCCTTTACCCAGGGTAAGACGATATTATCAAAGACCACGTCGTCGACTAGGATCCGGTTCAGCCAGTAAGGGGCGTTGCCCGGGGCAATGATTCGAGGCGCTAAGATCACCGCCGAGCGAAGACCGCTTGCTTGGATGACTTCCGCCAATTCTGTGGTCCCATTCCCATAAGGATAGGCAAAGTCTAAGACTTCAACACCTTCGAGCTCGGCTTCGATT
Organism: Alkalibacterium putridalgicola; assembly: GCF_900109825.1. Taxonomy (GTDB): domain Bacteria; phylum Bacillota; class Bacilli; order Lactobacillales; family Carnobacteriaceae_A; genus Alkalibacterium; species Alkalibacterium putridalgicola. Next base: position 122,646 of record NZ_FOBL01000002.1, on the reverse strand, counting down.
ACCGCTTTGCTCTTAACCAGGTCTTCAGCGAACGCCGTCTGATTTGAGTCATCAAAAAAGACGGGAGCATCATCGACCAGGTAATGCATATCATAGGTATGGGAGCCGACACTGGCCAAGCCTGAATCGACCATTTCCTGGATCTGGGTCCAGCTGGCCATTTTCAAGTTGTTGAAATTACTGCTCCCCACATGGTTAGCGATGGCATACAAGGTGAAGGGGATGTCATAACGTTCAAGTATTGGAAAGGCGTTCTCATACACCGTGATGTCGATATCGTCAAAGGAGACCCAGACACATTTGTCGGGGAATGCCCCTTCTGCTTGAAAGGCCATGATTTCCTCAAGGGTCGCAAAATAAGCGCCTTCCTCTTTAAGGGTTCTCATCTGCCTGTCGAACTCATCGGTATAGACCGAATAATACTGGAGCTCATCGCTTTGCGTCAAGGTCTCGATGACCGTCGTCGACAGCCGCCCGTCGCGCACCCGGTGATAGTTTAGCGCCAGGCAGCCATTCGTTTCCAGCGGCTCTGGGAACGTCATGACAGCTGTCTTTTCGTTCTGACCTTTACTCAGCACGAACCAGGCCGCCAACAAAACGAGCAATATACCAGTCAAGTATGTCAGTCGGTTTCTCTTATTCATAGTCATCGTCCTTTTTTATCGGGTTCAGATCGAACGTGATGGCTTTCATCCCTTGAAGCTCTTCATAGACTGCCGGGTCAAGCATCTCAAGCTGCAGCATATCCTCTCTCGAGGCCGGTTTCGGGTAGCGCCGGCGCTTGAGTCTGCCGAAGCGCCGTTTATTGTAGACGCTCCACCCCAGCAGGCTCACATAGATGACCAGGAACAAAAGCACGATCCAGAAGGTAAATAGCCGGACGTCAAGACTCGTCATTTTAAAAACGATACGAAAGAGTGCCGGATAGCGGTGGTCGAGACCAAACAGGGCATCGATAAAGAAATAGACCACCGACAGGCAGTACACCCAGACCAGCAGTGAAAATAGCACCACTACCCCTTCTCGCCACCAAGTTCGGTGCGACTTTATAATGAATTGTTTGTTTCGCTCTCTTTGCGCGCGCCGCGGTCCGGACTGGTCCATACGGCATCCCCTCCTCTTATCCGACTTAAAATAGCTTTAGGGAAAGCCACAATCACGATCAAGGTATTCACGATCCAGTAGACGAATGGATACCAGGAACCGAAAAAGAAATAGCGCCAGACACTGTCCTGCCTGCTGTCTATAAAGATCGACGACAAGAGCTGGATCAGTGCCAACATGACTAGGAAAAAGGCCGAGAAATTGAACCAGATCAACGCGTCCTGGATTGTGTCAGCCGTTATTGAAACATAACCGATCATCACGACCCAGCTATACGACCACAATAGACTCAGCCACTGTTCGATATAAATCGGCCAAATACGGCGGTGACACCAGTTCAGCATGACTTTCCAGTGCCTTAGAATCACTTCCTGCCCGCCCTGAGCCCATCTGACGCGCTGTCTCCATAAACCGCTCAAGGTCTCAGGGACCAGCATCCAGCATAATGCCCGCGTTTCGTAGCGGATATCCCAGAACCGTTGCTGGAGCTTCCAGGAAACTGAAATATCTTCCGTGATCATATCCGTATCCCACAAACCGACATCGACCAAAGCTTTTTTACGAAAAGCGACCACGACCCCTGACACCGTCATGACCTTGCCGAACACCCGCTGGGCCCGCTTGATCGCCCCGATGATCGACGCATATTCCACGATCTGGAGCTTTGCCAGCAAGGTATCCCGGTTTCTGATCCGTGGGTTGCCGGTCACGGCACCAAGGCGTTCCCCGCTCGTTATAAAGTTGGCGATCAGGTAGTGGACCGCGTAGTCGTCCAGGACAGCATCCGAGTCGACACACACAAGATATTCGGCTTTGGATGCAAAGCTAGCCAGTTTCAACGCTGTGGCTTTCCCGCGGTTTTCTTTAACATCAATGATCCGAAGGTCTGCATAGTCTTTAGCTAATCTATGTAGGATCTCACCGGTCTGGTCACTGCTGCCATCATTGACCGCAATGATCTCTTTATGCGGGTAGGCGAGCTTATCCATATAAGCAATCGTTTCTTCGATCGTCTCCGCTTCGTTGTAACACGGGATCAAGATACTGACCAAAGGCCAGTCTATCCCTTCCCACTCGCTGACTGCTTTCGGTTCTCTTCGGTTACGGAAAATATGCGAACCCGCGATCCACACCAAAGACATCACCAGCGGATACCAAAAAATAAACAGCCAAACCCCTTCGATCAAATGTGCCATACTCATTCCTTCTCTCCGTCCTATGTAGAAAAAAGACAGGAGAATTCTCCTGTCCGTACATTATAAACTATAGTGTATACATAATTAATTTATTAATATAACATGTGTTAGTTCAATTATACACAAAAAGTATGGAAGTTTCAACAACATCTGTTAGTCAACATTAGAAGTTTCGACAAGCTACTACAGAGATTTGGACCAAGACTATACCTCGCCCAATATTCTTAATACAAACAGCTTCAATGCTGCAGACAGAACTGAGTTAATCGAAAGAGCTAGAAAGCTTGAAGAGGAAGCAATATCTCGTATTACTCCAACATTAATCCAAAATGGTTATACAGTTGAAAAGCAACCTCATGGATCGCTGGGGGATATCGTAGCAATTAAAGGAAAAGAAGCTTGGCATATTGATTTTAAGTTTACAAGCGAATTAGAAAAGCATTCTATAGGTTCAGGTCGGACATATCAAGAATTTCTATTTCGACTAGGTAGATTAGCAGTATTTCAAGGTAAAGTAACTAAGTACTCTATCTTAACCAATATCCGAGTGATAGGCCAATAAATGATTGAAAGATACAATCCGCGGCACATAGATATTGAACTAAGTGTACTATGCCTTATTCGTGACGGCTACGAAGAACTCTTCTTCCAAAAATAACAAAGTCCCGCCAGGCATCTACGCTTGACGAGTTTTCTCTATTTTTCAGTTAAATTGAGCAGCTCCTCTATAGGCTCATACCCTTTGTCGTTAAAGACATACTTCCGTACTTCACCATTGATGGTGGCAGTGATCAGCCCAAACACCTGACCTGGTTTTTTCCTAAAAGTCATGGGCAGCTCACCAAAGAACTCGGACCCGAAGGATGATTCAATAAAGTCCAGTTCATTAAAATGGATTGTCCTGATGAAGTTCAAGATGTTAAACTTGATCTGTTCTTCGAGACTCAAGTCTCCAGCTTTCAGCATTTTCTTTACAGCTATTTCTGAATACTTCAATTGGCCATCCCCTTTCATTTCACTTCCTATACTTATCCTCAATCACTCTGTAGTTCTCATGATTAATCTTGTCCCACTCGGTTTTCTTGTAATCAAGCCCTTTGAGTCTCTCATTAATCCAATCAGAATCGTACTCCTTGAAATATTGTGAATCAGCCCAAGCCTTCATGTCCTTATGCTCTGGATGCTTTGGATTGCGGTAAGCTTCAAGGAATTCATAAAACCCATGGATGCCACCGACATCTTCCGGCGGAGCCGTCTCTGCCCCATCAAGCAGTGTTGGGTATCCGAAGTAATAATCATCAACGATTTCTTCAAGTTTAATGGTAAACCACCAATCATCCCCAAAGTCATAGTTGTATCGGATCTCTTTATACTTTTCCAGGTAATCATCAATCTTCAGTCCGGTAGGCTTTCTGACCTCTATTTTTAATCGCTCCTGATGATTCTTTTCAAACTGAATCATATTGGCAGGCATTGATTCCAGTCGTTCTTCATAATACTTCTTGTTCTTTATGTAATGCTGATGCTCCATATACGCCTCTTCATTATCAGTGACGATTCTCTTCTCTTTAGGAAGATCAAACTCATAGAGATGATAACCTCCCCCTGGATACCCACTTTGAAAATTCGTCACATTCTGAATGACATCATGAAGCCTTCTGTATGTAGCGCCAGCTGGCATGATGACCCTTCTCCAAATTAATGGATTTGATTCTTCAAGTTGTATTTTGATTATATATGATTTCATTTAACTCTCCTCGTTCATTTCTCTTGGCGTAAATCCGTTATTCTCACATAACCTAGTATTGTCCATCAGATTCTGTATCAGCACTTTAAGTTCTTTCAACTCATTGTTCGATAATTTCAATCTATGTCTATCGAAGAAGTTATCCATTCTGTCCTTCGCATCAATGTTCTTGCTTAATATCTGAATCTCCAGGGTAAGTCGATCTGCTTTCTTCTTGTTCCAATACTTGTTCCTGATAAACTTTCTCAGCTCAATGAACTCTTCATCTTCCACGAAATAATCTCGGCTTGCATATCTTTTAATTTCCTCTTTGTCCGGGACATAGTAAGGTTTGTGTTCTTTAGATTTCAACAAAGAATCAAAGCTATCATCTATCAATACATCAAGGTTAAAGAAGTAGTCATCATTAATTCCAATAAACTCTGTGACTTCTTTGCCCCTTTCATCATAATCCTGAATAATTCATAGCTATCTGTGGATAACTATTTCACTGACTATTTTCGTTCATTTGAGTATTTTTGTTGTCTTGACTGGCTCGAATAAAGTCGGTTCAGGCAGATTATGATAGGCTCGCCCAAAAAAAGGGTATACCACCCCCTTGGTTTTACACTACTTAAAAAAAGACGTCTGACTCATTCAAAAAGCTAATGCAAGAGGACAAGCGATTGAATATTCTCAAGCACTTCCCAAAAGAGGGAATCAAATACGTGAGATGATGCTAAACGAACTCTTAGTTGCCTGGCATGACTCGTTAGCCTTCCTGCAATATGAAAGAGTTTGAAACGAATTGTTGAAATGGTCGACCGTTTCATTTCCTTTGGAAAGGTCGCTTCTTTCATGAGATGGACCAAATTGTAGGCGATACAACTCATCATCATTCGAGCTTGATTCGCCACATAAGTCGAGCTGTCGGTCTTATCAAAGGAAAACCCATTCTTGATTTCTTTGATACAATTTTCCATCGTACCACGCTTTTGATACAGCTTAAATACAGTTTCGGCAGAGAGTCCATGAAAGTTAGTGACAATAAACTCATACTTAGTAAACAGAAGGTTTCCAGCTTCACGAGTCGCTTTTACAGCGACTTCTCGGGAAATATCCCAACTACCTGCTTGATAGTCCATAATAAAATATTGGTGTTCGTCCTTAGTGAAGTCCGTGGTTTCTCCATAATGCACGCGGTGATGTGCGAGATCTTTCAGTTTATGATTCACTTCAACCGAATCACATACTTGACTTGTTCTTCTTCACAAAGGGAATAGATCTCTGGTTTGGCAAAGCCACTGTCTCCACGAACAGTCAGAAACATCTCACAAGAATGTTTCTTGTGCTGACGGATAATAGCGGCTAAAAAGTCTTCTGCCGCATTGGACGTATAGACATTTCCAGGACGAAGGCGGGCATCTAAAAACAATCCAGTTAATCCGTCAAAAGCGACTAAAGGATGGTACCCATTGGTACCGTAATGCGTGTTGAAATCTGTGTGTTCTTGATGGCCAAAGGTGTCCGAGTGCGTAGAATCGATATCAATCACCATGTGTTGTGTGTTCGTATGGTGGATCCAATCATCTGTCAAGCCTTTGGCGATTTGTTGGAATTGAGCCACATTTTCTTCAGTCAGTTCATGAATAAAGCGAGAAATCATGGATTGAGAAGCGAGCTGATCTTTTCCAAGCCCTTGCTTTAGAATAGGATCTAGGCGTAGACGGTTCGCAGCGGAATCTTGTGGATAACCGGCGATGAGTTGTACGATTAGTTGCTTCAATATTTCTTCGTACTCATGAATACAATAGGCACGAGAATCATTTAAATGAAAGAACTCCTTAAGCATCTCATCAAACTTAATCTTGTGTAAAAACTCAAAAAGTAAAAGAAGTCCGGCATCATTGGACAATTGTCCTCCATCGTTTGAAACAATCATATTTGAGTTGAATTTCAGCGATTTTTCTTGTAAAGTTTCCATATAAGAGCACACCTCTTTTTGGTATTTGGGTTTTGGTTGACTTTACAATATCACAGAGTGTGCTCTTTTTGTATCTTTTTTACTTCACCCAACGGGTGAACAATGAATAGAGTGGTAAACGGTATTAATACGGGATAAATGCTAGTTCTGACAAATAAGTATGAATAAATCAGGATTTAAAGTATTTTTTTAATATTCGCTTAAGCTAATTTAATTATTTTATTACATCGTTTTTTGCTACTGACTCATATTCGAACGTAGTCAATTCCGAATATAACAGATCATCATTTAGCAATTTCAGTAATGCATTTTTGGATACTTTTGTGTCTATTACTAATTGCTCACTTTCTTTGTTTATTTTAATTGGATGTTCTTCAAAAAACTTATGCTTATTAACAAAATCTATAATCTTCTTTCTTGAGACTTTTCCAATAACTTTAGGATCTTTATATATTTTTGTTAGTTTTCTAGCAAAAGTTATATCCTCGATTTCATCTTTTAAAGGCTCTATATCTTGTATTAGATTAAATCTTTCGATAGCTTCTAGACCTTTAAGTGCTTCTTTTTTTATTATACCGTCAAATCCAGTCAACTTCTCCAATTTGATGAGATCGAAAATATAAAATTTTTCATTGACAAACATAAAATGAAAATTTATGTCAACTTTTAAAATATCTTTTTTAAATCTCTCCAACCTATTATGATGAGGAACCGGAAAAATAGCGAAATTATCTCTTTTCAATAGGCTAATTGGATAATTCTGCTTAAATAATATAATGTTTTCTTCAACATTTCCTATTACTATAATAAGTCCTTTTATACTCGAAAACTCATCCTCTCTATGGTTAAACACTTGATGCTCATCTTCTGATGAAATCGGTGTCTCTCTCATTTTAGCGAAAAGTTCCGGCACTTCCTCTAAATCATATTCATAGACTGCATCCACTCTATCGTCTGCTGATGATAACTTTATTATATCTGTTTCGGATACTTCAACAAGTCTGTTATTTAATAATTCAATATATTTTTCTAGCAATTCAGAAGTTGTATTATTATCACTGTCACCATCTTCCAAATTAGCAAATTTAATAATATTCTCACTATTTTCAGACTTCATTAAGAAAAATAGTTTAAGACCAACATCTCCATTAATTAGATTTAGTGTTTCATCAAAAGCTGACATCTTTTATTGGCTCCTTTTTTTAAGTTTTTTTCCAAAGTAAATATTACTAGATAATTTTAAACATTTCACTTTATCATTAACTTTTATATTACCTCGTACTATTATGATGCTTTCACTATAGGCTCCAGATGAGTCAGTAAACTGATAAACATTAAAACCTAAAATGGCTAGTGAAGGATTTGAATAAAAAATATTAGTCCTTACAAAGATGGCACCCATAAATACTAATAATATAATAAAAACAGTTTTCTCTCTCAATGTTTCAAGAGGTATTGCCACTAAAGGAATTATATAGGTTGCAAGAAATGTAAGATGTTCATAGTTAATGTCAGTCACTTTCGTAATAGTTAATGGTAAATTCTTTCCATCCCTTCTTAAGTCGTTTAAATACAATAAAGCAATTATTGATATTAATAATACCAAGGAGGAGAATATTGAAAAAGAATTATCTCTGAAGCTTGCTTTCAAATCTGTTTCAAGCACTATTAACAAAAGAAATAACGGCGATAGTGAAATCAAATAAAAGCAAAATTTCATGATTGTTTCTTTCATTTTCATTAAATCTCCTCCTAATTAGTTATTTCAACTTGGAAAGGACTTACTTAGTCAATATCGAAGTCCTCATAAACCTACTTACTGTGTTTTTGAAATCAAAAAATATATAACTATTTACTTTTAAATTCTATAGTATTTTTAAACTTCATTAACGCTTCCTGCCATGTCGGTATCTCAAACCCTGTCGCTTTTGCTTTACTTAAGTCCATTATGGAATGCTTAGGTCTTGTTGCTTTTTGAGGAAATTGAGTTGAATCTACTGGAACTATTTCGATATCTTCATCTTTTAAAATTTCTTTGGCAAATTCGTACCAGGAGCATGAGTCATCGTTGGATAGGTGATAAATACCAAAAGCTGCTTCTTTATCCACTAAATGAGTAATGAATTCTGCTAGAGTGCGTGTCCACGTTGGACGTCCATACTGATCGTCTACGACTGTCAATTTTGGATGCGTTTCGGCAAGTCGTTTCATTGTATATACGAAATTATGACCATACTCTCCAAATACCCAAGACGTACGAACGATATAATAGTTGGACATTTCTTCTTGAACAGCTTTTTCACCTGCTAATTTTGCACGTCCGTATTCGTTTTGCGGGTTGGTTTCATCGTCGACTTGATATTCATTTGTATTTGTTCCATCAAATACATAATCTGTACTGATATAGACTAGTGATGCATTTATTGCTTTAGCAGCTCTGGCTACATTTTTCGTCCCGTCAACGTTCACATTCCAGTTGGCTTGCTTGCCTTCGTCTTCCGCTTTATCTACTGCTGTATAGGCTGCACAATGATAGACTACTGTAGGCTGTGCTTCAGAAAAGTGATCCATTACAGCTTCTGCATCAGTTATGTCTAGGTCTTGGTAATCAATGCCAATATAATCCGTGCCTCGTTCTTCCAATAACTTCGTTAATTCAGTTCCTAATTGTCCTTTTGCTCCTGTGACCAATGCTTTCATTTTAAATCCTCCTATAATAGTTGCTCTGGTATATGGAAAAAGACCTGCTTTTTGTAGCAAGTCTCATTCAGATTTTTAATTTTTTATAGCTCAGCGCGTTCCTTCAAAGGACGCCACCAATCTTCATTATTCTGATACCATTCGATCGTTTCTTCAATCCCGGTATCAAATGTGTATTCAGGTTTCCATCCGAGTTCAGTTTCAAGTTTGGTTGGATCAATGGCGTAGCGCTTATCATGTCCCAAACGGTCCTCGACATAAGTGATAAGGTCTTTTGAAACACCCAGCTTATCAACGATTATATTGACGATTTGGTTATTGGTGCGCTCATTGTGTCCACCCACATTATATACTTCGCCCTTTTTGCCCTTACGCAGAACTAAGTTTATCGCCTGACAATGATCTTTGACGTGTAACCAGTCACGAATATTTTTTCCGTCACCGTAAATCGGTAATTTCTTTCCATCCATGGCATTCGTGATCATTAAGGGAATCAGTTTCTCAGGGAAATGATAGGGTCCGTAGTTGTTTGAACAACGTGTTATATTGACATTCATGCCATATGTCTCGTAGTAGGAACGAACGAGCAAGTCTGCTCCAGTCTTACTGGCGGAATAAGGACTGTTTGGGGCTAGTGGTGTATCTTCAGTAAAGTAACCTTCTGGGCCTAGTGAGCCGTATACTTCATCCGTTGAGACTTGAAGGTATTTCTCAATACCCATTTCCTTGGCAACGTTCAATAAGGATAATGTGCCTTGAATATTTGTCTCGACAAAAATCTCAGGATTTAAGATACTGCGGTCCACATGAGATTCTGCAGCAAAATTGACAAAGTGAGTAATCTCGTGTATTTTCACCAAATGACGGACGAGTTCTGAATTCGTGATATTTCCTTCTACAAATATATGATTTGAATTATCCATAACATCATCAAGATTATGAATATTCCCTGCATATGTAAGTAAATCCAAGTTTACGACTTTATCTTCTGGATGGTTTTCCAGGATATAATGTACGAAGTTGCTGCCAATAAAGCCTGCCCCACCTGTAACTAATATATTCATTGGCTATCTCCTTCCCATACAAAATCGTGTACAGCATCATTCAGTCGAGGATGTTTTTCATCTTTACCAGAAAGAATCACGTTAGTCATTGGCCATTCGATACCAATATCTGGATCATCGAAAGCAATACCCGCATCATGTTCAGGTGAGTAGGATTCATCTACTTTATACTGAACATTTACATTACCTGTAATGGTACAGAATCCATGTGCGAATCCTTTAGGTACTAGTAGTTGACGATGGTTATACTCACTAAGGATATACCCTTCCCATTTACCGTAAGTAGGCGAACCTTTTCTCATGTCAACTAACACGTCATAGATAGCACCCGAAGTGACACGCACTAGTTTAGTTTGAGCTTTAGGATTACGTTGATAATGCATACCACGTAAAACGCCAGGTTCAACAGATAACGAATGATTATCTTGAATAAAGTCATTTGTTATGCCTGCTTCATGAAACTTTTCCTTTGTATAGCTTTCTGTGAAGAAGCCGCGATGATCCCCATGAACATCTGTCTCAACCATAACAACGTCTTGAAGGTTTGTCTTTATAATTTTCATTTATCAAGTACTCCTTCCATTACACTTTCCTCAGCAATGCGCAGTAAGTATTGTCCATATCCATTTTTCTTTAAGGGTTGAGCTAAATCAACAAGCTGATTATGCGTAATATATCCCATTCGAAAAGCTATTTCTTCTAAACAGGCCACTTTAAGACTCTGTCTTTTTTCAATGGTTTCAATAAATGTGCCTGCTTCCAGTAATGATTCATGTGTACCGGTGTCCAGCCACGCGTATCCACGTCCCATGACTTCAACATCAAGTTCTCCCATTTCTAAGTACTCTTGATTTATATCAGTAATTTCGAGCTCTCCTCTATGGGAAGGTTCAATATTTTTTGCGATATCTACGACTTTATTATCATAAAAGTACAATCCCGTTACAGCATAGTTACTCTTAGGATTTAAAGGTTTTTCTTCGATCGAGAGAGCCCTCATTTCAGTGTCAAATTCGACGACACCAAAACGTTCAGGATCATTAACGTGATACCCAAAGACTGTAGCTCCTGATGGTTTAGCAGCTGCGCGCTGTAACATCTTAGAAAGTCCTCCACCATAATAAATGTTGTCTCCTAAAATCATACAGACCGAATCGTCACCAATGAAATCTTCTCCAATAATAAATGCCTCAGCTAACCCATTTGGTTCTTCTTGAACGGCATAAGATAATTTTAACCCTATTTCTGACCCGTTACCAAAAAGTTGTTCAAATCGAGGGGTATCTTCTGGAGTAGATATGATTAATATATCTCTTATACCAGCTAACATCAAAGTTGACATTGGATAATATATCATTGGCTTATCATAAATTGGCATCAGTTGTTTTGACACAGACTTTGTAAGAGGATACAAACGAGTTCCGCTTCCTCCTGCTAGAATAATTCCTTTCATAAGCAACTCCTTTTATATTTTATTATAATAACATGTATTTATCGATAATCGTCACTTACAAGTTCCCAAAATACCCTATATGAGTTAATTTGATGAGTACGCGTAAATATTATTTTTTCTCTATCGTTCTCATATTTGATGTCTGTAGATACATCCTCTTTATGATGAATTTTAATTTTCGGTTGGTATCTAATACAATGATTATCTCTATTACATAAGTAAAATAATATTTCTTCTTCAACATATAAAAAGGTGTACGGATAAAATATATAATCCTTATTTGAAAAATATTTTTTTGAAAAAATCAATGCTGAACCATGTAGAGGTACATTTGTATGCTCATTGTCAGGGTCATAAAGTACCGGCGCTCTATTCATTTTGTATAAAAGAATTTGACTATTAAAAATTGGATATTTACGCATGAATAATTTTATGCTTCTTTTTAATTTCCATATTAGATTTGGTTCCTGAATTTTTTTTAGAATTTCTTTATTTTTATTAATTTTATTTTCGATGTCATTAGCAGATTCTATAGGTTTAAATTGCATTGGATTTTGTGGAATGTTGTTGGCATCATATATATATGGGCCTAAAATTGAGAAACTGCTATTATTATATTCTTCATCAATTAATTTAAGAAAATTCGATTGATTTATTATCGTGTCATTATTCAACGCTATTAAAAATTCTGGATTATATTTATTTTTTGCATAGCTCGCTCCAAGGTTATTACCTTTAGCGAAACCTAAATTATTTTCTGACGTAATCACATCAATAGATGTACTATTTTTAAACTTTTCATTTAAGATATTACTACTTTCATCTTTAGAGCCATTGTCAATAATTATTATTGAATAATTTTCACTTTTTATATTATTCTCGATTGATTCTACGCACTCAATGGTATCTTTAATAGCGCCTTCTAAAAAATGAAGTATAATAAAACAATATTTCATAAAATCTCTCCTAAAATACTTTTCTATTTTTTAAAAAAAGGTAGTAAATATTTATGCTGCTTTGTAATTACTATAGCAGTTATATATGATATTACGCCAAACAGTAACTTGATAATTGCTGACAATAACAAATTATCAAATTCCAACTTATTAGTTAAAAATAATGAAAAAAAGACAAGGAAAAAAACAAAGATATCTGGTATAAACAATTGTATGAAGTTAGTGAATGAGCGTTTCCCAAATCCTTTAACTACCAACATATAGAAAGACATAAAAAAATTCAGATTATATGCTATAGTAACAGTTATCGCTACAGTATTTATATCACCTATAAAAACACCTAAAAATATTGAAGAGACTATCAACACTGCAGAATACGATCCGGTTCTAAATAAAAGCTTAGTATCCCCAATACTTTGAAAGATTGCTCCAGTACTTGAAGTGACCATTTGAGCCCATATGGATAGCGCTAATATCCTAAAACTACCAATAGATTCATACCATTGATTTCCATATAATAGTATAATTATTTCTTCGCTAGAAAAAAAAGAATAAGCAGTTACAAAAACAGCTATTAACGAAAGTAATTTGACTACTCTAATATATCTCACGAATATGTACTCTTTATCATCTTGATGTAATGATAATATTGGATGTAGTACCGGGGTAATTACATGTGTCAAGTTTTGTACTGGATATAACATTAGTCTATATGACTTGTCGTAAAATCCTAAAGCTTCGTTACCTAAAAATCTGCCAATCAACAAATTATCCATATTTCGAGATAAATAATTTATGATACTGAATGCAAATTGATATGAAGAAAAATCTCTAATCTTGTCAAAACTCTTTCTATTATCCGATCTAGTAAATTTAGGTTTAACAGTAACCATATTCCAGATAAATGTAAAGAGAGATACCAATATAGAATGAAGTACTAAAGCATAATATTTAAATCCTACTAAAGCTAGCGCTATAGTTAAAATAGCAGAACTAATTGACACTATGACTAATCTTAAATTTACAGTTCTAAATTTGTGATTTTTCAACAAAACTGCATTAGGTACAATATTTAATGTATTAAAGAATAACGAAAAACTTAATAAAATTCCAATAGGAATATATACAGTATTGGAGTAAAATATTGAAATTGGACCTGAAAAAAATGCAAAGAATAGAGACATAATTAATCCTATATATATGGTCACTGAAAAAAGACTATTTATATCATTATCATTTATATCAGTATTTTGAATAATAGCAGGTCCTATCCCCATGTTCGCTATGAGAGTAAAGAGTGAAGTAAATACAGTAACAACAGCTACTATTCCGAAGTCCTCTGGACCAAGTATCCTAGATAATATTGCTCCATATATAATCTGGATAATAACATGAGTATACTTTCCTAGAAAATTTATTATTGTAGCTTCTTTAATAGATGTAGTTTGATTATTGATTTTCATTTGTCAATTCCTTCAATACTTATTTAGTTGATATTACTTTTACATTTTAACTTTAATACTTTAATAAGGCTAAGTTTATTTCACTATTTATGAGCACTGCTATTCCTATAGTCTGAATTGCTAACTCTTCAATTGCAACTTTTCGTTATAATAAATTAATAAATCTAAAAAAAGTGATAACAAAAATTAGTCTATTACTAACTAATTTTTTCAAAAGTAATAGGCTATTCCCACATAAAAATATAAGGAACAATGCCTGCAGTATCTGCACTTGACATAATATTAAAGTAAATCAGAGGTGAAATTATAACTAAAAATAATCCTATTCCTTTTATATCATTAGATTTTAGATTTGCTATTACATTAGGTATTAATATCAGTAATGCCGTTTTAAAATACCACATTACTCTGGCTGCAAATGTCAGTTGTAACGACAATACATTAAAGCCAACTGCTAGAATTAACATTTGCAGTAATAAATTTAGGCCATTATCTTCTGTTAGATTATTTGTTTTCTTTAAAATTAATGTAAGTAAAATTATACTAACTAAAAGAATAAGCATGGTAATACCATCTCCTGATCCCACGTAAGAAAGGTATTGTTGATAACCAAAAACATTTAAAACTATATTAATAATTCTACTTCCTAGTAGACCTAATGTAAGAATTAAACCTGATACTAAGATAAGATATTTTGTATTTAATTTTATCTTAGACAAGGGATATAATATAAAGAAAACTATAGCAGTGGTATGGAAGAGAGAGGCAAAGGTAACAACTAAAGAGAATTTATATAAATTATTGTGATTTAAATAATTTATACTAGTGAGACATATAGATATTGCTATGAACATTCGAATTAAATTTAATGATGTACCAAAAAAATATAAAACTATAAATAAATAGAAACTCAACCAAGGTATTTTTGAATATTTATATATAAAAATAGTAAATGATGAAATAATAAAGCCGCTAGTAAATATAATAAAAAACCTTTCACCACCACCAATTAAAGATAATGCTTTATTTAAGTATAGAAAACCATATTCAAATCCCCATCTTTCATTAAAATAACTTAGATCGAAACCAGAAGTATTAGAAATTAAATTAAATCTTGTTACATAAACAGGTAGATCTGTACCCACTTGTATATCTCTGACAGCAGAGATGAAAAATAAAATAAATCCTACAATAACTACATAAATTAATTTAGATTTCTTGATTCTAGATACTTTCAGTAGAAAAGGTTTTATTAGTACTAAAATTAAACTTCCAATATATATAGCCATACTATTTACAACACTCCACTTCTAGAAAACACTTAATAATTTATAGTAACTTCTAACATAAACTTATTGACTGAACCACCATTTAAAATTATAGCTTAATTGAACTTTTAATCTTTAATTTTCTTTATCATATCATAGACTCTATAACAATTATTTCCATCTTTAAATTTAATATATCTTGATGATAATCTATTTGATTGAATATTAAATGGGTCATATTGCGTTTTAATGTGCATTTTTATCTTTGTAAATAATTCGTCGGCATTAAAGACTGTAAGTTCACTAACTTCCTCGTCACTAATATAAGAACCAGGTATCGATCTGTAATATTTATTTTTATCAAATTGAAATAATATTATTGGTTTTTCAAGATAAAGAAAATCAAAGAATATACTTGAATAATCAGTAATCAAAATTTTAGAATTTATAATACAATTCTGAATATTGGTACCGTCATCTAAAAAGTGAATATTACTCATATTATTAAGTCCGCTTACGTTGTTAAGATACTTATTCATTAACTTATGAACATAAATTTCTAGAATGAAATTATGTTCTTTTAAATACTCATTGATAGCTTTACTAGAAGCAACTTTCAAAATGTTTTTGTAGTAGTTAGAATTTTTAAATTCATTTAACTCCTTGTCCGAAGGATTTAAAAAACCTCTCTTAAACCAAGGTCTCCATGTAGGCATGAAAAATATAATATTCTCTGTTTTATTATTTTTTTTTGCTCTCTCTAAATTATCGAACCTTGGCAAGCCAGTTACAAATATTTTATCCTTTGAGAATCCCCAACTCTCTTTTATTTTAGCTTCATAATCAGATGATGCTATTATATAATTATCATTCTTTACTCTTTTATTAGCATTTTGAACAGAGACCTTTTTCAATCCATGAATACCATGGAAAATATTTATTTTCTTTATATGTTTTATATATTTACTATTACATCGTATAAGATCAATATATGATGTATCATATATAATAATTTCTGACCTGAATATTTTTAAATTCGCATTAAAAGAAAAACGTTTTAATGGTGGAGTAACTTTATTAATCTTATAATAATCTGGACTGTCTTTATCGATTATATAGTTAACATATTCATTATTATTTTGTAAATACTTAAGTAATTCTAGAATATTTTCATCACAAAATTTCCCGCTTGAACTTCCCATACTGATTGAACCTTTGAGAGTTTTACCTTTGTAAACAATATTAAAAACAAGCAGAGCTAAATATAAGTTTAAGAAATATTGAATACTATATTTAATAAAGCAAATTTTCATTATGATTTTATGCATTATCTATTCCTCCATTAAAAAGTTTTACTTGTTTAACCTAAAAAAAATAAATGTTAATACTAAAAAATTATTATGTAAATTTCAAGTTTAAGTAAGCCATCTGTAAAAATATATTTCATGAGATATTTTGCAATTATCAATCCATAAAGTGAGGGCTTGATAATAAGCTGAAGTATGATATTTTTTTGACAAGCTGTCCTAGGCCAGCTTCACAGCTTTCAATTCATGTCAAAGGAGACTCGTTGTCAAGCCCTCACGGGTTAAGCGGCTTGAACCTCTGATCGTAGAGCATTGACGTAGCTTTCATGTGGCGTTCTGTAATTCAATATTTTTCTAGGATAATCATTCATCCATCGTTATATACGTAAGCATTGTGCTTCTGAGACTCGACCAATCGGCTTCCCTTTGGAAATGAAACGACGAATGAATTTATGCTGGTTCTCACTTGTTTGCCGTTCAAACGATGCATAGGGCTGCCTAAAATAGATGTCTAAAGTATCCTTTAAGGGCTCATAAAGTCCTGCAAACACAGAACCATTATCAGACGTTATCGTTTTAAATAGTATAGAGAATGTATGACCTGATCGTTTTTTTAGGTCACGAATCGCCTGATTAACCGATTCCTAATCATTTCCATTTACTTTTAAGATGATTTCAAATCTGATCTGTCATTCAGCCAAAGTGAGAAAAATAGCATCGGCCGTTTCTTTTAGCCAGAAACCATTGATTTCCGAAATAACTTTTCCAGTAAATCAATGGTTTTCGTTCTCATAATTCCTCTATCTATCCAGCCATAAAGCGTGGTTCTACAACGGATAATGGGAGCATCGAACAATTCATGTCTCTAAGCATAACCGACCACCGATCAGGGGACCATTTATCATTTAGCATTTTATCGTCAGCCCATTCTATGAAAGCACCTGTAGACGCCCATTTTGGCCGCCGGCCACAGTTTAATCGATGTTTATCATAGGCGGCTTGAGAAGCATCGTATACATCGTCATAATAATCGTAGATCTTACCGTTTTGTTTTTGACGTCTTAGTTGAGTAACGGTTCCGCGCTGGATTTCGTTATTGATGGTCTGAGGGACTCGCCCGATGACATCAGCAATACGCCTGTTGGAGTAGTCTTCCTTCTTTAACACAGCAATTTGAACCTTCTAAGCACATGATAAGTGTTTTCCTTTATGTGCTAATGTGGTATCGTTAGAGTGCGTCATGTGAATTCATCCTGTCTATTGAGAGTTAGTGGTAACTTCAATATAACATGAAATTCATATGGTGTTTTTTTGTGTTAGCCTTGGTGGCTAACTTCACTATAAAATCCAGTGTTATTCGACTTTATAGAAGATTATTAAAAGTTATTCCTGAATAATTCATAGCTCTATAATTTAAGCTGGTTTCTTGAATAAATTAATCGTTCTTGGAAAAATTGGGAATTTTTCTACAAAATAGTGCGTTCTCGAAGTAGATTTTAACTAAATGAACCTTCTTACGATTCTCTTGTTTGTTTGAAGGCATACTTCTCCCTTGTAGACGATTGATTCAAAAAAATAACGTGATAACTGATTTAAATCCATTGACTGGATCGCCGTAGGCGCTCGAAGACCCTATAGAATTCAGTTTGATACACATGATAACTCGACAATTTTAGATAGGCTCGTCTGCCTGTTTGCACAAGTTTGCCAGCGACTTTAAGGAATGTTAGTCGGATGGAATGAATAGTCATCCCTTGGTTCTTTTTATCAAAGCCGATAGTCTTTAGACAGTTGATGAGGTTGTATGCAAGCAGACTAATCATCATTCTGACATGATTTTCTAAGAAGCGTGGACTATCTGTTTTATCGAAATAAAAGCCACCTTTCGCTTCTTTGATGAAATTCTCCATTGTCCCTCGCTTGCCGTAAAGAGAAAATATAACTTGAGGCGATACGTTATCTGACAGATTGGTCACAATGAATGCGTGTTGAAAGAGGAGTTCTCCTGCTTCACGGATTGATCGAATACAGACACGACGGGGTTTCGACCATGATTGTGCTTGATAAGGCATTGAAAAATACTGAACTTCCCGATCTTCCCATTTTTGGTTATCCCCGTAAAGAACGGATTGCTCAGCTAATTGACTTAACCTCCGATTGTTCTTTAATCGGATCACATACTGACTTTCATTTTCTTCACAAGACTCATACACCTCTGGTGTTGCGAAGCCGCTGTCCCCACGAACCAATATGTCAGTATTCGGTATGGATTCATTGTAGTGGTGTAACAATGGGTCGATAAAGGCTTTCACCCCTTTAGATGTGTACTGATTACCTGAACGCAGTTCAGCTTTTAAGAAATCTCCAGTCAGTCCGTCAAAGGTAACTAATGGGTGGTAGCCGTAGGTTTGATAATGTGCATTATAATCTGTTTGTTCTTGATGGCCAAAGGTATCTGAATGAGTGGAATCGAGATCAATGATTAACTCGGTGTCATTGCGAATCAAACGCGCTTTATCAATGAGCGACTGATTTAATGATTGTAATTGACCCACATTTTCCGTGGTGAAACGATCCAGAAACCGTGAAATTAACGATTGTGAGGCTAATTGTTTTCTGCCTAACACCATTTGAAAGACTGGATCCTGTCGTAACAGATTAGCTGACGAGTCTGCAGAATAACCAGCAATCAGTTGCATAATGAGCTGTTCTAATATCGCTAAATTATCATGCGTGTAGTAAGCACGGTTATCTTTAATGTCCAGAAGTGATTTTGCCAAATCAGAAAACTTGAAGGTATCCATTACTTCTTTAACTAAGACTAAACCCGAATCACTCGATAAACGACCACCTGTATGCGAAATGATGATGTTTGAATTGAATTTTACCTGGTTTTTGTGTAAGCTAATCATGAAGAGAACTCCTTGTATGGTTGGTTTAGACACCTTTACCATATCAGAATGGGGTTCTTTTTTCATCACTTAACAGGTGAAAATGAAAAAGTAAATTTAAGCTGCCGTTAAGCAGTTGGCACATGTTTCAACGAAAAGTATGAATTGTTCAGGTTATTAAAAGTTTTTAAAATATTCTCTTCTTCCTCTTAGCATATACTTAATCGAATTAAATAAATTCATATGTTTATTAAATTTACTTCTTTTTCTTATAGCAAATTGAATAACTAATAACACTGAAATCTTCTTACCCATTGCAGCAAATGAAGCACCTCTGCTAATAAAGTAGTCCTTATTAAATCCTTCAAACCAGGAAGAGTTTTCAATGTGTAAATCTGCTATTTTTATAGGAACATATTTAATCTTTAATCCTTTTTTTAGACATTCTATTAAGAAAATGTTTTCTTCCCCCATAGAATAGATAGCTCCGGCACCAAAAAGCTCGTTAAATGTTATATTTTTCTCGATAATACTCTTTCTTTTAAACGCTATCTCAACTGACGAGACTTTCATACTATTAAAAAAATTTATGTTTTTAGAATTACTAGAATACTTCTTGAATTTTTTTTCAATTCCTTCTACTTGAAAAACTAAAACATCAGCCTCTGCATGTGATTCAAATTGGATCTTAATTAGCTCTGAATAATTATCGACGTACTCTAAATCATCATCTGCTAGTAAACAAATTTCACTAAATGAATTATATAAAGCTATGTTTCTACTTTTACTTAATCCTTTACCTGTAACGTTTATCCACTTAATGTAATTTCCTTGATAATCGAATTCATCGATTTGATTACCGTTAGTTTGATTCACAACAATCGTATCGGAACTTATCTTCATCTCATTAAGTAAATTATAGTTTCTTTGATTCATTGTAGATAAGAGTACTTGCATGTTCATACAGTGAAACTCCTTTCTTACTATCCCAAAATCATTGTATTAACTTGTTTCTTCTATTATACATACTAGTATTATAAAATTTAAATATAATTAAAGTATAAGAAGCTTCAACGAGTACTCTCAGCTTTTTCCCAAAAAGGTTTGGATTTACCAGTTAATATTCGATAGACTCCAACCCACTGAGCAATTATTGTAACTGTATAATAGTAAATCAAAGTTAAATATTTGTTTTGTGATTTTGTAACTGCACGTAATAGTGCTAGTAAATAAAACAGAGTTTGCCCTAAAAATGCAACTGAATATATCCACGATTCCCTAATCAGCAGAGCACTTGATACTAAAATCAAAAGATGTGATATCCAAAGCAAATATCTACAAGTTCTGTGTCCAAAATAAAAGTAAGAAAACCAACCATACTTGAATACATTCAGTATCCTGATGTCAGGTATAATATGCTTAAGAATAATCCGGTTCATTCTTACTTTTCGACCGAATTCATCTTCTATAACTTCTCCAGCCTTCTCATAAGCGATTGCATCATGGTTCGCTATTGCTCTTTTACCTTCAAGTGCATACAACGGAGGCATTGCACTATCGTGGCATTGAATAGGATTGAAGTCATAGTAGTCTTTTGTTCTACATGCATATAAAGCTCCATTACCAGCTGTAATGGTTTGTATTCTTCCTTCAATTTCTCTTGCTGCTAAATCACTATCCCAGTAATTTGCTTCAGCGTTACTTACGTCACTTGCTTTCTGATTCACAATTGAAAGCTGTCCAGAAACATATACAATATCATCCGATGTAAAAGCAGCCATCAACTCTTTAACTGCATTCGTATCCATCATTGAATTTGCATCTGTCATCACAAGATACTCGGTCACTACTGTTTTTTGTGCTTCATTCTGTGCATTAGTTTTCCCCATACGGGCTTTAACTTCATAAAGTCTTATATTATATTCAGAATGACTGGCTATAAAATTCTTTACAATTTCATTAGTTTTATCAGTGCTATTATCTGATGATATTAAAAATTCAATCTTCTCTTTAGGGTAATCAAGTTCTATGATATTATGAAGTTTTTCTAGTATTACTTTTTCTTCATTATGAGCTACAACCATAACTGTAACTTTCGGTTGATGATTATAATCTTTCTGTAGCTTTCTGGATTTATAAATCTTACCAATGTATTTTAATGATGATTGGTATCCTATCATTGCCCAATAAATTATAAAGGCACTAATATAAAATAATAGTTTAAAAAACAAGTTCATTCACTATTCTCCTCATATTTAAAGATTGATTCTCTTTGCTGGCACACCAAAATACGTTCCAGGCTCTGTAATATCATTTATAACTAATGCTCCCGCTCCGATTTGACAGCCAGAGCAGATTGAAATATTATTGCTCACTACACTACCTGTACCTATCCAATTATTCTTGCCCACTTTTACAGTACCAGCGAGACTTACTCTGGGAGAAATGTGTACAAATTCCTCGATTATATTATCGTGATCGATGTTGGAACTTGTATTGATGATACATCCTTTACCTATACGCGTTGAGCTATTAATCACTACGCCCGCCATCACTGCAGAACCTATTTCAATCTCAACATCCGTACCAATTGAGGCATTTGGATGAATGAGTGTGGCTATCGATAACCCTTCTTTGACTAACATTTCTTGAACCTTTTTTCTTGTTGCATTATCTCCGATAGCTACGAAAAAATCAGCTATATCCTTATACTTTAAAGCATCTTTTGTCTTACCAATGACGTTCAGTCCCATAGACATATTCTTTGTCGCATCATCATCTAGAAATGCAATGCTCGTCCATCTATTTAGTTTCAATGCAATGTCTGCGATAACTTTTCCGTGCCCGCTTGCACCAATAATCAATAGTTTATTTTTCATTATCGGTAAACGTCCTTCCTAAACAACTAGTTATTATATGCTTCATCAGTGCCTTCAAACTTTTCCATTGTAACAGAAGTATCTGAACTGATCCCCTCTTTAACAAAGACTTTTTTTAAAGTTAATCGAATGATCCGACAATCGTCAATGAAACTAACGTTATCGACATACTCAACATCTAACTTGAATTTCTCTTCCCAGCTTATTTCATTGCGGCCGTTCACTTGGGCATGGCCAGACAAACCAGGTCTCACCTCATGCCGCCTCTTTTGATGATTATTATAAAGCTCCAAATATTGAATCAGTAAGGGTCTTGGCCCTACAATGCTCATGTCACCTTTTATTATATTGAACAACTCTGGAAGTTCATC
This sequence comes from Alkalibacterium putridalgicola, assembly GCF_900109825.1. Classification (GTDB taxonomy): domain Bacteria; phylum Bacillota; class Bacilli; order Lactobacillales; family Carnobacteriaceae_A; genus Alkalibacterium; species Alkalibacterium putridalgicola. Next base: position 100,284 of record NZ_FOBL01000002.1, on the reverse strand, counting down.
TAGTGATGTTGCTCTGAGTGTTTTACCAAAACTTGTCATTCTTACAGAATCCGGTAATAAGTCACCCTTCTCGTCTGTTTCATCGGTCATGGTTCTAAATTTATACATTGTAAAAATCTTCTCATTGAGGCCAGGCCTTTTTTGTTTAAATAGTACAGGACTGCCTAGTTTAACTCTTACTAATATAGCTACAACTAGTAATACAGGAGATAAAGCCGTTACTGAAGCTAAAGATAAAATTAAATCCATCGGTCTTTTTATAAATTTCCTATATACGCCTTTGTTCACTTTGATATTTTCTCCCATATTACATCCACAATCCCTTAATGATCTCACAAATTCTCTCGAGATCTTCATCTGTCATTTTAGTATCTGAAGGTAAGCAGACACCATCCTCATAAAGCTTTTCACTTACGTCTGATCCAACATAATCATACTCTTCAAAGAACGGTTGCATGTGCATCGGTTTCCATACGGGTCTGGATTCAATGTTTTCTTTTTCAAGTGCTTCCATGACATCTATAGGTCTGACTTCACCATTTAAAGTCATGACACTTAACCAAAAGTTAGGTTCATTCCAGTCATTGACAGGCATAAACTCTACACCATCTAAGTCACCTAACTCTTTTTTGTAATAATCAAAGATGTACTTCTTTTTAGCCACTCTACGGTCAAGTACTTTCAGCTGACCTCTACCGATTCCGGCTACCACATTACTCATGCGGTAATTAAAGCCAAGTTCACTGTGCTGGTAATGTCTCGCTGTATCTCGCGATTGAGTCGACCAGAATCTTACCTTATCAATTTTTTCTTCATCATCAGAGACCAGCATGCCGCCCCCGGATGTTGTAATGATTTTATTTCCGTTGAATGAAAATATTCCATACTTTCCGAACGTTCCTGTGTGTTTGCCTTTGTAATAAGCCCCTAGAGATTCCGCAGCGTCCTCTATGACTGGAACATTATGCTGATCGCAAATCTCCATGATCTTATCCATATCTGCAGAAAATCCATATAAATGAACCACGATTACAGCTTTAACGCGCTCACCGTATTTTTCAAAAGCTTCTTTCAAAGCATTAGTATCCATGTTCCATGTTTCATAATTACTATCAATGAATACTGGTGTAGCATTCTGATAAATGATTGGATTGGCAGACGCAGAAAATGTAAGGGTTGGACATAAAACGATATCTCCTTCTCCTACGCCCGCTGCTTTTAATGCTAAATGAATAGCGCCTGTGCCAGAAATAAGTGCTGCTGCATGTTTAGAACCTACTTTTTCAGCCAGCTCATTTTCAAATTTATTTACATTGGGTCCTAATGGTGCAACCCAGTTCGTATCAAAAGCTTCTTGCACATATTGCTGCTCGTAGCCTTCTTTACTCATATGTGGAGAAGCTAACCAGATTTTTTTATTTTCTGCTGTCATATTCGTCACCCTGCCTTAAGTATGTGTTTTACTATTATCTATATCACTATGTATAGAATGGCCCCAACTACTTAGCGTAGTCAAAGCCATTACCCTTACGCATAGACCATTTCAGTTTCTTCGTTTGTTTCTGGTTCTTCAAGTTTGATCTTATTATTAGCGAACGCCACTAGCTGTTCTTTCAGTTCTTCGTCAGAAAGTCGTTCTAATCGTCTAACAAAATTCAGAACATCATTAAGCGGTGTATTAGTGACTTTACCAATAAATATTTTCTCATAGACTTGTTTTCTCGTGTTCTCGCTCTTACTTAAAAGTTCTTCATAAAGTTTCTCACCGGGACGGATACCCGATTCCGTGATCTTGATGTCTTTATTCTTCGCTCCACTGAGTTGAATCATCTGCTTTGCTAAATCAACGATTTTGACGGGTTCACCCATGTCTAAGACGAAGATTTCTCCTCCACGAGCTAATGATCCTGCTTGGAGCACTAAACGGCTGGCTTCTGGGATCGTCATGAAGTAACGGGTCATACGGAAGTCTGTGACTGTTATCGGACCGCCTTTTTTGATCTGATCTTTGAAGACGGGGATCACACTACCACGACTGCCTAGGACGTTACCGAAACGTACAGCTACGAAGTTGGTTTTACCTTCTTCATTCAGTCCAGTCACGATCATTTCTGCAATTCGTTTCGTTGCGCCCATGACGTTCGGCGGGTTAACGGCCTTGTCCGTTGAAACCATAACAAAACTCTGGACGCCGGCTGCCTTAGCCCCTTCAGCCATATTCTTCGTTCCGTAAACGTTGTTCTTAACGGCCTCTGTTGGATTATACTCCATCAGAGGGACATGCTTGTGCGCGGCCGCATGATAGACGCGGTCCGGTTTGTACTGAGCCATGATTTTAAAAATACGGTCACGGTCCTGAATGTCTGCGATAACAGGAACTAGATCGATCTCGTTCTTATCCGCGAAAGGCTTCAGTTCTCGGTTGATCAAGTAGATGGAATTTTCTCCGTGTCCTAATAAAAGGATTCGCTTAGGTGAGAAACGAATAATTTGACGGCAAATTTCCGAACCGATCGATCCGCCAGCTCCAGAAACGAGAATCGTTTGACCGGATAGCTGGGTCGCGATTTTTTCCATATCCAGTTTCACTTCGTCACGACCAAGTAAGTCGGTGACATCGATCTCTTTGAATTCATTGACTTCATACGTGCCTTGAACCATATCTTCCACTGAGGGCATCTGGTTTACTTTGATGTCTGTCTCGTTACAATAAGAGACGATACGTTCTAAGTTTTTAGAAGAAATTGACGGGATAGCGATCGTCACCTGGTCGACATCATAGGTATCGATCAGTTTTTCGATATCTTTAGTCTTCCCAAGTACCGGCACGCCGAATACGGTGGTATTTTTCTTATTGTCGTCGTCGTCCACAATACCAACGAATTCAATAGCCGGATCGTGCTGAAGGTTTCGGATGAAAAGTCCGCCGCCCTCGCCCGCACCGACAATCAAGGTACGAAGTTTCGTGACGTCTTTATTTCCATTCAGCTTTTCTTTCTTCATACGGTGTTCCATAATGATCCGCCAACCGACACGGCTTGCCGGGATGATCATGACTGCTAGAAGATACCACAAGAAGAGGAAACGCATGCTGAGCGGTGCAAAGAGCATCGTGACGATATCACTGACCACAAAGGCAAAGGTCACGACTAAGGCATGCACGATCGTTTCTTTGATACTAGTATAGCGGTTGATTTTATCAAAAAGTCTAAAGTAAAAAGATAGTGCTATGTAGACCCCTGTGCTTACCAGCAGGGACGTGACCATCGGCTGTGCATCCAGGCCAACGAGCGGACTCAGGAACAAATAGGAAAAGAGAGCCGTCAGATAAAAGACCGTCAAGTCCAGTGTGATTAATGTGATGCGTTTCATTGTCCGATTCATGTCTGTTTCCACTCCTATGTTTAATTTATACTAGTTGAACCACTTCGATAAAAATGATTTTTTGATGCTAGATGTATCTGCTGGGATGACTTGGTCACCATTGAGTAAATCTTTCGTCGCCTGGTGAAACTCATGGCGTTTACTGCGTCCATAATCTTTTGCCAGCAGGTCATACGCTTCTTTCATATGAAAGGTTCTGTTTGTCGTGTTATGTGCATCCGAGGCAATAAAATGGACTAGATTCGCTTCGATCAATTGTTTGGAAAGTTTTTCGATTTTCTTTCCGAATCCACCTGTGTAGCTGGCTGCTGTCAACTGTGCAAGAGCACCCTTATCGACCAAGTTCTTCAAACGATTAGGGTGTTCGACAAGTTCATGATTACGTTCAGGATGAACGATGATCGGTGTCTTACCCTGATTCTGCAGGTCGTAAAAAAGACGTTCTGCATAAGTCGGAACTGTTTCAGTCGGGAACTCGATCAACACGTATTGTTTCTGTTCATCCACGAAAAGGATTTTATTATCTTCCATGTCTTTTAAGATCTCACCGTACAGCCTGACTTCTTGACCAGGAAAAATAGTCAAGTCGATGTGACGACGGTCAAGTTCGGCCTGCAGTTCTTTGACTAAAGGCATCACCTTCTGCTTGTCGTTCATCCAACTGCGGTTCATGTGATGAGGCGTGGCTAAGATGTGTGTGATACCTTCTTCTACGGCAGCTTCAGCCATGGCGATGGAATCATCCGTTGTCTTCGCCCCATCATCGATACCGGGTAATATATGGCAATGTAAATCAAACATAGCTAGCACTCCCCACATACTTCTATTTTATTCACCGTAATAGTAATAATAGCTGTCGTCAGATTTATCTACGCGGTTGAGTACAGCCCCCAAGACATTCGCTTTTACTTTTTCAAGCAAGTCTTTTGCTTTGTGGACTTCCTCTTTACTTGCCTGCCCCTGAGGAATAACAAAGAGGACACCATCTGTTTTTGTTGACATGACTTGAGCATCCGTTACCGCTAGGACAGGCGGCATGTCAAAGATGATCATATCAAAATAATCGAGCATCTGCTGCTTCACTTCTTCCATCCGTTTGGAAGATAAGAGTTCAGCCGGATTAGGTGGAATCGCACCACTCGTTAAAATATATAAACCATCAGTGTGCGTACGGTAGACAACATCTTCTACATGTGTCAATTTATCCGTCAACAGAGTGGTCAACCCATCTGTGTTACGTACTTTAAATGTTTTATGTACCGTAGGCTTTCTTAAGTCAGCATCTACCAGCAAAACCCGTTTATCTTCTGAGGCAAAGGTTGCGGCTAGATTTGCTGCGATCGTTGATTTGCCAGAACTTGGTCCTGCAGATGTCACGACAACTGTTTTAATCGTTTCATCAATCATCGAAAACTGGATATTTGTACGTATTGTCCGGAACTGTTCAGAAACGACCGATGAGGGCTTGTTTACAACGACCAGTCCAGGACGTTCTGTATTATTCATTTCTTTTTTTCGTTTAAATAACATGATTAACTCCCCTCCTACACACGCGAACGAGCGCTTCTAGACTCTGTTGATCGCTGCGGTAATGCCTGTCTGCCGTCAGATCTCAATTCATCTGGTGTCATTTCTGAAATACGTCCCAAGCTTGTCCATCCAAGTTCTTCAACGATAAACTTCTCATCTTTAACAGTGTTATCCAGAAATTCGAATAAGAATGCTAATCCAACGCCAATCATTCCACCTAGTACTAAACCAATGGCTATATTCAAAACATTATTGGGAGAGATAGGTGTAATGTTTGGTGTTCCTTCAGAGATCACTGTTACGTTATCGACATTCATGATCTCATCCAGGTTATCCTGGAAAACAGACGCTGTTGTATTTGCGATCGTTGCAGCATCATAAGGATTCGTGTCTGTTACTCGAATAGAAAATACCTGAGAGTTGTTTTCGCTGGAAATGGATATTTTATTTGATAAGGCAGAGTGTGTTAACTCTAACTCTAAATCTTCTCTTACTTCATCCAGAATGACTGGACCTTTAAGGATATCTTTATATGTATTAATTAATTGTACATTCGTGTTGATATCAGACTGCTGAATGACCTCGGTCTGTTGCGTACGGTTTACGAGTAACTGCGTAGTTGAACTGTATTCAGGTACTGCAATAAAAAACGTGTAAAGCGCTGCTAATAGAACGCCAAGTAATGTAGCATTCACGATCCATGCCATTCTTTTCTTTACAATGTCGAACAACTCGACTAAGCTGATTTCTTCTTCCATTAGATCCTCCTGATGTTAAATAACATTGATTATTTTTTCACAAAATGTATCTATACTTTGTATAACAATTTCAATAGTACCATAGACCGGTAGATTGTTTTAAGTGAATTTAAAAAGTTATAAATTTTATAAGTCTCACTAGACAAATTTCAGACAAAATTGTAATTGCTTTCATAGATTATTGGTATTTTTTAAACTTTTTAGCAAAAAATTATCTTCAAAGTTTCCTAAAGAAACTTTGAAGATTTTTATGATCATCCTTAAATGTGACAAATCATTAAAACGCTGGATACGATATAGTATTTATGTCTAATTGTTGTTGTATAAATCTCTTGTATAAACTTTTTCTTTAACATCTTTGATATCCTCTGTAATTCTGTTAGCGATAATAATATCCACTTCTTCCTTGAATGATTCTATATCATTATTCACTCTTGAATTATAGAAAGTATCTTCTTGAAGGACAGGTTCATAGACTATCACTTCAATCCCTTTTGCTTTGATGCGTTTCATGACTCCTTGGATTGCACTCTGACGGAAATTGTCAGATCCGGATTTCATAACCAAGCGGTAAATCCCGACTTTCTTAGGATTCTTGGCAATGACCTGTTCCGAAATGAAATCTTTACGTGTACGGTTAGCATCTACGATAGCCTGAATAAGATTATTAGGTACCTTATCATAGTTTGCTAGTAATTGTTTGGTATCTTTTGGAAGACAATAGCCGCCATAACCAAATGAGGGATTATTGTAGTGGTCACCGATACGTGGGTCTAATGAAACGCCATCGATGATCGATTGAGTATCCAGGCCATGTACTTCTGCATAAGAATCCAGCTCGTTGAAGTAAGCCACACGTAAAGCTAAGTACGTATTGGCAAACAGTTTAACAGCTTCTGCTTCTGTTGATGCCATTAACAGGACCGGTGTATCTTTATCTTTTGCACCTTCTAACAACAGGTCCGCAAATGTCTGGGCCTCTTCTGTTGTTCCACCGATAATGATACGGCTCGGGTGCAGATTGTCATACAAGGCATTGCCTTCACGTAGAAACTCAGGTGAAAAAATAATCTTATCTGTCTCATACTTTTGACGGATGCTTTCAGTATAGCCAACAGGCACCGTTGATTTGATAATCATGACGGCTTCAGGTGCATAATTCATGACATCTTCAATGACAGTTTCAACTAGGGATGTATCGAAATAGTTCGTCTTTGGATCATAGTTCGTTGGAGCTGCAATCACTACAAATTTTGGATTGTTTCCGTACGCTACCTTTTTGTCAGTCGTTGCTTCAAGGTCCAGGTCTTTGTTCGCTAAGTACTCGGATAATTCTTTATCGACGATCGGCGATTTTTTATCGTTCACCAAGTCGACTTTCTCTTGTATGACGTCAATGGCTTTCACTGTGTTGTTCTGTGCCAGCAAAACGGCATTTGATAAGCCAACATAGCCTAAGCCTACAACTGTGATGTTCATATACTTCATTCCTCTCTTTGTTCATTCATCTTTTCAAGTTTACCATGTTGAAATATTTATCACAATATAAAATAAAAGAGCGCTCCATGTAGAAGCACTCCTTCAGCTTTATAGTTCTAGCTCTTTCTGCAGATACTCTTGCACCCGTGTGATTTCTTCTTCAGGGATGATTTCGTAATAGACGCCATCGATCATCGTGCCGCTGCCTGACAGCTGGATTTGCTCCACATTATCTACGGCACCGCGGTATTTGTTGAACATGTCCACCATATCGTCGAAGGACATGTTGGTCTTCATCGAACTGCTCATCGATTCCAGGATGGAACTGTAATTGCGCACAGAATCGAGTGTGGCTATTTTCTGCATCGTGGCCTCAATGACCTGCCGCTGTCTGTGCTGGCGTCCGTAGTCCCCTTCCGGATCCTCGTAACGCATACGTGAATAGGACAGAGCCTCGGCCCCCGACAGTTGTGTTTCCTCACCTTCGACAAATGAGTTCCCTGAATGACTGAAGGTGAGAAGCGGTATGATGGTGATCCCACCGATAGCATCGATAATGGTCTGCATGCCTTCCATGTTGACAGAAATGTAGTAGTCGACCGGGATGTCAAAGAGGTTCTGGACCGTATTGACTGCCATGCTGGTCCCGCCAAAGGCATAGGCGTGATTGATCTTGTCTTTTTCATTCCGTCCGACGATCTCCGTGTAGGTATCTCTGGGGATACTGACGATGCTCGTTTTTTCGGTGTTCGGGTTGACCGTCACCAGCATCATGGTATCCGACCGTCCCGTGTATTCCCGGTTAAAGTCGCCAGTGTCGACCCCCATGATGAGAACCGAGAAGGGGTCCGCTCCTTCATCCACCACAAGAGGTTTGTTCAGCCGGCTCTCATGCGGTTCCTGCTCTACGACCGGTTCGTACATGACTTCTGTCGTGCTTTTCACATCATCATACACACGCCAGACGACATAGCCGCCCACGGCTGTAATAAGTACGAGCAGGCCCAGTACGATACTTAATACGATTTTTGTGACTGACTTTTTCTTTTTCGATCTGTGATTATGTGTCCGGTTTGACTGCTCATCCATTTTGCCCCAACTCTCTTAGCTGTTCTTTATTAATCCTTATATTTTTTGGTTTATGATCATATTAATCTCTATTATATCACGAAACCCTCTTCATAATTTAGAAATATAAGAACGATTCTCCAGTTGATTCATTCTTATACACTAAAAAAGCCCCTAAATACATCAAGGACTTCTCTACAATTATATTTCCAGTTCTGCTTTCAAATCATTCTGAACACGACTGATCTCTTCATCTGGTATAATTTCATAATAAACACCATTCATCATTGTGCCGCTTCCAGAAAGTTGATCTTGTTCGATTTCTTTCGCCGCTCCGCGGTAGTTACTGAACAGATCCTGCATCTCACTGAAACTCATATTGGTTTTCATCGTATTGCCCATGGTTCCAAGGATATCCCGGTAATTCACGATCGAATCGACCGATGCGACACTTTTCATTGCTCCTTCTATGATCTGACGCTGACGCAGCTGACGCCCATAATCACCGTTGGGGTCTTTTTTACGCATGCGGGTATAAGCCAGGGCTTTTTCGCCATCCATATGCGTTGGTTCTCCCTCTGTAAACTGATACTCGCCTTGAGTGAATGACAGTGGGGGTGTGACTGTAATGCCACCGACAGCATCGACCATCTGCTGCATGCTTTCCATATTCACAGATAAATAATAATCCACAGGGACATCCAATAGGTTTTGAACCGAATCCATCGCCATACTGGCTTTTCCGAAGGCATGCGCATGATTGATCTTGTCTTTTGTTCCTCTGCCAACGATCTCTGTGTACGTGTCTCTAGGAATACTCAAAATACTCGTTTTTTCCGTATTGGGATTCACGGTCACCAGCATCATCGTATCTGATCGTCCATACTCGACATTGTCACCATCATTATCTATACCCATTAAGAGCACTGTAAATGCATCTTCGCCACTGTTGACATCAACGGGTTTATCTTGCCGAGACGCGTGTTCTTCGCGGTCTTCCGCCCCTTCATACATATCATCCGTCGTGCTTTGCAGGTCACTCCATACTTGCCAGCCAACGTATCCGCCGCCAGCTACTAGGATCAACAAGAAGAATAGAGTGGTTTTCAATAGGATCTTACTGACTGTTTTCTTTTTTTTTGGTTTGTTTCTCTCAGAACGTGTCTGCTTAGTCATAACATTTCCAACTTTCCGGTTTATAAATACTTTATACATTATACCAGAAGTTTATTAACTTTAATCTTATACTTTGTGACTTTTTTATAAATTATTTTCTTTTTCCAGAATATCGCTTAATGCTTTTTTCCAGTGAGGGATATCATATCCAGTTTTGACGGATTTGGATAAATCAAGTACAGAATGCATAGGCCGTTCAGCCTTTTGGGGGTAATCTTTTGACTCGATCGGTTTAACTGCTACAGCTTCATCCTTTAGAATTCCTTTCGCAAACTCATACCACGAACACGTTCCTTCATTTGATAAGTGGTACGTCCCGTATTCCTGTTCTGTTTCTACGAGATGGATCATAAACTCACTTAATGTACGTGTCCAGGTTGGTCGGCCGATCTGATCACTGATGATTGTCAGCTCGTCTCTGTCTTTAGCCAGCTTTTTCATCGTGTAAACAAAATTGGACCCGAATTCTCCAAACACCCATGATGTGCGGATGATATAATACTTTTTCAATGTTTCCTGGACGACTTTCTCTCCAGCCAGTTTTGCCTTGCCGTATTCGTTGATCGGGTTTGGCTGATCATCTACTTTATACATTTCCTCCGATTTCCCATCAAAGACATAGTCTGTACTGATATAAACGAAAGGTATGTCCTTGTTTTTACATGTCTCTGCCACATGACGCGTTCCTTCTACGTTCACTACCCAGTTTAATTCTGTTTCTTCTTCAGCTTTATCCACTGCTGTATAGGCTGCGCAATGAAATACGACAGTGGGTTTATCTTTGCTTATTACTTTTTCAACTTTATCTTTATCCAGGATATCCATTTCAGACGCACCGTATGCTGTATATGGCACTTTTATTTCAGTAAGATATTTTTGTAGTTCTTGACCTAACTGCCCCGTTGCTCCAGTGATCAATGCTTTCATATTCTACTCCTTCTTTCTTTTAAGCTGTAAAAAAAGAGCCGCATTATGCTGACTCTTTTTTGATTCTACAATTGTGCTCTTTCTTTCAGTGGACGCCACCAGTCTTCGTTTTTCTGATACCAGTCGATTGTTTCTTCGATGCCTGTGTCAAATGTGTATTCCGGCTTCCATCCCAATTCATTCTCCAGCTTCGTTGGATCGATAGCATAGCGTTTGTCATGGCCTAGACGGTCATCCACGTATGTAATAAGATTTTTTGATACTGCGAGCTTATCTACGATCAGATTAACGATATCATTATTGGTGCGTTCGTTATGTCCGCCCACATTAAATACCTCACCGCTTTTTCCGTTTTTCATCACCAGATGGATCGCCTGGCAGTGATCTTTGACATGCAGCCAGTCTCTGATGTTCTCTCCATCACCATAGATTGGCAGCTGCTTTCCATCCATTGCATTGGTGATCATCAAAGGAATAAGTTTTTCAGGAAAATGATACGGGCCATAATTATTTGAACAACGGGTGATATTGACGTTCATTCCATATGTTTCATTATAAGAACGAACAAGCATATCCGCACTGGCCTTACTTGCTGAATAAGGGCTGTTCGGCGCTAAAGGAGTTTCTTCAGTGAAATACCCTTCTGGTCCCAGGCTTCCGTATACTTCATCTGTTGAGACCTGGACAAATTTTTTAATACCGAACTGTTTGGCACAGTTTAAAAGATTGAGGGTCCCTTTAACATTGGTTTCGATAAACACATCAGGATTCAGAATACTTCTATCTACATGTGATTCAGCAGCGAAATTAACGATGTGTGTAATTCTATGTTCTTTGATCAAGTGACTGACTAATTCAGTATTCGTGATGTTTCCCTTAACTAAATGATACCGGTCATTCTGTTCGATATCATCTAGATTATGGACATTCCCGGCATAAGTAAGAAGATCCAAGTTCACTACATTCGCTTCTTTTTCATTATCTAAAATGTAGTGAACAAAGTTACTTCCGATGAACCCGGCTCCCCCAGTTACAAGTATATTCATTATGTTTTATCCTCCCATACAAACGGATTATCCCATTCGTCTAATGTCGGATGCTGTTTGTCTTTATCCGATAAGATTGCTTTTTGGCTGTCGATCGTCCAGTCGATACCCAGTGATGGATCGTTGAACATGATTCCACCGTCATGTTCGGCAGAATAAGACTCATCCACTTTGTACTGAACATTACAGTTGGGCGTCAGTGTCACAAATCCGTGAGCAAATCCTTTAGGAACAAGTAACTGCCGATGATTATATTCACTTAGAATGAACCCTTCCCACTGTCCGTATGTCGGAGAGCCTTTTCTCAGATCCACTATGACATCATAAATGACACCTGTCGTTGCACGAATCAGTTTTGTCTGTGATTTAGGAGGCACTTGAAAATGCAAGCCTCTCAAAACTCCCGGTTCAACTGACAGGGAATGGTTGTCCTGAATAAAAGAATTTTCTATACCATGTTCAATAAAACGTTTTTGATTATAACTTTCTGTAAAGAAGCCTCGATGATCACCGTGGACATCTGTTTCAACGATTTTTGCATCTTTTAGCGTTGTTTCAATTACTTTCATAAGTCTCTCCTTTACTCCCCATCAACTAGACGCAGCAGGTACTGGCCATATTCATTTTTCTTTAATGGCTGTGCCAGCTCTTTGAGTTGTTTTGAGCTGATATACCCCATGCGCCAGGAGATTTCTTCCAGGCAAGCGATTTTCATGTTCTGACGTTTCTCGACCGTTTCGATAAACTGACCGGCTTCAAGGAGGGATTCATGCGTTCCTGTATCCAGCCAGGCGAAGCCACGGCCGAGAAGTTCTACTTCAAGTTCTCCTTTATCTAGATAAGCCTGATTGATATCTGTGATCTCCAGCTCACCGCGTTCAGATGGTTTGATCTGCTTGGCTATTTCTACAACTTGATTATCATAGAAATACAGTCCTGTGACAGCATATGAACTTTTAGGTTTTTCAGGTTTTTCTTCGATCGATACCGCCTGTTTATTATCATCAAATTCAACGACCCCAAAGCGTTCAGGATCAGACACATGATAACCGAATACCGTGGCCCCTTTTTCTTTTGCCGCCGCACGCTGCAGCATCTTAGATAACCCGCCACCGTAATAGATATTGTCTCCTAAAACTAAGCAGACAGGCTCATCCTGAATAAAGTCTTCTCCAATAATGAACGCCTGAGCCAAGCCTTCCGGTTTCTCCTGAACAGCATATTCTAAAGAGAGTCCTAAATCAGAGCCATCCCCTAGAAGTTCTTCAAAGCGAGGAGTATCCTCTGGTGTTGAAATAATCAATACTTCCTTTATTCCTGCCAGCATTAAGACCGATAAGGGATAATAGATCATGGGTTTATCATATATCGGCATGAGCTGTTTGGATACAGCTTTCGTTAAGGGGTACAGACGTGTGCCGCTGCCCCCTGCAAGAATGATACCTTTCATAGAGTTATATCCTTTCTGTGTGTCACGTTTATTTATTCCATTAGGTCTAATTTTAATATACTGAAAGTACTTTGACAACTTATTTTCTTGTAAAGACTTTCATGATAATAGAAACAAAGCTCTTAAAAGAAAAGAGCAGAAAGCCAACTGCCCACTACTCTTCACTCTTATTTTGCTGTCATTAATTCTTTCATTCCAACGTACGTTCTCTTGACATCTGATTTTTTGAATAACAGATAAACAAGGTAACTTACTCCATAAATCGCTACTGTCCACCAGGAATCAATATACCATCCCGACAGGATGAAAATCATAGTGAGTGCGATTTCCAGGATAAAATCCTTAGTCAAGCTGATATTCAGTTTACTGGACAGGAAGACTTCCGCAATGATAGCTCTTACCATCTGGCCTAATAAAATGGTCAAAACAGCGAGGTTTAAATTATGCCAGATAACTGTCGTAAATATAGTGAACACAGCACTTACTGCAACGGTTATAGCATTTAAGTGCAGCATTTTTTTCTCGTAACGCAATGTCTTCAAATACGTATTGATAAGCAATGTTATTCTTCCTTCATAAATGACCATAGGGAACAAGAGAGCCATGTATAACAGTGATTCGGCATATTCCGGCAGCCAAGCAGCCAGAATGACTCTTGCCGGATAATAGAAAATCAGGAAGGACAGTGATACGATCATCAGAAAGTTCCTCATGATTTCATATATATTAGGGAGCTTTTCTCTGCTCGTTCGCCGAAGGATCGGATATACGACGACACCGATACCTGTAATAAAGACCATCATGAAATGCGAAATACTTAATGTCAAAGATACACGACCAAATGTTTCCACATCCCATGCCCGTTCGATCCCGAACCGGACGATACCTATAATCAATTTACTCGCCAGATTGGCCAGCATAAGTTTGATCCCTACATTGATGTTACTCCATGATTCTTTTAGATCCAGTGAAAAATTAGAGAATCTCTGAAATACGAATTCTTTACAGACATACATACCATAAACTAATGAGACTACTTTTGAGAGAATATCAGCCGCAATCATTAAATGATAATCTCGGCTTCCGAATAATAGTAACAGGAGTACGGTAGCTATAAACAGGATACGGTCAGTGACCATGATCGCTGCATACTTTTTGATCCGGTTGGTCGCCTGAAGGGTAAATAAGAACATATATCGGACGTTTAAGATCACCATATCCAGTGCGATCATACGTAAGATGAATACACGATCTGGACCGTCCACAAAGAAACCGGCAGATAAAGCGACAACTGCAGCGAAAACCAGCTGCATAACACCTAATTGGATAAACTGTGAGAAAAACTTCGGTTTATCAAGAGACTCATAATTTTCTCCACCATATCTTAAGTAAATACCGTCATTCCATCCAAAATGGAAGAACCCTACATAGGTGGAATAAAACATATACAGCTGCCAGTAACCATAGTCCTGCACTCCGATCAACTTGGGTACGATAAGGGTGACTAGTGTCGATACCAACAGCGTGATGAGGTTTGAAGAAAAGGTATAAGAGAAATTCTTCAAAAAATTTAAAACTTTACTATTCATAACTATCCTTCTATCTATAAGATGTTTTCAAAAAAGAAAGGAATCAGTAACCTTCCCGGGGCGATACGGTGAACCAAATCTAAAAACAGCCAGACAAAAACAGATCCCAAAACCATTGCATTAAACAGTATATTGGGCGTGCGTCTGATGATGTGCTGAGAAGCTTTCGCACAGACAACATAGGTGATCAGGAGCAGACTGCGCATCAGTCGGTAAAATTGAACGTTTACTAGATATAATGGGAAAATCATAAGCATACTGACATTGATCCAGAATATGATGTTTGAAACAATCAATTCACGTCTAATCGTTCGCTCTTCGAAAAACTCCGGATCATTCGGCAAAGCATTCAGTTCCCTCCCATAATACTTATTATGGATGATCTTCCTGGACCAGAAAGCTAAAAATACACTGGATCCGTGCATGATAGTGGGGATCAGAAACCCAAAATTCGTTCGTGTGGTTAAATACGTTTCGATATCTTCATTATTTACAGCATCGATAATCAACTGTTGAAAAGGTATCTCATTCCCATTTAGTAGTATGATCAGACTCAGCATCAGTGCGGCAATGACTAAACGTTTGATCCATTTGTTATGCTGTTTTCCATTTACCAGTAAAAGTGGTGCATAAAACACAAAAGAATAATGGAAACTGATGGAGATCAGCCAGACGAGGAAAAATTTCAGTTTATCTTTCCATAGTGACGTTTCAAGAAAATGCAGGCCACTCAGCAAGACAGTGAGTGCGATCCAGTTTCTGTATTGTTCAGAATCAATAATAATTGCATACAACATGTATAGAACGAGTATGTAATTGACGTTGACCTGATACCGTTTGATGACATATTTATAAAGCAGGCCGATACATGCTGCGATAACGATCAGTCTGAACAGCGGGAACGGGATACCCAAAAAATTCCCAATGGTTATTAGTATCGCATAGCCAACCTGATTGCCGTGCAGTAATCCCCGGTCCAGCACAGAGTAGTAGTTTCTGTAATAATTATCATAGTCCGCCTGGAATGAATAGAAAGGCCCAGCCCCTGACATTATAAAGAAAATAAAAAGCAATGTCAGAACGACCAGGATCTGGTTCGATCGTTTCTTTAATGCGTAATAGCCATTGGTCAGAACAACTGTTAAATATAGAAATAATGTCATTCTTTCCCCTCCATTCCATACAAAACTGACATTATTGCTTCATTAAATTGTCCAGTACATTTCTCAAGTGTGTCGATGATGTTCCTTTTGTGTAAGGGAAATACATGACATCAATATTTTTTTTATTGAATTCTTCTTCGTATCTATTCCACTTAGGCGTGCCTTTCCAGTCGTCACCTTTAAATATACGATTAAAGGTAATGGCTTCGGCCGCTTTCAGTTTGTCTGTATCATTCTCAGGGACCACTTCATCAACATACCGAATAGCTTTTACGATTTCCGCACGTTCTTCATAAGGGATGATCGGTTTTTTCTTTTTTACACGTTCTACTTCTTCATCCGTTGTGACACCAACAATAAGATAATCACAGTTTTCATGTGCTTTTTTTATCACATTCAAATGTCCGATATGAAACAGATCAAATACTCCTGTCGTATATCCTACAATTTTCGTCATACGTCTCACGACCTTTCTGTCTATATGAAAACGATCCTTCTACCACTTTTCATTATTAAGCATAAACTGGCCTTTTAAGATAACATAAGCTAACATCATCCAGTTATTACTGAATGCCAGTGAAAAAGGTAAATGCTTGCGTTTTATCTTTGCCAGCTCTTTTTTTGTTACTTTGTCTAAATGGTAGTTCAAATGCTCGTTCTTCTTAACTGTATTAAGGAAACTGACCTTTTCTTTAACTGTCATCGGATTATCCCGATGAAACAGCTGCTGTGTATACATGTTCATGATCAGCTTGTTTATTTCAATAATGATTCTTGCTTTGACTTCAGGTGTTTTTTTCATTCTGTCAAAGATCTCTGCCTCTGATTTTGAGGCCAGCATCATAGACTCGATTTTGTTTTCATTGAATTTTCTCGATGTTGACGAAGCATCTCTTCTATAGTGTATATAATAGGCTTTTGGGTTTACTGCTATTCTTTTTGCAGCTAAGAAATAACGGTATGAAAAATCAGCATCTTCACTGCCAAAACGCATAAATTCATTGAAGAAAATGTTTCCCTCTTTGATTAAAGCTAAACGATAGATCCCGTTCCATACGTTCATCAACAGACCTTTAGACTTCATATAGAAATAATGATCCATTTTAGTCTGTTCGTTAAAGCCGGACGCTTTTTTTAAAGGCGTTTCTTTTTCTCTTAATACCTTATCGTTTGAATCGACATCAATGAGTTTTCTTCCGAATTTCACCATATCAGCCTCTGTTTTTTTTGCAATCGAATAATTATCTTCAATAAGTGTTGTTAAAAAGAAATCATCATTGTCACAGAAAGCCACATATTCACCTTCTGCCTCACTCATTCCTCTGTTTCGAGCACCACAGATCCCTAAGTTTTTCTCAAGATGTATAACCTTAATACGGTCATCTTCATTTTTTAACTGGTCACAAATCTCAGCGCTGTTATCTGTCGACTGATCATTAACCAGTATGATTTCAATGTCTGTCATTGTCTGTTTTCTAATTGAGCCGACTGCTTCTGTTAAATACTGTTCCCCGTTATAAACAGGGACGATCACACTCACTTTTGGCATATCACTATTCCTTTTTATATATAATTAGCAGCTAAATTCCAGTGTACTCTTTTACTTTCATCCATACATCCTGTGTGGCATGTCCGGATTCAAAACTTCCCTGGTTAATATGATGTCTATCTACTGCTTCTTCGTACTGCACTTGATCAAACTCGATGATTTCCCATTCAAATTCCTCGTTGGTTTTAGCAATCGGAAATGGCCATTCGCTCGGTGGTGTGAAGAATGAGCGGTCTTTTTCATATTCCTCCATGTCAGGTGCGAAAACGAAACAAGGTTTTTTCGTCAAGGAAAAATCCCACATGACTGATGAGTAATCCGTTATCAGTACATCCGTCGCCAGCATCAGTTCCTGCATGTCGTCATATCCGGATACATTTACTGCGTTATTATATTCCATTTTTTCATTCAGATAGTAATGCATGCGCGTGAAGACGACCCATTCCCCTCCGAATTTTGTTTGTAGAGCATTGACTAATTTTTTCATATCCAGATGTTCGTATGAAGACTCATCATCCTCTTTGCTTCTATATGTCGGTGCATATAAGACGATGTTTGTATCCATATCCAGATCATAGAATTTTTTGACTTTATTTTTGATTTCTTCCGATCCTTTTAAAAGAATATCATTTCTCGGCATACCGATATTATAGAATTTGTCTTTGCTGATCAGGTGATTATCCGATTTCGTATCCGTCACCTTTTGGCTGCTTGAAATGAAAAACTCGATTTCATCCGCTATCAGTTTCAGTTTTTTAATCTGCAGTGGGCTCTTGTCATAAGAAAGTCCTGTTTTCTTATACGCTCCCCCCCCGTGCCAGGTCTCTATATACTTCTGTTTTTTTCTGAGAGGAATGTAGGTCGGGATCGAGGCATTGGATATCACCACTTTAGATGTCAGGAAATGGTAATAGAAAGACAGACCTTTGTTATCTACCAGTGATGTATTATCATAATCTTTCAACTCATCATTCTTCTCATCTTCAATCACCCAGATATGTTCCAGCTCACTGGTTTCATCTTGAATATACTGAAAGATATATTTCGGGTTACAATTAAATTTTTTGCCACCATATGACATATACAAGACTTTATTGTTCTTTATCGGGAAAAGATAAAACACTTTCAGGATCATTCGAAAAATCATGATTGACAAATATTTCATTTCGATACTATTCTCCTAACTTTCTTTTGTTAATAGATTAGTGACGTATCTGTTGTACCAGGAAGCAATCTCAGCGATATCATAATGAGCTTCTTTTAGATCCTCTAATGTCACTCGGCTCTTTCTTTCGAGATTCGCTGCCTTTTCAATCTGCTTTACCCAAACGCTATCCGGCTCATCGAGATTTACTGAAGTGACCAGTTTCGTATAAACAGCTTCATCGGGAACGGTATCGGATACGACACAAGGCAAACTACTGGCCTGTGCTTCAACGACTGCTATACCCAGCCCTTCATATTTTGATGGGAAGAGGAAAACGTCCATTGCCTGCAAAAGTTCATGGGCATCATTTCTGGAGCCCATAAATAATACATGATCAGAGAGATTCAATTCTTCTGTTTTCTCTTTTATCTGCTCAGAAAGTTCTCCGTCACCTATCAGCATAAGTTTTGCATGAGGAATCCGTTCATGAACAGAGTTGAAGAGTTCCAGCAATCTCATATGATTTTTTGATTCATGAAACCTTCCTAGATGACCTATAACAAGATGATCATCCACCGCCAGCTCATTTCTCAATTGGTTTCTGATTTCTTCATTATAAATATATTTTTGTCCTTCTATTGCATTGTTCATCACATGGAAATTAGGCTGTTCTACGACCTCGTCGCCGAAAAGCCACTGTCCTGCTTCCTTGGAACAGGCTAAAAACTGATCTGCCTTATTACGGATTCTTTTCTGCATTAAAGTTTTAATAAACCCAGAAACACCAGACCCAGAAGAAATACTGTGACTGTGTGCAATAGTTTTCAGTCCATAAGAGTCAGCTATGTTTAGATATATACTTGCAGTGCTTCTCACGTGACCATGAATGATTGCATACTCAGGATGGAGCTTGAAAAATGATCGCCAGGCTTTCTTATATGATAAATGATTTTTACCTTTATACTGAGGAACACGATATATCTTTGCGCCTAGCTCTTTGGCTTCTTTTTCATAGGCCCCTTCTCGCTCAGAATGTACCACAAAATCAAAAATCACCTGGCTGCGATCAATGTGACGAAATATATTCATAACCAGTGATTCTGTTCCGCCGAAATCAAAGTACCCAAGTACATGTAAGATACGAACAGGCTTCTTCGCCACTATAAGTTCTCCTTGTACCAGTCAATCGCTTCTTCAATTCCTTTTTCGAAGCTCCAGTCGGGACTGTATCCCAGCATTTCTTTTGCTTTAGAGATATCTGCATTACTGTGCTTAATGTCACCGGCACGTTCTGGCCCAAATTTAGGTTCGATCGATTTTCCTAAAGCGTCTGTTAAATGATGATAGATATCGATCAGATATTCTCTACCGCCAAAGGCAATATTAAAGGCTTCACCGGCAGCAGAACTCGGTGCTTGACAAGCTTTCAGATTAGCCTCGATAACATTCTCGATATAAGTGAAATCCCGGCTCTGTTTGCCGTCACCATTGATCGTCGGTTGTTCATCATTGATCAGCTGTTTCAGGAATTTCGGGATAACCGCTGCATAGGCACCATCAGGATCCTGACGTCGTCCAAAAACATTGAAATATCTCAAACCGTACGTGTCAAGACCATAGAGTGAATGGTAAAGACGTGCATACTCTTCATCCACTTTTTTAGTCAGTGCATAAGGTGAAAGAACCTGTCCCTCTCTCCCTTCTTTTTTAGGGAGAGTCGGTTCGTCACCGTAAACAGAAGAGCTGGATGCATACACAAATTTTTTCACATTATTTCTGACAGCCGCTTCCATCATGTTGATCGTTCCCTGTACATTTACCTTTTCATAATACTGCGGCATTTCGATACTCCTCGGCACACTGCCCCATGCCGCCTGGTGCAGTATATAATCCACGCCTTTTGCTGCATTCAAACATGTCTCAAAGTCCGCAATGTCTCCTTTAATAAATCTGAAACGTTCGTTCTCCATAAAAGGATCGATGTTTTCTTTATGTCCATTTGATAGATCATCCAGACACTTCACTGAATACCCACTATCGAGCAAAACTTCAATAAGGTTAGACCCTATGAAACCTGCCCCACCTGTCACTAAAAATACACTGTCTTTTTCAAATTGAACCTCACTATATCCCATGAATGAAACTCCTTCTTTTATAATCTCCAGTAATTATAGCCAGACGCCAGATATTTCTTCTTATCCAAAATACTTTTCACATCGACCAATACTCGCTGTTCGTTAGGTACATCTTTATAAAATGATTCCAGCTGTTCAAACGATAGGTTCAAAAACTCATCATGCCCCACAGCTACAATCAAGGCATCCATATCTTTTAAATCTTCCATCGTATTCAGTTTCAAACCATATTCTTCTTTTAATTCATTCTCATCTGCAACAGGGTCGACAATCAAAGGCTGCACCCCATATTCCTTCAGTTCTTCAACAATATCGATGACTCGCGTATTTCGTGTGTCTGGTGTATTTTCTTTGAAGGTAAAGCCTAGAATACCCACTCGTGCTGTCTTGACTGGGACATTTGCTTTAATTAATTTCTTCACTAGATTTTCGACAACATAATGACCCATTTCATCATTGATCTGTCTGCCGGCTAGAATGATACGTGAATGATAGCCGACTTGTTCCGCTTTATAAGTCAGGTAATATGGATCGACCCCGATACAGTGGCCGCCTACCAGGCCCGGAGAGAAGTTGAGGAAGTTCCACTTTGTTCCAGCTGCTTTAAGTACTGCTTTTGTATCAATATCTAGCTTATTGAAAATAATGGATAACTCATTCATAAAAGCAATATTGATATCCCGCTGAGAGTTTTCGATAACTTTAGCAGCTTCAGCTACTTTAATGGATTCTGCTTTATAGACTCCTGCTTCAACGACGAGTTCGTATACTTTAGAAATAATATCCAATGACTCATCATCTTGACCAGACACGACTTTAACGATCGTTTCTAAGCGGTGCACCTTGTCGCCTGGGTTGATCCGCTCAGGTGAAAAACCGACTTTGAAATCTACTCCGGCTTTGAGACCAGATTCTTCTTCTAGGATCGGGATACAGATATCCTCTGTTACACCAGGATAAACCGTTGATTCATAAACGACGATCGATCCTTTAGTCAGTTGCTTACCGAGAGTGTGACTTGCCGATTCAACCGGTTTAAGATTTGGCGTATGATCGTCATTGACGGGAGTAGGTACCGCTACGATATGAAATTTTGCTTCTTTCAAGCGTTCAGCATCCGAAGTGAAGTCGACTGTTGTTTTTGAAATGACGTCGTCTCCAACTTCTTTCGTCGGATCGATCCCTTTTTTATAAAGGGCTACTTTTTCCTTACTGATATCAAATCCAAGAACTTCTGCTTTTTTTCCAAATGCCACGGCAATCGGCATACCGACATAACCCAATCCAATTAAAGATATTTTTGCTTCTTTATTCACTATTTCATCGTAAAGAGTCATTTTATCATCTTCCAATCTTTTCAATTATTTTGATATACATATTTAAGATAATCGTTCTGTCGAACTCATTTTCCATCTTCTGACGTCCAGCCCGACCCATATCTCTTTTAAGATTATAAGGGAGCTCAATGAATTGTTCAATAGCTTTAATAAGAGATCCGGTATCTCTGGCCTTAAAACCAACTCCTGTCCGGTTCTCATCAAATGTCTCCTGACAGCCGGGCACCTTCGAAGCAAGAATCGGGCGTCCTGCGGCTGCTGATTCTAGCAATACATTGGCCATCCCTTCATGATAGGATGGAAGAACAGTTGCATGGGATTCTCTTATAAAGGGTCTCACATCTGACTGCCTACCGAGATATTCGATCGTCCCTTCTTTATCTGCAGCTTTTACTTTTACTATATCCTCTTCCAGATTACCGTGTCCGATCACTCTAAAAGTAACAGTCGGATATTCCTTTTTAACGGCACGTGCCGCTTCCAGTAATTCAAAGATCCCTTTGTCTTTCATGATACGTCCGATATACAGAAACTGGATCGGTTCGTTTTCATTCGGATATTCTGCCAGTGGGTGCCGCTCTAGGCTCACTCCAGACCCTGGTGTCATGTACACGGGTGCATGGATCATATCAAAGTCCTTCAGCTTTTTACGGATAGACTCATTCTGAACAAATAAAGCCGTCGCTCCTTTGACACCCAATCTATACAATGTACTGGCAATCTTTTGGAGGATGCCCGGATTCTCCATTGCTGTTCCCAGACCGGTTATCATCGGTATATAAGGCGTCCTTGTCAGTCTTGCTGCCATCCCTCCGTATATATTCTGTTTGGTGGCGTATGTAAGTACGACATCCGGTTTTTCTTCTTTTAAAATTTTTACGTTGTTTTGAAGCAGTTTCAAGTCAGTGAAAGGATTAACGCTTCGTTCACTGATTTTTATATCGATCAGTTTGACGCCAATGTCTTTGAAGTGCTCGACTTCTTTACCATAAGGTACGACTAAAGACACTTGGTATCCTTCATTAATAAGACCTTCAATAATTTCTTTTCTCAAGTTATACGTATATGCCGGGTGATTAGAAAAAATCAGTACTTTTGTCATCAGATATCCTCCGAAACCTATTATCATTGTCTAAAACAATCTATTCAATTATAAAGGAAACTTACCAATAATGCATTTTTATTGTGCCATTATTATGAAATCTTCAGAAATTCATAACATTTGAAATATCAGCTTCGTTACATGCCAAAAAAATCACTCACTTATAGTCTGTCTATTCCGATCCCAACCTTTGATCAAAGTGGATCTAGACAGTATAAATGAGTGATTATTTTATGACTTTATTTGTGTACTGGAAAAGCTGTTGACCCCCAGTTGTATTGGCTGCTTAACTGCTCAACAAATGTATTGGCCTGACCTTCATAAACAAAGCCTTCCGCATAAATACGGTAATAAGGATTTGTTCTAGTGGACAGTACCTGTTTACTTCCCCATCCATAATGGTTAAAGTAGATTTCGGCACTATTCACATGGTTTGGTGTATTGAACGTTCCAGTTCTTACAGTGTAGTGTGGTGTGTAATTACCTGTTCCAATTATACTTGCACCCCATCCAAGCTCGTGCATGTAAGCAAGACCTTTACGTGCGCTGGATGCTCCATTAAAGAAGCCTGTAAGTATTCTGTATTTCCCATCCGAATCTATTTCAATACTTGCTGAATAACCACTTAAGTTCCTGAAGTTATCAAGAGCGATTTCTGCTCTAGCCTTTGTATTGAAGAATCCTGAGCGTACGCGGTGTCTTTCAGTACCATTTCCTGTGGCGATCATCGATGCACCCCAGCCTTTATCTCTGCGTAACTGATCGATCACTCTTTGAGCACCGGCTTCTCCCAGGAACTCTTCAGTGGATTCGATTCTTCGGTATGAATAAGGTGTTTTATTCGTATCGACTTCTATTCTATAGTCCAGCGCTTTATTTTGGCTGGCAAGTTTATTGACTTGAAGCTGAGTGAAGGTTTCTCCTAAGAATGTTCCCGTACGAACGTAGTAATTTCCTGTGTCGTATTTAGTCAAATCAAAGTTGTCGATGATCCGTTTGATTGCAACATAATAGTTCGGATCTGTCGCATATCCTCGTAATCCCCCATTATCCAGCACATCCCAGACAGAATCGGTTTTGCTTCTCCAGGTTCCAGAATAATAGTCTCTGCTCCAGGAAAGACCATTTCTAAGTAAACTTGCATAACTCTGTAAAGAAGCATCGTAAGAAGGATAATGCCTGAACGGAGCCAAGACATCGACTCTCACACCATCTAAAACCTCCCATGTCCACATCAACACAGATTTACCGTTGTGAGAACCTTTTATACCACTTAAGTTGTGATAAGGAGGGCTGGCTAATGAGGAACGACCATAATTACTCTCATGTGCAGCCTGAGCGATCATCAGTGATGGCCACAACGCTTCTTCGCCCTCCAGATTGGATACTTTTATCGCTTGTGTAGCAATATCATCGATAAACTCTTGCGGTATAGTGTAAACCGGTTCAGCTCCACCTCTATAAAGTCGTGCTTTATCAGCATCAGACAACAGTGCTTCCACGCCTCTGCGTGTTACCGCTAATTCTGTCCCAACTATCAAACTATTGATATTAGAGACATGCCCATTCCATTCTTGTAACTGTCTTGTTTTCAAATTAAACGACGAAGCTATGTCATTGAATGTATCTCCACTAACAACTGTATATATACCGTTTTCTGCTACTCTACCGTCCGAAGAGGAGATGCTCATCATTGTACCGAAAGTACTAAAGACATCCTCCCCTCCATGTAATAATTCTTCAACTTCAGATGATCTTGAATATGAAACGTCATCTTCTGTAGAATAAGTTTTAGGGGTATAGCTCGCTTCAGGTATTTCTTCTTTAGCTGCAGTTGCAACTGATTCCAATTGTCGGGGCTCAGTTTCTGAAGAAGTAGTAGATTCTTTTTCCAGTAGTTCTGTTAGATCATATAATTCGGAGAGGCTGACTTCAGCTGTTACCGATTTATTTTCATTAGAAACAAACTGTAAAAACTCCTGATTTTCAAAGTAACTAATTACTCTTTCATCTACTTCGTTAAAACCTATGTAAGTTGTATTTTCATCCACTTCTAACATGACACTATATGTACCATCAATGAGACCTTCAAGTGCCGCTATTTGTTCCTCAGATAAAGAAGATGAGTCAAAAGTGATGGTTTCCAATTCATTGAAAAGTCTATTTAAACTTTCACCATCACTCTGTGTACTCATTTCAGCTGTCTCGTCAACGCTCTCTGCTACAGCAATCGTCGTAGTACTGGCAGCACCGAGGATTAGCATACTACTCATGATGATTCCAAACGCTTTATATTTTTTCATTGTGTCCTCCTTAAGTATGTAAAAGTTTGATACTCAAAAAGTATAACACAGAGAAGCGTAATATATAACGTCATTCTGTAAAGAAGTAAAGAAAAGAGTAATTAATATTCATTTTTTTGTAACAATATTACCTAGAATTGGATTATCTTTATAGGGATGTTATAACCGTTCAATTGAACTCGCTGATTATTATACCAGTCTTTGGAGGTCCTATTTACTTTGGATAAAATAATGATTTCGTCAATATTTATCAATTCTTCATTTATATTTGAAAAATCTTTATACTTAAAAACGTTTGCTTTAAGGTTGCTGAATAAATCAGTCCACTCATTTTCAGTTTCTTCATCATAAAGAAGGATTTTAGAATTAACTAATGGCGTATTGATATTAGTCTGTCCTTTTTGCATCCGTTCTTCTGGACCAACATTTCTTAAATGATTCAGTCGCACCACTTTATCCGTATCTTTACGTACATAGTCATAAAGTGCTGTCACCTGTTTACTCATTATTATTCCAAGCAAAGCAATAATAATTCCAATCACAGTTCCAGCTGCAATACCTATGATCCCAAACAACACTATATATCTGATGAATGAGCCGATTGAAAAACCAGATTCAACTGTTGTGTCCTCTTCAAAATTAGAATAATCTTCTTCGACCAGTTCAGGTTCATCTTCAACGAAATATACATTTTTATTCTCTAATACAGGTATTACGCCTTCTTCAATAGCATCCATCACGATATAAGCTAATTCTAAACTTTCCTCCTGTGTACCTCTTTGAAAATGTAATTCGTAGACACCGGAGTTAGCCAAATTCTCGATATGAACTGCAAAATCGATATCAGGTGTTAAATCAGCATTTAGATTGTCTTCAATATAATTTAGGACATCGTTATTTCTGAATACTTCTCTCATGAATGTTGTGTTTGTGATTGGTTCGTAATCCTCATGTTCGGCATAAAATGTGATCTTATATGCTTTGGGAAGAAGGTACGCCTGCATTTGTCTTATTTGTGGCTCTGAGAAAAGTTCTACAGGCCACTGAGCGTATTCTTCATATCTTTTCTCACTGATTAGTCTAGGATTTTCAATAGGCGTGGTATCAACAGTTTCAGAGTCATCTAAATCTAAATTTGATAAGACAGCAAATACTATTGCCATAATACTCGTAACTGCGACCGTGCTAATAATGATTTTTATATTATCAACTAAAAATCTGTATAAATCTTTTAATGTCAACTCATCTTTCATTTCCCCACTCCTAACTATCTATAGATTTTTATCGTCTCTGGAATGCTAGTATCGATTTCTTCATCTACACCTTTTGAAGAAACTTTATCAAACAGAACTTTAATGGTTTGTAAAAGTATTTTTAAATCCATCAATAAGTTATAATTCTTTATATAAACTAAATCGAAATTTAGTTTGCTGTTAAAATTCGTAGAATATTTTCCGTACACTTGAGCATAGCCAGTAATCCCAGCTCTAACATTATGTCTTAAATCATAATAAGGATTTTCTTTCTTGAACTGGTCAACAAAAAACGGTCTTTCCGGTCGCGGTCCAACCAATGCCATCGTACCGTTCAATACATTGAACAGCTGAGGTAATTCGTCAATACGTAAAGCTCTTAAGTATTTACCTATCGGTGTGACCCTCATATCATTCGCTTTCGCCAACACCGGTCCAGAATCTGTTTCTGCAGTTGCGGACATGGTTCTAAATTTATATATATTAAACTCTTTCTGACCTTTAGTAATTCTTACTTGTTTATAGACGGCCGGACCTTTTGAGGTGAGCTTGATCAGCATAGCCGTTAGTATCATAATCGGCGATGTAACTATAATCATAAGTGCCGCCACAATGATATCGATCGTCCGCTTTATTAAATCAAATTCAGGAGAGATTCGAAAATTAGATAACTCTATCACACTCTCGTCTTCAATATTCATAATGTTTGGGTTCACTAAAGCCAGATGTTCAAAACTCGTGTTAACAAATATGTTTTTGTTATTTTTAACAAGAAAATCAATAATTGTTAATTTTTCCTGACGTGACAAGTCGGCTGCAATATAGACAATATCTATGGTATCGATATGTTTCTTTATGTTTTCAATATAATTATCTAGCACTGCCGAGGTGACAGTATGCCTTTTATTTTTAGCATTCATGAAGTTGTAGATGATTTCACCGATTTTATTTTCCTCACCCACGACCATAACTTTCTTCGTCCCTGCAATTCTTTCGTAGAGTTTAAATACTGCTACTCTCCAAATAAATAGAATAACTGAACTGGTAATAAAACTAATAACTATGACAGATCTGGGGAAACTAAACCATCTTCCGAAAAAGGTCATGGCCATAATCATTACAGTAAGTATTACCTGAACAATGATTGTAATCACAAACAGATCCATAATTGATTTGTTGTAGTATATATAAATTCCAAACAAAATGTTTAACAGTAGAAATACAAAAAATATATACACTCGGGCATTTTGATACGATATATAGTTAAAACTAGGAATATTCCCGTCATATCTATAATAAAACGATAGCCATATCGATAAATGATACAATAGGACTTCTACCATTCCTATTAATATTTTTTTTGTCTTGTCAAATCCTTCATTACTTCTCACGGTGTTCTCCCTTTCTATTAGTAACATGAAATGGTTCAAAGTTACGAGCCGAATAAATGATCACAAGTAAAATCAGGAACCAGTACCCAGAGGATAAATATCCGCCCTTAGCGAAGTTCATTAATATAAACACTAGCGCAATTGGTATATTATAGTTCATTAAGTAACCGATACTCAATACGTATAAAAAGAACACAATCAGACCTAACTCTGTAAATACATAGGCAAAAATGTTCCATAACATTCCAGGACTTTGTAAAAAACCATATCCTGATAAAAATGTTTCTTTATTTATATAGCGCCAGCTGACAATTAAGCGTTCATATCCTGATGTTTCTACACCTGTAATAATTTCTATGGTCCTCTGTACCAGCGTCGTGTATATTAACTCTCTGAAAAAAAACACAACGATCAATACAAGTCCTAAACTGACAAATGCACTTGGAGTCCATTTTAGTTTACCTTTAAAGTGATTAAAATTGACAATCAGCCAAAGTGCCAATATCGAAAGCATAATAAAGACTGAGCTATATGATAACGTTAGTATAACCCCCGTAATCAATAAGCTGTTGATCCATTTTTTCATTCTCAGCTGCTTTTTGTTCAACAGATTTATCATGAGTATTGAATTTAAGTAATACCCTAAATGAGCAGGTTCCTGGAAGATACTCTTCATTCGTACGATCGGTATATCTCGCCGGTAAAGGTGTCCATCAAGTCGAGTAAATCTCAACAGAAATTCATAAGGTAATCCTTGCTCAAAGTTCGTTTCCATGTAGACGGCAAGAGCAATGTATACACCCAGAGCTAAAATAATAAGAGCAACAAGATTATTCCATATCATGAACTCCTCTTTCAGCTTTTGCACCTTGATAAAATTATACAGTCCAGTAACGGCCAACACGTAAAATAATAACTTAATAAGTGCTATAACTGAAATCCGCAAATTAAAATCATCATAAACGTTATATAAATAAAGAGAATGAACTAAAATTATGATTATTGGAGCCAGTACCCATTTTAATTGGTGAACATGTATTCTATACTTTCCCGCTAAAAATAGGATACTGAGAGACAATCCAAGTATCAGTTCTGTAAAAGTGAATGCACCGTAAAGCCAGTCACTTAAGGCGAATGAGATAGCTACTAAGAATAAAACCAGATGGTTGAATACAGGTTGTCTGTTTTCGTACTGATTTAACCATTTATTGACTAACGTCGACTCCACTCAACCATCTCCTCTATTCATACTCATTCAATTACAGAAAGTAACCTTTTATTGTTTCGAGTATCCTTCCACTTGCGTATCCATCTCCATAAGGGTTATCTGCTTGAGACATTTTTATATATAGATCTCTATTTGTAACTAACTCATTTACTTCTTCTACTATTCTTCTCTTATCTGTACCTATAACTTTGAGTGTGCCTGCATCCAGTCCTTCAGGTCGTTCCGTCTTATCTCTTAAGACAAGGACAGGTTTATCTAATGCAGGTGCTTCTTCCTGCAGACCACCGGAATCTGTCAGTACTAAATAGGTTTTATTGATGACTTGATGAAAGACATCGACTTCAAGTGGTTCGATTAAATGGATTCTGTCGTGATCGCCTAGAATCTCATTCGCTACTCTCTGAACTGTCGGGCTTAAATGAACGGGTACAATTACTTCAATTTCTTTGTGATTATTTACAACTTCTAAAATAGCCTCAAATATATTGATCATTGGCTGTCCGTAATTTTCTCTCCGGTGAGATGTGAGTAATATCCATTTCTGATCCGTTTTTTCATCCATTAAGTCCAATGCATTGTGCTTGGTTTTACTGACTTTTGTATAACGAACCGCATCGATCACTGTGTTGCCTGTGACAACTATCTGTTGTTCATCCTTGCCTTCTTTGAGAAGGTTCTGTTTCGTGGTCTCCGTTGGGACAAAGAACAGATCGGTAATTGCATCGATCAACTGTCTGTTTCCTTCCTCAGGAAAGGGGAAATATTTATCGTAAGTGCGGAGCCCGGCTTCCACGTGACCGATCGGGATCTGATGATAATAAGCCGCCAGAGCCGCGGCAAAACTCGTCGTCGTATCCCCGTGAACCAGCACCATATCTGGCTGTTCTTTTACAAAGACCGTTTCGATCCCTTTCAAGACATCAGATGTGATATCCGACAAAGTCTGGTTGCGTTTCATGATGTCCAAATCATAATCCGGTTTGATATCAAAAACGGATAAAACCTGGTCAAGCATTTCTCTATGTTGAGCAGAGACAATGATACAGGATTCAAATTCATCCTGATATTTTTTCAGTTCAAGAATGACTGGCGCCATTTTGATCGCTTCCGGACGCGTACCGAATACGATCGCAATTTTCTTTTTCTTCATCCTGGCTCTTCTCCATTCTCTTTATTTATTCATGATATTCAGTATCTATAGTGTGACACAATCAAAAGCTATTTTACCATAAAAAGAACCTTTACCGACACATTTTCAGCGTATTGTCATAATCTGGTAAAGGTAAGTGCTTTCTTATTCACTTTTTATTCTTATTTTTTCAGCTGCTGCTTAAGTCTTGCACCAAGCACGAACAGTTTGTCCTTAAGCGATACCGTTTTAAACTGTTTCAGCTGGCGTTTCATCTCCGGATACACGTCGCTTATTAGCAGTCCGTTGTATATGGATAGCAGCTGACGCTTGATGAACTGTTTCTGATGTTCTGAATATTTCGACTGTTTATACTCCTCTTCCAGCGCCTGAAACACTTTGATGTAAGAATTGAACGATCTCAGCTTGTGCTGTTTCGTCTGTTCTGTCATGGTCGAAGCGGTCCGGTAGCGGCGGTGATAGTATTTTTTATTCAAGTAAATCATTCTTTCGGTGTTCGAAAACAGGACGGTCGTGAAGTACTCGTCTTCATGCAGGACGCCTTCGATAAACGACAAGTTGTTTTGGTCGATCAGGTCTTTTTTCACTAAATAGAGACAGGGTGACGGCGTGAAGGCTTTTCTATTTTTCAAAAGAGCCTCTTCTCCTGTGTAGAGCTTATTATTTTCGAGCGTTTGAGAAAAGTCGTAGTTGTTTTCATTTACCGCCGATTGGTCGTCCTGATAAAAGGCCAAGCCATTGAAACGAACGAGTTCTGCACTGGTTTTTTCGGCCAGCTCGACACATTCTTCGAGTGCCTCTTTTTCCAGCCAGTCGTCGGCATCCATGAAATAGATGTACTTTCCGCTGGCTATTTGCAGCCCCTGATTTCGTCTTGCACCCTGACCTTTGTTCTTTTCATTTTCGATCAGGATAATCTCTTCGGTGTACTGCTTTAATAAGTATACAGTCGCATCGGTCGACGCATCATCCAGAACGATGATCTCGGTACTCGGATAGGTCTGAGCGAGCAGGGAATCGATGCACTCCTCGATATATCTTTCTACATTATAAGTGGGTACGATGATCGATACTAAGGGTTTAGTCATGTTCCTGCTCCTCTCTTCTTTATTCTTTGATGCCACGTGCACGCTGCAGTTCCAGTTTCAGCCGTTTAAATTCCCCGGTGATGAACAAACCGATGATCCAGACGACAACGAACACGAGTCCTTTGACGACCAGGCTGAAGAAGTTGTTCAGCGGCAGTTCCGGCAGCAGCCAGAACGCCCCGGCCTGCATCACCGCCAGAATGACCGGCTTGGTGAGCACTTTAAAAAACTCCAGCAGACTTGACTTGAACATCTTGATCATGAGCAGGTAATTGGCCTGGATAAAATTCAGGCTGAACGCCAGGACCAGAAAGCCGGCGACATATTCGATCTGTCCCATCAAAATACCGATAACGATACCGGTGATATTGAAGGCGGTCGACAAGATGCCTGAAAGTAATAGAAGATCCGTCCGGTTCCCCGACTGGAAGATGCCGCCGGTGCTCGACAGGATCATTTGGATCCAGATCGACAAAGCCAGTATCTGAAAGGCCGCGACACTGCCGTCCCATTGTCCCCCAAAAAGAAACAGGATCACTTCTTCGGCAGCGAAGAACAGGAAGATAGACAGCGGCATGCCAAGTGTTGCTAGTAGATTGGAAATCCTTAAATAGACGCGTTTGATCCGTTCCTTTTCATCTTCATAATCGGACAGGATCGGGTGGATCACTGACGTCACGAGACTTGTCAGCACCTGATTGGGGTACAGCGAGACCTGATAGGCTTTGTCATAGTAAGCCAGCGCGCTTGCACTGAAGTAGCGCCCGATCAGGAGATTGTCCAGATTCCTTGAAAAGTAGTTGATGAAGTTGAACAGGAACTGATTGCGTGAAAAGGCAAAGATCTTTTTGAGCGGTCCCCAGTTGAATTTGAGACTGATCTTCGTCTCGGTCTTTATGTAGAAAATTACGAACATAATGAATGCCCGGGCCGTATTGCCGATGATGATTGCATAATAGCTGAACCCTAACAGAGCGAGGCCGATAGAAATCACTCCAGATACCAGCGCGCCGGTCACTGTCGTGATATTGACGAGCCGGAAATTCTTTTCCCGAAGGAGGATCGATTGCGGTACGACTAAAACGCCGTAAAAAAAGACGGCGATGGCCAGGATACGGCTTATCGCTATATAAACTGGGTTCCCGTAGAAATCACTCATCGGATATCCCAGAAAGAAAAACACCACTGCCAATCCGACCGCGACATAGAGGCTGAAAGAAAAGATATCATTTAATTCTCTTTTATTCAGACTTTTATTCTGTATAACTGCTGGACCGATCCCAAAATCGGCCAGCAGCTGGAAGAAAACGAGGAAGATATTGACGGCTGCCACGATCCCATATTCCGCTGGTGTCAGGATCCGGGACAGGACTGCCTGAACGAGCAGCTGGACCACAACGATGGAATATTTACCAATAGCTGTATAAAAAAGGGCATGTTTGAACTGTTCCATCATAGCGGTTGACTCCTCGGCTGTTATTTCCTGAATAATTCATAGCTTTCTGTGGATAAGTATTTTACCGAATATTTTCGTTGTTTTGAGCGATTATCCATCTCAAAAGCCTTGAATAGAAGTTCTTTAGAAGGCAGGACTCGTTTTCTTTCTAAAAAAGGGTATACGGCCCCCTTGGTCATACAGAACTCAAAAAAATTGAGGGTAGCTGACGAACCTAATGCAAAAGAACCAATGACTGTATGTTCTCAAGCACTTCCCAAAAGAGAGAATCAAAGACATGAGAGGTCGCCAAGCGAACCCGTAGTTGTCGAGCGTGACTCGTCAATCTTCCGGCAATATGAAAGAGTTTGAAACGAATCGTTGAAATGGTTGAACGCTTCACTTCCTTTGGGAAGGTGGTTTCTTTCATCAGATGAACCAAGTTGTAAGCTACACAACTGATCATCATACGGGCTTGATTGGCCACAAAGGTGGAACTGTCGGTTTTATCAAAGGCAAACCCATTCTTGATTTCTTTGATACAATTTTCCATCGTTCCTCGTTTTTGATACAACTTAAATACGACATCGGCTGAAAGCCCATGGAAGTTGGTGACGATAAACTCATACTTCGAAAATAACAGATTGCCTGCTTCACGAGTGGCTTTTACAGCTACTTTCCGTGAGGATGTCCAACTGCCCGCTTGATAGTCCATCATGAAATATTGATGTTCTTCCTTTGTGAAGTCAGTGGTTTCCCCATAAAGAACGTGACGGTGTGCGAGGTCTTTCAGCTTTTTATTGACTTTCAATCGAATCAGATACTTGACGTATTCTTCTTCACAAAGGGAATAAATCTCAGGTTTGGCAAAGCCACTATCCCCACGAACCGTTAGAAACATATCACATGAATGCTTCTTGTACTGTTGAATAATAGAGGCTAAGAAACCTTCTGCCGCATTAGACGTATACACATTCCCAGGGCGAAGTTGGGCATCTAAAAACAAGCCCGTTAATCCGTCAAAAGCGACTAAAGGGTGGTACCCATTGGTACCATAATGGGTATTGAAATCTGTGTATTCTTGATTGCCAAAAGTATCCGAATGGGTAGAGTCGACATCAATAATCATGTGTTGAGTATTCGTATGGTGAAGCCACTGATCCGCTAAAACTTTAGCGATTTGTTGGAATTGACTGACATTCTCTTCTGTTAGTTCATTTATAAAACGAGAAATCATGGATTGAGAAGCGAGCTGCTCTTTCTCCAGTCCTTGCTTTAGAATAGGATCTAAACGTAGTCGGTTCGCAGCCGAATCTTGCGGATACCCAGCGATCAGTTGGACAATCAATTGTTTCAAGATATCTTCGTATTCGTGAATACAATAGGCACGAGAATCATTTAGATGGAAGTGTTCGTCAAGCAACGCATCAAAGTTGATGTTGTGTATAAATTCAAAAAGCAAAAGAAGCCCGGCATCATTGGATAATTGACCACCATCGTTAGATACAATTATATTTGAGTTGAATTTTAGCGATTTTTCTTGTAAAGTTTCCATATAAGAGCACACCTCTGTTTTTGTTGGTTTTGGATGACTTTACATTAACACAGAGTGTGCTCTTTTTGTATCCTTTTTTCCTCACCCAATGGGTGAAGAAAAAAGAGGAAAAGAAAGTTGAGAACATCAACGATAAACACAGATTTAGATTTAAACTATGAATAATTCAGGATTTCTTTTCCTGTTTAATTTTTAAAAAAGGTTCTCACTTTACTGAATACTTTCGTGTAGCGTCTGGCGACCTGATTGCGGCTCTTCATCAGGCGTAGTGCCTGATTGAAGTTCTGCTGCTTATAGGTGCTG
Organism: Alkalibacterium putridalgicola; assembly: GCF_900109825.1. Taxonomy (GTDB): domain Bacteria; phylum Bacillota; class Bacilli; order Lactobacillales; family Carnobacteriaceae_A; genus Alkalibacterium; species Alkalibacterium putridalgicola. Next base: position 65,738 of record NZ_FOBL01000002.1, on the reverse strand, counting down.
AGCAGCAGGCGTCTAAACGGATTATGGTCGCTCTGTTTATAAGGGACTATTTTTGTGATTCCGATGGTCTGCCAGATATCAATCAGACGTTTAATTTTCTCTTCATCGGAAAGCGGGCAGTCTCTGTGGACCAGATTGGCCGTTTCAAGGTAGAGCGTATTGAAATACTCTTCACCGATCAGATTGGCGAAGGTCCCTTCTTCGCCCCACTCACTCATCAGCTGTTCAAAGGCTTCTGCGATGTTCTGTTCCATCAGATAACGCTCCGGACGGTACCGGTTCACCGATGATCCTTCGTGGGAAACGTAGTGATAGTAGGCTTTCCGGTTGACGGCGACGGATGACAGGTGCTTGAAGACGTCGATATTAAAGAGCGCATCCTGTCCGGTCTTCTGACTCGTGAAACGAATGTGGTGCTTTTTCAGAAATTTTCTTTTATAGAGCTTGTTCCATAGAGCATAGGGAGAAAAATGGTAGACATTGCCAAAGTGCTGGCGGAACCCTTCTTGGGTCGTCAGCTGCGGGAAGTTCGGCAGTTTTATTTCACGGTCTAAAGGATCTGACGCCTTTTCCTGTGTGTAGCCGAAAACCACCATATCGGGCTCTGCTTCTTTGGCCAGGCGGCAGTTTTCCTGCAAAAGGTTGTTGTCAAAATAATCATCGGGATCTGCAAAATAAATATATTTGCCGATCGCCTGGTCCAGTCCGGCATTGCGCGCGGGGCCTGATCCTTTGTTTTCCTGATGGATCACTTTGACTAAGAGAGGTTCGCGCTGAGCATAGTCGTCACAGATCTCTGCACAGCCGTCGGTCGACCCGTCGTTAACAAGAATGATTTCAGTGAGTATTTTTTTCTGATTCAAGGCCGATTCGATCGCCCTCGCTAGATGTTCCTTGACGTTGTACACCGGCATGATGATGGAAACTTCAAACATAACTCAAGTCCTCTCTATTTGATGCTTTTAACTGCTGCTTCTTGAAACTCTTTCGTACGTTTATATTTATGATTTCATATAGGTATGGATTTTTCAATTACAGCAAATTATACCACAGTTTCTGTCTATAACTAGAGTTTTCATTAATTCTTTACATTTGTCGATAGAGTTTAACCGTTTTGTTATCTAATAAGAATATCGATGCACGGAAACAGATGTCTGTGGTACAATGAGGGGAGTAAAATAAAGAGTAAAATTTAGTAAAAAATACTACTTATGAAGGAGCGAAACTCATGGCTATATTAGTTACAGGTGGTGCCGGTTATATCGGCAGCCACACGGTCGTTGAACTCATCGAAAAAAAATATGATGTGGTGATCGTTGACGACTATTCCAACTCAAAACCGGAAGTCCTGAAACGTCTGAAAGACATCACAGGAAAAGACATCCCTTTCCACGAAGTGAATATCTGCGACAAGGAAGCCCTGCGCGAGGTCTTTGAGCAGCACGAACTGGACGCGGTAATCCACTTTGCCGGCTACAAAGCCGTCGGCGAATCTGTGGCCCAGCCGCTGAAATATTACAGCAACAATCTGAACGGCACGATCGTGTTGATGGAGCTGATGAACGAATACAACGTGAAGAAAATCGTCTTCAGTTCAAGTGCCACAGTTTACGGTATGACGAATGAAGCGCCGTTCACTGAAGACATGCCCCTGTCGACAACAAATCCTTACGGCACGACAAAAATGTTCATCGAGCAGTTCATCCAGGATCAGTATATCGCTGACAATCAGTGGAGTGCCGCATTATTGCGTTACTTCAACCCGATCGGCGCCCACGTATCCGGACGTATCGGCGAAGACCCTAACGACATCCCGAACAACCTGATGCCGTATATCACTCAGGTCGCTGTCGGAAAGCGCGAGAAGCTATCTGTGTTTGGTTCAGACTACGATACACATGACGGGACCGGCGTGCGCGACTACATCCACGTGGTCGACCTGGCGAAAGGCCATATCAAGGCGTTGGAGAAAGTCATGGGCATGACCGGCGTCGAAGCTTATAATTTAGGGACCGGTAAAGGTTATTCCGTGCTGGATGTGATCCATGCATTCGAAAATGCCAATGATGTTGAGATCCCACACGAAATCGTCGACCGCCGTCCCGGCGACATCGCCACCAGCTACGCCGACGTTACTAAAGCCAAAAACGAACTCGGCTGGGAAGCCACCTATTCGATCGAAGACATGTGCCGTGACTCATGGCGCTGGCAGAAATCGAATCCGAACGGATACGAGAGTTAAAAGACTATAAGGAAAGCCGCCAGCGATGGCGGCTTTTTTCTTTATAACAGAGAAGAAAATAACACAATAATGATTTTTATTATTGGCTTTTGATTTCAAAAAGACCTAACTTCTTACCGTACTCATTGCCTGAAACAATGTCATATTGAACTAAGTTAAAATCTTTGAGTATAGCTTGGGCTTCTTTGCTTAATTCATTTCTGGATGAAATGACTTTTTCACTATTTCTCTCCAAGTATACTCCTCCGTTAAGACCAGGCAATTTCTGTTCTAGATTATCTACCAAAGCTTCATAAGGAGATACCTCAATATCTAATATATCAAGAACTTGATTAGTATGAAACATCGGGCTTATTGTTCCAACATCTCCAGATAGTTCTTGCTTATTAGAGTAGAAAAATAATGGTGTTTCTCTCATATTTAAATCACTGTTTTCACTAAGAACTTCTTCGCTATAAATACCAGGAAGGTGATCACCCCAAAATACAACTAAAAACTCTTCTTCTTGATTTTCTAAATATTCTAAGAACTCTTTTAGTGCTAAATCGCTATTGTGAAGATCTTCAAGGTAACTATCCGCCTCCAAGCTCGATTCGGTACCATTAGCGTTAGTACTGAATTTAAGATCTTCGTACTTTCCTTGGTAAGGACCATGATTTTGCATGGTTACGAGATGAATAAAATCTTTTTCTTCAGTTTTTTCAATTACTTCTATACTTTCTTTATATGCAGAACGATCAGAAATATGTCGGCTATTTCCCATCTTCTCAGTATTTTTCATATTTTTTGCATATAAAAATTCGCTAAAACCCAATTTTTCGTATACTGATAAACGTCTGTACAACGTTGGATCGTAGGGATGAATAGCTGTTGTCGTTAATTTATCATTGTTTGCTTTTTTTACAATAGATGGGACCTTGTGCATAATATTAACGGCTTCAACGAATGGAACACTCACTCTAAAAGGTTCCTTTGAAAGACTGGTAAGTGCTTCAAACTCACTATTGGCTGTGCCGCCACCAATATTCAATGCTAAAGACTCTCCGCTCAGTGTATTATTCAAAAGTTCTCTTGTATAAGGAATTGGATCCTGATCCGTTGAAAAACCATTAATTTTAGTGGGATCAGAAAACGATTCATTCATAATATATATAAGATTAGTATTTATCTTACTTTGAGTCCTATTTTGGTTGATTTTTTCAGCTTCCTCTAAATATTTTTTGTAAATTCTCTCTATTTCATCTCTTGAATAGTCTTCAGGCTCTTCCATATTTACTGTTCCTAAATTATATAAGAAACCTGCTATAAAACCATTCCGCTGATAATTCATATTCTGGTTATATGTTACCCATCTGGTATAGTTGGAAAAATGTTCCTTGATTTGATTACCTGAACCATTAAAATGAGTGACATAGATCATAAAAAAAGTTGAAATAATAAGTGTTAAAATCCTCCAGCCATAATGAACTGTCTTTGGAGAAATGTATTCTTTTTTAGTTGAAAATTTTTTATATAATATAAAAGTCGTTATTGATGTAAGCAGTATTACCCCAGCTGCCATTAATATGTCTGCTGTACTGACCATAGTAGCTAGTTCCGAAAGATTTGTAACCATTCCTAATTCATTTGGATATAGAGGTTCAACACGATATTGATATTTCACATAGGAGGTTAAACTTAAAAGTATAGATAAAAACATTAGTATGGAACTTCCTAAAACAGAGCTTCCTGTAAGCGCTGTTAACCACATGTATACTACGAAAAGTAGTCCTGCACCATATAAAAAGAGCTTTGTGTGAGAATGAAAAACAAAAAAGTATGTGTCTTGAAAATTAAACTGAGTAAAAAAATACTGCATGACGAATGCTGATATCAAAGAAACAAATATACCAAAGAGGAAATATCTAAACACCCGTCCCGCGTATTTCTCTTTATTTATCATTATAATATTCAACCTCTCTATGATTATTAATATCTATACCACTATACTATTCTTTGTATGATTTGTAAATATTATTATAAAATGATGAAAAAAACCTCTATTATAGCATCGTCTTGTACAGTTTTATGACTGCGTAAACAACATTGAGTACACAATTTCAATATATTGCTCGTCGTAAGATAACAATTTATTAACAGAGATAAGTGAACTATAACAAATTTAACGACTTCACGTATTTTAAAGTGCCAGGATCTGTATATTAACTACTTATATGATACTCAATACAAGTTTGTCTTTTTAACGCTGCAACTTGTACTGAATAGCCGGTTATGGATCAAGTGGTATTTTTGGGGGAGTTCACTCGCTCCGAATATGAATCAGCGGTACAAGTGCGGAAGAATATCCTTGTCACTTGTACCGCAAAACGTTTTTTATGATGTTCAAACGCGCACGCCTGCGCCTTTGTTCCCCCTAAAAGTATATTAATACAAAATCATACCCTTCCTGATAATTTTATGCGTTTATTATTTAGATTTGATTGGTTTTATGGTTTAACTTTTCCTTGCTCAAGCGTTACAGCACTAAGCACTTTTCACTTTTTTGTCACTTAATGCATAAAAAATAACAGTGTTTTATAAACATTCTTGACTCCCTTCTTATTGAGCGTTACATTAAACTCAAAGAAAGAAAGGATGAATAAAATGCTCCCAAATCTGATGTCTGTCCCTTGCAGCAATCCGGAGTGCAGATCAGCGCTAAAGGGGACCAACTTTAAAGAACACCCTCATCATTCCTATTGTTATACTCAACGCTGCACTAAATGCAAAAAGAAAACTTACATTAAAGCAGACGGATCGCCATACGACCTGTAAAACGCTTTAAGTCTTTACAGTGCCTCTGTATTTTATAGAACAGAAAACACCTTACTTCATGCTGCTTACTTCACCTTTAAAGTCAGTTTATTCCTATATACACACATTCGGTACAAGCGGCAGTATACTATTTGCTCACATGTACCGAATTTTATCTATTAAAAGGAAAGCCGCCATCGCTGGCGGCTTTTTCAATTTATTAAGGTCTTTTTGGAACAAGTGAGACTCTTTATGATTGAAACTTGTTCCGAATAGCCATTTGCGGTACAAGTGGGACAGTCTCTGAGCACCACTTGGTCCGTAAACCGATCAGCGGGACAAGTGATCCAGAAATTACTAGCCACTTGTCCCGCAAACTGCTTTTCATGATGGTCATACGCGCAAGCCTGCGCGTATGATCTACTTTTTAATGACTCTCCTGTTCAAGTAGCCATCCAGCAGATAAAAACCGATGCCTGAAGCGATGGGGATCGTCAGAAACATCAGAAGATACATAAAGCCGCTGAAATCCGGCAGGTGTTCGTGCAGGAACCAGAAGTAAAACATCTGTGTCAGGTAGATATGCAGCGATGCCCGACCGATCAGTATAAAAAACTTCTCAAGGAGGGACTCTTTGCCGACTTCCAGATACTTCATGCCGATCATGATGATGAACAGCACGTAAAAATAGGACGGGGCGTGCTGACTGTGCCAGTATTCCTCTACGATCAGCTCCCAGTTATAGTAGTGGACGGCCGTGATGTACGCCAGACTCGCAATAGCTGGAATAACGAGCCACTTCAGCTTGATGGTCGACTTTTCCAAAGCATACCATATCCCCAAGGTCACTGAAAACAGGTGGCGGATGATCAGGATGCGGTATAAGCTCCCGGAGATATTCAACCAGAACGAAGCCAAATCGATCAGCAGACTCACAAAAAACAGCAGGATCATCATCTTAGTCGGCTGCTTTTTCAGGATCAGATAGATGAACGGGATAAGGATCGATGCCTGCAGGAGCAGCGGAATAAAGTAACTGCCCGGACCGTAGCCCCCTTCCAGAAATCTCAGCAGGAGTTCGCCTATATTCCTGTTGTCAAAATAAAAGAACTGAATCAGTACCTGCATGAGCCAGATGACGCTGAACGGCAGCAGGATGCGTTCCGCTTTGTTCAGGAGATAATGACGGGCAAGGATGTCAGGGAGATTTTCGTATCCCTTTCTCATGAAGGAATTGGCGGCGTTATAGCCCATTAAAATCATAAACACCGGGACCGTCTGCCAGATATAATAAGGCGCCAGGATATCGTAAAGCGTGGCATTGGATAATCCATGGATAAGTATGACGGAGATGATCGCCAGTGCCTTGATGATGTCGATCGTATAATTGCGTTTTGCCATAGCGCACCTCTTTCTTAACAAAGAGTATACGTCTATACGCTGATCCAGACAACTTTTATGCTTGCTTTGAGGCAAATCAAAAACGCCTTCCGGGAGGATCGGTCGTCCGGAAGACGTTCTGATACTTATTGATTTAGCTTAGTCTTTTTTAAAGACTTTCAATCCCAGTCCGGTTCCTAGCCCGGTCAAACCGAGCGCACCGACTGACCAGATAGCTGTGGCTGTTTCAGGCAGTTTTTCGCCGTCTTCATCTGCAGTATCTGATTTTTCTTTATCTTTCTTATCGTCTTTGTCTTTCTCTTCGTTCTGATCGTCTTTCAAATCGTCTTTTTCGTCAACTTTTTCATTCTCCTGCTTATCGTCGTTCTTGTCGTCGTTTTCATCACCAGGTTCTTCCCCTTCGACCGGCGTTTCACCGTTTTCAGGATCCGTTTCGTCACCAGGCTCTTCTTCAACAGGTTCTTCTTCCACAACGAATTCGACTTCTTTGAGGCTGACGTTATCGAGCATCACCGTGTAAGGTGTGTCGAGTTCTTCGTCTTCCGGCAGTCTGCCTAAGCCAAACAGCAGCTGCAGGCCTTCACCGTTTTCGATCTCAACGATGGCTTCATAGGTGTTCATTTCTTCGTTTACTGTGAAGTCCATGACCTCAAGACCGGCATTGACGAGTTCGACACGGACATTTCTTGCGTGTTCGGATGCCATGTCAAAGGACAGTCTGTATGTGCCGCTTTGAACAACGTCCAGGTTCTGGTATAACTGGATCTGCCACCAGTCCCAGCCGACTTGTGTGATTTCAGCGTTCACTACGCCGTCCACCACAGAGAAGCCTGCCAGACCGGCCCAGTTTTCATAGTCGCCCTGGTTATGGATGTTCCAGGTAGACAGTTCATCTGCATTACCGAAGTCAGTGGTCTCGTCGAACATACCGTCTTCGATCAGGTTGTCGCCGATCTCGACCCACTCACCGTCTTCTTCATCCGGTGTCGGTTCTGCCGGTGCTTCTTCGACTGGTTCAGCTGCTTTAAGGACGATATTGTCCAGCGTCATATTGTAAGGGACAGCTAATTCTTCTTCGTCGATCTCGCGTCCAAAGCCGAACATCAGACTCTCTGTTCCGCCTCCTACGTGGAAGATCAGTTCATAGGTTTCTTCTGTTTCGTCGACCGGGAAGACTTTGATTTCTTCTCCTGAACCGACTAATTCGACACGCATGTCTCTAGCCAGTTCGGAAGTCATGTCGAAGGTCAGCTTATAGGTCCCTTCAGTTAGTTCCATATCCTGCATCAGTTGTATCTGCCACCAGTTCCAGCCAAGCTGCTGGATCTCAGTGTTCAGGACGTTGTCCACGACTGAAAACTCGCCTTTGCCGCCATTTGGATCATGGTCAGCCATGTTGAAAGTCTTCCAAGTAGCGTCACTGTCAGGGTCGCCGAAAGTCGTTGTATCATCAAACGAACCATCTGTGACGAGGTTGTCTCCAACAGCTTCCCAGTTGGCCGGGTCGCGGTCCAGCTCGTCTGTCGGTTCTTCCGGCTCTTCTACCGTTTCTTTCAGTGGTGAAGGTGATTTGTCATAGTTGGCATTAGCATCTTCATAGACGCGGACATAATCCACTTCGACCTGTCCCGGGAAGGCTGTTGACGCATCCGGTTCGCCGCCATACCAGCCGCCCACAGCCAGGTTCAGGATCATATAGAAGTCCTGGTCGAAAGGTGCCGGTTTTTCATAACTTTCGGTGTACCAGTCGCTGGTTTTGTAAAACAGTTCATCGTTGACATACCAGCGGATCTCTTCCGGTTCCCACTCGACACTGTAGGTATTGAACTCGGTGGTGCTGCCCTCTTCAAAGTGGTAGTCGCCGGCTAGATACGTGTTGTTAGGCCAGAGATCGCCAAAGTGGATCGCTCCACCGACTTTATCGGTATTAGCACCGGCATTCTCCATGATGTCCAGTTCCCCTGAGGCTGCCCATGTGCCATAGGTATCGTCCTGCGGCATCATCCAGAAAGCAGGCCAGTAACCTTGTCCGTCAGGCAGTTTCATTCGGGCTTCAAAGCGTCCGAATGTCTGGCTGAATAAGCCGTCAGATAATATTTTCCCGGAGGTATAATCATAGTCGCCTTGTTCATCGGAGATCTGTTCTTCTCTGGCTTCCAAGATCAGTTTGCCGTCTGTTACTGTGACGTTGTCTTCATGATAATACTGCTTCTCGTTATTGCCCCAGCCGTTGATCCATTCGTCACCGCTCCAGTAGCCGTTCCCTTCGTCGATGCGCCATTTTGAAAGGTCCAAGGTTTCACCGTCAAATTCATCCTGCCAGGTCAGCTGCCAGTCTTTTTCGCCTGTTTCTTCCTGCACTTCGCCTAATGAGACTAATGAAATATTGTCAAAGGTCAGAGTATGTTCTTCCTCAGGCGTCAGTTCGCCTTCGTGCTGAACATTCCCGATCAGGAATTTCAGATGCATCGTTGCTGCCTGCAGTGTTTCAAATTCATGCGTAAACGTTTGCATTTCTTCGGTCAGATAAAAGTTTTCCTTCAAGTTGCCTTTAAATTCCGTATATTCCAGAACAACGGGACGGGCGATGCTTGATTTCGCATCAAAAGACAATTTGTAACGGGTGTTGGCTTCTAATGCGACGTTTTCCTGAACGAACTGGGAAGACCAGCTGATCGGCACGCCCCACTCTGCATGGATGCCGGCAATGTTATGTACCGTTACCTCGGCCTGTTCATTGTCTGCTGTAAAGGTGGCATCTCCGCCATATTCATGCATCAGTCCCCAGCTGTCTGTCCCCAAAGTAAAGTCTCCATTGGCAAGGAGGTTTTCCTGTTCCACCGCCTCCACTGTCATGACAGCGTCTTCATTTTGCATTTGACTTAAAACGGCCGGTCCCATCAACAATAATCCGCAAATTACGGCAACTCTTTTCTTGTTCTTCATCTGTTTCCTCCATTTTACATAAAATTTTTTATAAAAATAGAGAAGGCACGACACCTTCTCTATTCATTTATAAACATAAACTGAAATCATTTGATGCTTTTAAATACTTTTATTCAACTTTCTTTCAGAGGGGTTCGTCTCCGCTCGCGGAGACGTTCCTTCTTGTGTCTTCGACCACTGATTTTTCGCATTTCAGATAAACGTCAGGAGTGACGACTTTTTTCGTTTAAACTCCTGACGTATACGTTTTTGCTTCAGGAGTTTCAGCTTTTAGAGCCCCTACTCCTTAAGATCCGCATTAAACTTCAGTAGTTTCCGCCAGATCTTCTGTCACTTCTTTCGATGACACGCTGTCCAGCGCGACGGTGATCTCTTTTACTTCTTTGTTTCTGATTTTTTCTGCCCATTCGCCTTTAACGCCTTTAGCATCAAAGGTTTCCGTCTCACCGGATTTCAGTGTGACAGTGTAGGCGTTCGGTTTCACGCCGTCTTTACCGTATGTTGCTTTGGACTGGGTGTTGATGTACCTTACGTCGATGTCACTGAATAGAGTGAATTCGATTTTTCCATCAGAAAAGAAATCAGCCGGCAGGACCGGATCCAGCTTGAAGGTCAGTTCCTCTTCCATGGTGAATGGGGTCTTACCAATAAACATTTCCACCCACATGTTCAGGAATTCGACCGTCGAGCCACTTAGTCTTGCCACGAAGCCTTTGCCGTGCAGACTTTCGTCCGGGTTGGCACTGCTTGCGATAAAGGATGAGTTCTCCAGGATACTTCTACCGTAGACTTTCGGATCATTGAAGACCACGAGTCCGGTCTTGATCTCTTCATAAAATTCGTCGTACAAGCCGACTTTGACCAGTTCTAAAAGATATTTGTAGGCCATGTGCAGGAACACGGATTCGTTCTCGAGCCAGCCCGGGGTGAAGAATTTCGCACGGCCCAGTTCGATCGGTTCGTCCTGGATGCTGGCGCTGGTTTTATACATGCCGAGCTTCTGGTCATACAAGTCACTGGCTTTCACTTTGCCGTACAAGTCGCGTGCTTCTGTCGTGTCGCCTGAAATCTTCATCTTCTTGACGATGCCTTCCAGGAACGGGGTCACTGGATGAGGCTGCATCTCTGTGATCTCGCCGTTTTCAACCGTTGCTTCAAAGTAGATATACGTCGGGATCAGTTCGGTGTCCAGCGCTTCCACGTTGGCTATCGCTTTTTCCATGACCTCTTCGAACAAGGCGATGACTTCTGTGGCCACGTCTTCGGTGCAGGTCACCAGCTTGAAGGTGTTTTCGCCTGCGATCGATTCACGGTAATCTTCACGTACCTCGGTCAGTGATTTCCAGGCAGCTAGATCAAGCGCATCGGTGTCACGCAGGACATCTCTTAAATGCAGCAGGAAGGCTGATGCCTGTGCCGGCAGTAAGATGCTCTGCTTGTTTTCAATGCTGCTCAAACGGTCGACCAAACGCTTCAGTTCAAAGAGTTCAGACGTTCCGGCACCGAACATACCTGGCAGGCCGTTCATCGCGTCGTTCCAGCCCGGTTTGCCGCCTTCCATCTCTACACCAAGTCCGAATGGAGCCAGGGTCGAGACTTTGTTGGCTGCTAAAAGGATCAGCTTGCTGAACAGGCTCGTTTCAGCCGGTTTGCCGTCTGCATCCGTTTCGATCCACATGTGTTCACCGTTTTTATGGTCGGCCATTTTTTCTTCATCTTCATGGACAGCGTCATACTGGCGCCAGCCGAGCTTGCCTTGTTTCAGTTTTTCGCTCAACGGACGGACACTGGCCGGGCTGTTGAAGAAGCGGTAGCCGCCGCCAAAGTAGGCGTCGTCCGCTTTGTCCGGATAGATCGCCAGGTAGCTGTCGATAAGATCCAGGTTGTACGTCCAGTGGTCACTCCAAAACCCTTCGCCGTGTTCGGCTTCCAGGGCTTCCTTGCTTGCACTCAGCACATCGGTCAGGAAGGCTTCGAACGGTTCAGTCAACGTGATGTTTTCTTGTTCCACGAATTTCTTCAGGCTGCCCGGTGTATAGCCGTCTTTTGACATATCGCGCCAGACATCGGCCTGGTTTGATGAGAAGCCGAAGCCTGCAAAGTCGAATGTGTCGTCTTCCAGGGTATATTTAACCGTCTTGATGGACAGCGGGTTGTAGCCGTCCAGCTGGATCAGGCTCATGAACTGACGCAGGTTGCGGTCGGCCACTTTCGGTTCAAAGAAGGTGTCCAGACGTCGGTTCTGGTTCATGTCGCGGTAGTTCCCGTTCCCCTGTGAATAGTACTCAGGTGAGATCGAGAAGAAGTTGTAGTCGCGTTCCAGATCGCCGTGCTTTCTTGAATACAAGTAAAAGACCTGTTTAGCCTGGTCGTTTTCAAAGACGACCGGGAAACCGCCGCGGATGCCGTTGTCCAGATAGTTCTGTTTCACATAGGCATCAAAAGCTTTGTTAGCTGTTTTCGTTTCCACACGGCTGGTGAATTCCTTCGCCAGTTCGAATGCGGAAGCTTTATAGTCAGCCAGCTTTTCAGCTGTGATGTGCGTGTCGATAAAGTCGGCAGCTTTTTCTCTGTCCGTAGTCTGGCCGAAAATGCTGGTCAGGGTCACGGAACCTTGGCCTTTCAGATCAAAGCTGAAGGGTGTGAAGGCTGCACTGACTTTGTTGGTACCGATCTGTTTTGTGGTGTCTAGACTGTCCTGGCCGTAAAAAGCTTTGGGATTAAGTAAAGTCAGGTCGTTACCGAAAATGACGTCGCGGTCAAAGACCGGTGTCAAAAACTGCGTCTTGTTTTCTGTCTGCATCAGAGTTGCATAGAAGTTCCCTTCGTCGTTCTGGTCCACTTTGGCATCATCTGCCGTGCTCCCTCTCAGGAAGTAGTAGGCAAACTGATCGTTTTTGACAGAGGCGTCGAACCAGCTCTTGAAGGTGTTGGAGATGCCTTTATAGCCGGAATCATCGACGTGGGCCGGGAACATGCTGGCCAGACCGTCTACCCCTTCAATTGAGATCGGTTCGTCTCTCAAGTTTTTGAATGTCACTTCACGGATCAGACCGGGAATGGCCTGATGCGGCAAGGTGTAATAGACAACTGTCATTTCAATGCCCAGGTGTTTCTGGGTGTGGGTCAGTTCCAGATGGTTGTCGGAAATGATCATCTCATCTGTGATGACGTCACTTTCTGCACGGAACGGTTCATACTGGAACGTTTCTTCTGAACGCGTCCCTTTAAGGAATGTACGGAACCCTTGTGTCCCGACATACTGATACGCTTTGTTGGCCGGCAGGAATTCCAGCATGGCGTTGTCTTTGTTCTCAACGCCGAAGCTGGCTATCCCCTGTCCTCTGTTGACATAAAATGCCCACAGCGGAATGCCGTCTGTTCCTGAGATTCCAGGCAGGAAACTGCTGAACGGACTGGCCTGCTGGAAATCCTCTATTTTAAATCGTCCGTCTTCTAATAATTTATACACGCTTTGTCAACCTTTCTATGCTAAAGCTATGGATCTATTCGGATACGACCGTCGTGATGCTGTGTGCCGGTACGTGAACAGCTGCTGCTTCTTTGTCGAGTGATAATACCAGGTCTGATGCCTGATCTGTTTCATTCAGTAAGACGGTGATCAGTGAGCCGTCTTCATTTTTGAATGCCACAACAGATAAGTCGTTCCCGCTCAAGGACACGTCTACGCGCTGGGCACCGGGTCTGATGTACTTGCTCAAGTGACCGATGAAATAGTATGAGCTGTTGTAGTGGGCAACTTTTTCTTTTGTATCTGCAATGATCGGGGCATCACAGTAGTTGCCGACGTGATTCGGACCGCCCTGCTCGTCCAGGACGATGTTCCAGTCCAGGAACCCTTCCAGCCAGTTGTTCATGTCGCCCATGATGTTTCTGGCGTAGCGTTCTCCGGTATGCCAGGCACCAAGCTGGACGCCGCCTTCGATACAGCCTTCGGTGAAGATCATATGTTTGTCCGGGTATTTGTCATGGACTTTTGAGAGTTCTTCAAAGTCTTCCGACATGTACCAGTGGTTCCCCACTCCCCAGACAGCTTTATTGGCTTCTGCATCACTCAATACCGTGTCGGCACGTTCGAAAATGATGTCGCGGTTGTGGTCCCAGATGATGATGTTGACCGTGATGCCTTCTTCTTTGAAGACACGAGACAGCACTTTCACCATTTCGGCTTCTTCTTCCGCTGTAAATTCACATGAATCCCATGTCTGCGTCGCAGCCGGTTCGTTCTGGACCGTTATGGCTTCGATCTCAAAGCCTTTCTTCTGCATTTCTTTCAGGTAACGGGCAATGAACTGCGCCCAAAGCGTATAGTATTCTTTTTTCAGCTTGCCGCCGTTGTTGCGCTCGCCGTTCGTTTTCATCCATGCTGACGGGCTCCAGGGAGAAGCAACCAGTGTTAAAGGTTCGCCGGCGATTTCCTGAGCTCGACGCAAGGTCGGCAGGACCCATTTCTCTTCACGGTCCATGTTGAATGTTTCCAGTGTTTCGTCGTTTTCTTCGATGTAATCATAGTTCTCCAAAGAGAAATCACAGCTGGCAATATGCAGACGGCCCATCGTGTAGCCCAAGCCCTTTTCTTTATCGTAATAGGCCTTTAAGATGCTCTCCTTCTTCTCTTCTGGAAGCTGGTCCAGCGTATAAGTGGCAGATTCTGTGAGTGCCCCGCCGAACCCCATCCAGGTCTGATACGTCTCACTCGTATCGACTTTGACATGGGTGACTGAATCGTCAGTTACTTTTTTAATAGAAACAGGTTGCCAGAAGCTGCCTTCTTCTTTCACAGACTGAACAGCCGTTACAGTACGTTTCGTCATAGTATAAATCATCCTTTTTGTTCAGTTTAGAACGGTTTTATTTTTGAATCGCGTGCTTTTTTTCGTCAAATTATCCACAAAAAAAGTACTATGCTCTACAAGACATAGAGATGATAGTACTTTTTTGTTCAAGCTTACCCTTTGACCGCACCTGCAGTGATACTTGAAATAATATATTTAGACAGGAACAGGAAGGCAATCATGATTGGTACCACGGAAATGGCGATACCCAAGTAGATCGCACCTAAGTTCGATGCCACAGGTGACCCCTGCAGTTGTCTGATCATGATCGGCAAGGTATACAGTCTTGGCGAGCGAATGATGACTAATGGGAACAGGAAGTTGTTCCATGAACCGATAAAGGTAAAGATCCCCATTGTCGCGATCGCAGGCATCAAGATCGGCAGAACGAGTCGGTGGAACATGTACGTTTCGCCGGCCCCATCGATTCGACCGGATTCCAGGATAGACATCGGCATCGTTGTGATGAGGAATTGTCTAAAGAAGAACACAGTGAACGGTGCTGCAATAGCCGGAATGATCAGTGGCCAGTAAGTGTCCAGGATCCCGAATGTGCTTGCCAGGTCGTATAAACCGATCAGGCCGAGCTGTCCAGGCACCATCATCATGACGATGAACGTAATGAAGATGACGTTCTTCGCTTTGAATTCATACACAACTAAGGCAAAGGCTGTCAACGCCGAGAAGTATGAGTTCAAAACTGTTACAGACAATGCGATAATCAGACTGTTTCGGAAACCGATCCAGATATTGATGTAGCTGTCCAGGATCGCGTAGTTTTCCATTAAGGCGTTGCTTGGGATCAAAGTGAAACCTCTTAAGATCTCAGAGTTTGAACGCGTAGCATTGATGATCATCATGTAAAACGGGATGAAACAGATGATAACAAGTAATATGAGGAAGAAATAGATCACGCCTCGTGCTGTTTTCATTTTTTTCATGATTATTTTCTCCCTCCTTTTTTAACTTTGACTTGACTGCGGTACATGGTCTTGAATGTGATCGCAGAAAAGACGATCGTAATGATAAAGAGTCCGTAAGCGATCGCTGCGGAATAACCGAAGTTCGCGTAACTGAATCCCTGGTTGTAAAGATAGATAACCATGGTGTTCAAAGCTCCACGCGGCGCACCTCGTCCGTCTGTCATCAAGAGCGGCAAGTCGAAGATCTGTAGACCGCCGATGATGGATGTAATAAAGACGTACAAGAGGATTGGCTTCAGCTGAGGCAGGGTAATTTTTGTGAATGTGTCCCACCAGTTGGCGCCGTCGATATACGCTGCTTCATAAAAGTCTTTAGGAATACCGGATATACCAGCCATCAGGATGATGAACGTGTTACCGAACCACATCCAGGCACCGATCAGAGCGACCCACCCTTGGGCAAGCACCGGATCGTTCAGCCAGTTGATCGGACGATCGATCAAGTTCAAGCTCAACAGCATCTGGTTCAAAGAACCATAGTTCCAGTCCAGCAGGATGCTGAACAAGAGAGCAACTGAAGCGATCGTAATGATATTCGGAAGGAAGAACAAGGCTCTGAACGTATTCAAACCCTTCAGCTTCAGGCGCATATCTGAGAACAAGAGTGCCAGTCCCATCGCGATGGTGATTTGAATGGCAAAGTTCACACCCCAGATTTTGATCGTATTGAAGAAGGCTTCATAGAAGAAGTCATCTCCTATCAGTCGGGCGTAGTTCGCCAGCCCTACGAATTCAGCATTCTCGATCCCGCCCATTCCTGTATAGTTGGTCAAGGAATAGTAAAAGGTCAGTAAAATCGGATAAATGTTGAATGACAGAAATACGATAACAAAAGGTGCAATGTAAAAATAAGGATGGTTATTATTTTTCTTCCTTAACTTTTTCTTTGAAACGGAAGCAGTCGAATCCGCAGCGACTGTCTGTTCGTTACTTTTAGTCATAATCAATCGTTTCCTTTCTATGTGTTACTAGAAAAGCTGATCAAGCCGGTTAGACCCCCGTGAAAAATAGGGAAGGACGTCCTGAATTACCATGAGTCTAGCATTTTAATGCGTAGAGTCATCGTATGCGTCAGAAGAGCATACTGCGCAGTTATTGAGAGCCTTCTTGCTTTAGCAAGTTAGAGTCTCAATATGCGTTAGCTGGTGGTCCTTTCTCTTTTTTCATGCGGTGTCTGGCTTGAGTAGCTAGACATAGAACGTGTCAAAAACTTCTCGCTTTTCATCATTAATAATGAATAAAGGGGGCGCTGATTTCAGCTCCTCCCCCTCTGTTCAGTTCTTAGTTAGATTCTGGTACGGTAATGTTAGGGAAGGCGTTCTGTACTTCTGCGTAGAACTCTTCAAGTGCTTCGTCTTTCGTCAATACGCCGTCAACATAAGCGCCAACAGATGTTCCAAACATTTGGTCTAGACGCTGGTCGTAGCGTGTGACGTTACTTGGATCGATTTCTTCAGCACGCTCAAGGAAGAATTCGTAGTGGTTCTGTCCGCCAAGGTAGTCGTCTGAATAATCTTCAGCCACTTTTTCCATAACTGGTTTGTAGCTCAACACGTCGCCGGTTTCTTCTACCCATTCTGTCAGGAACTCTTCGTCGTTGACCAGCATTTGAATGAAGTCAAAGGCAACGTCTTTATTTTCTGATCCTTCATAAATACCGATCCATGATCCACCCTGGAAGTATGGTGATGGACCGTTCGTTACGGCCCAGTCGCCTGCAGTTTCCTGTGCGTCTGTTTTCAGTACAGAGTGAAGACCCCATGTTGGCAGTGAGACACCGAAGACTTCTGTTGTTTCTTCGCCTTCTTCCATCTCTTCCCAACCGGCGTTATATGTGATCGGCTCGTTGAATGATGCGTACCATGCTGGTGACCATGCAGGAGCAAGTGCTGTATACTGGTTGTCACGAAGCTCTTTAGCGTAGTCGAAGTAAGATAGACGTTCGTCTGTCATTTGCAGTTCGTTGTTTTCGTTTACCCAAGGAACAGGATTGGCGCCCATTGTGTAAGGTCCGATCGATCCTTCATCCGGGAACAAGCGGTATCCGGCTTCTTCAAGCTGCGCTCCGGCTTCCATCAAGCCTTCCATTGTAGACATTTGTTCACCGATCGTATCGGGATCGTCTGTACCGAAGACTTCTTCAGCGATGCTTCGACGGTAGTAGATGCCGCCTGGTGTTGTCTGCCATGATAGAGCCTTCATTTCGCCGGCTTCGTTGCGTCCAAGTTCCCATACATAGTCAAGATAGTCGTCTGACCATGAGTCAACGTCATATTCGTTCAAGTCCATCCAGTAGTCCTGCTCGATCCAGTCTAATAGGTAAACGATCTCACCTGTGAAGATGTCGGGTGCACCGCTTCCTGATTCAAGTGCTGGACGAAGTGTGTCGACATAGTTTTCAGTCGGGATGATCTGCAGGTCGATGTTGACGCCTGGGTTTCTTTCTTCAAAGACTTCGATCGGGTACTGTAATTCATCTGTAAAGGAGTTGATGACAAGGGTCGTTTCGCCTTCGTCGCCGCCGTTTGAAGATTCGCCGCCAGCTTCTGAACCTGTGTCTGATTCTGATCCACATGCTGTCATTAAAGCTGCACCACATAATAAACTTGCTAATTTCCATGAGTTTTTCATTTGTTTTCCTCCTAAAATTGGGTTGTTGATTTTGTTTGTTGATATAAGTACTAATGATGCCAAATGCTGCAGTCAAGCGTTTTGAGTTGATTTAATAAACTAACGAACTTAAGCGCTTAACCTAATGAATAAATAAAAAAGTAATGCGATTTCGACTTTCACTTCTATTTGTAACGCTTACAATCTCTTTATTCTATTCATTTCCCCCTTTATTTCGTTTGAACTCCATTTCACCCTTGCCTTAAGCGCTTAATTTTTTTTATAAAATGGCACCTTGCTTAAGCAAGGCGGTGTACCGAATCTCTTTTGATCAATGATACAGGCACCATTTTTTTATCCACTTCTTGAGTTGGATCTATGCTATTGATTTTATCGAGCAATATGATCGCCGCCTTCTGTCCGATCAGTTCTTTGTCCTGACGAATGGTCGTCAGAGCCGGATCGACGTGCTGGGCGATCTTGATGTCATCGAAACCAATAAATGATATATCTTCAGGAACTCTGAGTCCCCATTCTTTCGTGACTTTCATGGCGGCTATCGCCATTTCGTCCCCCGCCACATACACAGCGGTCGGTCGGTCTTTTAAAGACAACAGACGGATCATTGCTTCACGACCACCCGCTTGAGAGTAGAAACCGCCATCTACTAAATACTCGTCTCTTACAGTCAGCCCCTGTTCTTTCATGGCTTTTTCAAACCCCTTGGCCCGTTCGATACCGGCAAAAGTCGTCTGATTCCCTCTGATATGAGCGATTTTAGTATGACCGTTTTCAACGAAGTGATTGACAGCCAGTCGACTTCCAGCGTGATTGTCGCTGTAAACCGTTCCTGGTTCATCCGTTGGTCTGTCGATATAGACAGTCGGGATCATGTGATCCACTTGGGATATTTCATCTTCACCATGAGACTGGATAATAACGATCCCGTCTACTCCACGATGAAGCAAGTGTTTATATGTTTCCTGCTGAAGTCCCATGTGTCTTGAAACGAAAAGCAGATCGTAGTTATATAACTCAACGTGCTTTTTAAATCCTTCGATGACTTGGCTGAAAAACGGATGAGCGATCCCGATACCGAGATTCTCTCCGAAGACCACACCGATCATCCAGGATTTATTGGTTGCAAGTGTTCGAGCAGAAGAATTAGGTGTGTAGTGCAGTTCTTCAACTGCCTCCATAATCTTTCGTCTCGCTTTTTCACTCACCTTTTTATTGTTCAAGGCTTTGGATACCGTAGCGATCGAGTATCCGGCATGTTCAGCGATATCATAAATCGTAACCATAATGTTCTTCTCCAATCGAAAGCGCTTTACATGTGTAACTATATCGCACTATGAAATCGATGTCAATAACTATTTGAATATTTTTTTCTTTTTATTCGTTTAAAGGTTTTTGACATGATCCATTGCGTAACAAACGCATAAGACGAAACCGAGTAAAACATGATCAAAGCCGGTACATAGGCGTAAACCAGTAGGCCGATCAAAAAGGCGTGGACGATCATGATGCCTGCGACAGGTGAAATAAGTGTCAGCCAGAAAGCGTCTTTCAGACTTTTTATAACTGAATCACCGAACTCGAAATAGATACCTAAAGCGAATGTTGCGACGATAATGACTAAAGCGCTTAAGATTAACAGTGAAGGTAAAACGACGAGCTGGATGAATGTGTTCTGCGGCAAAGCCTGAATCACACGGATATCGACATAGATAAACAGCGATGCAGCAGTTACCAGCCAGAAATAACGGTTCCCCTCTTTGAAGTGTTCCTTGAATTCTGTTTTGAATTTCGTGAACACGTGTGACAGATCGTCCTGGTGCAGTTTCTTTTTGACCAGTGCATTCACAGCAAAGGTCGCCGGCCCCGCTCCGAACAGGATACCTCCCGCGAGTGTAAAACCTAACCATAAAATGTTAAGAAATGCCAGTGTGGCGAGCCAGTCGAACCCTTTCATGATGAGATCCATTGATCCACCTTCTGCATTTTCCATTCGATCACTCCTTTCTTTTGACTGGTTGCTTTGAAACAGGGATGTTTGAAATGTATCCTCAGTTTTTCTCTTTCAAATCCACCAGTTGAATTCATGAGTCATTTTAATGCTTATTTTTAAAAAGTGCAACTGTTATTTTATAATTTGTGAAATCGTTTACCTAAAAATGACAAGTTTATGACAAGTGTCAGTCTCTTAATGACGGGATATTTAATCAAAACTATACAAAATCATATGGTCTTCACGATTTTTTTAATTTCAAAGCGGGTCAGTCTCGCCCGGAAGCGAGACTGCACATTATTACGTCCTTTTAAAGAAGGATTGCGGATTAAAAATGTGTTTGGCGTGACGCAGCTAAGGGTCTGTGCGGCTTTTTTGGTGTGGTTCGGTAAGTAGGATCGGGATTTCTAAACGAACGTGTCGAAGTTTACTGTATTCGGTAAGTAGCGGGCCCGGCCATGCCGCTAATTACCGAAGCAGGCATGTGTTCGACACTTTGAAAATAAGGTTGTCCTGCTACTTACCGAACTGGCGCTTCTTCGGTAAGTAGGCTGCTTTAGCTTATTCCTAATTACCGAACCTCCCCCGACTTCGACACTTAGGGCTAGATCGTAAGCACGTACTTACCGAAGTTAGCCTTGTTCGTCACTTAGGCGAGTGGCTTGTTCACCTAAGTGACGAACCAGTCCTAAATGAATAGTGACTGCTGAATTTTGGGATGCCCTTTTACGAAAAGTCTTTTAGGTTAGGAAAAGAGGGTGACATTCTGCCACCCTCTTCATCTTCAAATCACTTCGAAAACAAAAAAACACTGAACGAGCGCCATCATTACCGATGGGTCACTCATTCAGTGTATTATTTAAAGAATTTTTACTTATATTTCTGCTGGAAAGCAGTAATGGCGTCGTATTCCTCTTCGAACAAGCGGCTTAGACGGATGTAAAGCGGCATCAGTTCTTCGTAGACCGCCACTTCCTCGGCTTCCGGTACGGTGATTTCTTTGGTTTCCACCATATGTCTGACTTCGGTCAAATCGTCGATCTCACCAATGGCATATTTACCTAAGACGGCCGCACCCAGACAGGCGCCTTCTACCGTCTGCGGGACATGCACTTCCTGGTTGAAGATATTGGCCATCATCTGACGCCATACGGGTGACTTGGCAAAGCCGCCTGTCGCATGGATCCGATCCGGTATCCCGATCACTTCTTCCAGAGCCAGAAGGACCATATAAAGGTTCATGTTGATCCCTTCGAGCACGGCACGCATCATGTGTTCGCGCTTATGGTGCATCGCCAGGCCATAGAAGGAACCTCTGGCGTTGGCGTTCCAGGACGGCGCCCTTTCTCCCGACAAATACGGATGGAAAAGCAGACCGTTTGAACCGGCACTGATCTTGGCGATCTTTTCCGTGATGAGATCATAGGGATCACACGCTTGTGCCTTGGCAGCACTGACTTCTTCAGCGCACAGTTCATCCCGCAGCCAGCGCAGGATCATGCCGCCATTGTTGACCGGTCCGCCGATGACCCAGTGATCCTCAGTCAGGGCATAGCAGAAAATACGGCCTTTAGGATCGGAGACCGGCTTGTCTGTTACAGTCCGGATCGCGCCGCTGGTACCTATCGATACAGCAACCACGCCGTTTTCAATGGCATTCACTCCCAGATTGGCCAGGCAGCCGTCGTTGGCACCGATAACGACTTTCATATCGGGATGGATCCCCATGCGTTCAGCCAGTTCAGGATCCATATCCGTGAACACGGCCGTCGTCGGCACAAGTTCAGATAAGCGGTCTTTTGTCACGCCGGCTGTTTCAAGGGCTTCTTTGTCCCAGTCCAGCTCATACATATTTAATAGACCCGTTGCGGATGCGATGGAGTGATCCACCACATACTTATTGAAGAAATGGTAAAAGACGTACTCTTTGATCCCGATAAACCGGCTGGCTTTGTTGAAAATGTCCGGCTGCTCCGCTTTCAGCCACATCAGCTTCGTCAAGGGAGACATCGGATGGATCGGCGTCCCTGTTTTATCGTAGATCGCTTTCCCATTCGTTTCTTTCAACTGTCTGGCATATGGTTCTGCGCGCTGATCCGCCCAGGTTAGAGACTTGGTCAACGGCTTCCCTTTTGCATCCACGGCGATCAGACTGTGCATCGCGGCACTGAACGAAAGGACGGTGATGTCTTTCTTGTCCACCCCGGAATTTGCCATGACGCTCTGAATAGCTGTCACAACGGCTTCCACGATCTCATCCGGATCCTGTTCCGCTGCTTTGGGTTCCGGCGTCAATAAGGGATACTCTACCGTCGCCTGATGGACGATATCCCCTTCTGATGAAAATAATACCGCTTTGGTGCTCGTCGTGCCTATATCTGCACCGATTGAATAATGACTCATTTCATAACCCCTTTCTGTGCTTGAATCTAAAGAAGAAGCCTCTCCTGGAGAAGCTTCTTCTGTTTTACTGATTTCTTAGTCTTACATAAAGAATACCCCTAAAAGCATCGCCATGGCAAGCCCGGTAAAGCCGATAATGGTCTCCATAACGGTCCAGCTTTTCAGTGTGTCTTTTTCATCCAGACCGAAGAAGCGGGATACCAGCCAGAAGCCGGAGTCGTTGACGTGTGAGAAGGCGGTTGACCCACCGGCGATGGCAATAACGATCAATGCCAGACCGGGACCTTCAACGCCCATAGATGGCAGTACCGGAGCCATCAAACCGGCAGCCGTGACCATCGATACGGTGGCTGACCCTTGAGCGATACGGATGGCAGACGCCAAAACGAAAGCCAGAAGGATCGGTGGCAGCGGTGACGCAGCCATTTGCTCACCTAATACCTGTGCCACGCCTGAATCGATCAGGACTTGTTTGAATACGCCACCGGCACCAGTCACGAGGATAATGATCCCGACAGGTTCCAGTGATTTGGTCGCGATGTCCTGAACTTCTTTACGGGTATAGCCGCGTTTTGTACCTAATACAGTGAATGTGACTAATGTAGCCAGCAGTAAAGCGACGATCGGATGTCCGATAAAGGTCGAGATGCTGCGGATGATGTTGCCTTCTGCAAACAAAACAGTCGATAGTGTGTTAAACAGGATAAGAGCTAAAGGCAGCAGGATGATCGATGCAATCATACCGAAACTTGGCAGTTCTTTGTCCCATTCTTTATCTTCCAGGTTCATGTATTCAGGGATACCGATATTGATGCGTTTTGATATCCATTTACCAAAGACAGGTCCGGCAAGTATCATTGACGGGATACCTGCGATAAATCCGAACAGGATGACCCAGCCCAAGTCAGCGCCGACTAGATCAGCCACGGCGATCGGACCTGGAGTTGGTGGGATGTATGAGTGCGTGACGGCCAGCCCGGCTAACAGCGGGATACCATAGTAAAGCAGTGAACGTCCCGTTTTTCTCTGCAGGCCGTAAACGATCGGTACTAAGATGATGAAACCGACATCGAAGAATACCGGGATAGCGACCAGGAAGCCGGCGATGCCTAAGGCCCACTGCGCTTTATCTTCCCCGAACTTATTCAAGAGACTGCTTGCGAGCCGCTCGACCCCGCCGGAGATCTCCAGCATCTTACCGAACATGGCGCCAAGGCCGACGACAATGGCGACAAATCCGAGGGTCCCGCCCATCCCACTTATCACAGAGTCGATGACCCCGTTAAGTGGCATGCCTGTTGCGACACCGACGATCAAACTTGTTAATAGTAAAGCAACAAACGCATGCATTTTGAATGCGATGACCAGGAATAAAAGAATCGCGATCCCGGCCAGCGCCATGAAAATCAATAGTGTTCCATCCATTATAATTCCTCCAATTTAAATGTATTTATAGCAATCAATTAGTTCCAACTGTATTTATATAGTAATTTTCCGATCCTTTTTAGTTGTCTATCAATCATTCAACTCGACTGAATGGCCGCCGAACTGATTGCGCAGTGAGGCTACCACTTTCCCGCTGAACGTATCGGATTCCAGCGAACGGTTCCGCATCATCAGCGACAAGGCAATGACCGGGGCAGCTGCTTCCAGTTCCATAGCGGTTTCAACGGTCCATTTCCCTTCACCGGATGCATGGACGACTCCTTTGATGTCATCCAGCTTCGGATCATCTGAAAAGGCGTATTCCATGAGTTCCATCAGCCAGGATCGAATGACCGATCCGTTGTTCCAGACTCTAGCGACGTCTTGATGGTCGTAGTCGAAGGCACTCTTTTCAAGGATGTCAAAACCTTCCCCGATCGATTGCATCATGCCGTACTCCACGCCGTTGTGGACCATTTTAAGGAAATGTCCGCTGCCGGATTTCCCGGTGTATAAGTATCCTTTATCGACTGAAATGTCCTGGAAGATCTGTTCGATCTCTTCAACGACGTCTCTGTCACCGCCGACCATCGTACAGGCGCCTTCTCTGGCTCCTTCCATCCCGCCGCTCGTGCCGACATCGATATAATGGATCCCTGACTCTTTCAATGTGTCATATCGTCTCATCGAATCTTTGTACAAGGCATTTCCGCCGTCCATCAGAACGTCTCCAGCGGAAAGCAGCGGTGTGATATCGGTTACAAGTTTTTCCGTGATGTCGCCAGCCGGGACCATCATCCAGATGATTTTCTTGTCCGGCAAGTGATCCACTACCTCTTTTAGTGACGCGGCTCCTGTGGCACCTTTCCTTTCTGCTTCAGCAATCAGTTCCTTGTCGATGTCGTACGCGACAACGTCATGATCGTGATCCAATAAATTCAGTACCAGGTTCATGCCCATTTTCCCTAATCCACAAATCGCTAATTTCATTTTTCATCCTCCTTTATGAAATATTTTTCTATGGTGTAAGTATACAAAAGAATTTTATTTCTTGCAAGCCTTTTCAAGAAAAATATTTCTTTTTTTGTGATTTTACTTTATACTGTAAAAAACGACCTGAGAGGTGAGTGTATGAATCAGAGTTTCCAGAATAAAAATACCCAGATGCGCATCCGATCTATTTACTCTACTTTAAGCGAGAAGGAACGTCTGATGGCGGATTTCATCCTGGAACATCCGGAAAAAATCATCCACGGAACGATCAATGAGATCGCTGAAGAACTGAACCTGGCCGACTCCACTGTGTTCCGCTTCTGTAAAAAGCTTGGCTATAAAGGCTTTCAGAATTTGAAGATCTCCTTGGCCACAGAATCCGTGAACGAGATGAAAGATGTCCATGAGAAGGTGTCAAAAAGCGATGATGAAAAAACGATCCTGGAGAAGGTCTTTCATTCCAACATCAAGACCCTGCAGGATACGCTCGAAGTCATCGATGACGAAGATTTCTCCCGGGCTGTGGATTTGATTTTGCATGCCGGGAAGATCGAGCTGTTCGGGTTCGGCGGATCGAACGTTATTGCGATGGATGGGTATCACAAATTCATCCGGACCGGCCTGACCGTCAGCGTCCAGACCGACTCCCATATGCAGCTGATCTCGGCGTCCCAGTTGAAAAAAGGCGATGTCGCTATCCTGATCTCGCATACGGGACATTCCAAGGATATCCTGGAGATCCTGGAAACGGTCAAGGAGCAGCAAGTGCCGACCATCTGCATCACCGGCTTCACGCAGTCGCCGCTGAGTCAGGGTTCAGATATTTCTCTGTATACCTTGTCGGAAGAAACAGATTTCCGCTCGGAAGCCCTGGCTTCCCGCATCGCCCAGCTGAGTATTCTCGATGCGCTGTACGTGAATGTGATGGCTTCGCTGGATGACAAAGGTCAGGCCTCACTGCAGCATGTCAGAAAAGCGATCCAGAAGAAACGTCTGTAGAGTTTTTGGATAAAGGAAAAGGCTTGAATCCTGTGAGATTCAAGCCTTTTTTGTGTGTTTTGATTGATTGTGTGGATCGATTTGTGGGTGAATCGACTTATGTGTGAATCGAATTTCTGGCGGAAAAAATTTCTTTGGTGATGCTACTCCACTGCATCTTTCAAAAACGCCAGTGCTTCATTTTTGAGCAGCTCTCTTAACACAGGCTGCGGCTTTTCTGGCAGCGGGAACGGCTTCACTTTGACCGGCTCGTCTTTTATGAAGACAGCGATATAACCGGTACCGGACAACAGCTGACCGGATGTGTTGAGTATGGTTTCCGCTGTGACGCTCAAGCCGATATCGGTCTGGAAGGTTTCTGCACACTCTTCTACCAGGATCTTGGCCGTGTCTTCTGGTGTTTTGCTCTTTAGATCCGTGAGACCGAACTGTTTCTCACTCGTTTCAGTGTTCAACGAGACCAGTCCGCCTGCAAAGATTGAAGACACACCGGCTATACTTGTGAGCGAACTCATAACGAGTCCTGAAGTAAAGCCTTCTACGATGCTCAGAGTCAACTTCTTCTTTTTCAGGAGGTCGACGACATAGGTTTCGATCGTCTGGTCTTCCCCGTAGCCGATAAAGTTTTCTGACAGGATCTCTTGGATCTCATCCGCTGTTTTCTGGTTCATTTGTGCCGCTGTTTTGGCATCTTTAGCACTGGCAGTGATGCGAATCGTGATGTGCCGCGGCTTGGCGTACATGGCGATCGTCGGATTCGTCTGGTTTTGGATTTTATCATTCAAAAGCATGGCCACTCTCGACTCGCCGATCCCGTTGAAATTCATGAACAGGGACTCGATGACGCCTTTTTTCTGGATGATTTCTTTTAAGTACGGCTTCACCTTGTGCTTGAGCATATAGGTCATTTCATACGGAACGCCCGGCAGCAGAATGATGTGCTGGTTGGTTTCTGCTTTTGTCTCTCTTTTGAATGCGGATCCGCAGGCCAGTCCCACATCATTGAACAGTGTCTGGCCGTGCTTGAAGGTCAGGGCTTCACGA
This sequence comes from Alkalibacterium putridalgicola, assembly GCF_900109825.1. GTDB lineage: Bacteria > Bacillota > Bacilli > Lactobacillales > Carnobacteriaceae_A > Alkalibacterium > Alkalibacterium putridalgicola. Next base: position 39,032 of record NZ_FOBL01000002.1, on the reverse strand, counting down.
TAGACATTCTCGTCCGGCTCCGTGCCGCGTTTTTTGAACACAGCTTTTATGATATCCAGCTGTCCGTTATCTAAAACCAGTTCATCGTCTAGAAATTCTGCAGCCACTTGTTTGGTGATGTCGTCCTGCGTCGGCCCCAGTCCACCGGTCAGGATGATAATATCGGACCGCTCCGACGCCAGTTTAATCGCTTCGCGTAAACGCTCGGGATTGTCTCCCACCGTCTGCTGGTAATAGGTCCCCAAGCCGATCGTCAAAAGTTCCTGTGCGATCTTGCCGGCGTTGGTATCTACCACATAACCCATCAAAAGCTCGGTGCCGACTGAAATGATTTCTGTTTTCATAGCTGATCTCCTCTGCAAAGTGTTTCTTCTCACATTCATTGTATCAGAAGTGAGGATTTAAACGAATATGTAAGGGGCCGTCGTGTGGCTTTTCTCTAAAAAAAGAAGTGCGCGGCTGCGCACTTCTTCTGTTTTCTATTCAGTTGAGTCGGGCTATTCGCCTTCCTGTTTCGTCAGGATTTTTGGACCGTCTTTGGTGATCGCAATGGTGTGTTCGTACTGGCAGCTGAGTCCGCCGTCTTTAGTGCGGGCTGTCCAGCCGTTGCTGTCCATTTTCGAGCGCCACGTCCCGGTATTTACCATCGGTTCGATCGTGATGACGAGGCCTTCTTTCAGGCGCGAGCCTTTTCCGGCTTGGCCATAATGTGGCACACTTGGTGCTTCATGCAGCGTCGGGCCGATGCCGTGTCCGATGAATTCGCGGACCACCGCAAAGCCTTCTGCTTCAACGTATGTCTGGATCGCATGACCGATGTCACCGATACGGTTGCCCAGTTTCGCCGCTTCGATGCCTTTATACAAGGCTTCTTTAGTGACGTCCATCAGTTTCTTGAGTTCCGGCGTCGGTTCCCCCACACTGTAGCTCCAGCATGAATCAGCTAAAGCGCCGTTCAGGTTGACGACCATATCCACTTTGATCAGATCGCCCTGCTTCAGGACGTCTTCACGCGGAAAGCCGTGACAGATCTCGTCGTTGACGCTGACACAGGTAGAGTACTCGTAGCCTTCAAAACCTTTCTGTTCCGCTGTCGCACCGTATTTTTCCATCAATTCTTCAACGTATTTTTCGATAGCCATTCCGGTAATGCCCGGTTTAATAAAGTCGCGCAGATGCTCATGGATCTTGGCTAGCACGTCGCCCGCTTTGTCCATCGCTTCGATTTCGCGAGGTGATTTCAAGGTGATCACAAAACATTCTCCTTCACTATTCATTTCCCTTACTATTATAGCGAAAACACCGCCTTTTAAAAACCTTTTTCTTGAAAGAAGTGATTTTAAGGCGGAACATATACGCTGCCGGCGCGTATGAACCGAATCGGGGGGGGTGGATTTGATGCTATTTGGCTCTGACGTCATTTTAATTTTTGAATTTTATTAATAATGGACGTGTTCGGTAGTTAGGATGCTCAACTTGCAACCTACTTGTCGAATATCGCCAAATTCGGTAAGTACATTCCAGTGAACAAGTTTTAAGTGACGAATATAGCGTAGGTTCGGTCGATAGATTCATCCACTTGCACCCTAACTACCGAATAAATGCTACTTCGGTAGTTAGGATACAACTATTCTTTTCTAATTGACGAAGGTGTACAAATTTCGGTAATTAGCTGTGTATGTTTAGGATGAACTTGCCGAATATCTCTAACTTCGGTATGTAGCTGAGCGTATCCATAATCTACTTACCAAACCACCAACTAAACGCTCTTTACTTCAATAACCTATTCGTTTTCATCGAATAGGTTCCCTTTTTAAGTTCTAATGCTTTTGAAACTGACATGAGTCAGTTTCATCCTTTAAAATTTCATAAAAAAGCCTTCGACCGTGAAGTCGAAGGCTGTCAGATTTTAGTTTAATCGTAGTAACTGTTACTTGTTGTTCCTATTTTCTTGTAATGTGTGCCGCAGACTTTTCTGAGTCGACGCGGACTCGCTTTTCCACCGCACCAGTCATACAGGATCTGTACCGTCACTTTTTCATTAGGAAACAACAGTTTGAACTCTGCGATATGCTCTAGTATCGTCTTCTCCAGTCCCTGCTGATGTTGACAAGTTGTACAATAGCTTCTTTTTCGAGTGACCCTCAAACGATCCTTTCCACATAAACTGCAGTATATAGTCTTCTTCAATTTACTGTATTCAAAATCCGGCAGTTCTTTCTGATAGGGTACCGACTCTCTATTTTCCTGTATCAGCTTTTGTGCCAAATATTGCTGCTCTTTTGTTAATGGAGTCAGGCGGTTGTTCATATCATTAAAGTGTTTCTCGATCTGGTTAGGATAGATAAAAGAGACGGTCGTTTTAGCGTCATATAAATAAAAAGTCGGATTCACGAATATCACTGAAGCATCCACTTTTATTCCATACCCAAAATCTTTCACCATCTGTTTCATTAATGTTTTTGCCCGGTTGATTTGATTCACCGGGTTATTGATCTCTTGACCAGTGAGCGTCACTATTTGTCCTGCATTCATCTGGTAATTTCCTTTATAGTTCTTTATTTCATACATATAGAGTGTATCCGAGGTGATGATCACACTGTCCACCTGGAACGAACTTCCTCTGCTGGTGAGCAGCAAATCATTTAATACAATAACTTCCTTAGTCAGATATTGTTTGACATAGTCGTCAAACAATTCTTCTCCCTTATAACCTCTTTCAAGATTTAACAAGTAATTGCGATCGGTATCCTCCAGCACCATTCGTTTATCTAGTGCAAGCAGACCTAAATGAATTTTCGACTTCTCTCTTTGTTTTAGTAACATTTTCCATCCCTCCCGTACTATAGATATTGTCAAATAAATTAAATAATCATGAAAATTATTCAGAATATCGGTTAGATATTTTAAATACTGATCACTTTACTGACTATAGTTGTTTGTTGAGGCAAGGTTCGACAAGTAGGATCAATTACTCATTTCCTAAGTACTGAATTAGGATAACTTCGGTAAGTACGTCGTTTCGATTCCTTTCTAAATGTCGAAGTTAGGCAGGGTTCGGTAGTTAGGATTTTGTAAACTCAATCTACTTACCGAAGAAGCTTCAATTCGGTAAGTAGGTTGCATTATTTAATTCCAAAGTGTCGAAGGCACACCTACTTCGGTAATTAGATCATCAGTTCCACCAGCTACTTACCGAATAACGTGAACTTCGACAAGTTGATTGCTTAGGTCGTATCTAACTTACCGAACCCTCCAATTCTAGACTACATTTTTACTCCTCCATATCTGAATAAGCCAAACCGTATGAAAAAACCGCAAATCCGCTCTCTAATATGCCCATACGCGCCAACAAGCGCGTATGTTCCACATTAAAATCTTATAATGGTGAAACTGGCCGGGCCAGTTTCGTCCTCCCTGCACCTCAAGACAAAAAAAGAAGCCTTCGACCAGAGTCGAAGGCTTTCTACTTTATGTTTAGTCGTTGTCGATGAATTCGATGTCATAACCCTGGGTTTCGAAAAAGGTTGTGATGGCGTCGCGGCGCCGACTGTTTTCAGGGATCATGACGACCATGTCAGATGTGGTTTCATACTGGTTGAATATATCAAAATGGCTTGAATCAACTGCCATCGGATCGTCATAGACATCCGGCTGATAGTAGTCTTCTTCATCCAAGCCGCTCAGACGGAACTCCTGCATGGTGCCAAAGTCGGCATACTCTCTGAAGGCCGGTTCGTCCATTAAGATGACATCATATTCAGCAGCCGTCAGCTGGGCGGTGAACCGCTCGGCAAGCTGACCATGAGGCGTAAACGAGGCGTATGCTTTTTCGTTGCGTCCTTCATGCTGTATGAGCTGATTAAGGTCCTCTGTCAGCTGGTTCTCTTCTTCGGTATCCACTTCAGGTGCCAGCACAGTCACGTGGAAAGCGGTGATCGGCCGGTTCATCCAGTCGACGAATAAATAGCCCGCAAAAAATATCCCTGACACGAGAATGATCACGTGCCAGCGATAGTATCCCCACAGGTATTCAAATTTTTCTTTCGGTGTATCATTTGACTGCAGTATTTCTCTGACTTTCGTTTTTGCCATAAAAGACCGTCCTCTTGATTGATTTTCTTCGCTCATTATCAAAATTTGTCGTGTTCGTTGAATTCTTATCTTAACTATTTTCCTCTCCTATTCTAGCATAGGGGTAAAGTGTATTCAATTGAGGAAAAAGGTTTGATTTTTCTGTGAACAGTGAATTTTAATAAGAGGACGGTCCGTCTGGTAAGAAAGCTGCTTCAGGAACCAGGGCTGGGTTTGAAGCTATTCCCTAGTTCTCACCTAGAGTATACAACTATTCGTCCGCATTGTCAGGTACAAAGACTTGCATATGCTGCTTGAATACTTTCAGTTTTATCGGCAGATGATCGCCTTCATCGCCGTCGACATTGGTGATGACGGATTCGTACTTTTTCTCATCCGTAAGAGAGATTTCTGCTTCTGTAAACTTGCGGTAGAAGATCTCATCATCTTCAGGTATTTTTCCGGCAAATATCTTCGGCACAAGATTCACCTGCTGGGCAAAATTGTCTGCTTTCACTGCCAGCAGATGCAGATAGCCGTCATCTTCGCTGGCCTCCGGGATCATGGTCGGAATACCGGCCACTGAGTTGGTCAAAGCAATGACCACCAAAAAGGAATTCACTTCAGATACTTTCCCTTCGATATCGAAGGCAAACGGGTAGACTTCCTTTTCAGACAAGGCTTTGAGGCCTTCCATGATATAGGCAAAGGGACCGAGTTTGGTTTTTTCCTCCACGGGGACGGAGTGAACGGCTTCCGGGATCGACCCGATGGCAACGATATCGACAAAATACTTCTGATTGATCTTGCCGATATCGATGGCTTTTTTCCGGCGGTTCGTCAACTGTTTCACTGCTTTGTCCGGATTCATCGGAATGCCTAACACGCGTCCCAGGTCATTGACGGTACCCAGCGGGATAAACCCGAAAGGCGGCCGATGGTCTTCAGGTGCGATCCCGTTCACACATTCGTTTACGGTGCCGTCTCCCCCTAAAGCATAGATCGCATCCACATGTTCACGCGCGGCTTCCCGGGCAAAGTCGGTGGCGTCGCCTTCTTTTTCCGTCCATCTCAGTTCCACTTCATCGTACATTTTTTCAAGTTCAGTCTGAGCTTTTGGACCATATTCTTCACCCTCGGCCCGCCCGCTCGACGGATTCACGATCACTACAGCTTTAGTCATATCACCAGTCTCCTTTATGTAAACATCTTTTACTCTTACTATTTTACTGTAAAGTCCCTCGATATGCGAAAAAATGGTCTCGAGAGCCCCGAGACCATTTCCATTTCTTCTATATTAAAACACTCAGTCCAGTTCCTGACCGTTCGTTTCGATCACTTTCTTGTACCAGAAGTAACTGTCTTTCTTGTAGCGTTTAAGTTCCTTCTCATCCAGTTCTTCGCGGTCCACATAAACGAAACCGTAGCGCTTCTGATAGCCATTCATCCAGCTCAAGAGATCGGTATAGCTCCATGTGCAGTAACCTAAGACCTCGACACCGTCCGTTATGGCTTCCTGGATCGCCTTGACATGATTTCTCAAAAAGTCGATACGGTAATCATCGTGGATCGACCCGTCTTCTTCCAGGTCATCATACGCACCCAGGCCGTTTTCTGTGATCAAAATAGGCAGCTGGTAGCGGCTGTTGATGCGGCGCATGGCCACACGCAGGCCGGTCGGATCGATGTCCCAGTCCCAGTCCGTTTTTTCGATGAACGGATTTTTGGCAGACTTATAAAGTCCCGGTAAACCGCTCGCTTCACTCGTTCCTTTTTTACCGGTCGTGTTGATTTTACCCGCACCCACACCGTCTAAAGGATTCGCTTCCACAGTGGCGGTCTGATAATAGTTGAGTCCCATGAAGTCCGGTTTGCCGGCTTTTAGAAGTTCTGTGTCCCCTGGTTTTATCTCTGGAGCCAGATCATGGCGCTCGAGATACTTCCAGACCACAGACGGATACTCACCGCGCACATAGATGTCCATCCACAAGTGAGCATTGAACTCTTCATTATTTTCAGCAGCCAGCTGGTTCAACGGATGACTGTCTAAAGCATACGTCGGACCGTAGGCGAAACTCGGACCGATCTTCCCTTTCATACCCAGTTCTCTGAAACGCTTGATGACTGATGCGTTAGCGAGATGGGCGATATGATTGGCCGCATACATACGTTTTTCATCGGTGACATTCGGTGGATGGGCCGCCATACGGTAGCCCAGCATGATGAAGATGTTCTGTTCATTCAAGCTGACCCAGTAGTTTACTTTGTCGTTGTAGCGCTTGAACAAAATTTCGGCATAGCGCGTAAAGTCTTCAATGACCTGACGGCTTTCCCAGCCCTGGTATTTATCCTGCAGAGCCTGCGGGATATCCCAGTGGTACAAAGTCACAACGGGTTCGATATCATATTTCAGCAGCTCGTCGATCAGGTTGTCGTAAAATTCAAGCCCTTTTTCATTGACTTCTCCGTCACCGTCCGGGATGATGCGTGACCATGCGATCGAAAAGCGGTAAGCTTTCAGTCCCTGCTCCGCCATCAGTCTGACGTCTTCTTTGTAGCGGTGATAATGATCGACAGCCACTTCACCTGTCGTTCCTTTAAAGGTCTTTCCCGGGATCTTGACGAATCGGTCCCAGACAGATTCTCCTTTGCCGTCTTCACTCATTGCGCCTTCGACTTGATAGGCAGCTGATGCAGATCCCCATAAAAAGTCTTTCGGGAAGGCATCGTGTTCTTTATGAAACATTGACTCACTCCTAAATCTGATTTTTTATATTTTGAAAAATATAATTAAAACTATTTATCCAGCAAAACGACCCTGACCACGTGCGAAAAAAGATGACTGTACCCAGCTACGTAACAGCCTCTCGCATACTATGCTTGTAAGTGGCTGAAGCCACAACAATCATGGCAATTGCGCGCAAGCTGCTCATTTGTTGAGGCTCTTAATTATTTCCTAGAGCCTCAATACAATGTGACTGCCAAGGAACATTGCTACAGATTAAAAGGTAACCACGGTCGCTATGCTCCCCTGGTACTGTGAAACTAAACATGAGACATGTAAGTTTCACAGCAATTTTTCGCAGGGTCAAAGCGGGTCGTTTTACTTTTATCACTTACAAGCGATTGGTCTTCTTGTTCATCCTGCGTGCGACTCTGGCGATGATGATCGGCATACCGACACTCGTCAGGACTGAGACCAGAAGAACCTGGGTCGTTGCCCCTGACACGTATTGCTCAACTTGCGGGAACGTTGCAGCCACGATGGCGGGTGATGATGTCGATAGACCTGCAACGGTCATCAGTGCCATCCCATATAATCCGTCATTTTTCAGTATGTTTTTATCCAGAATGATCAGTGTCGACATGGTCAGAATGAAAAAGGCCGTCAGCAGCAGTCCGGGCAACCCTGAACGGATCGCCTCGATCAGATTGACGCCCTGACCGACATTCCAGCCGAGAAACGGCAGGATGGCACTGATTCCGGGAGCAAACAATTCTGTGAAATCCTCGTCCAGGTTCCCCAGGATCACGCCTAAAATCAAAGGGATCAGGATAGAAAACACCGGAGTCAGATCGATAGCCGAACCTCCACCCGAGTACAGCAGACTGTATAAAATGATCGGCAGCACCGGCAGACTCAATATCCCGAACAAGCCATATGCCCCTGTGTCCAGTTTGGTGCCGTAACTTTTTGCAGTGAGCAGATAGATCGCTGTATTCACACTGGTGATCGTGGAGGCAAACGCCAGTCCGCTGATGCCCAGGATCCCTTCCTGCCCAAACAAGAGGATATATCCCCAGGCCAGAAGCATGCTGAAGAACGCTTTATAGAGAAACAGGAGCCCTTGACGTTTGATCAGATTACCCAGCTGCTTGACATCGATCAATGTGCCTGAGAAAAAGGTCAGGATGGCTGCAATGAATCCGACACTCTGGCCAGAAAACAGCGCTTGTGTCAATCCCCCGATCATAAACAGATCTGGCCAGATCGTGTAGGTGATCATACTCAAAATGAGCGGCACTAAAAACGTTCCGGCCGGGATGCGGCGGATTTTTGCTAACATAAAACATTCTCCTAAACTTTGTTTGTTCTACAATGAACGTCTGTCGTTACATTAAGAAAAACCTTCTATATTTACTAGTATACCTGTTTTTATAAGCTGATTACACTATTATTCTTTTAATTTCTATGATTTGTATCTGTGTCCTCCGTTGAATCTTATACATTTAAATGGTATTCTTTTTTAGACAAGCTTTACTTTGAAATGAGCAATCATATTATATAGAGAAAGAAGGATATCAAGCTATGCCTAGTGTAATGATCGTTTATGCAAGTCTGACAGGGAATACTGAAGAATGCGCGGAGATATTAGTAGAAGCTTTCCAGGAACTGGGAGCCGAAGTTGAACTCGTCGAAAGTGTTTTTGCTGATCCGGAAGACTTTAAAAATGTCGACATCACAGTCGTTGGTACTTACACCTATGGAACGGATGCAGATTTGCCGGATGAAATCGTTGACTTCTATGAAGAACTCGAGGATGTCGATTTGACAGGAAAGATTTACGGTAACTTTGGTTCTGGCGATACATTTTATGAAAAGTACTGTAAATCGGTCGATGACTTTGACGAGCAGTTTGAAAAGACGGGTGCCACTAAAGGAGCCGAAAACGTAAAAGTAAACTTGAATCCCGAAGATGAAGACATTGAAAACCTCAAGGCCCTTGCATCTAAACTGATCAGTGCTTACGAGAATCAGTAGAGTCCGGGTTAATAAAATGAAAAACGAGCAGTGAATGAAGGATGCTTGTCACCGGCAATTGTGTATTGTTGAGTGACGACTCCCTCTTTCACTGCTTTTTTTGAGTACTTATATTGGCATTCGCTTTCTTCTATCGCTATACTTTTGATAGAAGAAAAAAATACTGTTGAAAGTGGGAATGCACACATGTCATTAACAGATGGGTATCAGATGAACAACGGATTGACCATTCCAAAAGTCGGTTTCGGGACCTGGCAGGCCAAAGACAATGAAGCCAAACAGTCTGTCCTTTGGGCTTTGGAAGCCGGTTATCGTCATATCGATACAGCCCAGGGCTACAATAACGAAGAAGAAGTTGGCGAAGCCATCAAGGAAAGCGGTGTGAAGCGGGAAGAGATTTTCCTGACGACCAAACTGCATAATAAGAAACACGGCTACGACAATACCGTGGAAGCCTTGAACGACTCGCTGAATAAACTGGATACGGATTACATCGATCTTGTCCTGATCCACTGGCCGAATCCTAAATACTTCCGTGATAACTGGAAAGAAGCGAACGCAGAAAGCTGGAAAGCCATGGAGGAATTCGTGGCCAAAGGTAAAGTCAAAACGCTTGGTGTATCCAACTTCCAGCCCCATCATCTGGATGCCTTACTTGAAACGGCGAACATCAAGCCGGCAGTGAACCAGATCCTGCTCAATCCAAGTGAAATGCAACCGGAAGTGGTCAAATACAATACTGAGCACAATATCATCAATGAGGCATACAGCCCGCTGGGCACAGGGAAGATTTTCGACATCGATGTGCTGAAAGATCTGGCTGAAAAGTATGATAAGTCCATCGCCCAGCTGGTCCTGCGCTGGAGCCTGCAGCACGATTTCCTGCCGCTGCCTAAGACCGTCACGAAAGAACGCGTCTGGGAGAACGCAGATATTTTTGATTTTGAAATCAGCGACGCAGACATGAAGATCATCGACGGCATGACCGGTCGAGCCGGTTCAGCCACGGATCCCGACACCATCACCTTTTAAAGAATGCAAAAAGACTTGACTAAAAGGTTTCACACCTCTTAGTCAAGTCTTTTCTAATTGTGGTTCTCTAGGCTACTTTTGATTCTTTCCAGACAGCCAGCGAATGCGTCACGATATGATGAGCTTTTTCATCGATCGTTTTATCGTCAAAATCGAACTGACCCTGTGCGGTCAGCACAGCTGTGCCGTGGATCGACGGCCAGACAATATCCAGAAAAGCTTTTCTTTCCTCATAATCATCAAGCTCATTCATCTGTTTCATCAGATCATTCAATGAATTCAAAGCACACTCGTGTAATGTACGGGCCGGGCGGTCTCTACCCATAAATAAAGCGCAGAACAACGTCCCCTCTTCTTTGGCAAAACGTATATAGTTGGCACAGACATCGATCAAATTTCCATTATCGGTCGTCACTTTAAATATGTTCTCGTGAATGATCTCTTTTACATATTCAAGCAAATTTTCTCTCAGATCATCCATATTCTGAAACTCTTTATAGATAGGCTGAGTTGAAGCATTCAAGTATTCGGCAATGCGTCTTGCGGTAAAATTCTCAAACCCTTCATCTTTCATTAGTTCTAAAGCAGCTTCCAGAATATGTTCTTTCATAATTTTCCTTTTGCGGGGCACATCCTTCACTTCCTTACTTATATACTAGTATCATAATAAACTAATACTAGCGCTATGGCTAATAGTATAACATGTTGAACAAATTCAAGAAAGGGTTCAAAAAGATGTTCATATACTAACGCTTACATAGATTGTGAAAACTGACTATCTTTGTAAAAAACAAACAATCCCGTTCATCCTGTCAGTTTAAAAAATAGTGAGTATTAAAATTTGATGAATTTTCCTGATTGTGACATGCTGTCATCTGTGCTAATATTATAAAGTAATGATAAATCGTAGGAGGAAAACTAATGGTATTACCTAATTTCGAAGAAAACTTGAAAAAATATGCTGACCTGCTTGTCTCAACAGGTGTCAATGTTACTGATGGACACACAGTTGTATTGAGCGTCGATGTGGATCAGGCTCCCCTGGCTCGTTTGATCACTGAAGCGGCTTATGAAAGAGGCGCCAAAGAAGTGATCGTGAAGTGGACAGACGATCAAGTCACTCGTTCTACTTTCAAACTTGCCCCTGAAGACGTCGTGGCTACGGTTGAACAGTACAAAGTCGACGAATCTTTAGATCACATTGAAAAAGGTGCCAGCCGTATCAGCGTGCGTTCATCTGACCCGGATTCATTAAAAGGACTGGACAACAAGAAGATCGCTGCTGCTCAAAAAGCAAGAGGCAAGGCCTTTTCTGCTATGCGTAAAGCCACTCAGTCAAATAAAGTCAGCTGGGTCGTTGCTGCTGCCTCAGGAGAAAAATGGGCAGAGAAAGTCTTCCCAGAACTCGATACAGCTGAAGAACGTGTCGATGCCTTATGGGATGCTATCTTCAAGGCGATCCACTTGTATGACGAAGATCCTGTTTCCACTTGGGAAAACAAGGACAAAACTCTTGAATCTAAAGCTGACGAATTGAACAAAGAACAGTTCGTTGCATTGCACTACGCTGCTCCAGGAACAGACCTGACCGTCGGCTTGCCTAAAGGGCACCGATGGGAAGGTGCCGGAAGCTTGAACGCGCGCGGCGAACGCTTCATGGCCAACATGCCGACTGAAGAAGTCTTCAGTGCACCAGACGCCAACCGTGTCGACGGTGTCGTTGTATCGACCAAGCCTTTAAGTTATGCCGGCAATATCATCGAAGGCATGGAGTTCCACTTCAAAGACGGTAAAGTCGTTGACGTTAAAGCTGAAAAAGGTGAAGACGTCATCAAGGAATTGATCAAAACCGACGAAGGTGCTGCACGTTTAGGCGAAGTGGCTTTAGTCCCTGATGCCTCCCCTATCTCACAGTCTGGTTTGACTTTCTTCAATACTTTATTTGACGAGAATGCTTCAAACCATCTGGCTCTGGGTTCTGCTTACGCATTCAACCTGGAAGGCGGAACAGAAATGTCTGAAGACGAATTGAAAGAAGCGGGCTTGAACCGTTCTGACGTTCACGTCGACTTCATGATCGGTTCCGACCAGATGGACATCGACGGCATCCGTGAAGACGGCTCCCGTGTCCCAGTCTTCCGTAAAGGCGCCTGGGCGTAAAAAGGAAAGAAAAGTAATTTAAGTTCGGTTGACACTCACGAAAAATTGCTGTTCCCCTAGCATGTTTCATGCGTAGGAGAACAGTACCAGGGGAGCAAAGCGACCGTGGTGTCCTATCGCCGGTGTCAAACTTAAATGACTAGACACGGGTACTGGCGCGAATCTCTTCACACTAGATTCGTACAAGACATTAAAAACTTAACGCTGAAAAATTCCCCTGACTTCTTTAGGGGAATTTTTTATGAAAGGAATAATCTGCATGCATTACTTTATGGGGCTTTATGACCGGCCTTTTGAATTAGTTGCTTCCGGTGAAAAAATCGTCGAGGTTCGTTTGTATGACCGAAAACGTCGCAATCTCAAAATCGGTGATCTGATCACTTTCAACAAGTTGACCAATCCCCTTGAAGACGTGACCGTACGCATCAAAGACCTGACACGCTTCCCTACCTTTAAAGAAATGTATCAAGCCATTCCAAAAGAAGCGATGGGATCCACGGACTCATCTCTTGAAGAGATGCTGGAAAAAACGTACACGATCTACTCTCCTGAAAAAGAACAGGAATGGGGAACGCTCGCCATCACCATCGAGAAGCATGAAACTGACTGATCAGAAAAAGCTGCCTTGGCGGGCAGCTTTTTTGTTTATTTTTCGGATAGTTTTACTGAAAGTTCGGGTTCGAACGTTTCCGGTTTGATCGTATTGATTATCGGCTTTATCTCAGTTAGCAAAGCCAAAAAACTGTCTTTATCAAAAGCTTTTTTACTGCATAGCAGTTCAAACTTCATCCCAGCATATGAAAGGTCATATCCTGTTTCATGAAATCCGTTCTGTTTGTAAAATCCTCTTTTCGTTTTCAGTTGACCGGCATGCGGTTCAGCTTCATCCACTTCCACCATATCTAGAACGATCTGCTGGTGCGGATAATATTCCTTTATTGCATCGATAATTTGTCTGCCGTATCCTTTTGAACGCTGCTTCTTAGTGACCGCAAAGAAAAAGATGTAAACAGTGTCCGGGTTTTTAGCTATGAGATAATGCCCTATAAACGTTTCGCCATTTTTGATCGCCAGAAAGTCAAAATTATTCGAGTTGGATAGATCCATGAGCTTGTCGAAAGGAATGCGTTCACTTTTAAGAAAAGCCTGTTTGTTGAGCCGTTTCATATTTCTAATATATTTATTTTCAAGATATGCAATAGGTGTTAGATGCATATGATCGATCGCCTCCTTAAAGGAATGGTTCCGGTTATGTTAGCTGGTTCAATAGTATATAGCTTCCTTTACTTCAATTTTCTTACCATCCATCGCCTGCCAGGTCACTGGTCACATCACCGTGAGTCTGCGCCTATTTTGTCCGAAAGTCAAATCGATCGGGAAAACATATATCCAAAGTCTTTTCTGCATGCTATTAATTTACGAAGCCGCCTTTCTATAATCAAGTACTTATCATTTTGTCTGGAATCAGTATGCTCAGTTAATTTTCAGACATCTCCTAGTCCTTTATTCTTTTAAAAAAAGACCTGTTCCTCTTTCCGGTCACTTCATACGCCTTTGTAAATGCTGATGCTTACACGTATTCAGGGCTTAAACTTTGAAAATTGATATCGTTTTCATTAAACTTAAACTATCTAACCAAGGAGGTTTACTGAATATGGGCAAGTCATTTACCGATTCTTTAAAACTGAATGATGGCTATAGGATACCTTTGATGGGGTTCGGGACAGCCGGGCTGAAAGGGCGGGAAGCTGAAGAATCCGTCGCTTATGCACTGGAACAGGGTTATCGTTTTGTTGATACGTCTCCCAATTACGGCAATGAAACGGACGTGGGCAAAGGCATCCATACCGCGCTTAACGAGTCAATCAAGCGTGAAGATCTGTTCGTGCTGACTAAAGTAGAACGTGAAGATATGAGTGTGGAGGGTGTTAGAACATCCTTAGAAGAAAGTCTTGAGAGATTGAATCTCGATTATCTTGATTTACTTATCATACATGCCCCGGACGATGACGACGCTGTCAATATAGATACCTGGAAAGGATTGGAAGCGGTCCTTGAATCCGGAAAAGTCAAATCGATCGGCGTATCCAATTTTACACCGGATAATCTTGGGCCATTACTGGAAAATGCAGCGGTCAAGCCCGTCATCAATCAGGTCAAGTTCGCGCCGGGAACTATCGACTGGGAAACGAAAGAGTACTGTGAAAGCCGAAACATCTTCATCATGGCTTATTCCCCGATCAAAAGAGGAAAGCTTGACAGTGACGTGATCAGGAAACTGGCGAAAAAGTATCACAAAACACCCGAACAGATCGCTTTGCGCTGGACCATCGAAGTCGGTACGATCCCTATCCCCCGTTCAGGAAACAAAGAACATATCAGAGACAATGCCGACCTTTTCGACTTTACATTAACAGAGGACGAGATCAAGGAAGTCAATGAGTTGATCTAAGGTAAGTTAAAAGCCGGTCCCATTAAATCGGGGAACCGGCTTTTTTATATAAACGTAATTATCTAAATAGTTTAATAGATTTTTAATCATCTAGCTCAAAAAATGCTAAAGCATTCTGACTTCTACTCTTTTTTTTTAACAATAAACGCTTCGTATGGGGCTAAAAGTAAATCATTTAGGTCATACGTTTCTTTATCTGTTGAAGAAAGTATGAGTTCGAATTCTGTTCTTTCTTTATATAAGGAAGCTTGGCATGGTTGATCACTGAAGTTAGCCACGACTATCCATACTTCTCCTTTATAGGACCGCTCATAAGCAAACAACTGTGGATGATTTTCTAAAAGCATTGTGAATTCTCCATAAATTACTACTTTATTTTCTTTCCTCAACCGAATCAATTTCTTATATGTGTAAAAAACCGAATCAGGCTGTCTTAAATTATCCTCAACGTTTATAATACTATAATTTGTGTTAACTTCAAGCCATGGTTTGCCTGTTGTAAATCCAGCGTTGTCCGTTGTATCCCATTGAACCGGAGTCCGGGCATTATCTCTTCCTTTAGCATTGATCGAGTGGATCACATCTTCGTGTGTATAGCCTTTTTTTATTCTTTCATGATAAAGGTTTATAGATTCAATATCTTCGGCTTGAGAAATATCTTTAATCGGACGATTGACCATCCCGATTTCTTCACCTTGATAAATATACGGCGTCCCTTTCATCATGTGAAGTAAAATAGCAAACATCTTTGCACTGCTCTCTCTATATTTACCATCACTCCCCCAACGCGATACGATTCGTGGTGTATCATGGTTATTCCAGAATAAACTGTTCCACGTTTTATCAGGCAGTTCTGTCTGCCATTTCTTAAACACTTGTTTTAATTTTAGGAAATCGAGATCCAGCAAGTCCCATTTAGAGGTCCCCGGTTCCTCATCCAAGGTTAAATGTTCAAACTGGAAGACCATAGAAAGTTCTTTTCTGTCCGGTGAAGCGAATAAAGGAGCAGTTTCTGGCGTAACTCCCCAGGTTTCTCCGACAGTCATGACATCTCTTCCTTTAAGTGTTTCTTGATGCATCTCCTTTAAATACTCATGGAGTTTAGGCCCATTCCCTGTAATCATTTTATCCGGATCTTTACCAATAAGATCGATCACATCCATGCGAAAACCGCCAATACCTTTGTCCAGCCAGAAATTCATCATGTCGTAAACTGCAAACCTTACTTCTCTGTTCGCCCAGTTCAAGTCTGGCTGCTTCTTACTGTATAAATGCAGGTAGTATTGACCTGATGCTTCATCGAATTCCCATGCGGATCCACCGAACATCGACACCAGCTCGTTTGGTTCCTTTCCATTTACTGGATCTCTCCAAATATAGTAATCTCTATATTTATTCTCTTCATCTTTTAAAGCCTCTTCAAACCATCGATGTTCATCAGATGTATGGTTAACGACCAAATCCATCACCAGTTTAATATTTCTTTTATTGGCTTCTTCTATAAGTCTATCCATATCCGCCATGGTTCCAAAGTCAGGATGAATTTTTCTGTAATTACTTATATCATAACCGTTATCATCATTTGGTGAATCGTATACTGGGCTTAACCATATACCCGTCACACCAAGCTTTTGAAGGTAATCAAGCCGACTGATGATGCCGGGTATATCTCCGATGCCATCTCCGTTTGAATCCTGAAAACTTCTAGGATAAATCTGATACATTACTGCGTTTTTCCACCAAGTCATACTTTATCTCCTCTATATCTAATTCTCAAAGTACGTAGGTATAATATGATTCTCTACCGGTGTTCCTTTTATCAATTTATCAAGGGTCTCAACAGCAATCTGGCCCCAGTCTTCTTTGGAGTAAGATACACTTTGAATCCTCGGGTTCAGATATTGAGTAACCTGAATTTTGTCAAAACCGTGGATGTAAACATCATTTATTGAAATATTTGAATCTTCTTTAATGTAATTAAATGCTCCTAATGCCATCTCGTCATTTAAGGCAAAAATACCCACACATTCACTTTTTCCAATAGTCATTCTTTCAGCTGCTTCATATCCAGATTTTTCATTAAAATTTCCTTCAATAATTTCATAATCAATACTATACTTATTTGCTACGTCAATAGCTGCTTTGGTCCGTTCGGCACTATCGTGGTTGTTAGCCGGTCCAGATATGACAAATATTTTGGTCACTTTTTTATCTATCAATGAATACATCGCTTCTCTGGTCCCTGATTTATTATTAAGAAGCACGGAACGGATCTTATCGTGATTCAGCTCTCTGTCCAACAGCACGATCGGATAACCCATATTCGCATATTTGATCAGTTCCTCGTTAGAATACGTCATGTCTAGAACGAGTATCCCATCGATCATCTTTTGAGGTAGAAACAAGTGCGAACGTTGACCTGAACAAACGATCAATTCCAGACCAAGTTCATTAGCTTGCTTATTCATACTCTCTAAAAGCTCCGAATAAAAAGTTCCCTGATAAGAAGATAAATAAACTGCAATAATATTTGTATTTTGTCTTCTCAAATTCTGTCCTGCCATATTAGGAATATAATTCATTTCATTAGCAATATCGAGGATCCTTTTTCTCGTAGCTTCGCTTACTCTGGGACTACCGTTCAATGCGTAAGAAACAGTGGAAATGGACACTTCAGCTTTATTTGCTATATCTCGTATACCTACCATTACAATCACCTTTTCCAATTTATACTTGTCTTTTAACTATACTATAAATTTATCATTTAGTTGTGATCTTTATTAAAATTCTTTCAGGTGTCTCTCTTTTAATTTTTCTGCTGCTTCGATTCTTCCGGTAGGTATAAGTCGTTCATTTATATACATTTCCAAATGACCATTAGCATGGTAGGGTCCACCTTCTTCAAGGACGGTCCACATAGGATCATGTGGTTTATTCATTCTACTCATCATATCATCATGCCAGTCCATGAGAATAACAACCGCATCCTTAACGATATCGGGATACTCTGAAGCAAGATTCCTGGTTTCATGAGGATCATCCTTGAGATTATAAAGCTGATGTTTATCAAATAAATGATAACCATCGTGATACGTGCGTATATATAGCCAATCTTCAAACCTTACGCTTCGTTGACATACATGTGCATTTTGACTCAATACAAGAGAGTTTCGTCCATTTGGTATTCCCTCAGTTAACGTGGATACAAAAGACTGCCCATCCCAGTCATCACTTGGTTCAGCATCAAGTAAGTCAGTCAATGTGGGTAGCAGATCCAAACTGTAGTGAAGTTCATTGTCTACATGTCCTTCGACTAAGTCAGGATATTTTATGATCATTGGGATATTACAGGTGTATTGATCTGCAGTTCCGTGCTCAGCATAAATTCCTAGCTCTCCTAAATTCTCTCCATGGTCACCAGTGATTATGATCAGTACATCATCATATATCTTCTGTCTTTTTAGTTCTAGAAAGACTTTCCCTAGATGATCATCCATGTAACGCACACCTGTATCATAACCGTCAATAAGCTTACGCATATCCTCCATGTCTTTTATTTCTGATATATGTCTCGGGTAACCTGCGATCGGAGTGTTCCAGAACATATCCACTTCTCTTGCTGAATGTGGACCGACCAGTTCCCTGTCTGAGCGCAGTTTTTCTTCCGTCAGCCACTCAGGTAAAGGATCGTTTCCAAATGGTTCCCCATAATCAACTGGTGTACGATATGGTGTGTGCGGATCCCAATAATTCAGATACAAAACCCAGTCATCTTGTCCTTCTTTTTTCTTTAACCATTCAAGTGCCATGGGTGTAACATCTGAAGCAATTTCTTCACCCAGCTTGCCAATGTTCAATACTTCCTGCCATCCAGCGTTGAAATGCCAAGCTGAATGACGTTCTGCAAATGTACTGATCAGAGCTGTATCCATTCCTTTTTGTCTAAAGATACCGGCAAAACTATACAAATCAAGGTTATCCTTGAAATCCAGATTTTGCTCAGACACACGCATTTTCGATGCTTTTCCCCCGTGATTCACAAGGCCTGTACGGATACCCATTTTACCCGTAGTGAGCGCCGTTCTAGAAGGCATACAGGGTGCATCAGATGTATAATAATTGGTAAATCGTACACCTTTTTCAGCGATCTCATCAATATTTGGTGATGTATTTCTATGGTATCCGTAACATCCTAAATGGTCAGGCCTGAGAGAATCCACATCTATTATTAATATTTTCATAGTTTTTGATTTCCTCCATTTTATTAAAAAAACTCAGTAAAGACAGCTCTACTGAGTTTTTCTAATTTCATTTATTCTCTAAACTTTTAGCAGATTTATTTTCCACCAGAAATGTCAAAGCCAGTTAAAATGTATTTCTGTAGAGCGATAAATATAATTAAGATCGGAATTACCATAAAGGCCGCTCCTGCCATCTGCAACGCATGATTAGAAGCGTGTTGTCCTTGAAGTAACTGAAGTCCCACAGATAAAGTATAGTACCTTTGATCGTTAGCTATGATCAATGGCCATAGGAATGAGTTCCATCCCCCAATAAACGTAAGGATGCCTTGTACAGCCAAGATAGGAGTGGACAACGGCAGTGCAACTCTAAAGAAAACATAAAATTCACTGGCTCCATCTAACCGGGCAGCTTCAAAAAACTCTTCTGAAATACTTGAGAAGAATTGTCTGAACAGGAAAATACCAAATGCACTAGTCAGGCTTGGTAAAACAATACCCAAGTAAGTATTAGTTAAGCCGATTTGATTCAGAATAAGATATACCGGTATCATCGTTACTTGCCCTGGTATCATCATCGTAGCAAGTACCATTAGAAACAAGAACTCTTTACCTTTGAAATCATAATGGGCGAATGCAAAGCCTGCCATCGCGTTTAAAAACAAACCAATGAAACTTAACACGGTGATAATGACCGTATTAATAAAGTAAACATCAAAGTTCAAACGTTCAAATAAGATACTAAAATTTTCGAATGTCCATTGTTCCGGTAATAGGTTCTGATCAACAGCAACAATTTCTGCATTTGTTTTAAAAGCTGCCAGAATCATCCAGAAAAATGGAACAATAGTCATAGCTCCCCAAACTGCCAATACTATGCCAATTACCAGTTTTGTCTTTTTATCAACATTAATCATTTAAATTACCTCTTTCGATTACTATTTATTATCTATTTTCTGGATGCGAAATTGTACTAATGTAGCAATTATTATGGCAATAAACAGCAATAATGATCCTGCTGCTGCGTAACCAAAGTTGTTTAGCTGGAATCCATTTCTATAAATAAATAGCGCAACACTGATCGTACTGTTCAGCGGACCTCCATCAGTCATAACGAACGGTTCTTCAAAGAACTGAAGCCAGCCTATAATCGTGGTGACGACAACAAAGAATGTCGAAAATTTTAATTGTGGTATCGTTATTCTCCATATTTGCTGCCATCGATTAGCACCATCCAGTTCGGCAGCCTCATACATCGAATCAGGTATGCTCTGCAATGCAGCTGAGAAGATAAGCATATTTATACCTATTGCTCTCCAAACAGCTAGTATCCCTAGTGAAATTTTAGAGATATCTGTATCTGTAAGCCAACCTACTGGGCCAACTCCAAACCAAGCTAGAAACTGATTAAGTAAACCAATATGCTGACTAGGATTGAATAAGAACGTCCAAACTAAAGCTACCGCTACGATATTCGTGATCGAAGGAGAATAAAAGACTACTCTCATCATAGAGAAGAACTTGTTATCCCCAAGCTTTATCAGGATCGCAATGGTCATAGAAAAAAGTATGACTAAGGGGACTCCGAAAACCACGTAAAAAAGTGTATTTTGAATCGACTTAATAAATACTTGATCGTTAATGATAGTTGAATAATTTTCCATACCAATAAAACTCACTCTAGAATAATCTGCTAAGCCTGCTAGACTCATGTCAGTAAAACTGATAAATAAGGCTAAGAAAATCGGTATTATCGAAAACACTAACAACAAGAACAGCGCAGGGGCAATAAAAAAATAAGGTGCTTTTTTACTTTTCATAATTTATTTTCCTTTCTAAGAAAAGAGACTCAGAGAATTGAACGTATTCTATTCTCTGAGTCTAACTTCTATTAATCTAGCATGCTCTGTACTTCTGCATTAAAGTTATCAAGTGCTTCTTGAGTGTCAGCTCCACCAATCATGATTGATTCAAATGTTGATAAATATGATTGAGAAATGGAAGCCCATTCTTCGATCACCGGCATATGCTCTGAACTTTCAAGCTGCTCTCCGAATACTTGTATTAATTCGTCCTGGAAGGGTTCTTCTTCCCAAGTTTCCATACGAGCTGGTAATGAGCTTGTGTTTTCGTAATATGTCAGTAAGCTTTCTGTACTTGTCATGTGTTCGATCAAATCGACAGCTTCTTCTACATTTTCCGAACTGCTCCAAACAGATAAGTTAGCTCCGCCTGTATTGGACATATTGTTTTCAGGTCCTTCAGGTAATGTTCTTACAGACCACTTTCCTTCAATATCAGTTGTTTCATTGTTTATGTTAGTCATAGACCATGGGCCACTTATAAACATTGGTACAACACCGTCTCCACCAAATGTTTGCGACAGCTCTAATCCTAGATCCTGGCTCGGTGAAGCTCCATTGTCAGTGAATTGCTTAAGATATTCAATTGCTTCTACAAATTCTGGTTCATTTAATACCGCTTCACCATCTTCAGTAATGAGTTCTGAACCATTTTGTCGAGCAAACATAAACCCGAAAGTCTGCTCTTGGAAGTTGATATCAAATCCATACATATCTTCTCCTCTTTCACTCAACTGCATAGATGCATCGTATAATTCTTCCCATGTACTTGGTCCTTCTGGATAACCTACTTCTTCTAACAAATCGGTACGATAGTATAAAGCACGTGTTTCTGTATACCAAGGTATACCGTAATAAGATCCGTCTATCTCAGTCGTGTTTATATTTCCTTCGTAGAATTTATCTGCACTTAAGGCATCATTTGATTCAACGTATTCTGTTAAGTCTGCAAGAGCACCTGCATCAGTAAATTCAGCCATATAAGAGGAACCCATTTGAACGACATCTGGACCTTCTCCAGATGCTACAGCTGTCAACAATCTGTCATGAGCTGATGACCAAGGAATACTTTGCAAATTGATATCAATACCAGTTTCTTCCGTGTAGGCGTCAAAAATCCCTTGAGCCTGTTCGTTTCCGTCACCCATTATCCAAACTGACAGTTCATCGACTGAACCTTCAGTGCCTTCTGAATTTTCTCCCGTATCTGCATCATCACTTCCGCAAGCTCCAAGCAAACTTAAAGTTGCCAGCATTGCACTACCCTTTAATAATTTTGAAAATTTGCTATTCATTTTATTTCCTCCTTATTTGGTGAAACGTTTCGACAAGTTGATTATATATCATGTGTAAAACGTTTTCAATCTTTTTTTACTATTTCTTTCAATAATTTATAAATATGTTATTATCTCTGTCTTTAAGCATAGCCTGCAGATCTTTTTTGCTGATTTTCCAACCGCTCTTTCGGTATGGATTATCTATCGATTTTACTGATACAACTTGTTCATTTACCTTTATACCTTTTTCTTGGGAATCAGATGAAAGGTTAAATTCAACGGGTTTTCCTAAAATTTCAGTGTTAATTCTTAATCCGCTTAATCGCTCTGGAATAACAGGGTCAATCACCAAATTGCCAGCATCTTCTCTAATGCCCAAAACATTGGAAAGTAATTGATTCAGATAGATACCTGGCCCGCTAGAATATACACGCCAGCCGCCTTTGACATCCACTTTACCATGTCTTAACTTTTCAAAGTTTTCCTGAGCCTCATAACGGTCATCGAAAGCCGCATCTGAACTGCTAAAATAAGCGTTATTCTGCCTGATAACTGCGTTGGGTACATGGTCTTTGATATTGACAGGGTTGATTCTCAAAAGATTGTCCCATGTTTCCTCGCTCTTACCTATCTTTGCCATAGCTTCCACAAAACGGATATGAGCATGAATGTATAATAGACCGATTTCTCTCCCAAAGTTTGCTGCTTGTTCCGCACGCTTGAAGTTTGAGCTGACACCACCCTTATATTCAGCAGGTCTATTCATTAAACGAATACCATCGCTGAATGTTAACTCGTGTTCAATAATATTTAAATGCGTTGCAACCTGTTTATCATCAAACAGTCCACTGATCATACTTCTGATCATTGGTAACAATCGGTAGGTGATTCCTGTCTTAGTATCTGAAGGATGTATCATAAAATCTGTCTCATTCTCATCCATATAGATAAAGCCTGGGATTACTTCATCGGCCATGATCACATCTTCGTAATCTTTTCTGATTTCGTTCGCTAATTCACTCAGCTCATTGTAAAGCTCCTTACTCTCATTCCTCAAGCCCTGGGCCAGAGTATTCAAGGTCTGATAAGTCAATGCAACAGTCCAGCTACTAGCCATATGTTTCTTCAATTTTTCATTGTACGGCTGTAATGTATCGTCCCAGTCTCCATCTCCGTATGAAGAAAGTTTTGTCCCTTCTAAGAAATTAGAAGTAACATAGTTTAATTCTTTTTTGAGATGCTCTAGAAGCGTCTCCTTTTCTTCTGTTAACGCCTGTTTCTCTTTCGACAGGTACGGCAGCTCTTTTGTCAAGATTTCGTAGTCTTCAGTGGCGATCAAATAATCTCCTAAAAGCTTCATTGGCCAGACAATAATATCGCCGTGACTTTCATCAGAGTGAATATTCGTGTATTTATCAAACATAAACCATTGAGGCCAGTTACCATTATCTACGAACTGATGACTGAACAGTTTGAAGATAATGTCCTTCACCACGTCATATTTTCTCATTGCAAGGAAGTACTCTGCAGGCCCCTGAGCAACGTCACGTGTTCCCCATGCTGCTCCACCGTACTGTTCCAGCCCGTGAGGTGAAAGATAGTGGACAAACATGTCGTGAGTATACCACCACATTGTAATGTTCATTTTTTCTACTTCTGATGATACATTAATATCACTATGTTCTAATTGTAGATTATTCATTAAAGATCCATAAAATTCTTTGAATCGGTCCTTTTCTTTTCCAAAGGTAGTTTTAACGTTTTGAAAATCTTTTCCCGTGACTGTTCCCTGCATTATTATGGAAAATATTTCTGTTTCTGCAATATCCATAACGATTATTGAAGAAGTAGAACCATGATCTTCCGTTGTCAAACTTGACCCATCAGAACATTTAACGGTAGATCCTTCAACTTTCATATAATAGGTTAGTTCAGGATACTTCTCTTTCACAATACTTTTTGAATCGGGTTTAAAAGTAACCAGACTATCATTTATTTCATAATAAAAAGGAACCGTGTACTCACTTTCATTTAAAACAACTTGATTAGTCACTTTATATGCATAAGCCTTTCCGCTCTTAGTTTCAACCGTCAGTCTCACAGTATCTGTATCAGCATGTGAATAATTAGTGATCGTAAAAGTGTCTTCAGCAGTTTTATATATCCACTTCACATAGTTAAATCCCATTTCATACAGAGAAGGCATAGTAAGCAAATGGTATTCCTCATCTGTTTTAACATATATCCTCTGCCCCTGAGCTTTGAGGATGTTCAGGTGATTACGAGTATTAGTTAGAAACTTATTCATTGATGTATTACCGAGTACAAGCTGCGAGTTAAAAACACCAGCCATCCAAGATGTTGTCGCAACGATAGGCTCATCCACTGTTACTTCATTTTTTGTATATATAATATGTCCATGCTGGCGCTCTAGTTCAATTTCCTTTTCTTTCAAAGTGACATGGCTGTAGTCATCCGTGAAAAATGAAGCCATCTTTCCTTGAATAGTCTCTTCTTGAATACGACTTGGATACAAATGCTCTAACTCTTTTTCTGTCAAGCTTTTAACCTTAAGCGGTTGTCCTAGCTCAGGCGATTTAGTTATCTTCGGTAGTTTCCTATAATTCTTTTCTGGACTCAGATTATTCCAGCTCGTCGTCACTTCTGACTGAAATTCTAGTTTTGTAATAGCATCAGGATGGTTGTTTTTAAATAGTCCGTAAAAAACTAAACGTTGAGAGTCTTCTAAAGCAATTTTCTCGGACTGCAGTGCCGTATAATCAAACTCATACTGGTAAATCTTGTTTTCCAGGCTTTCTTTAGATAACTGTTCGATCTGATCAGTCTCTTTATATGATTTACCAAAGAACTGAAATCCATCTGTGGAATACCCTACTACATTAGTCAGGCCTCCTTGCTGAACGTAAGGAAAAACTTCTTCAGCCTGGTTCTGTCTTGAACAAACAACGAAGCCATTTTCATCATTAAAGACAGTATGTCCAACGTATTGAGCCACATATCCTTCGTTCGATTGCAAAGCCCCTTGCTTGTTCAAGCCTAAGTCCCATCCGTAAACGACATCTACTGATGTATTCTTTCCTTCCAAGTCTATAGTCCAGAACCACATATTGTCTTCACTCAATTGGAATGTTACCGCATATTTCACTTCTTTAAATGACCCCGTCCATTGTACACTTTCTTCTCCTGTTTTAAATGTACTCTCTGAATCAATACCAAGTAACGGCGTATAATAAATAGTGCTATTTTTATATACTCTCAAAAATAAGTTGTTCATTGAACCATCAAATGTATTTCCCAGCACTTGATTCAACATCACACCGTTCGCACTGGCTTTCAGTATGTCACCTGTGGGTAGAAATACAAACTCAGTGTCGTTCTTCCTCAGGACATGTGTGTTTTTCATATTTGTAGATACTTCAATCATATTCATGCTCCTTACTGCTATTTAATAACAAATTTTTTGGATCCAGTTACTAGACTATTTCCTCCAGCAAATACTTCGAACTCCCCTTCATCAGCCGATACTGATAAGTCTGAATGGACATAACTCAGCATGTCTCGAGTCAGTTTAAAGGTTACTTCAGTTGACTCTCCGGAATCCAAGGTGATTTTTTCAAACCCTTTTAGTTCTCTTTCCGGTCTCACTACTTCTCCGATCAAATCTCTAACATATAACTGTACGACTTCTTTCCCTCTTACCGGTCCTGAATTAGTAACGGTGACTGTGACCTCTAAAGCTTCGTCATCTTTAAGCTCGTTGTCAGAAAGAGTTAAGTCACTGTACTTGAACGTTGTATAGCTCAGACCGTATCCAAATGCATACTTGGGATAATTGGAACAGTCGAGATATTTAGATGAATATTTTTTATCAGGTGTCGTTTCGACAGGTCTGCCCGTGCTAAAGTGATTATAATATACAGGGATTTGACCAACGTTCTCTGGAAAGGACATGGGAAGCTTTCCTGATGGATTAGTTCGTCCGATAAGTATATTGGAAATTGCTGATCCCCCCTCTGATCCTGGGAACCATGCTTCAAGTATCGCATCAGAGTATTTATCTATATTGTTGAGATCTAAAGGTCTTCCATTAAATAGGACCGTTACAATCGGTTTATCGAGTTTAGATAATCGTTTTAACAGTTCAATTTGTGAGTTTGGCAGTCTGATGTCAGTGAGGCTGGCTGCTTCTCCACTCATATCTGCACTTTCACCCAATGCCAGAACGATTACATCCGCTTTGGAAGCTGTCACTTCTGCTTCAGTTAATAGCTTTTCTGTAGTTGTATTTATCTCACTACCTTTGGCATATAATAAATTAGCTGCAGGAAGCCTATCTTTAAGAGAGTCGAGTAACTGACTAGCAGATTCTGGTTCTCCTTTCCACGACCACGCTCCAAGCATATTTTCACCTTTTGAAAATGGTCCGATCAAGGCGATTTTCTGTTTCTCTACATTTAGTGGTAGAGCCGCATCGTTTTTAAGTAATACCATGGATTCTTCGGCTACTTTACATGCTTTCTCACGATGGTCTTCTGAAAATACCAGTTCTTTTTCTTTCTCCGCATCAGCTGAACGGTATGGGTTTTCAAATAAACCTAATTTATTTTTTAATCTGAGTATCCTAAGCACAGCATCATCCATGATTTGCTCGGAAACAGATCCTTCGTTTATTAATTCTTCTAAATGTTTAATATATGTGAATGTCATCATTTCAATATCTAAGGTTGCATTTATCGCCTTCCGCGCTGCTTCTTTTTCATCAGCTGCTACCCCGTGCGGTAGCAGTTCTTTAACGGCACCCCAATCCGAAATAACAACGCCATCGAATCCCCATTCTTCTCTCAATACATCATGAAGCAACCATCTGTTACCACTAGAAGGAATACCATCGACTGTATTAAAAGAGGTCATGACTAATTCGGTACCACTATCAACAGCTGCTTTATACGCTGACATATAGTCTTCTCTAAGCTGACGTTCTGACATGTTTACTGTATTATAGTCTCTCCCGCCTTCAGGAGCACCATACCCAGCAAAATGTTTTACACAGGATGCAATAGAATAGGGATCCGTATAATCCTCACCCTGGTAACCTTGAACAAAAGCTTCTGCAAAACGTTCATTTAAAAATTTATCTTCACCTGTTGTTTCCATTACTCTGCCCCATCTGGGATCTCTAACTAAGTCTACCATTGGTGAGAAAGTAACATGCAAACCTGAGACAGCTGTCTCGACGGCGGATACACGCGCACTAAGTTTAGCTAATTCAGTATTCCAGGATGACCCTATTCCTAAAGGGATCGGAAAAATAGTTTTATAGCCATGAATGATGTCTGCCATAAAAATAAGTGGGATTTTCAACCGACTTTGTTTCAAGTACTGTTCCTGAATAGTCATATTCGCTTCTGCTCCAGACGCCCCAAGAACTGAACCGGCTAAAGGCACTAAATCTTGCGGGATACCTAATTCTGTCAGTGGACCTGTAATCTCAAAATCTTCAGAAGTATAAGGTTCACTAATAATTTGACTGAGCTGACCAATTTTCTCCTTCAATGTCATCTTGTTCAATAATTCTGTTAACTCGATCTCCTTCACATAATCTCTCCTTAAGCATCTGTTGAAACATTTTTGTCGAAACGTTTCGATAAATGAAGTATACGCAGAATGTTTTCTTTTTGCAAGTGCTTTCTTAAAATTCATAAAAAAAGCCCAAAAGCTTTTTCAGCTTTTAGGCTTATTATAAATTATTCTCCGAAGATCCATTCGAGCGCCTGTCTGATCGTTGTTTCCCAGAATTTCCAGTTATGCTCGCCGGGCGCTTCGATGTAGTCGTGCGCGATGTCCTCTTTTTCCAGCCACTCATGCAGGAGTTTATTCTCTTCATAAAGGAAGTCCTCTGTGCCGATAGCCAGAAACAAGTCAGGCTTCTTGTCGGCATGTTGGATCACTTCATAGATATCCAGCTTCTCGGCCATCTCAGCCCATACGTCGCTTTGAATGATGTATTTCAGTTTCGTGTTAATGGCATTGTCTTCAGACAAGTCGTGCACCTGATCGTTTTTATGCAGGACGCTGCTCGATAAGCCGATGATTTTGCCGAAAGTCTGGTTATACACATAGCCGTTTCTCAAAGCCCCATATCCGCCCATCGACAGGCCGCCGATAAAGGTGTCGTCACGTTTAGTCGATAGCGGGAATAAATTACGGGTGACATTGACCAGTTCTTCGCCAATGAACTTGCCGTAGTTTGAGCCATCCACATGATCGACATAGAAACTGTTCTCGCCGGCCGGCATGATGACCGCCAGATTATACTGGTCAGCCAGCTTGACGATGGTCGAGTTGATGATCCAGTCTTCGTGATTGCCGTTCCAGCCGTTCAGCAGGTACAGCGTCCGAAATCCTTCCGGCTTGACTTCCGCCTTCGTCTCATAGTCGTAAAGAGATTTTGTCGATGTCGGGATGATCGCTTTGAACGTCACGTTCCGCTGCAGCTGTTCAGATTGAAAAGTCGTAGTGAGTGTCGCCATAGATTCAGCTCCTTATTTTTTAGGGTCTTCCACTTCTTCGCCGTTCAGAACGACAGTGTAGCTCAGGTCGGCATTCAGTGAGTTGGCTACGGAACAGTATTTCTGGTCACTCAAGTTGACAGCGCGCCAGACACGGCTTGCCGGGATATCCCCGTCTATATTGATCGTGATGTGTATGGACTTGAAGTATTTTGGTGCTTCCTCGTTGCGTTCGCCGTCCGTATCGATCTCCAGCCGCTTGATTTTATCCTGATAAGGTTTCAGTACCATCACGATATCGATGCCCATACACCCGGCCAGTCCGCCAAGTACAGATTCCATTGGAGAAACCCCGTCGCCATTTGGATCAAGATGCATCGTTTTTCCCCGCTGATTCGTCATTGTATAGGCCATTTCGCCTTCCCAATTTGTTGATACTTTCATTTCTAACCACTCCATTCTTTGAACTTTATCGCTTACTTAAGTATAGCATACGCTTCACTCTACTTGCATAAGAAAAACGCTTTAGACTTGGTTAGCAAAAGGTGCGTCTGTGACTACAGCACCTTAGGCATAAGCAGTTCTTCCAAGCTGAATCGCAAATCAGTCTCTTCACATTCTTCACATTCTTTAAGTTCTTTAAGGCTGTTCATACTCGCTGGCTGGCGAGTATGATCCTTCTAAACTTTGGGCTAAATTGTTTTTGCGGACATAAACTATGTCAGAACATGTTGTGTTGGCATATTCATGCGGCAGTTCGACACTTTAAAGTCTCTTCCTTTTCGCTAAGTGTCGAATATGGGAAAGTTCGGTAAGTAGGAGGCTGACGTTTTCACCTAAGTGTCGAAATTGATATGAGTTCGGTAGGTTGAAAAGTTGAATCGTGAGCTAATTACCGAACTTGGCTCCATTCGGTAACTAGCTGCCTGAATAAAGTTTGAAAGTGTCGAAGGTGCCCTAACTTCGGCAGTTAGGATCAAAGTGGCTGACTCAACTGGCCGAACATCTGTATCTTCGGCACTTTGGGAGAAAATAAACCTTCTATCTACCGAATCATTAAAAAAGAATAGAGTTATCTGTTTTTTGTTCGTAGTTTTCTAGATAATCTGATATCGGTATACTTGTGAACGTTTAGAAAAGAAATCCATAATAAAAAACAACTGCTTGCCAAAGTAAAAAGCATGTGGCTTGGTATTATCCGTATTTTTGCGGCTGTCTTAGTTTATGTTACCTTTCAGACGCCTCTTGTCTTTTCCGCCATCGTTTGACGGATCATCGGTCTGACTTCACCTCAAAAAGCGCCTAACTGATTCGCTATCTTTTTCGTTTCCATCGTGCTTGTGTTAGATAATATATGATCGCGCAACATACAGAAAAGAAGCCCACAAAGTCAGACAATACTGACTTTGCGAAGCTTCTTCTTATTTCATTGAAAGTTATTTTTTAGCGTAAGTGCTTGTACGCCAGACTTTTGTATCAAATAATCCACAGTAAGCATCCACTGAACTTACGCCTTTGAATTCTGTTTCGCCGGCCAGTTTCTTGACCAGTTCTTCCATCGTTACTTCCATGCCGTCATACGTGTTAATGTATGTGCCAACTTGAGGAACATCAGCAAGGTCGAATGGGTTCTGAACGGAAATGAATAGTGTCGGCACTTCGTGAACGTAGAACGGGATGTCCGGTGTCCCTTTAGAAGCCGGCCATACAGTACGCTGGATCGTTCCGCCGCTGTTGACGTCAGAAACGTTGATGATCAAATCATAGTTTTCAGTCAGTTTTGAGATCGGCTGCTTTTGAGCATAAACGTTCGCGATGGCTCCCGCACGTTCACTTTCCGGCAGTTTCATGATACGCTCTTCTGTGTTTTCCCAGATCGAGACTTCATGTCCGCGTGCTTCAAGCATTTTCTTCAGGTGGTCATGTGCTTTGGGCTTGTTGCCGGCGATCATGGCACCGAATCCGCCAGTCAGACCTTGAACAGGAACGAGCAGGATACGTTTGTAACGTTCCGGTGTGACTGGGAACAGGTCTTTCTGTTCATCTTTGACCAGTGTGATCGCTTTGTCAGCAACTTCGCGAACGACAGCCTGGCTTTCTTCTGTGTTGATCAGGCTCAAAGCTTCTTCTTTCGGCTTCATGATCTCTTCGCGCTTTCCTTCATAGTTATGCAGGCCAAGTTTCGCTTTCAGGCCTAAAGTACGGCGCAGGGCGTCATGCAGACGTTCGTCAGACAAGAGTCCATTTTCGTATCCTTCTTTCATCCACTGGAAGTCTTCGTCTGGATCGTTGAAGAATAAGAACAAGTCACAGCCTGCTTCGATTGCAGTTGGAACCATTTCACGACGTGGCATAGCAGCTGTCATACCGACCATGTGAGAGGCGTCAGTAACGATCGCGCCGTTGTAGCCTAATTTGTCGCGTAATAATTCTGTCAGCAATGTTTTGTTCAGTGATGCCGGCAGGAAGTCTTTTTCGTCACGTTCTGGATGAAGGGCTTTTTCATATTCAGGCAGGTGGATATGTCCAGCCATGATGCCTGGAAGTCCTGCGTCTGACAATTCTTTATAGATACGGCCGAATGTTTCGTCCCACTCTTCAACGCTCATCGGGTTGCTTGCATATGACAAGTGGTGGTCACGTTCGTCGATACCGTCACCAGGGAAGTGCTTGGCAAATGGCATGATGCCGTATTCCATAATTCCGCGCATGTATTCTTTTGAATAATCGATGGTCTGCTGGACGTCAGCGCCCCACGTACGGTTTGAGATGATCGGGTTTCTCCAGTTACGTGTCAAGTCAACGATCGGTGCAAAAGAAGCGTTACATCCAACGGCTGAAGCTTCCAGCCCTGAAATACGTCCCAGTTCGTAAGCATAGTTCACATCGTTGGTAGCGGCAACTTTGACTTCGTCACCGACTTTGGTTCCGTCAGTCACAGCGCCGTCTCCGCCTGCTTCTGTATTGGCTGCAATCAGTAAGGGAATGTCACTCTTGGTCTGCAGGATCTTGTTCTGATCATAGACATCCGCTGCTTTCGCTTTATTGTATCGGACAGCCGCGATGTGATACTCATTCATAACACCCGTCAAGTACTCTTCAGAACGGTCCGCTCCCATGTTTACAAACAACTGTCCGATTTTTTCATCCAAGGACATGTTTGAAATCGTTTCTTCCACCCACTTGACACCTTTATCATCCAGGTTAAATGGTTTCGCTTTCAAATCTACCACTCATATTCCTCCATTCAAAAATTTGTTATCTCTGTTACTCGTATACTAGTATATCAGATAACCCAGGTATAAACAAAGCTTTCTGGAGAAATTTCTGTGACTTTTTTTATTCCGTCAGCCACTTCCTGATATAGGTGTAAAGCTCTTCCTGGTGTCCCTCTCTGCCAGCCCATCCGATATAGCCATCCGGGCGGACAAGCAGCCTCTGATCCTTTTTATACCCCTTGTCTCTCGTCTGGTTCGTCCATTTTCTCATGACCCATTTGATTCCCTGCCGGTCACAGAATCCCTTCAACTCTGGATCCAAAGGCTGAAAGGTATGCAGCTGCCAGCCTGATTCACGTATGAATTCGAACGGTTCGCTGTCCACATAAGGGAGCCTCTGTCCCGGGCTTATTTCTGAGCGCTCTCCCTGGCTCAGGGAACTATTCTCGTATCCAATATACAACTGTGACAATAGAGTATACACACGGTTCTGGATCGGACCGAACGCATCAGCTAAGCGGGCAACGACCGGGATCAGCAGCTGGCGCGTCATCAGACTTCTGGTTTTATCTCCAACGACAAGGCTGAACAAGCGGTCTGTCGTTGCAACGACGAATCGTGCGATCTCTTTCCGCTCTTCTTCATAAGTGTCCAGCAGTTCGACTGGTCCTTTTCGGTTGACTACTTCAGCCAGTTTCCAGCCTAAGTTGACTGCATCACCGATCCCGAGGTTCATTCCCTGGCCGCCGATCGGGCTGTGGATATGCGCAGCGTCCCCGGCCAAGAACAGATTGTCTTTTCTAAAGTGGTTGGCCGTTCTCGCATGGATCTTGTAATCCGAGAACCAGTTCATTTCAAGGATCCTGATGTGAAAAGCTGCTTCTAGTCTCGGCTTCAGGCTTTCATAACTCAAATCGCCTTCTCTGGATAAGTCGGGCGGGAACATGCCGATGATCCGTGTCGTTTCTCTGTTTCGTAACGGGAAGAACAGGGCAAAATAATCTTTGATAAAGGAAAAGCTCCCGGCATCATCTTCAACGATTTTACCGTCCACTTCTGCATCCAGGACATAAAAGACCTGTTCATAGGTCTCGCCCTCAAAATCGATCCCGCTCTGCTTACGGACCTGACTCGATGCACCGTCACAGCCAACGACATAGTCGAATGTTTCTGTTTGATATGCGTCATTTTCCCTGATGGTCACCTCTGAGTGTTCTCCAACCTGTTTCAAGCCGACCAGTTCACTTTCCCATTCCACCTTAATCCCGAATTCATTCAGCTTATCCAGCAGGACCTGTTCATGTTCATCCTGAGGAAAGGTGACCAGGTAGGAATAGAGACTCTGCCCCTTCCCCATGATGCCCAAGGGTAAGGAAGCGATGCGTGTGTTGTTGCTGTAAAAATGGACAAATGCCGGTATGACCCCCTGTTGGGTCACCGTTTGATCCAGACCATACTTCTGATAACTTTCCAGCACATTAGGTACCACCAGCATAGCCCGGGACGTTTCTCCTGGACCTTTAGCTTTATCGATGATCTTAAAAGGAACGTTGTGGTAAGCAAGTTCTAAAGCCAGCACCAGTCCAGTCGGTCCGGCACCAGTAATGAGTACGGGGGTTTTCGTCATTTTATCTGCTCCTTACTCTATAACTATAGACAGTCGAGGTCAGTTTTCTTTACCTTAAGTATACGTATCGCCCGTCGCTTCACCAAAACATAACCTCTAAGACAAGAAAAAACACCGGTGATCCAGATTCGGATCACCGGTGTTTTCGTATAGTAGTAGAGCTAGCCGGAATCAAACCGGCAGCCTTTTCCTTAGGAGGGAAATGCTCTATTCAATTGAGCTATAGCTCTATGTTCGTTCTTTTTTATTATACTACAAGTCCTCTTCTTTGACTAACATAAATTTTTACCGGTAGGCATACGATAGTCCGAGTACTCTCTTGTGGTTTTCAGGGCTAATATTGAACTTGATCTCTAATGATAATCTGGCTCTGACAGATTTTCACTTATTAGAAGCCCTCAGATTTAGTTCGGAAACCGCTTTGTTAAGTTCAAATAAAATTTGGAACGCTGTACTGCATTTTACGGCTGTTTTGTCAAGTTCAGACATGGTTCGGAACGCTATACTTCACTTTTCAGCCGTTTTGTTAAGTTTAGACAAAATTTGGAATGCTGTACTGCATTTAGCAGATTCATAACTGTTGTCAGACTTCACCTGTATTCATCCTCCTCCACCAGGTGCCTCAGCTGTGTCAATAATATACCAAATCCCCTTCAAATGAGGTCTGTTTTCTTAGATTTCTCTCTTTTAAATTGACTTTAGCTTTCTTTACCCGTAAGATGATTAGTGGACAAAATTTTTATAAATGAGGTATATATATATATGAAAAAAACTAAAATTACTTATTCCCTGATTGGAACGATCTTCATCGCCCTGGCGGTCACGACTTTCCGTCTGGCCAGTCTGGGAACCGATCCTTATACGACCTTTAACTTAGGTTTCACTATATTATTGAATATGGAATATGGTCTCTTCCTGATGTATTCGGGTCTTCTGATGCTCATCTATGTTTTCTTTGCGAACAGAGCTCTTATCGGAATTGGAACGATTTTTAATATTTTTATCGTCGGTAACCTTTCTGATGTCTTTGTTGAATTGATCGTCACTAATTTCGGTACACTGGAAAACTTGCCCATCCGTCTGTTCATATCAGCCCTGGGTATTCTTTTCTTATCGATGGGGGCCGCTTTATATATCGAAGCCAAAGAAGGGGTCGCACCGTATGATGCGATGCCGATCATCTTAGCTGAAAAAGCCGGCTTATCGTACCGTCTTTCCCGTGTCATTATCGATGTGTCCCTGACTGCCATCGGCTTTTTCTTAGGAGCAAGCTTGGGTATCAATACAGTCATTACCGCTTTCTTCCTGGGCCCCTTCATCCAGTTCTTCCGCGATATTTTCAAGAAAGATCTGGACACCAGAGAATTGAAATATTCATCAAAAAAATAAGTCAGCACAAAAGCCATTGTCCCCTATCATGTGGACAATGGCTTTTTATTATGCAGGAATAATTTGGCCTTTCTTCTGCATTTCATACATTTCTGAATAAGCGCCTCGTTCGCTGAGCAATTCGTCGTGTCTGCCGCGCTCAATGATCTGTCCTTGATCCAGGACTAAAATCTGGTCGGCATGCTGGATCGTTGACAAGCGGTGAGCGATGATAAAGGTCGTCCGTCCTTCTTTCAGGACATTCATGGCGTGCTGAATGATCTCTTCCGTTTCTGTGTCGATGGATGACGTCGCTTCGTCCAGGATAAGGATTTTCGGGTTGAAGGCCAGTGCTCTCGCAAAGGAAATCAGCTGCCGCTGTCCCGAACTTAATGTGCTGCCTTTTTCCACGACCGGTTCATCGATACCTTTTTCAAATTTTTCAAGAAGATCTTCTCCTCCGACATCGATAAGCGCCTGAGTGGCCGTTTCTCTTGAAATAGACGGATTGTCCATCGTGATATTGGTATAAATGGTTCCGGTAAAGAGGAACGGATCCTGGAGCACGATCCCCATATCATGACGTACAGATTGTCTTGAATAGGTTTTAGTATCCTGACCATCGATGGTGATTTTTCCGGTCTGCGGATCGTAAAAGCGGAATAAAAGGTTCATGATGGAACTTTTTCCGGATCCAGTGTGACCCACGAGTGCCACTGTCTCTCCAGGTTCGGCCGTAAAGTCGATATCGGACAGGACTTCCTTGTCTTCTGTGTAACTGAAGTGAACGTTGCTGAATGCAACCCGTCCTTCAGAGACTTCAAGCGACTCAGCAGGGTTGTCTTCGGCATCCATGTCCATCAGCTCAAATACCCGGTCGCCGGCCGCAATAGCCTGCTGGACAAAGGCTATCTGCTGGATGGTCCCTTTGATTGGCTCATACAACCGGCTGACGTAATCCCCGAACAGATACAGCATCCCCACAGATATCCCCAGAACGCCGTTGATGTACTGGGTACTGAAGTAAACCATCAAGAGAAGCAGCGAGAAGCGCCTCAGAAAATCGGCGAAGGTCCACTGAAAGGCGGAATCCAGAATAACGTACTTGCGCATCACGTCGTACCATTTCTCGTTGATCTCTTCGAACTCGCCCTGGATCTTTTCTTCCTGGCCGAAAGCCTGCACGATCTGCATGCCCTGGATCGACTCGTTCAGCTTGCCGTTGATGTCTGAGTTAAGGTCGCGTTCTTTCCTGTGAAAGACACGGGCGTACTTCGTATAATACTTGTTCCATAAATACATGACCGGAATCAGGATCAGTAAAGTCAGTGCCAGTCCCTGATGGAAAAAGGCGATGGCCAGATAAGCCCCGATAATATAGAAGACATTGATCAGGATCTGACCAACAGTTGCAACATAAAACTGCTGTCTTAAACTTTCGGTATCATTGGTGATCCGGGCCACGATACTCCCTGCTGGCTGCTTGTCAAAGTAATTGATCGGCAGCTCCTGAACGTGCGTATATAACTGATCACGCAGGACCTTGATGACTCCGTTGGCCGCACGCATCCGATAAATGGAAGAGACGTATCGCAGAATAACGGTCGACACCATCAGACCGAAATAAATGGCGATCAGTTCGATCAGAGTATCCGTAACGGCTTCACCTTCCTGAGCGGCAGGTGTGATGACGTTATCGATGACGCGCTGGGCAATGATCGGTGCGCCTAGATCTGTGATGGTCGATAAGATCACCAGACCGATCCCGATAGCAAAGTAGCCTTTATAATATTTCATATACATCAAAAGTCGCTTCACTGTATTCATCTGGCGTCACCCCTTCCATTCTCGTATCCCGGTCGCAGCCCTTCCGAATAATCTTCTTCGCTGGACTCGGTCGATTCTTTGATCTCCTGTTTCATGAACTGGTCATAGTACCAGCCTTTTTCTGCTATCAGTTCATCATGTGTCCCACGCTCGACGATCTTGCCGTTATCCAGTACAACGATTTCATCTGCTCCCTTGACGGCTGAAAGACGATGCGTGGATATGATCGTGGTCTTGCCTTTTCTCACATCCTGGATATTGGCGATGATATTCTGTTCGGTCATGGCATCCACAGCTGAAAGGGAATCATCCAGTATCAGTATCTCAGGATCTTTGATGAGTGCCCGCGCGATGGAGATCCGCTGTTTCTGTCCACCGGAAATGGAGACCCCTTTCTCCCCGATCATCGTATCCAGACCGCGTTCCATATTTTTTAGATCATCTTCAAAGGAAGCCAACTGGATACTTCTTAGAATATCCTGGTCCGAAGCTTCTTCTTTGCCGAATGCGATATTGTCTCTCACACTCCGGCTGAAGAGGACGTGATCCTGCGGCACATAACCGATCAGTTGTCTGACCGACGGATCCTGATAGTCACTGTAAGATCGCTGACCCATATTGAATGTCCCGGTACCTGAAGGGAACTGGTTCAGAAGTTGACGGATAAGGGTCGTCTTGCCTGAACCGGTCTTCCCGACGATCCCTAATGTCTTCCCTTTAGGCAGAGTCAAGTCGATCGTATCCAAATTGATCGTCTCGCTCGAAGTGTATCGGAAAGTGAAGTCTTTGAACTCGAAATCGTCGACTGATCGGGCGTCTACTTTTCCGGCGAAATTCAGTCCGTCTGTGGCTTGCGTGATCTCTTCCACCCGGCGCATGGAGGCACTGCCCTGTCTCAGGATCAGAATAAGCTCGGACACGGAAATGATCGGCCAGATCATCATCCCCAGATACATCTGAAAGGCAATGATGTCTCCCACCGTCAGAATGCCTTGTGACACGAGTATGGCACCATAGCTCAACGCGATCATCGTACTGATGCCTGCAAAGGCCTTGACGGTCGGTGCAAAGATAGCTGAGATCTCGCTGACCCGGTTATTCTTTTTCAGCAGGCCGCTCGTCTGATCCTTGAATTTAGAGATGAAGTCGTCTTCTTTGACATAGGCACGGATAACGCGCATGCCGTCGATCATTTCTAGAACATCGTCATTGACCGATGAGAAGGACTTTTGAGCGATTTCATAAGCTTCATCCACCTGGGCCCCTTTGACTTTGATGACATAAGCCATCGGAAGAAGCGGGAGAACCGTCGCAAAAGTCAGTGACCAGCTGACGGTGATGCCCATCATGATGACTAACGTAGCGGTAAAGCCTGTGGCACTCATCAGGACCAGCATGCCATATCCGGCGGTATCCGCCAGTGCCCTTATGTCCTGTGTGCCACGAGCCATCAAGTCCCCTGTCCGGAACTTTTCAAAATAGGGTGCCCGCATGCGCAGGAAGTGGCGCATCAAGGTACTTC
The DNA here is from genome assembly GCF_900109825.1 of Alkalibacterium putridalgicola. Classification (GTDB taxonomy): domain Bacteria; phylum Bacillota; class Bacilli; order Lactobacillales; family Carnobacteriaceae_A; genus Alkalibacterium; species Alkalibacterium putridalgicola. The sequence continues at coordinate 1,080 of NZ_FOBL01000002.1, read as the reverse complement.
GCATCTGCCGCTGCAGTTTATAGGCCCCCGCGAACAGGCCGTATCCCCAGATAAAGTCCAGACCATAGGTGATAAAGACTAGAGCAGCAAATTGAAGTGAATAAATACGGAGCAGTTCGGCATTCATCTCCCCCGTGACGATCGCATCGACGAATCGGCCGATGATAAAGGGAATAATCACTGCAAAAACGTTCGACAGTGCCAGTGTGATAAACGATATGATGTACTGCCATTTGTGTTCTTTGAAGAAAAACTTTAACTTGATCAAAACGTCAAACATGGATCCATCCTCCTTTATTAAAGAAGCGCTTCTCATTGAAGGAAGTCGTCTGCTTTAATAATCCTTGATTTTAATACTCAAACAAAAAAAGACAGTCTACCCCCTTTTAGAGAATAGACTGAATCACCCGCAACGGGTTTATACGTATCGTTTGTATATCAAACTGATTCTAGTGTATCTTCCAGGAGGAGCGCACATGACTCGTTTTGTGTTCAATTGGTATAGCCGTCATTCTTAAACGGGCGTTTACTGTGATCGTCATTGGTGATCCTCCTTCCTGATATATGTATTGATTGTGAATACTCTTTTCGCTTTTAACTATACACTGAAACGTTTTCAAATACAATAACTAGTCGGACATTTTTAACATTATTTCAGAATCAGAAGTGGAATGATCTGGGCATAGTGCCCAGATCGACCCCTGCGAAGGTCATTATTAAGTAGAGGTTGAACGTGCCCGTTCAACTTCAATAGCAAGGGGCTTTTTGGTGAACGGTAAAAGTCCTTTATTGACTGACTAGGGATTTTTCGACCGAACAGATTTTCTGAGATATGCTGAGTTGGGTCAGCTGTTCACTCGTCAGCCTGATATATTGTGAGCCGACACTATATTGGACTGAATGTCGCACTCGGAGCTCACGAAATCGATGAGTGAACACTTTTTCCTCCAGAATGTCGTACTCACCGGTCCACTGCTCGATGAGCGTACAGTTTCTTGACCAATATGTCGTACTCGCGGCATACCTTACCGCTGAGCCGTCATTTTTTTGTATAGAATGTCGTGCTCGCTGCTCTCACAG
>NZ_FOBL01000043.1 GCF_900109825.1 Alkalibacterium putridalgicola | reverse complement strand
ATCATAGGTTCTTCGGTTTGACATCGATAGACACTCCTTTTCGATAGTTTATATTCTATCAAAACGTGTCCAGGATTTCATACTAACATCAAAGTTCTCGGATAATTTCTCCGATACTTTGTTTATACTTGCCATATATTATCTGTCTTCTGTACTTTGGTGCGAAAACGATGTGATACTTACATCTCCACTGTGAATGTGCTAAACTGTTCTTGTCCTTCATTGGACGCCTCCTTCAATGATTTGAGTAAGTGGTCGGGAAACCAACTTTATCTTATCATGAAGTGAGGCTTTTTTTGAACCCACGCTGAAAGCTATCCTGAACCCCCGGCATAGCCGGGGGTTTTCAAAGTACATAAAAAAGCCTGGCGAAGCATCACCGCTTCGCCAGGCTTTACAATTAGAAATTAGTCTTCGTTTGGATCGTTTTCTGCATCTTCATGTGTTGGGTGAACGGTTCCTGGAAGATGGTCAGGACCTGCATAAATCGTGTATAATTTAAGCGGTTTGTCACCAGTATTTTCGATATTGTGCCACATATCGGCAGGTACGAATACGACATCGTCATCGCTAACTTTTTCTTCAACATTCAAGTCGTCTTCTGAAGGCCCCATCTTGCATACCCCTTCACCCTCTTCGATACGGATGAACTGATCGATGCCGTGATGAACTTCCAGGCCGATATCGTCGCCAGGTTTGATAGCCATGACGGTCGTCTGAAGTTTTTCACCTGTCCAGATCGTCGTACGGTAATTGTCATTACCCAATGTAGCCTCTTCTATATCAATAATATACGGCTTCTTGCCGTGGTCTTTGTAATCTATTTCCATCTTTTTCTTTTCCTCCTTGTAATTTATAATCGTTATAATGTTATAGTAACACATCAGAATATTTTTTCAAACGATACGCTCGCCCTTTTAAAAACAGCTTAACCAAGAGGAAAACACGAGTTATTCCTTTATCGTCCATATTGTAATCAATACAATACTATTACTTTCATCTGATGCACTTACTTACTTATATCCTAAGTATACGCTTACCAAAGGGGGATAATAATTGATTTAAATCAATTATTTAATATCTTTCTAAACTATTTAGAATGATTATAGATAAGTCCTGACCAACCGCTTACTTCAACTTAAACGTCGTATACCGGTAATCATCACAGTAGACCAGTTCGAACCCCACTGTATCCGCCACGATCTGCATAGCTTCGGGAGTAAAGAAGGAGATGTGAGTGAAGTCCCGGATATAATGCCAGCCCCATAATTCATTTATGTCTTTTGGATGAAAAAGCGTCATGACGGCTAAGACAGTGTCCGCCTTCATCAATGTCTTCAGTTCTCTAAACGTTTCAAGCGGATCAGGGATGTGCTCCATCACTTCTGTGGACGTGATCAAATCATAGGTCTGATTCTGATAGACCGTTTCCGGTTCGTAAAACAGATCATAAATCGTCACATCGTAATCATAATCCCGTTCCAGTAATTGAGCAAGGACCGGACTTGGACCACTTCCAAAATCGAGCGCATTTCTTCCTTCATTCACAAAGGGGAAAACTGCGGCCTGCAGGAACTTCTCGAAGAAAGCCACATAGCGGGGATCTTCTATGGAATTCTCATGCTGTTCATACTGTTTGAATTCCTTTTCTGAGGTTAAGTAAAATTCGGGATCCTTGGATATGAAATGGCAGTTCACGCATTCATGAAAGACCTGCCCGTTACTTGGGTGTTCCAATCTCTTTGTATCGTGCTGACATATTCTGCATTGCATGTTAACAATCCTTTCTATTATTCACGTTTTAATCCTATCACATTTTTGTGAAACTTTCTTATTTTCGTCTATATTATCTGCCAGTTATGGTATGATAATATAGACGAAAAACTTTTATGATTTGGAAGGAGATACAATGTCTGTGATTGTATTAGCAGGAATGATCGGAGCCGGAAAGAGTACGTATACCACTTTGATCTCAGAAGAACTCAATAGCAAAGCTTTTTATGAACATGTCGATGATAACTCGATTTTAGAAAAATTTTACGATGACCCAAGACGCTGGGCGTTTTCTCTACAAATATTCTTCTTGAATACACGTTTCAGAAGTATCAAAGAAGCATTGGTACATAGACATAACGTCTTGGACCGATCGATTTATGAAGATGCTTTGTTTACACGCATCAACTATGAACAGGGAAACATGAGTGAAGCGGAGATGACTTTATATACTGACTTGCTGGATAATATGATGGAAGAAATAGACGGCATGCCTAAAAAAGGTCCGGATCTACTCATTTATCTTAGAGGTTCTTTAGACACCCACCTGGAACGCATCAAGAAACGCGGTCGATCTTTTGAACAGGTCGAGGGCAACCCTGAACTGATGAATTATTACAAACGTCTGCACGGTCGTTATGACGACTGGTTTGCTGACTACGACAAGAGCCCGACTCTGATCATCGATATCGATGAAATCAACCTTGAGCGTGAAGGCGATAAAGCTCTGGTCATGAATAAAGTCAAAGAGGCATTGAAAAAACAACAGCAGCACGTATAAACGAAAAAAAGCTTCTCCGATCAGCGGGAAGCTTTTTTTCTTACTATTTAAGACAAGGAGTGCGTGATAATGATTCAGACTTTCACTTATTCACTGATCGAACAGGACGACTGGTCCTTCTATATCTTAGGTACAGACACAGGGCTCTGCTTTGTCGGTTCCAGTCCCGCCTCATTTAAAGAAATGACTGACTGGGTCGCTGTACATTTTCCTGAAACTGAGCTCAGAGAAGACAATTCCGCATTGGACCCTTTTCGAGCTGAATTCATTGCTTATTTAACCGGTAAAACACAGGCTTTCACATTTGACACCATTTTTCTTAGCGGTACTGACTTCCAGAAAAAAGTATGGGACAGCTTAAGAGCCATCCCATACGGTGAAACATTAACTTATGGCGAACTGGCCGCTTCCAATGGATACTCCAAAAAAGCGGCCAGAGCAGTTGGAACGGCTCTGGCATCCAATCCACTCCTGATCGTCTATCCCTGTCACAGAGTCGTCCCGAAGGCATCCAAGCCCAAAGCCTTTCGCGGCGGTCTTCAGATGAAAGAACACCTGCTTGCTCTGGAAAAGGGGGACCGAGTTAAAAAGTAAAGCCGTTATCCTGTGGCTGATAACCAACTTTTTCTCTGGTATCAGACAGATCCAGAAATTTAAACTGATTATCCGACACGCCGTGGACGATCTCAAAAGGACGTTCAAGGTCAGTTTCGACGCAGCGCTTGATTAGCTGGACCATGTCCCGTTCGCTGATGTAACTCGAGCGCTGATAGGGTTCAGGTTCTTTCTCCTGCGCCTTCAAGTGTTCCAGCGATCGGAAGCCGCCGATACGAATGGCGATGACTTCCATATCCGTCTGATAGCCATAGTAATTCCCCAGTGCTTCTCCAAAGACTTTACTGACCCCATAAAAGTCGAGCGGACGCACGGGGCTTGTCGTTTTCACCTGTTCGTCTTTCAGATAGCCTTTCACAGCATGGATACTGCTGGCAAAGATAAAACGGCGGCACCCCTGTTCATGTGCTGCAGACATCATATTATAGGTCCCGTCCATATTGATGCTTTTTACTTCATCAAATGTTGAGGACGGAGACGGATTAGCCGCCAGATGGATCACAGCATCCGCTCCTTTACATACCTCAAGACAGGACGCTTTATCCAGAATGTCCAGTTCGAACAGCGTTCTGTTCTCACCTTTTAATTCATCCAGTTTATCCATATCCTTGTCTGCTAAAACCAGATGCCCACTCTCTTTGAACCCTTCAGCGAGGCTGGACCCGATACGTCCGGCAGCCCCTGTGATAACGAGCTTCTGCTGCATCGTATTCACCTCTGCTTATATTATCTTGCCTGAGCGTTTCATCGCATCGATCACACGTACAACTGCCAACTTGAAGCATAAGAAACGTAATGATTCGTCATGTTCTGATGAGAAGTAAGAGCCATAAACACGCTCGCTCACCTTTTTCATACGCTTACTCATGTCTTCAAGGATGACTTCTTTTTCTTTCACTTCATTGGTGAATCCCTGGATCCATTCCAGATAAGAAACAGTTACTCCTCCGGCATTTGCCAGGATATCCGGAATAATCACTTTACCCTGCTCGGTCAGATACTGGTCCGCTTCACTTGTGACCGGTCCGTTGGCTCCTTCAACAAGGATGTCTGCCTTGATATCAGCCTGATTCTCTCCTGTTATCTGATCTTCGATCGCTCCCAGGATCAGCACATCACAGTCCAGCGTCAATATGTCCATAGGATCCAGAACGTCGCCTTCCAGTCCCATTTCTTTTAGTTCATCCGCATTCGGCAGACGGTCATTTTCTTCTTTGAACGGCGCCAGTTTTTCTGCATCCACTCCGTTTTCATTGTAGACTGTTGAACGGCTGTCAGACACAGCGATGACTGTATGCTTTCGTTCAGCATTTTGAGCTGCAATGGCTGCGGCACGGCTCAAGTTCCCAAATCCCTGAACAGCTATCTTCACATCATCTTTTTCGCCGATCGCCTTGATCATGTCTTTTTTGTCGGCATGCTTGTCGTTCACATCAAGAGAACCGTTCAAGACAGCATCCACCAAGTAGTAGTAACTCAGGAAGGTTCCGATCCCCGTTGATTCACCTCGGCCTTTAGTTCCGCCGTTTTTGATGCTTTTACCGGTGAATGTGTTGATGAAAGGCTGATTTGGATGCAGCTCTTTATAAGCTTGAGTCATCCAGTCCATCAGCTCTGGGCCTGAACCGACATCCGGTGCCGGAATGTCACGATACGGACCGATATCATTTTTAACCATGGATACAAAGGCCTGACTGACTTCTTTCAGTTCCCGTTTGGAATGCTTTCTGACGTCGATATGCACGCCACCCTTGCCGCCACCGTATGGCAGGTCATGCAGGGAATTTTTCAGGGTCATCAGCATAGCCAGTGTCTGGACTTCATCTTGATTCACCCCAGTACTGAATCGGATCCCGCCTTTATAGTACCCGCAGGCATTGTTATGCTGGACTCGGAAAGCCTGATATGTCCCGATGCTTCCGTCATCTTTTTTTATACGCAAATCGCCGGCAATGACTTTATCGATGCCTTTGAGTTGTTCTCCCCCTTGTTTCAACCATTCCGTTCTATTTTCTCCCCAGTTTGAGAGTTCATTCGTATCTGTTTCAATTAAATAATCGACAACCTCTTGAATCAGTTGCGTGGTCGTGTTCTTTGTCATATAAATTCCTCCGTTTTGAAATGAGAGCTTTCTAATTTATCCCTTACCATTGTATCATAATGAATGGGGGAAATGCGAATAATAGTCGAAAATGACAAAATCAGCGAAATCACGCCCTTTTTATCTTCCAGCATCACTCGTATTCGCTTAGAATGATCGATGCTGGATGAGCCACTACCAGCTCCGGCAGCTTTTCCTATCTGAGCATGTAAGTAAATCGCCAGGCTTACCCTCTCATCTCTCTTTTTCCAATGATCATTCAAGTGAAAGTGAATTTCTAACCGTATTGAGACTAGTTAACTTACTAATTCCTCAGGAACTGGTCGCAATAAGGGTTTAGCGACCAGTAAATGCGGTAATTCCCCAGGAACTTGTCGCAATAGCCGTTTAGCGACCAGTTTATACGATAATTACCCAGGAACTTGTCGCAATAACGGTTTAGCGACCAGTTTATACGATCATTTCACAGGAAGTGGTCGCAATAACGGTTTAACGACCAGTTTATGCGGTAATTCCCAAGGAAGTAGTCGCAATAGCCGTTTAGCAACCAGTTTATGCGATCATTCCCAAGGAAGTGGTCGCGATAGCAGTTAAGCTACCAAGTAACACTGTGATTTTTCAGGAAGAGACTGCGATCCATGCAATCACTCATCAGAAATTTTTTCTGTAAAAAAAGAAACGAGGCTGTTAGTTTTTCCCAGCCTCGTTCCGAATATTATATTAGTGTGCCTTTGATGTCGAGTTTTTTCTTCAGGTACCATTTAGCCAGGAATGCTACTAAACCGATGGCCAGCGTATAAGGTCCTGGGATCACCGGATTCAGTGCAGCCGGGATCAGTGCCGTACCGAAGGCCATCAGCATGATCCAGACGACCATCGTTAAAGTCGTCGCCAGAACATATTTCAGGAAACCGCCTTTGACACCCGGTCGTGGAGCGTATTTCGTGATGATCATGACCGCGAACCCACCTAAAATAAAGTTGAGGATCAGTGTCAGTAAGCCTAAACCGGCTTCTTCGTTCCCAGTAAAGTACGAGATTCCTGTGATCACAGCGAACATTCCTCCTAAAAGTAACGCACCGTCCAGCCATAGCTTCCATGATTCTGAGCGTTCCACAGGTTCTTGGACCACACCGCGTTTGCCTTCAATAAGGTAGCGGGCCTGATCAGTCACTGTCCCGTAGATGCTTCTCGCCGTGACGTGGTTAGCTTGTTCAGCCACGATGTTTTTCAGCATGTCGTTAAAAATGATCGTTTTGCGCTCTTCTGACATATTCGCATCGTCAAGTCGGCGGTTCAGTTTGATCATGTATTCCTGGTTCTTGTTCGTCAGCTGGTCGAAAAGTGCCGCATTCTCTTTTTCTTTTGCCGCGTAATCGATCTGACTTTCTTGTTCATTCGACGTATTCTTTTTAGCCATATTTCAGTCAATCTCCTTTATCTACACATTGAAACGGAACAGGATGACATCGCCGTCTTTGACGACATAGTCTTTACCTTCTGCTCGAAGTTTTCCAGCTTCACGCGCAGCTTTTTCACTGCCCAAGCGGTCATAGTCTTCATAAGAAATGGTTTCGGCACGGATAAATCCGCGTTCGAAGTCACTATGGATGACACCGGCAGTCTGCGGAGCTTTCATGCCTTTTTTAAAGGTCCAGGCTCTGACTTCTTTAACACCGGCGGTAAAGAAGGTCGCCAGGCCTAACAGATCGTAAGATTTACGGATCAGCTTGTTCAAGCCCGGTTCACTAACTCCCAAGTCTTCAAGGAACATTTCTTTTTCTTCGTCGTCCAGTTCGGCGATTTCTTCTTCGATAGCGGCTGAGATAGCGACCACTTCGGCGCCTTCTTCTGCGGCGATCTCGCGGACCGTCTGCAGATGTTTGTTGCTTTCCGGATCAGCGATCTCTTCTTCCGCAACGTTAGCCACGTAAAGGACGGGTTTGCTTGTCAGTAAGAATAAAGAACGCAGGATCGGCAGTTCTTCATCGGTAAAGTCCAGCACACGGACGGGTTTGCCTTCTTCAAGGACCGGTTTGATCTTATCCAGAACAGAAAGCATTGCGACAGCTTCCTGATCTTTGGATTTCGCCTGTTTTCTTACTTTTTCATAACGCTTGTCTACAGATTCCAGATCTGCTAAAGCCAGTTCAAGGTTGATCGTTTCGATATCTTCAGCCGGATTGACCTGACCTGAAACGTGTGTGATGTTTTCATCTTCGAAACAGCGCACGACGTGACAGATGGCATCCACTTCACGGATATTGGCCAGGAATTTGTTCCCTAGCCCTTCACCCTTGCTGGCGCCTTTGACGATGCCGGCGATATCGGTGAATTCAAAGGTCGTCGGAACGACTTTATCGGGATCTACCAGTTCAGCCAGACGGTCTAAGCGATCATCCGGCACTTCGACGATCCCGACATTGGGGTCGATCGTGGCAAAAGGATAGTTCGCTGCTTCTGCTCCAGCTTTTGTTATCGCGTTGAATAGTGTTGATTTTCCTACGTTGGGTAACCCAACAATTCCTGCTGTTAAAGGCATAAATATAGTCACCTTTCACTTTCTATAAAATAATTAGTCTTTCAAGACTTTCTTCATCTTGCGGTCGAATTCACGTCTGGGCATCATGACTAAATGGCCGCATCCTGTACATTTAATACGAATATCTGCGCCCATGCGAATGATCTCCCAGCGGTTCACGCCGCAGGGATGCGGTTTTTTCATCTCCACGACATCGTGTAAATCATAGGATCTCTCCATTTCATTACCCTCCCAGTCTTTAATTTAAATCGATATCCAGTTCTTCGAGGATACGGTTCAGGTCGTCAGGCGATACATACTCGATCTCGATCTTACCCTGTTCGCCTTTTTCGCGGATCACGACACTTGTCCCGAATTTGTCGGTCAGCAGCTCTTCTGATTTTCTGATATACACAGATTTGTCTGCAGTCAGCGGTTTCTGGGGCTTGTCTTTCGGATTCTGGTTCGCTTCAGATACGAGATGTTCAAGCTGTCTCACCGTCAATTTTTCTTTCACTGCACGTTTGGCCAGCTTCTTGATCTTTGATTTGTCTTTCAGTCCCAAAAGTGTACGGGCCTGACCATTGGACAGTTTGCCTTCCTGGACGAGCTGCTTCACTTCTTCAGGTAAAGACAGCAGACGCAGATGGTTGGCGATATAGGAACGGCTTTTGCCCAGTTTCTCAGCGACCTTTTCCTGTGTCATGGATAACTTGTCCATCATCATGTTATAAGCTTCAGCTTCTTCTAGGGACGTCAGGTCTTCACGCTGCAGGTTTTCTAAAATAGCCACCTGCATCATCACTTCTTCATTCAGTTCTCTCACGATGGCCGGGATCTTGTCTTTACCCGCGATTTTAGAGGCTCTGAATCGTCTTTCCCCGGCAATGATCTCATAGCCTTTAACGGAAGATTCACGCAAAATGATCGGCTGCAAAACGCCGGATATGTTTATGGAAGCAGCCAGTTCCTTCAAAGCGTCTTCATCAAAATGACGTCTGGGCTGGTAAGGATTGGGACGGATCTCAGCTAGTTCGATGAGCTGCACGCGTTCGTCGTTACGGTCGACTTCTTCTTCAAAATTAGGCACATCAAATAAGGCATCAATGCCTCGGCCTAATCCTTTTTTCTTATTCGCCACTACCCATCACTTCCTTCGCTAATTCTTGATAGACTTCTGCGCCCTTGGACCTGATGTCGTAGTCGATAATCGACAGGCCATAACTGGGCGCTTCGGATAACCGGATATTTCTTGGAATGATCGTGGTATACACTTTTTCGCGGAAATATTTCTTCACTTCATTCACCACTTCGAATCCAAGGTTCGTACGGGCGTCAAGCATGGTCAACAAAACGCCCTCCACTTTCAGGTCCTTGTTGAAGTGTTTCTGTACGAGTCGGACGGTGTTCAAGAGCTGGCTCAACCCTTCCAGAGCGTAATATTCGCACTGAACGGGGATGAGCACTGAGTCACTGGCGGTGAAGGCATTGATCGTCAAGTGACCCAAAGAAGGTGGACAGTCGATCAGAATATAATCATAGTCTGCTTCCAGAGTTTCAACAGCGCTCTTCAGGCGTGTTTCCCGAGCCATCAGACTGGTCAGTTCAACCTCTGCACCGGCCAGCTGGATCGTTGCAGGCACGATACTGAGATTGTCCCGGCTCGATGCCAGCACAACGTCTTTAAGCGGTTCTTCATTGATCAGCACATCGTAGATATCCCGATCCACTTCGCCTTTTTTTATGCCTAGACCACTGGTTGCATTCCCCTGGGCATCCATATCTATCAACAATACTTTCTTCCCGTTGTAGGCTAAAGATGCGCCAAGATTGACCGTAGTGGTTGTTTTTCCTACGCCACCTTTTTGGTTTGCGACGGCTATAATCTGTGCCATGGTATTCCTCCAAACTTTCTCATCTGTCTGTTTATGCTAATGGACTCTTATTGGGAGTCCCTGGTCGTCTCGGATATTTGTTCGGTGTCTCTTTTTTCTTGTCTATTAAAATAATCGTGCGTTCACCTGCATCTTCCGGCAGCTCGAATGAATGGGCCTCTCTGAACTTGCCACCGAGGATACCGATAGCAGCCAGCCCTTCATCCAGTTCGGCCGGCGCATGCGCAGCTTTCATCGCGATAAATGTGCCCTGTTTTTTCAGGAGCGGCAGGCAGAGTTCAGCTAAAACACTCATGCGTGCCACGGCACGGGCCGTCACGAAATCAAAGGAGGCTCTGAACTGCTTGTTCTGTCCGAACGTTTCCGCGCGGTCGTGGTAGAGTGATACGCCACTCAGCCCCAGCTCCTTAACGATCTCTTCAAGAAAGGTGATGCGTTTTTTAAGTGAATCAACGATCGTTATCTGAAGATCCGGGTAGATGATTTTAAGGGGGATACTAGGAAACCCAGCACCTGAGCCTACATCGCATAGACTGTGGACCCCTTTGCTAAAATCTACATATAAACCTGCTGTCAGTGAATCATAAAAGTGTTTTAAGTATACTTCTTCTCGTTGGGTGATTGCGGTCAAATTGATTTTTTCATTCCATTCCTGCAGAAGTTCCAGGTACCGTTCAAACTGGTTCATCTTGGCTTCTGTTATCGGAATGTCTCTTTTTTTAAGTTCTGACTGAAATTCTTCTGGAGTCATTCTTCAAAAATCCTTTCTATTATCAGTCGTGAAACACTTGATTGTTTCACAAAATCACTCTCTTCACTTTATACCAAACAGCTCATAAATACAATGGTTTAAAGAGATTTTTATCAGTTTTACCGGTAGTCCTTTTCTTTATCATCGCGTCGCTTTTAACTCTTTGAAAAAGGATCAAAAAGAGTAAGGCACGCCATGCGATTGTCATAGATCACTACTACGTATGAGAGAAATGCATGATGTAAAAAAGCGTTCCAGCATTCTTATTCGAATGTTGAAACGCACATTATATTTTACAAAACTTCACTCTTCCTTTTTATGAAGGAATCTCTCCAGCTTTGGTAAGAGCCATTTTTGTGGTAAGCGGTCCAATCAGTGCATAAATGAGCGTTGAGCATAATACAACAACTTTTATTTGCGCCGCATACATCGGAACGATAGATTCAGCAATTGCTGTAAGTCCAATAGCTACACCCGCCTGCGGGATAAGAGTCATACCCAGATAACGACTGACCGTTTTTGGAGTATGAGCTAAATCAGCACCTAAATAAGCTCCTGCAATTTTTCCGACAACTCTTAAAATGATATAGACTAAACCAACAAACCCGACAGTAGGAATAACTGACACATCTAAGCCAGCACCAGATACGACAAAAAACATTACATATATTGGTGTTGTAATACGATCAGCTAAATCGTTCATTTTTGTAGCCGCCAATGAAATATTAGTCAGTACCGCTCCCATCACCATAATCGTTAATAATTCAGAAACGCCAAAGTAAACCGATATTCCGCTTGCTAGAAATACAAAGGAAATTAAAACAACTAAACGATTACTGCTCGTCTGGAAAAATTTCAATGGCCATTTCATTAGAAAACCTAAAACCGCACCGATCAGTACCGCGAAAAATATATCTATAAATGGACTTAAAATAGATGAAATTAAGGAAAGCTCTCCTTGTGTCTGTACTAGCATTCTTGCTATAGCAGACGCAAAACCGAATAGAATCAAGGCCATAGCATCATCTAAAGCAACCACACTCATTAGTGTTTCAGTTACAGGTCCTTTTGCTTTAAATTCTTTTATAACCATAATAGTAGAAGCTGGATCTGTAGCAGCCGCAATAGCCCCCAGTATAATTGCAAATGCAAGATCCACACCAATCAGTAATAAGCCACCGATGACGATCAGTACAGCTGCAACAGACTCGCATAAAGCAATGATAACAGGGCCAATGCCTACGCGTTTAAAGTAACTTCTTTTAAAGGACAAGCCTACAGTGAATGCAATAAATGCTAAGGCTACCTCTTCAACGATATCAAGACTTTCAAGAACTTCTGGTGTTAATCCATTGAGTACGGATGGTCCTACAATGAGTCCGCCCACCAAATAGCCAGTCACACTTGGTAATTTCACAAAAGCAGCTAACTGTCCGAAAACTAACCCAATAATAAGGACAATGGCAATATAAAAAACAATCGATAATTCCAACTTTACAACCTTCTTTTCTAATTTTAAAATCTTGTGTATTCTATTTTTCTCTAATGCCTTCCTGAAATAAGACAGGAACAGCAAACATGATACCTGTATCAGGTTTGCCAATATTTCTTAAGACATCTTTAACAGTCTGACGAGCAAGATCCAAATCTTCTTCTGGAATCACACTATAAATTGTTTTATTTTCAGTATGATTCGATATTATCAGTGGTTTGATGGTAGAGAATATCTTCGTTTCATCCAGCTGGGACAAATGCTGTGCCATCCCTACAGAATCGATCACTGTGGCAGCCTGCCCTACTTCATCATTGAATTTCAGCAGAAGATCATCCAGCAGTTCCGTTTCGTTTAATACAACCATGAACAATACTTTATTTTTCATTTTTACACTCCCCTTCATTCTTCTATATACAATCATACTCTTAACAATTAATTTATCAAGGTTGGAAAGGGGTTACAGCTCTCGATAATTTTATAACATTTTAGAACGCATCAATATTTGATAATTCTGTCACATTTTTGGCCTTTAGAATAAAGCGATCGCTGCTTTCTCAGCTAAAATCTTATGTTTGGAGTTGTACTATTATTTATTTTATGTATACTGTGGGTGTGGGTTGTAAATAAGAAAAATAAGTGGAAAAAAATACGTTTTAAAAAGGGGATTGAAACACAGCTATGTGGCAGTACAAACACTTTCAGGAATTGAGTGCACAAGATTTTCATCAGATAATAAAAGAGCGTACAAAAATTTTTGTCGTAGAACAGGGCTGTGCCTATCAAGAAGTTGATGATATCGATCTGAGAGCGATACATCTCATTAAGAGACATAAAGATTCAATCAAAGCTTATGCCCGTATTTATAAAGATGAGCGAAGAATAAAAATCGGACGTGTGTTAGTTCCTGGTGAATTCAGAAATGAAGGACACGGCAAAGAACTTATCAAGACAGCACTTGACTATGTCAATTGTCATTATCCAAACAGCGAAGTCGTTATTCAAGCTGAATCGTATCTCAAGGATTTTTATGAGAGATTCGGTTTTAAAACAACATCTGACCTTTACTATGACTATGATATCGGTCATTACGATATGGAGTTAGAGAAAAAAGTGCCAGCTTTACAACATTGATCGCTATAAATTAAAAAGATACCCTGGAAGGTTCTAAACCTTTTGGGGTATCTTTTTGCTGAAAATCATAATCAAATGAAGTAAGTGAACAAGTAGGCTGCAGTACGATGTCCTATCTGATTTTTACAGCCTCTACTTTTTAGGTGAACTAAGCTGACGAAGCGAAGTATCAAAAACGAAAACTGCAGTTGTCAGTAGAGATACGGAACAGCTTTTTGAATATGTTGCAATCTGATAAATGAATCAGACGTTTTCAGATAAAGACGTTTTGTTCTTTAAAAGGTTAAAAAAAGCCGGGGTACTCGCCCCGGCTTTTTCTTCTTTAAATCACTTCATATTAGTCTTTTACAAAATTGAATTTATCTTTAGTGCTGTTGGCTATTTTCACCAGCAGCAGCATGACAGGTACTTCGACCAGCACACCAACCACGGTGGCCAAAGTTGCCCCGGAATTCAAACCGAACAGTGAAATGGATACCGCTACGGCCAGTTCAAAGAAATTGCTGGCACCGATCATGGCTGACGGTGCGGCAATATTGAATGGCAGCTTACAGGCATACGCTCCGGAATAGGTTATCCCGAAAATCAGGAAGGTCTGAAGGGTCAGCGGAATAGCGATCAGCAGGATATGCAGCGGGTTCTCTACGATCCGTTCACCCTGGAATGAAAAGATGATGATCAGTGTGAGCAGAAGTCCGGCCATGGTGACGCGATCAAACTTGCTGATAAAGTTGTGTTCAAAGTAGTGCTGCCCTTTTCGACTGACGATCACTTTTCGCGTGATAATAGCCAGCACGAGTGGTACGACAATGAACAGGACCGTTGACAGGATCAGTGTGTTCCATGGGACGGCCACGTTTCCGACGCCGAGCAGCAGAGCCACGATCGGCGCGAACAGGACGATGACGATGATGTCGTTCACTGAGACCTGAACCAGTGTGTACGCGGGATCCCCGTTGGTCAGCTTGCTCCAGACGAACACCATGGCCGTACACGGGGCAGCTCCTAAAATCACTGCACCGGCTATATATTCGCGCGCCAGTTCATTGGCAATCAGTCCATCAAAAATAAACAAGAAGAACAAAGAAGCAATGGCGAACATCATAAATGGTTTGACCGCCCAGTTAACAAAAGTAGTTAAAAATAAGCCGACTGGTTTTTTCGTGACCCCAACGACGCTTGAGAAGTCGACCTTCAGCATCATGGGAAAAATCATGATCCAGATCAGTACAGCCGTTGGAACAGAGACCTGATAGTATTCATAACGACTCAATGTGTCAGGAATGACCGGCAGGAACTGGCCGATCAGGATCCCGATCCCCATACATAACAGGACCCAGACCGTCAGATATTTTTCAAAGACACTTATCGCGGATGTTGTTTTTTGTGTTTCACTCATATCGTTACCTCCAAATTTCTATACATAGATAATCTTCTATATATAAGTTACGGCAATCGTCAAAGCTTGTCAATCCGAACATAAAAAAAGAGCTGAACAGCCCTTTTTTTATGTTACTGAGTGCTTATCTGTTTTGACTTTTAATATAATTCTGATAATTTGTGTTGCCGCCAGATAAAACATTCGCATCTAAAAAGCCGATGTTCAAGAGCAGATTCTGAGCGGTGTTGCTGGTGACGCCTTTGTTGCAGTAGACGACCGTTTTGACCGAATGATCCAAGTCCGCAACCCCTTTGCGCAGATCCAGCATCGGAATGTTGACGGCGTTTTTCACATGGTTCTTCTCGTACTGCTTAGGTGAGCGCACATCGATAATCTGCAGTGGAACGTCTTTATCCTGGAGCCTCACCAATTCTTTCGGCGTAACGACCGGCAGATTCTTGCGTGCATTTTCCAGGACCATGCCTGTATACATCACCGGATCCTTGGTCGTGCTGTAAGGCGGTGCATAGGCCAGATCCAGATGGAACAAGTCCTCGGCTGTGGCTTTAAAGGTAATGGCCGTCGCAAACACATCGATGCGCTTGTCCACGCCTTCCGGACCTACGATCTGAGCCCCCAGGAAGCGGCCGGTTTCCCTGTCCGCCACCCCTTTGATCGTCAGTTCCTTCCCGCCGACATACTTGGCATGCGCCGGTTTGATATTATGGACGACCACCGGATCGAAGCCGGCAGCGGCTGCTTCTTTTTCAGAAAAGCCGGTAAAAGCGACTGTCAGATCGAACAGGCGGAAGATCCCTGTACCCAGTGTCCCTTTAAATTCAAGCGGTCCGCCAGTCAGGTGATCGCCCACGATACGTCCCATCTTGTTCGCGGTGGAGCCAAGCGGATGGTATATGGGCTGACCGGTCACTCTGTGGAAAGTTTCAGCCACATCTCCAACGGCATAAACATCTTCTGCAGATGTCTTCATGTAGTTATCTACTTTGACCGCACCGGTTTCGCCCAGTTCGATTTCAGCCTCTGTCGCCAGCACCGTGTTGGGTCTGACACCAACGGCCAGGATGACCAGATCCGTTTCGATCGCTGCACCGTTTTCTGTACCGACAGCTTCTACTTTACCCTCACCTTTTATCGTTTTGACTTTATCGTTTATATGAAGGTCGACATTGTTGTTTTGTAATTCTTTTTCAAGATGATAGGCCATGTCTGCATCGATGCGAGGGAAAATTTGGTCGGCCAATTCTACAATCGACACTTTCAATCCCTTTTTCGTCAGCTGCTCGGCCATCTCGAGTCCGATATAGCCGGAACCGATGATCGTCGCATGCTCAACCTCGTTACTCTTCATATAAGTATCGATAGCCTTCGTGTTATCCATCGTCTTGACATGAAAGACGTTCTCGTAAGTATCCAGAGTAAATGGCGGTGGAGTAAGCGAATATGACCCCGTAGCCAGCACCAGTTTGTCGTACGTTTCTCTTGTCCCTTCACCTTTCACTTTGTCATACACTTCTATTTCTTTAGCCAGAGGGTGAATGGCTTTGACATGATGATTCGTGTGGATGTCGATCTCAAAACGTTTCTTGAACCATTCAGCATCTCTTGGGATGAGCGTATCCAGTTCATCCACTTCTCCGCCTAAAAAGTATGGCATCCCACACACGGAATAGGAAATATCCTCCGCTTCTTCATAAACGACGATTTCGGCCGTTTCATCGTTGCGTCTGGCTTTAGCAGCAACCGATGTCCCTGCTGCAACCGATCCAATGACTACGATTTTCATAAGTTGATCCTCCTATACATAGACAATTATCTATTTAATAATAAGTTTACCAATGTTTTTAACAAAAAACTACTAGTTTTTCTACTTCAAATCCACATTTCGTATAACAGAAACGAATGGTCTTTGAATTCTTGATCGGTAGGCTGACCGGCTCCTGCTGAACCAGACGAGCACCTGATAATCTCATTCTACCTTTTTCACCCTGATATTTCTCCTCTCAGCCCATGAATGCCTTTACAACTTCACTATTCTGTCACAATCGGGTAAATTGTGGTTATTAAATTCTCATAAAGCCTGACATCTATGTAAAAGTAAGTATAATAGACATAATGGCAAAAAAACAGACCAGGACTACACAGAAAGAATTGAGGTTTTATTAAATATGATTACAGTAACAGATGTAAGCTTACGTTTTTCTGACAAAAAACTATTTGAAGATGTCACTTTAAAATTCGCAAACGACAATTGCTATGGTGTTATCGGGGCAAACGGTGCCGGTAAATCAACTTTTCTAAAAATATTATCCGGAGAGATCTCTCCAACTTCAGGCGACGTGTCTATGCCGAAGGATTCACGTATGGCCGTTTTGAAACAGAACCACTACGATTATGAAGAATATACTGTCGTGGACACCGTTATCATGGGTCACGAGCGCTTGTACAAGGTTATGAAAGAAAAAAATGATATCTACATGAAAGCGGACTTCTCTGACGAAGACGGTATTCGTGTGGCTGAACTTGAAGGTGAATTCGCCGAGCTTAATGGCTGGGAAGCTGAACCGGAAGCCATGACTTTGCTTAAAGGCTTAGGCATCCCCGAAGACTTGCATACTCAGAAAATGAGCGAACTGACCGGTGGACAGCACGTTAAGGTCTTGCTTGCTCAAGCCTTGTTCGGTAAACCGGACGTCCTTCTACTAGATGAGCCCACAAACGGCCTGGACACACATTCGATCGCCTGGCTCGAAGACTTCCTGATCAACTTTGAAAATACTGTTATTGTCGTTTCCCACGACAGACACTTCTTGAATAAAGTCTGTACGCACATGGTCGATGTCGACTTCGGTCAGATCAGACTGTTCGTCGGTAACTACGACTTCTGGCTGGAATCCAGTCAGCTGGCTTCAAAAATGGCCGCAGACCAGAACAGCAAGAAAGAAGAAAAAATCAAAGAACTCGAAGCCTTTATCGCCCGATTCAGCGCAAATGCGTCTAAATCCAAGCAGGCAACATCGCGTAAGAAAATGCTTGAAAAGATCACACTGGATGATATCAAGCCGTCGTCACGCCGTTATCCGTTCGTCGGTTTTTCGCCTGAACGTGAAATCGGTAATGATCTTCTGCGCGTTGAAAACATTTCTAAAACGATCGACGGCAAAAAGGTCCTGGGCAACATTTCCTTTACCCTGTCACGTGAAGACAAGGTCGCTTTCACCAGTATGAGTGACGTCGCGATCACAACTTTATTCAAAATCATTACTGGCGAAATGGAACCCGATACTGGAACGTATCAATGGGGCATCACAACGAAACAGGCTTATCTTCCGAAAGATACGAACAGCGAGTTCGAAAACAGTGATTTAACTATCCTGGACTGGTTGAGACAATATGTCGTCAATAAAGAAGAGAACGACAACACCTTCCTGAGAAGTTTCCTGGGACGCATGCTCTTCTCCGGCGAAGAAGTTATGAAAGAAGTTTCTGTCTTGTCCGGTGGCGAAAAAGTCCGCTGTATGCTTTCCAAACTAATGTTAAGTAAAGCAAACGTACTGGTCCTTGACGATCCGACGAACCACTTGGATCTGGAATCCATTACGGCATTGAATAACGGCCTGATCGATTTCAAAGGCGCTATTTTATTCGGTTCGCATGACCACCAGTTCATACAGACGCTGGCTAACCGCATTATCGAGATCTCACCAAATGGTGTGGTGGACCGTTCAGAAATCACGTACGACGAATTCCTGGAAAATAAAACTGCACAAGAACAAGTTGCGGCACTTTACGCCTAACTTATTTAAATGATGAGCACTCACGACCGCGGTCGTGAGTGTTCTTTTTTGTTTCAGGGAGGAAGAAAGAAGCCGCGGGCTTCTTTCCACTGCCTTATTTTTTTTGTGAGGTGGATATCCGCCCTTCCTTTAAGTTTTTTTGTTTGAAGGGCGGATATCTTCGTCTTTTGTGTCCTTCGTGCACTGACTTGTTTTGTGAAGGGCACATTTACCTCACTTTTGTGACCTTCGTGCGCTGACTTCTTTCCTGAAGGGCACAT
>NZ_FOBL01000029.1 GCF_900109825.1 Alkalibacterium putridalgicola | reverse complement strand
GCAATAACAGTATTGGAACAAGTTTTGACAAGGTATCTCCTAAAAACAGGTCGCAATAACAGTATTAGAACAGGTTTTGACAAGATATCCCCCAAAACAGGTCGCAATACAAGTTTTGAAGTAACATCTGACAAGACAACTGAATTAAAGAAAAGCTAGGGAACTCTTAGGGTACACTGTTCTCTATATTTTAGATTATGTATAATTAGAAAGTTAGAATAGTATCTTATATTATCGTATAATGAAGTATCAAGTGAACTAACAAAGGATGTTTTATATATGATCAACATTATAGGCGTTCTGCCGGATGACACGGTGGAAACAGACGTCAAAGTGACTGAGGAAAACCTAAAGAGATATAAATGGTACTGGGTGGATTTCAGCGATCCGTCAGCTGACGAGTTCCGTCTGCTGGATTCTGTGTTTCATTTTCACCCTTTAGCGATCGAAGACTGCGGGATCCTGCTACAGCGTCCTAAACTGGATTATTATGACGGATATGATTTCTATGTAACCCATATCGCTAAGCAGGAAGCTAAGGAAATTATAAAGGAAGAGCTGGATTTCTTCGTCGGTCCGAATTATATCGTCACGTTTCACTTTGAAGAATCCAAAGAAGTCGAACAAGTGTGGAGCAGGATCACAAATCAGGCCGCCATTGAAAAATGGGATCCATATTACATCTTCTATCAAACACTGGACAAGCTGGTCGACGCTTATTTTCCGCTTATTTATACGATTGAGGCAAAGCTGGATGTAATCGAAGACAACAGACAAAATCAGTCCATGGATGAACTGATGGACGAGTTGTTTGATATCCGGCATATGCTGCTACATATCCGGCAGACAGTCAACCCGATGAGGGATCTGCTCTATCGGATGCTGAATTCTCAGCATTTAACAGAAGTGAAAAACAGACGTGAATATTTTTCCGATATCTACGATCATTTACTCAAAGTTTCGGAAATGGTCAGTTCAAACAGGGAGATCACCACGGATATAAGAGACAATTACCTTTCCATGACTTCTCATCAGTCCAATGAAGTCATGAAGATCCTGACCATTATTACGTCTATCTTCACGCCACTGACACTGATATCAGGGATTTACGGCATGAACTTCGTCAATATGCCCGAACTAGAATGGCGATACAGCTATTATGTCGTGCTGACCGTTATGCTGATCATAGGCCTGTCGCTATTTTTCTGGTTCAAGAAAAAAGGCTGGTTCGACTAGTCATGATTCAATTAATATAAACGCTCCCGTCAAAGCAGAGAATAAAATCATTCTGCCATGACGGGAGCTTTTCATAAATGTTTCACGTGAAGCAATTTGCTGAAAAAGTCAGAGAAGACAGGGGCTACCAGCGGATGTATTGGAGCATATCTCTGAGGACTGTTTCGGCTTCCTCACTTAACTGCCAGTCTCCAATTTCCTCTTTGATGTCAGATAAACGCCCGTTTTCCCTGACAAAACCGTTTAAGCGAGCGGTGATAGTGGAATACACGAAACTCGTATGATCCGGGAATAAAGGCAGGAGGGTATCCATTGCTTTATCGAACCGCTTGAGAAAATATTTCTGATGACGATCTTCAGCGGGATAAAAAGGTAGATCATAATGGATCTCTGTCCCGATCCTTTTTCCGTTTTGCTTTTCCCATTCGCTTTTAACTTTCTGAGCTGACTCAAGCTGCTCAGTGGAATGGACGATCAGCTGTGAAAGGTATTGACGACCTTTATAACTGCGGTCCTTTACGGCATCGTGACTGTCCCAGAAAATCCTTAGAATATCTTCATAAGATAGAAGGGAAGGATCAAAAGCGATCTGAATCGATTCAGTATGGTCCCCCATGTTTCGATAAGTAGGTTCAGCGGTCGTCCCGCCGGCAAATCCTGTACGGGTATGGATCACACCGGGGTACTGACCAAACTGGCTTTCCGGCCCCCAGAAACAGCCCATCCCGAAGGTTGCGGTCTCCATTTTTTGTGCGCGGCGATTGAAATCAAGCATCAGAGGTTCCTCCTTTAAGTAGATGTATCCTTGTCAGTACGTGTTTATTAGTTTAACACGTGCACGTTTGCATTAACTAATCATTGCTATATTTCAAAAAGGGGAGAGTAAAGCATCAGATCAGTCTGGGATGTCTGTTTGAGATTCAGGGGCAGCAAACAGAGGTCTGCCGATGAGTCATATAAAGTGACAGAAATAAAATCAGGCGGGAATATGTCCGGTCATTTTTGGTATACTTCTTATACATGGAATATATAGAAATGAAAAGAGTTCAAAGGAGAAAGAGATGCAGAATATATTGAATGGGCTGTCGCTGATCATGGATTCCTTTGGCGCGGCAATAGTGGTCCCCGTCGTTTTGTTTGTACTGAATCTTATTATGAAAGTTCCCGGAAAAAAAGCCTTCCAGTCCGCGCTCAATGCCGGCATCGGACTGACGGGATTTAACTTGCTGGTAGGGGCTTATACCCCGATCGTGACCCCGGTCGTCCAGCGGATGGTGGCGACGACCGGCGTCAACTTGAATATCCTGGATACCGGCTGGCAGGCAACCAGTATCGTGGCTTATTCCACGCAAGTCGGCATGATCTTCTTGGGGTTGGGTCTTTTGATCCAAGTGCTGCTTTTTGTACTGAAATTTACGGATGTGTTTTTTCCATCAGATTTGTGGAATAACTATTCTTACATGCTTTGGGGATCGATGCTGTACGTAGTGACGGGAAACGTCTGGCTGTCTATTGGTCTGATGGTTCTGATCAACGTGTACACGATGGTTTTTGCAGAAGGTCTGTCAAGGAGATGGTCGACCTATTACGGCTATCCCCGAACGACCATCGTAGCTTCGCACGCTTTAGGTTCCTTTCCCTTGGCTGTCGTCATGAATCATATATTGAACAAGCTGGGCGCCGACAAGGTGAAATGGGACACTGAGACCCTTCAAAAACGCCTGGGAGCTTTAGGCGAGCCGACAACGATCGGTTTTATTTTAGGTTTGCTTTTGGGGCTGGCAGGAAACGTTACCCGCCTTGATACGCTCGAAGGCTGGGGTGAATCCTTTACTGTCGGGATCGCGACCGCAACGGTCATGGCGGTCTTCCCTAAAATCGCTGATATCTTTGCTTCAGCATTTAAAACACTCACAGACGCGTCCAAAGGATCCGCCAAATCAGACGATGAAGACAAGCGCGTCTGGTATCTGGCTATCAACGATGCCGCAGGATACGGTGAACCGGCAACGATTTTGACCAGTCTGCTCCTGATCCCGATCATCATTATCCTGGCGATCGTGCTTCCCGGGAACCAGGCACTGCCGCTGGTCGATCTCGTGGCTCTGCCTTACATGATGCAGGTAATCGTCTCCATCTCAAACGGGAATATATTCAAGTCACTGATTTCAGGAACGTTGTATCTCGTTTCAGGTCTGTACTTAGTCACCGTTGTGGCCCCTATATTCACGGAAGTGGCTTTGAGTGTCGGGGTCAACCTGCCGGAAGGGGCGGTTCTGATATTCAGCTTAACGGTGCTGACCAACATGCTGGGGGGCTTGCTGTTTTTAGTCTTCATGACCCAAAATACGTATCTCATCGGTCTGTCTGTAATCCTATTTATCGCGCTATACATCGTTTTCAAGAAAAACAAAGAAGATTTCCTGTTGTATCTGGAGGAACAGGCAAAATAAAGGTATGATTGCAGGGTATTCAAACTGTCCGTTAAAATAAAAAAGAAGTCTGAGGATAATGAGGGAAAAAGATGAATCCAGTATTTAAATTTTTACTACGCTTAGCGTCATCGCCGCGTATCGACATGCAGGAAGACTACCAGTGGGTGAGAAAGCTGCAGAAGGTCTTTTCCAGTGCACCGACAGCCCGTTTCCGTACACTGGATGAAAAGATCTATTCAAAGAACAATAATCATGAAATCCCTGTACGTATTTTTTTTCCTAAGAAGAAAACACATCCTGAACCGATCCTCTACATCCATGGCGGCGGCTGGGCGATCGGCGATATCGATTACTACACGCGCGCCTGTGTCAATATAGCTGATCATCTCGGCCGCGTCGTCTACTCCGTCGATTACCGCCTGGCTCCGGAGAATCCGTATCCGGCCGGCTTGAATGATGTCTACCGTGTCGCTGAAGTTCTGCTTACGCCGCTGGAAGGCGAAGAAGAAGAGGACTGGATCATTATGGGTGATTCGGCAGGAGGTAATTTAGCGGCAGTCGTCTCGATGCTGCTGCGTGACCGTAAAAAAAGACTGCCTAAAAAACAAGTGCTGATCTATCCCCTGACTTACTGGGATCATACGGAAAACTCGCCGTTTGAATCGGTCCAAACGAACGGCTATGATTACGGCATGACGATCAAGAAAATCCAGGGCTTCATGGAACTGTACGGCCCTGATATGACCGAACGAAAGAGTCCGCTGATCTCACCTTTGATGGCTGAAGACTTAAGTGGTCTTCCAGATACGATTGTCCTGACTGCTGAATTCGATCCGCTGCGGGATGAAGGGGAAGCTTACGGAAAAGCCTTGAGAAAAGCGGGGAACAGAGTAAAGATCCATCGGGTACTGAACAGTGTCCATGGGTTCATCAACTATCCTGCTTTTACTGAACCGATGGAGGAAACACTGAAGGAAATGGAAACTTTTTTAAACGATTAAGGAGGTCCAGCAGCTATGGAAAAGAAAAAATGGGTCAGGCTGGATAACGCCTCGAATATCTTTTTAGCTGCCAGAAATGAAACAGATACGAAAGTTTTTCGCTTATCGGCTGAAATGACAGAAGTGGTGGATCCTGTGTTACTCCAGTCTGCTCTGCAGGAAACATACAAAGAGTATCCGTTGTTTCATAATGTGCTGAGACGGGGTGTTTTCTGGTATTACCTGGAAGAGCGCAGGGGGACGCCCAAAGTGAAACTTGAAACGGAACCGCCGTGTTCGCCGCTGTATCATTATGACAAGCGGGAGTTTCTGTTCAGAGTACTTTATTATAAAGACCGGATACACCTGGAAGTTTTTCATGCACTGACCGATGGGACCGGAGCGTTGTGGTTCTTTGAAGATCTGCTGACAGAATATGTCAGGCTGCGTCAGGCCAAGGTGCTGAAGTCTTTGGATAAACCGGCCAGCAGAGAAAAAGCAGATCTGGAAGACAGTTTTAAACGTTATTTCAGAAAAAAGAAAAAGTATACTGCGATCGAAGCCAGTATGGAACCGCTGGAAAAATACAGGGATAAAGATTTGGCAGACGATGAGGAACCGTTAGAGCCGGAGCCTGAAGCTTCTTCTGTATATCGGATCAAAGGCAAAAAAACACCGGATCATCGCCAGCGTGTTATAGAAATGAGTCTGCCTTTAAAAGAAGTGCTGGACCTTGCTCGAAGTGAAAAGGTCTCACTGACCCTCTACATGACAGCTCTTTATATGCTGGCTGTTTACCGTGCCAAAGAAAATAAATCAGAAGATGTGACGATCTCGACCTCCATTCCTATAAACCTGAGACAGTTTTTCCCGTCAGTCTCCGTGCGTAACTTTTTCAGTACGACGATCGTTTCCTACACCTTCAAGCCGGATAAGGATGATTATCTCGATGATCTCTATGAAAAACTGACGCGTCAATTCAAGGCACAGCTGCAGAAAGAAGCATTGGAGAAAAGACTGAACCGCTTCATACGATTTGAATTCAATCCGTTGACACGTATCACCCCTCGTCCACTTAAAGATGGCATGCTGAAGCTGGTGAACTACTTCAATAATAAAAACATCACAGTAGCCATGTCCAACTTAGGACGGGTACAGCTGCCGGAAGGGATGGAGCAGTATGTCAAGCAGACATTCTTCTATACAGCGGCGGTGCGCCCTCAGTTCTGCCTGATAAGTTATCAGGATGTCCTGACAATAAGCTTTACGAGCCCGTTTGTTGAAACAGATATCCATCGTGAATTTGTCCGACTGCTGACGGAAAAGAACGTAAAGGTCACGATGGATGTGAATAGAGTATCCAGAGAGGAGATGAACGGCAAATGAAACGCTGTCCCGAATGTCATGCTGATGTCAAAGGAGACTGGGAAAGCTGTCCGCTGTGTCAGACAGATTTGAAAGTGCCAGAGAGTGAAAAGCCTGAAGAGTCGGATTTTCCGGAAGTCCCTCTGAAATTCAATCGAAAAAAAATCAAGCAGGTACTCAGTTTAAGTTCTGTTCTCCTGATCATCCTCTATTTTGTGGCTCATTTTATCTGGCGTTTTCAGTTCTTCAATCTGGAGTATGTGCTGTTTGGCATTTTGATCATGTGGCTGATGATGCTCGTCATTATCAGAAAACGCCGAAACATCGTAAAAGGTATCGTATATATCCTGTTCCTGTTTTCCTTGTTGAGTTTATATTTCGACTATGTCAATGGCTGGCTGGGATGGTCGCTGACCTTTGTGATCCCGATCCTGTGTATCTCTGCCCTGCTCGCTATGTTCATTTCTATCCAAGTGGTGAATCTCAGGGCTGAAGACTACGTTCTCTATCTTCAGCTGGCGGCCATCGCAGGCTTGATACCCGCCGTTTTTTTATTGATGGACTGGGTTGTTTTTGCTCTGCCAAGTCTTTTGTCCATTGTATTTAGTCTAGTCATGTCCGTTGCTGTCTTTTTCAAGCATCGACAGGCTGTTATAAATGAACTTGAAAAGCGTATGCATGTATAAAAAAGAATGACAAGCAAGGAAGTGTATAGAATGAAAGACATTTATGTGGTGGGAGCAATCATAGAATATAATGGAAAAATCCTATGTGCTCAAAGAAGTTCATCCATGACATTGGCTGATTTGTGGGAATTCCCCGGAGGAAAAATAGAAGGAAACGAAACACATCAGGAAGCTTTGAAGCGTGAAATTAAAGAAGAGCTTGAACTTGATATAAAAGTAGACGACCAGTTATTTGAAGAAACGATATATGAGTATGACTTTGGCCGGGTGCATCTGGCAGCTTATAGGTGCGGCTACATGAAAGGGACTCCTTATCTGTCAGAACACAAAGCCGTCAAATGGTTAGAGGTTGAGGAACTGAAAGATTTACAATGGGCCCCAGCAGACATTCCTATTGTAGAAAAACTGATGCAAGAAGGTGTCTCTGCATGACTGATATGCTGGAACGTTCACTGAAGAAGGCATTTATTGATCATCAGCTTCAAGGGTCCCACTATGATCCGCAGTTGATCATCAATGATGTCTCGAAAAAAGAATTCATGCTTAATGTTTTACATGAAGAATTAGTTACATGTACGGATTTTTTCTTTTCCGTCGCTTTTGTGACCCAGGATGGCTTGGCTGCATTGAAAACGCAGCTGGCTGATTTACATAAAAAAGGGATCCAGGGACGTATCCTGACTTCTGTTTATCTGGCTTTCAATAAACCTGATGTCTTCAGTGATTTGCTGAATATCCCCAACGTGGAGGTCCGCATTTCAAACAAAGAGGGCTTCCATTCTAAAGGATATTTATTTACGCATCAAACACACCACTCCTTTATCGTGGGGAGTTCCAACTTAACCATGAGTGCGTTGAAAATCAATTATGAATGGAACGTGAAACTGACATCCTATAACCATGGCCAAATGATCCAGGACATCCACGATCATATGGAAGAAGAATGGCAGCAGGCAGAAGTGCTGACCCGTAAATGGATAGAAGATTACCAGAAGAACTATGATCCACAAATCGAATATAAAAGGGTGTCCCTTACAGAAGACGAGCCTCTTTATATTCGGCCCAATACCATGCAGAAGCAGGCGCTCAGTAATCTTCGGGGACTTAGAGCCCGCGGAGCTGACAAAGGCCTTGTGATATCAGCAACGGGAACGGGTAAAACGTTCCTTTCTGCCTTTGAGGTGAATCAGTTTTCGCCTGACCGTGTCCTGTTTATTGTACATCGGGAACAAATTTTAAAAAAAGCTAAAGAGGATTATATGAAAATACTTGGAGGTCAGCCTTCTGACTACGGTATCTTGTCGGGATCACATAAAGATATTGATGCAAAGTATCTGTTTGCAACGATTCAGACCCTATCAAAAGAATCAGTATACAGTCAATTTATTGCAGAACACTTTGATTATATCCTGATCGATGAAGTCCACAAGGCTGGAGCTGTTTCTTACCATAAAGTGATCGATTATTTTTCTCCAAAGTTTTTACTGGGGATGACAGCCACGCCTGAACGGACAGATGGATTTAATATATTTGAACTGTTCGATTATAATATTGCCTACGAAATCCGTCTGCAGGAAGCATTGGAAGAAGATATGCTGTGCCCCTTCCATTATTTCGGTGTCACTGATTTTGAGAAAAATGGTGCATTGATATCTGAGGAAACCGACTTTTCCCAACTTGTCGAGGAAGACCGCGTCAATTTTCTTCTGGAAAAATTAGGTTACTATGGCTGCTCGAGAAACAAACCGAAAGGACTGGTTTTCTGCAGCCGAAAAAAAGAAGCCAAGGCACTTGCTGAGCGATTTAATACTAATGGCATAGCAAGTACGTACTTATCCGGTGAAGACTCTCTGGATAAGCGTGAAAGTGAAGTCGGCCGTCTCGAAAAAGGGGAGATCAGTTATATCTTTACTGTCGATATTTTTAATGAAGGCATCGACATCCCAAAAATCAATCAGGTCGTGATGTTGAGAAACACCCAGTCCAGTATCATCTTTATCCAGCAGCTGGGTCGCGGACTTCGAAAAGATCCGTCCAAAGACTATGTCACGGTCGTTGATTTCATCGGCAACTATAAAAACAACTACCTGATCCCAATGGCCTTATCTGGAGATGTATCACGGAATAAAAACAAAGTCAGAAAAGATACGTATGATACTGATTTTATCGCTGGTGTTTCATCGATAAATTTTGAAGAAATAGCAAGAAAACAGATTTTTGATTCAATCAACAAAACGACGATGGATTCCATGCAGGAGCTGAAAAAAAACTTTAATCTTCTCTATAATCGACTGGGGAGGGTCCCTTATCTGAAAGACTTTAAAGAACAGGCGGTACTCGATCCCGTACTACTTTCTGACAAGAAGAAAAGTTATTATGGCTTTTTGGAGAGTATGAAGGAAAACGAAGCAGTGTTAAGTGAAAAACAGCAGAAATATCTGATGATCGCCTCGCGTGAACTGCTTCCTGGGATCAGGCTTCATGAACTTTTGTTACTAAAGAAACTGATAAGCGATCATAAACAAGGAGAAAATAAAAAGGTTTCTATCAAAGCTTTGCAGGAATGGTACAGTGATTCAGGTTTACTAAACGGTGAAAAAACGATCAGGTCGGTATTAGGTGTACTTGATTTAAGCTTCTTTACTGGAATGACTAAAAAGACATACAGGAACGCTCCTTTTATCAGTGTTAAAGATAGTAAGATCGAGTTATCAATAGCCTTCAAGTCAGCCTTAACGGATAGTTATTTTCAAAGGCTTTTTATGGATATTATTGAAACAGGTCTACTGAATGGGAAAGAATACGATCTTGAGAAACACTTGACCCGCTATCAGAAATACAAGAGGAAAGATGTGTTGAAACTCCTGAACTGGAAAGAACAGATGGTCGATCAGAATATCGGCGGTTATACAGCGAAAGACGGGGAGTTTGTCATATTCGTCACTCTGGAAAAAGGGGAAACCTTTGCTGGGGCACTCATGGCTTACGAAGATGAGTTGCTGGATTCCAGTACAATGAAGTGGTTTACCAAATCACCTAGAACGTTAAAGTCACCGGAAGTAGAAAAATTGAAAGATCCGTTGAACTGGACGTATCGTCTGTTTGTCAAAAAATCAGATGATGAGGGAAGCGATTTTTACTATTTAGGAAAAGTTGAACCTGTCCAAAGTTCGCTTAAAGAAATAAAGAAACATACCCAGGAGGGCAAAGAGAAAAGTGTGGTAACGATGGACTTGAAATTACAGAAGCCAATCGAAAACAGCTTGTATCGCTATCTGATCTTGCAAGAATAAAAGGACACCGAATCTACTCGATAAGCATGAGTGGATTCGGTGTCGTTTTGCGTTCTCGCTATTTAGACTGGTGTTTGTTTGCATACATGATATCATCAGCACTTTTCAGCAGAGCGGCTGCTGTAGTGCCGTCCTCTGGGAACAGCGAATAACCGATGCTTGGGATGCATGTCAGTTTTTTATCTTTGATCTGATAAGGCTGGCTCAACGCATCAGATAGTTCCTGAATACGCGAACTGATATCATTTCGAGAGGAAATACCGGTCAAAAGGAGAGTAAACTCATCACCGCCTAAGCGGGCACCATGTTCTACATCATTCAATATCAGGCGGAGACGATAGCCGACTTCAGAAAGCAACTCATCACCAGTGGCGTGTCCATAAGTATCGTTGATGTGCTTGAAATTATCCAGATCCATGAATATTACGGCAAAGGGTTCACCTGTTTTTTCAGACTGCCTGATCTGTTTATTGAGGTTCTCTTCAAAATGTGTCCGGTTTGCCAGGTCGGTGAGTGTATCGTGATACGCCATGTAATGGATCCGTTCTTCGTTTCGCTTATTTTGAGTGATATCCTGGGCGATAGAGAAGACGCCGACCATTTCTGTCTTTACCATTATCGGAATGTGTGTGACATTGATATACACTAGACGACCGACATGATTCGTGAGGGGGAGCTCATAGTGTTGGGATATTCCTTTTTTAGTATTGTAGAAGGTTTCTCTTGCTTTCTCTTTATAGGCATCGTCGATAAAGTGCATGATGGACTGACTGATCAGTTTTTCGCGTTTTACTCCGAGCAGGTCTTCGCCCTTTTCATTGACGCTCAGGACATGTCCTTTTAAATCAAGGGAAAATACAGCATCAGGGTGATGATAGAAAAGGGATTTATGCCTTTCTTCACTAAGGATCAGATCAGTTGTCTGTCTTTGATAGTCCTTTATAAGGCGCTTGTTTTCAACCAGGACAAGCAGCTGTCTGACAATAATGACAGCGATCGTTACACCAGCACCGAATGTTACTTCATTGAGCGTAGAAGCATTGACGACCATATAAATAAAAAGAATGCTGACATAAATGTAGGGGAACAGCATGCGCAGGCTGCTATCGGATTCATCGAGCAGTAGGTTACTGGTCTCTTCTGAAAAGGGCTCCTTTTGAAGCAGCCCCGTAAAGCCGATCAGCATCAGACCTAGAACAAATAAAGGATCCAGAAAACTCCCGGAAACATAACTGTCTGTATTCTGCATAAGCAAAAAACCGATGTCTGCAGTGATTTGAACAAGTACTCCTGAGAACAGGAAGACGGTTGTATACCTATGAAAGAGACGTAGTCCCGTCATGAACAATATGACGATAAAAAACAGCAGAGTCAGATCTCCAAGAGGATAAAAGAGAGATAATGCCAGTTCAAATGGTGTTACTGTATCATTTGCAATGAGCGGTTTAATGAGAAAATACCAGAAAAAGGTCGTATAGACCGTCATCACAAGGAAAATATCAAAGATGAACTTTGTAATGGAGAGGTACTTTTTCTCCATCTTGAGTTTATAACTAAAGGCCATCAGATAGAAGATAATATTCAGTATGTAAAAAATATCGGGACTACCGGGATAAGGGACATCGAACAGTAAAACTGTTTCATAGATAAACCATAAAACTTCTGCAATAACGAAACTGAAGGTTCCGAAAGACAGAAACAGCCAGAATAATTTATCTTTATCCCGCTTTTTTTTATAGGCCTGTGCCAGCCAGATCGTAGCCAATAGAGGTCCGGCAATAGAGAACAGGTTTCCCCCAAGTGTCCGTATGTATTCGTGCGTTTGAAATATTGTTATCCAACCATAGTAAAAAAAGGTATAAATAAAAATAAACACAAGAACGATTTTATTTTTGTGTTTAGCAAGCATGTCATGTGATCTCCTTAAACTGAGATATTTCTTTATGAAAACCATACCACACTATAAATGAAAGTAACATAGATAATTGTTTTAAGAAATAAAAAGAGAATAGAGTGGTGAACAAAAAATGTCGACAGACACTCATGGGCTGGAAAGTGGATACACAAGAACGTAGCTAGCCCAGAGGATCGAATAGCTGGCTAGGGTGATTTAGTTGCAAAAAAGCTTCTTGGTCACGTACTATTGAAGTAACCACTATAAGGAAGTGTAAAGAAAAATGTCATATATCTATTATATCCTGGGCTTTGGTTTAACGATTTTCACGATCATCGATGTAATTTGGACAACATTATGGATAGACGGCGGAGCCGGTCCCCTTTCCAAACGAGTGGCTCATGGGACATGGAGGATCGTAGAAAAAGCGTTAGGAAAAAAGAATAAACTGCTGACTCTTGTCGGTCCGATCGTCCTTATGGCCACACTGCTCAGCTGGGTCATTTTTATGTGGGCTGGTTATACCCTGTTTTTTGCGGGAGATACAGGGTCGATCGTTGACTCTTCAAATATGCGGCCGATCGGCTGGACTGACCGGCTCTATTTTACAGGCTATACGATTTTTACCTTAGGGATCGGTGATTTCACTCCCAAACCCGGGTTCTGGCAGGTCGTCACTGCGTTTGGCTCAGGTATAGGCATACTCTTTCTCACTCTAGGGGCTTCTTATGTCATTAATGTCGTCGGTGCCGTGGTCAATAAACGATCCTTTGCACGGTCTATTTCAGGACTCGGGATGACCAGCGAAGAGATTATGAAGGCGGGATGGAATGGAAAAGATTTCCATCAGTTGGATCTGCTCTTGATGAATGCTTCTGCGGACATCTCTAAACTCACACAACAACATCAGGCTTACCCACTGCTGCATTACTACCATAGTCAGACACCAGAGGAAGCCTCGGCTGTCGGAGTAGCCATCCTTGATGATTTAATGACCATACTGCACTACGGATTAAAAGACAAAGATTCAGTCAATGCGGTTCTGGTAAAAGAGACACGATCCAGTATCGAAACCTATCTGGATACACTGACTTCGGCTTTTGTCAAACCTTCTGAATCAGAGCCGGATCGTCCGGATATCACCAGATTATTCAATATGGGGATTCCTTTCGTAAAGGAAGAAGAATTCATGCGGGATCTGGATACACTGTCTCGTCGTCGTCAGAAATTACTGGGAGCTGTCTACTCAGATAATCATGACTGGCCAACGCATAAAAAAAATCAGTAAATTTTTTATATAGAAAAGACCCGGACGATCGCGTCCGGGTCTTTTCTGTCAGTTAATCTATTTTTGAGAGGTATTTGGATAAAAAGCCTTTAATACGTTTCCGGTATTCTTCTTTATTTGTAATATACCCGTAGGCGTGTCCGGCTTCAGGGACGATATACAGTTCTTTTGGACAGCTGGCCGCTTCATAGACATCATAAGCCATGTGGGTGGGAACAAACTGATCGTTGCTTCCATGAATAAAGAGGATCGGAGTCCGGCTCTTCTGAACTTGTTTTTCCGGGTTGGCTTCGCCGAACCAGTAACCTGCTTTGATTTTCGTGATAAAGCTGGTCAAGGGTATAAAGGGATACTGCGGAAGCTTGTACATGGTTTTTAATTGATGCGCCATTTCTTTGGAAACTGAACTGTACCCGCAGTCTTCCACGATCGCTTTGACATTAGAAGGCAAAATTTCACCGCTGACATTCATCACTGTTGCGCCTCCCATACTTAGGCCATACAGGATGACTTCGGTGTCTGCACCGAATTTTTCGATCATCTGCTGGATCCACAAGACATAATCCTCTCGTTCATGCCAGCCGAATCCGATATAATCGCCTTCGCTTTCGCCGTGTCCGCGCGCATCCGGCAGCAGGAGATTGAATCCTAGGTCATAATACAGTTTGGCCCAGGGAGCCATATCCCGGTTACTGCCGCTGTAACCGTGGGCGATGATGGCTACTTTTTTTGAAGCTGTTTTTGCCGGTATGAACAGACCCGAAAGCAGCAGACCGTCTGTGGCCCGCTGGACCAGTATGTCTTTTTCGACAGTCTGGTACCACCTTTTTTCCTTTTCCCAAGGATCATCAGGGTATATGTCTTCCATACTGTACTCGGCAACAAATTCTTTTTTGCTGATACCCACAGCGGTTTTATAAAGATATGTACTTGCAAAGGTAAACAAACTGGTCGTCAAGCCTACTGCTCCAAGTAAGCCCCATTTCATTCGCTTTCTCATAGGATAAGCCTCCTTTAAATCATTGATTCCATTATAACGTAGAAAATTGAAAAAAATGCGAAGTTTTTTATTTATCACGCTTGACATCCTGGTTTATAAGGTTTAGTATACCTAGTGGGGTATCCAAAAAAGAAAGAAAGCAGAGGAGAATAGCATGTTTGGACTTTTTAATCGTATACCAACTATTACAACTAAACAGTTAGAATCGGAATTAAGCAAGAAACCTACTGTGTTAGATGTGCGTATGCCAGGCGAATACCGTCAAGGGCATATCCCGGGATCGAAAAATTTCCCGCTAAATAAAATTGAACAGTATAAAGGTAAAACAGACGACAAACTATATGTTATTTGTCAGTCAGGAATGAGAAGCAAACGTGCGGCGTCAGCACTTCAGAAGAAAGGTTATGATGTCGTTAATGTACGTGGCGGAATGAATCAATGGAATGGAACAGTACGAGGAGGAAAATTATAAATGAGTAAAGTAGTTATTGTTGGAGGCGTAGCCGGTGGTATGTCAGCCGCAACACGTCTGCGTCGTTTAGATGAAAATGCAGAAATCATTATTTTTGAAAAAGGTCCTTATGTATCTTTCGCAAACTGTGGTTTACCTTACTATGTATCTGGTGAGATCGCAGACCGCAGCAAGCTATTGGTTCAGACACCGGAAGCCTTGTATGAACGTTTCCGTTTAGATGTCAGACCTGAACATGAAGTCTTGTCTATCAATGCAGAAGACAAAACGGTAACAGTGAGAAGCAACGGAGAAGAATCAACTGAGAGCTATGACAAACTGATCCTTTCACCAGGAGCCAGACCTTTTGTTCCACCGATCGAAGGATTGAATGAAACAGAGAATGTTTACACCTTAAGAAACGTTCCGGATCTGGACAAGATCATGAAACGCATCGATGGAACGAACCCTAAAAAAGCGGTCGTTATCGGTGCCGGCTTTATCGGTATCGAAATGGCTGAAAACCTGAAACACAAGGGTATCGATGTTGTTGTCGTTGAGAAAGCACCTCAAGTCCTGCCGCCGTTAGATGAAGAAATGGCTGTCTTCGTTGAAAACGAAATGGAAGAAAACGGCATAAAAGTCATCACATCTCAATCTGCAGTTGCCTTTAAAGACAAGGGTCAGCGCGTAATATTGGAAGACGGAAGTGAACTGGAAACAGATATGACCGTCATGTCCGTAGGTGTTCAGCCTGAAAATACTTTAGCAGAATCTGCAGGTATCGAGCTTGGATTCCGTGGTGGTATTTTAGTGGACGAAAATTACGAAACAAACGTTTCTGACATTTATGCAGTCGGAGATGCAATCGTCGTTAAAAACCAGATCACAGGCGCAGATGCGTTGATTTCTCTTGCATCGCCAGCAAACCGTCAGGGACGTCAAGTGGCTGACATTATTGCCGGGATGAAACGCAAGAACAAAGGAAGCATCGGTACAGCGATCGTTCGTGCCTTCGGACTTACTGCCGCATCAGCGGGACTCAGCGAACGCATGGTGAAAATGGCTGGTCTTGATGTTGCTTCTGTTCACACATTAAGCAAAGACCACGCCGGTTACTATCCTGGCGCCACAGACATCACATTGAAACTGGTATTCAACCCGAATGACGGGACCATTTATGGTGCGCAGGGTGTCGGTGTCAAAGGTGTCGACAAACGTATCGATATCCTTTCAACAGCGATCAAAGCAGGTCTGACTGTTTACGATCTTCCTGAACTTGAATTCACTTATGCCCCACCATTTGGTTCAGCTAAAGACCCAGTCAACATGATCGGTTATGCTGCGCTGAATATCATTGAAGGCATGAGCGAATCTGTACAGTGGCATGAACTGAACAGCGAACTTGAAAATGGGGCTGTCCTGTTAGACGTAAGAAACGAATCTGAACTTGAAGCATCAGGACGTTTCCCTAACTCAGTCAATATCCCGCTGAACGATCTGCGTGACCGTATGGATGAACTGGACAAAGACCAGACCTACGTCATCAGCTGCCGCAGTGGTCAGAGAAGTTATATCGGCGAACGCCTGCTCAAGCAATCAGGCTATAAAGTGAAAAACTTAGATGGTGCTTTTGCACTGTATCAAACTGTAAAACCGGAGGAGCTCGACTATGTATAATTCAATCAGTATGGATGAATTTGGTCAAAAACAGAGAAAAGAAGACATCAATATTATAGACGTCAGAGAAACAGGTGAATTTGCATCTGGTCACATTCCAGGCGCTGTCAACGTACCTTTAAGCGAATTTGCTCAGCATCTCGACAAAATCGATAAAGACAAAGACTATTATGTCCTTTGTCTGTCAGGTGCACGCTCTTCTGTTGCATGTGACTTTTTAGGAAATAATGGGTATACTGTAACTAACGTTATGGGCGGCATGTCTGCCTGGAGAGGAGACATCGAGTAAGATGGTAAAATGTGACAAAAGCATCCTTAATCGCTTGAAACGGACTGAGGGTCAGATCAGAGGCATTCAGCGTATGCTCGAAGAGGAAAAAGAATGTTCAGATCTTGTCACACAGTTATCGGCTGTCCGTTCCAGTGTGGACCGAATCATGGGTCTGATCGTTGCAGAGAATCTGAAACAGTGTGTTGAAAATCCTGACGCAGATCCTGAAGAACAGGCAGAGAAAATTCAAAAAGCGATCCAGTTAGTTATAAAGAAATAATGACTGGAAAACAGACCTTGCTCTATGAGCAGGGTCTGTTTTAGTTTGCAGAAAAACATTAAACATGATTAAACGAATGGTTCTTGGTAAGATAAATAGTAGAATCAGCTAAACTCTTTTTAGGAGGAGATAGAGATGTCTAAAGTCAAAGCGGTGAAGTATGGCCTTCTTTCTTTATAAGCTAGTCTTCTGCTCGCAGGATGTAATGGAGAAGATGAGCCGACTGAAACAAGCCCTAGTGAAGAAGAGACAGCGGGGATACAAGGTATCGAGTTGCCCGTTCCATTAAATAATGCAATAGATCTATTCTATGAGACGTTTGAATCGGAAGATATCAGTATTGATTCGATTCAGTTTGAAGAAGATGATGGACGCTATATTTATGCCTTCGATGGTTGGGACGGCGAGTTTGCCTATGAGTTGAAAGTCGATGCGGAAACGAGTGAAGTCTTTGACCAGGAGCAGGAAGAAGACAGTGAAACAGAAGATGAGTTGAACCTGGAAGATATCATTGATCCGATAGAAGCCATGGACGCCGCGCTTGAAGCCAGCGGGTCAGGCTATGTGGAAGAGTGGGAACTGGAAGGAGAAAACGACCAGACGATTTATGATATCGATGTCGAAGACGGCGACGATCAGCG
The DNA here is from genome assembly GCF_900109825.1 of Alkalibacterium putridalgicola. GTDB lineage: Bacteria > Bacillota > Bacilli > Lactobacillales > Carnobacteriaceae_A > Alkalibacterium > Alkalibacterium putridalgicola. The sequence continues at coordinate 14,275 of NZ_FOBL01000029.1, read as the reverse complement.
AATCGATGCTGTTTCCGGCGAAGCGGTGTAAGCATGTACATCGGAGACACGACATGAATGATCTGAAAGAAGAGTCCACGCGACTCTTCTTTTCTATTTTCATCTTGAGGGAAGTTGTTTTTGGGGGAATCAGAACAATTCTAAGACGATAACCGGAACTGAAAAGAGAAAGCTGAGATGAGTTTTTATTATGAACGCTTATAGTCGCAACTGCATGCAGGGAATGAGAGCGAGTTACTGTTATCGGCGCATATAATTATAACTGAAGGAGAAAGATATGGAAGAGTTTCTATTATTAGTGACTTTAATAGGAACTGAAAGACCTAAAGTGGATAGAGTTCCTGCTAATATCCGCTATAGTGGGAACTCGACGTCTATGTACGACACCGGTTGCCGATATGAGCGCTAATAAACGGAACTCAGAGACTTTAACACGTGCGAGTTCCTGAAATAAGGGCTCATTCCCGGAACTGAGTGTCGACAATGGTATGAGTTCTTGGAATAAGGGGTCATTCCCGAGACTGGAGCTCAGCAGCGGCGACGAGTGCCTGAAATAAAGCCTAATTTCCGGAACTGAGTGTCAGCAGAAGCGACGAGTTACTGAAATAAGTGATTATTCCCGTAACTGGACACCTGAAAAAAGGTGAGCTTCGGGAATCGTCCTCAAATAACATGAATTCGATACAGCGCTTAAACTTTTTTAGGTGAATGGTTTCTGAATGTGTTAAAGTGAAGAAAAAGAAAAAGGGATGTCTGAAATGTATAATGAAACGATAATCAATGATACGAAAGAGATGGTACGGGGGAAGCTCTTGAACGAAGGGACCGGACACGACTGGTACCATATCGAACGGGTATGGAAAACGGCTGTGACTCTGGCTGAAAAAGAAAAGGCCAACCGGTTTATCGTCGAACTTGCTGCCCTTCTGCATGACTTGATCGATGACAAACTCGTCTCCAACAAAGATGAAGCGGTGCAGGAAGTGATGTACTGGCTGGAAGGCGTCGGGGTCACGTCAAAAGACAGCGAACGGATACTGGAGATCATAGAAACGATCTCCTTCAAAGGCGGTAATTCTAAAAAGCTGCACACCCTAGAAGCGCAGATCGTCCAGGATGCGGATCGTCTGGATGCCATCGGTGCCATAGGTATCGCCCGCTGCTTCGCTTATGCCGGGAGCAAAGGTGATCCATTGTTTGATCCGGAACTGTCTGTCAGAGAAAAGAATACGGAAGAAGAATATCGTAAAGGAAAATCCAGTGCTGTCCATCATTTTTACGAGAAACTGCTGAAACTGAAAGACCTGATGAATACAGGGGCGGCCAGAGAAATGGCGGAAGAACGCCATGCCTTTATGGAAGACTACTTGACGCACTTCTTCAATGAATGGGAAGGTCACTAGAAAAAAGACGGTCACGTACATTTAATACGTGACCGTCTTTTCTATGTGTTCTAAATTTTCAGCATAGGGGCTTTGATCGCTTGTTATGGACCGGAATATTCTGGCAAAAAGGAAGATCACGATAAACAGTCCAACGATAAAAATGACGGAAAAGACAATAAAGTCAGTCGGCAGTCCTTCTGACGGCTGTAATAAGCTCTCAACGGCGGCATCCTCGTCACTTGGCACAAGAAGTGCTGGCAGAATAACGAGTAAGTTATACAGACTGTGCGTGAAGATAGCATAGAATAAATTCTGGTATTTCACATAAACCAGAGCACACAACAGGCCTAAGAGCAGCTGCGGGATGAAGAGTGAACTGAAATGAAAAATCATAAAGAGCAATGAACTGAAAATGATGCCTTTTTTAACGGAATACTTATCCACCCATTTGTTCATTATGTAGCCGCGGAAAACGATTTCTTCAACGATCGGTGCCACGATAACAGCGATGACAAAGAGGTATGACGCAGACAAACCATCATCGGTGGATATCTGTTCAAGGTAAGGGATGAGCCGGTCAAAAATATTCGGGATAAACGAAACGATGGTCAGCAGGAATATGGAAAAACTTGTAGCCACAACAGCTATGAGCAGTGTCCAGCCAGCTATCTTAAGCAGGTCGTGCCCTTTTTTAGGCGTCGAATGGGCCACAGCATCGATACTCAATGCCTGCTTTTTCATCTGGGAAACCACTATTTTATAGACCAGAAAATAAAGCACGCTGTCAGATAAGATACGGACAAAAGAAAAGTGTTCACCGGCAAAAGCGAGCAGCAGTACCGTGGTCAAAATGGTCACAGCGATGAAGGATAGAATGGTCCATCCCAGGAGTCCCCAAAGCGACGCGTGCTTGAATGACTTCTGATACATTAGATTCCCTTCTTTCAGTTTTTGTTTTAAGTATAGACTAGCACAATTCAGTCTGGAATCATATTATGAAGGCTACAACTGTGAGATTTATGATAAACTAGGGTCAAAGTGAATCGAAGGAGAAGTATATGAAACCAATCGTAGAATTAGTCGATGTAACCAAGCAGTTTGACGGGACACCGGTACTTAAAGGCGTGACCTTTTCCGTGATGCCCGGTGAGATCATCGGCTACATAGGCCCGAACGGTGCGGGAAAAAGCACCACCGTAAAAATAATTTTAGGTATGCTGAAAAAAGACGCGGGAACTATAAGGCTGTTCGATCAGCCGCTTGACCCGAACGATGTGACGTATAAAGCGCGTATCGGGTATGTCCCCGAGAATGCGGAACTGTATGAAACGCTGACAGCGAAAGAATATCTGCTGTTTGTCGGTGAACTGTACGGAATGGAAGAGAAGGAGATCGTTGAAAGAGCCGTGCAGATGATGGATGCACTAGGCATCAAAGACGCTTTTCATGGACGTCTGTCCAGCTTTTCCAAGGGGATGCGCCAGAAAGTGCTGATCATATCCAGTCTGATCCATGATCCGGATATTTTGTTCTGGGACGAACCGCTGAGTGGTCTGGATGCCAACAGTGTGCAGATCATCAAGGAACTGTTAGCCAAACTGAAACAGGAAGGCAAGACGATTTTTTATTCTTCTCATGTCATGGATACCGTTGAAAAGTTGAGTGACCGGATCCTGATCCTGCACGACGGTCATGTGGTCGCAGACGGACCGTTCAGTGAACTGAAAAAAGAAGCGGCCGGGACACTCGAGCAGCTCTTCAATACCCTGACCGGCTTTGACCAGCATGAAGCCCTGGCAGAGCAGTTCCTTAAAGGGATGAAAGGGGAAATCACGCATGATGCGTAATGTGTTCGGCACGGGGGAACAAGCAAAAGAACCGGTCTATCTGAAACTGATCGATCAGCTGGCTCCTTTGTACAGCAAAGTCGGCGTCGACTACCGGCAGATGCGGACTATACTTGAAATGAAGATGACGATGGACAGCCGGAAGGAAGCCGTCATCCAGGGCATGGGATCCAATGCCAAGCAAAACGAAGAGAAGAATCACTTCTTTTCAAGCTTGTGGGTCTATGCGATCATCAGTGTGTTTCTGTTGTTCCTGTTTGTCTATGACAACTGGGTCTTCCAGTACACAACTTATTTCAGCTACATCTTCATCATGCTGTTTTCGACGATGCTGGCGAATTTTTCCAACATCCTGCTGGATACAAAAGACGCTGAACTGATCGGGACGAAGCCGGTCTCGCAAAAGACCATCGGAGCAGCCAAAGCGACGCATATCGGCATTTATCTCGTATCGTTCACCTTTGCCGTGGGGCTGGCCGTCATGCTGGCGACCTTCTACTTCAATGGCATCCTGGCTGGTCTCCTCATTATCTTCCTGACGTTTCTATCTTCATTATGGGCACTCGGCTTGACGATCATCATGTACTCAACCGTCCTGAAGCACTTTGACGGGGAAAAGCTGAAGAACATCATTGCCTACAGCCAGATCGGTGTGTCCATATTTATGGTCATGGGGTATTACCTGATGGGACAGATTTTTGAGGTCATCGATCCAGAAACCTTCCTGGTTGAAATGAACCTGTCAGTGGGCCATGCCCTGCTGTTTCCGATGTGGTTCGTAGCCCCGTTCGGTCTCTTGCAGGAAGGCATTCAAACCGTCTATATCGTTTACACACTCTTTCTGATTGCGGGAACCGTTGCTATCGGGATTCTTTATAATTTAAACAGTGATAAAATAGACAGCAATCTTCAGAAGATGGACAAGGCAAAAGCCAAGCTGTCCAGTCGTTCTTTTCTGGAGAACGGCACAGCGAAGTTGCTGAGTTTTAGTTCACTGGAAAAGGCCTATTACCACTTCACCTGGCAGCTGACGAAAAATGAGCGGGAGTTCAAGACGCGTTTATATCCGTCGATAGCCAGCGCGATGATCTTTCCGCTGTTCATGTTCTTCTCAAGTTTGAGAGGCGATCAGCCGATCACCAGTCAGAATACACAAACCTTTTTATATCTGCCGTATTTTACGATGCTTGCCATCCCGATGATTGCTGTAGCCACACAGTTTTCTGTGAATTATAAAGGGAGATGGCTCTTTGAATTAAGTCCAAAGCATGCCAAGGGTCCTTTCTTGCGAGCGGTGACGAAAGTGATGCTGGTCAAGATCCTGTTCCCGATGTATGGCCTGATCAGTCTTCTGATCGTCATATTGACGGGATTTATTTACAGTGTCCAGCTGCTGAACGGCTTTTTACTCATGAGCGCCATTCTATACTTTGAGATGAAACGGTCCAGTCAGGGGCTGCCGTTTTCCAGAAAGTACGCCGCATCGGAAGCCAATCAGGGCTGCATGGCCAGTCTCATTTTCTTTATACCGGTATTCGTGATTTCATTAGCTATGATCCTGCTTCAGTCCTTTGTCCCTTATGCAGAATGGGGTGTCTTAGTGGCACTCATTGCTTTGAATGCCTGGTGGATGAAAAAGGGGTTCAATAAATAAGGCGCATAAGGATGATGTAAGTGGAAAGAAGCTTACCAGAATAAGCACGAGAGAAAGGAGAAGAGGCTTTTTCTCCTTTTTTTTCAGCCCTAATTAAGATACAATTAAACCAATCAGATAAATTAGAGGAGATTATTAAACATGGAACGAATCATATTAACCGGAGACCGTCCGACCGGGAAACTGCATCTTGGTCATTACGTCGGCTCACTGCAGAACCGTTTGAAACTGCAGGAAGATGAAAACACTAAAGTCTTTGTCATGATCGCCGATCAGCAGGCTTTGACCGACAACGCGAAAAATCCTGAAAAAGTACAGCAGAACTTAGTGGAAGTAGCGCTGGACTATCTGGCAGTTGGCCTGGATCCCAAGAAGACCACGATATTCGTGCAGTCCCAGATCCCTCAGCTTCCTGAATTGACGATGTATTACCTGAACCTGGTCACAGTTGCGCGTCTGCAGCGTAACCCGACAGTTAAATCGGAAATATTGGAAAAAGGTTTCAACGAAAGTATTCCTGCCGGCTTCTTCATGTATCCGGTCAGTCAGGCCGCCGATATCACGGCATTCAAAGCGACACATGTGCCTGTCGGTGAAGATCAGAAACCGATGGTCGAGCAGACACGCGAAGTGGCGCGCGACTTTAACCGCACCTACGGAAAAGACGTTCTGGTCGAGCCGGATATCATCCTGCCGGCAAAAGGCTCAGGCCGCTTAGTCGGTATCGACGGCAAAGGAAAGATGAGTAAATCACTGAACAACGGCATTTATCTTTCCGACAGCGCCGATGAGATTCAGAAGAAAATCATGAAGATGTACACGGACCCGAATCATATCCGTGTGGAAGACCCCGGTCAGGTCGAAGGCAATGTCGTCTTCACCTATCTGGATGTATTCGATGACGACAAGGAAAAAGTTCAGGAGCTGAAAGACCAGTACCGTAAAGGCGGTCTGGGCGACGTGAAGATCAAGCGTTACTTGAACGATGTCCTGCAGGCGAAACTTCAACCGATCCGTGAACGTCGTGAAGCCTTTGCCCAAGACAGAGGCGCCGTCCTTGAAATGCTGAAAGAGGGCAGTCTGAAAGCGGAAGCCGTTGCAGCTCAAACGCTGGACGAAGTCAAAGAAGCGATGGGCATCAACTATTTCAAGTAAATCTCTTAAACATAAAGTGAAGTGACGCGTATGATGGAACTGAAACCTGTAACGAAACATAACTATCTGATGGTGGTGGATCTCAAAGTCCATCCCCATCAGGAAAAGTATGTTGCCCAGAACTGGCTGTCCCTGCTTGAAGCCAATTACGAGAGCGACAAATATCCGTTTGCCGTCTACCACGACGGAGATCCTGTCGGCTTCATCATGTGCAGCTATTATCCGGCAGATAAAGCGTACCCCATCGCTTCCTGGTGGCTGGAACGCTTTATGATCGATAAGGACAAACAGGGCCAGGGTTTAGGCAGACAGGCTCTCACGCTCTTTTTGAGGGATTTTAGACCGGATGAAACAGTTAATGAAGTGAGACTGGGCGTGGAACCGGAAAACGACAAGGCGATCCGGCTGTATGAATCGTTTGACTTTGTCAAAGAAGGCGTCGTTGAAGGGGAACACGTCTACGTCAGAAAATGGTAAAAAGAAGAGGATATGGAAAAGCATGCACTGGCTCAGAGCCACTGCATGCTTTTTAGTCTTTGTGGATTCAAGTTGTGCCGGCTGACGAACAGGAATAACAAAAATCACTTCCACCGACCCGAGGATTGAAGCTGTTTCGGTGGAAACAGCACCCTATACAATAATGAAAAAACCCGGCAGAATCTGAGGATCCTGTCGGGTTTATCAAAATAATCAATTATACATATGGGAACTCGATCAGGTCAGTATCCACATCATCGATATGGACAGAGGCCAGAACGTCTGCGTTGCGGAACAGTTTCTTGCAGTCATCGCTGAGTCGGACGATTCTAAAGGTTTTACCCTGTTCGGCGTAGCGCTTCGTTATCGAACTGATGGCTTCGACCGCCGAATAATCGGATACTTTGGCATATTTCAGATCCAGCACCACGTCGTCCGGATCATTATCGAAATCAAAGATATCTTTAAAGTTCAGCACCGAGCCAAAGAAGATCGTTCCATTGATTTTATACATTTTTTCGCCGGCTTCGGTCTCTTCAACATTGGCATAGATCACTTTCCCTTTTTCCCAGGCAAAGATCAATGCAGAAACGACGACGCCCACAATGACTGCGGTAGCCAGGTCTGCGAAAATAGTGATGAGTGAGACGACCACGATAACCAGGATATCCTGGGCTGGGACTTTATTCTTATAGCGCAGGCTTTCCCATTTAAATGTACCGATGACGACCATGAACATGACGCCGACTAAACCGGCCAAGGGAATGGCATTGATAAAGGCAGAACCGAACATGATGAAAAACATCAGAGCAGATGCCGCAACAAGTCCTGAGATACGACTTCTACCGCCGGATTTGATATTGATGATGGACTGACCGATCATGGCGTCTCCGCCCATGCCGCCGAAAAAGCCGTTGACGAGGTTCGCGATTCCCTGAGCAACGATCTCTTTATTCGTACGGCCGCGTGTGTTGGTCATTTCATCAATGACTTGCAGGGTCAAGACGGCTTCGGCCAAGCCGACGAGCCCACCGATCACTGCGTAAGGAAAAATAATGCGCAGCGTCTCCAGATTGATCGGCACCATTGGCAGATGGAAGCGAGGGAAGCCGCCGCTGATTTCCATTCCAGCAAAGTCCTGTACGTTCTGAAGATGGATACCATTACGACTCATGGCAACTGCGATAACGGTCATGATAATGATCGCTATCAGACTGGAAGGGATCGCCTTGGTAAGTTTAGGAACAAAGTGGATGATGAGCATGGTCAGGACGACAAAGAACAGCATGAGTGCGATCTGAGGGCCGGGCAGCCAGACGGACTGCATGACTTCGCTCCCATTGACGACTGACGTCTGGTTGACCTTGAATAGGTCCCATTGTGAGAGGAAAATCACGATAGACAAGCCATTCAAGAAGCCGAGCATGACAGGATAGGGGATGATCCGGGCGTACTTGCCGAGTTTCAGGACACCTATGAGTATCTGAAGGATTCCCATCAAAACGACGGTGGCGAATAAGTACTCCAGGCCATGGACGGCGATCAGTGAAGCGAACACCACTGAAATAGCGGCAGTGGAAGAACTGATCATACCTGGTCGCCCTGAGAATATTGCTGCGACAAAACCGATCATCACGGCCGTCTGCAGGCTCAATATCGGACTGACCCCAGCTACAAAGGCGAAAGCGATGGATTCTGGAATCAGTGCTAATGCGACGGTCAGACCTGAAAGAAAGTCATCTTTCAGTAGTTTCTTGTTTTCGACCAGCAGTTGTATCGGATTGAATGTGCCGGTTTTCCTGTCTTTAATAAATTGCATGTTATCTACTCCTTCTCCGGTGCTTTGATTAACAACAAAGCTCATAAGATAAAAGCATACCATATTTTAACCTTGGGACCTACAACAAATAGTGATGTGTAAGGTGTTTTCTGAAAATACCGGTTACAAATAAGAAGTAAATGCTTTCATCTGTTCACAAATTAAACGGGTGCTTTTTCAGGATAAAAAAATAGACAGCTCTGAGCTGTCTATTTTGAGTATTGAGTTAGAAAATCAACGAACCTGTCCTTCACCAAAGATGATGTATTTGGAAGAGGTCAGTTCAGGCAGTCCCATTGGCCCTCTGGCATGCAGTTTCTGCGTGCTGATGCCGATCTCTGCACCGAAGCCGAATTCAAAGCCGTCGGTATAGCGCGTTGACGCATTGACGTAAACCGCTGCAGAATCCACTTCACGGTGGAAACGCTGGCCGGCAAAGTAATCGTTCGTCACGATCGCTTCCGAGTGACCGGTACTGTATGTGTTGATGTGCTCGATGGCATCATCTAAAGAATCAACGACTTTAACAGCCAGGATATAATCCAGATATTCTGTTTCCCAGTCGGCTTCTGTCGCAGGGGTGAAAGCTTTCAGGTGTTTCTGAGCGCCTTCGTCCGCACGAAGTTCGACCTTCCATTCATTCAGAGCTTCTTCGATGACGGGAAGATAGTCTTCTGCGACGTCTTTATGGATCAATAGAGTCTCAGCCGCATTACAAACGGACGGACGATCTGTTTTGGCATTGACGATGATGTCTTTAGCCATATCAAGCTGGGCGGACTGGTCGATATAGACGTGACAGTTCCCCGTTCCAGTTTCAATGACCGGCACCGTTGCATTTTCAACGACCGCTTTGATCAGGTTGGCTCCGCCGCGGGGGATCAGAACGTCTAGATAACGGTTCAGCTTCATCATTTCGTTGGCCGAGTCGCGTGACGTGCCTTCGACTAATTGAATCGCTGTTTCAGGCAAAGTGCTTCCTTTAAGTGAGGCACGGAGACTGGTCACGACAGCAAGATTTGAATTGAACGCTTCTTTTCCGCCACGCAGGATGACGACGTTACCGGATTTGAAGCACAGTCCGGCTGCGTCTGACGTGACGTTTGGACGGGCTTCATAAATGATACCGATGACGCCCAGTGGAACCGACTGCTTGCCGATTCTAAGGCCGGCGTCGTTGGTCCACATGCTTTCGACCAGTCCGATCGGATCAGGTAGTTTGGCAATATCTTTCAGTCCCTGAGCCATAGCTTCGACCCGTTCTTTCGTCAAGGTCAGTCGGTCCAGCAGGGATTCTGAGATGCCGTTTTCTTTTGCGGCTTCTGTGTCCTTTTTATTGGCTTCGATTATCTTATCTGTATCGTTTAAAAGGCCTTCCGCCATTAAAAACAGCGCCTCATTTTTTGCTTTAGAAGAGGCCTGAGCCAGCTGACGTTCAGCCTGTTTTGCATGTTTACCGAGTTCGATCAATGTTTCCATCAGTCATTCTCCTTCCGTCTATTCCTTCTTATTCCTTCGAGAATAAGGTTCCTTCGTCTTCACCGTTTAAGATCCGGAACAAAACCGTCAAGTCCGATCCGTTGGCTAACACCATGCGTTTGTCGGCTTCCAGGACGATTTGGGCCGCATTCAGTTTGGTGATCATGCCGCCGGTACCGAATTTCGATGTGGCATCCTGTGCTAGATCAAGGATATCCTCTGTCACTTCGCTGACGACGTCAAAACGCTTGGCATCATCGTGTTTCATTGGGTTCTTATCGTAAAAGCCGTCAATGTCCGAGAGCATGATCAAAAGGTCCGCTTCCGTGAGTTCAAGGACGATTGCGGACAGGGTATCGTTATCCCCAAAGCGCGTTAGATGGTCCAGTTCTTCGACAGAGACCGTATCATTTTCATTGACGATCGGGATAACATTTTTGACCAGAAGCTGTTCAAAAGTATTGACCGTATTTCTTCGGCTCACAGGGAAGTCGGTAACATCTTTCGTCAATAAGACTTGGCCGATCTGGTGACCGTAGTGGTAGAAGAACTTGCTGTAAAGACTCATGAGTTCAGTCTGACCGATAGAGGCGATTGCCTGCTGCTCGGGTATCGTTGCAGGACGTCTGGTCAGGTTCATGCGGGACAAGCCGACACCGATGGCACCGGAAGAAACCAGAATGATTTCTTTACCCTGATTCAACAAGTCGCTCAACACGAAGGATAGTTTTTCCATCTGCTGCAAGTTGATGGCCCCGTTCGGGTACATGATCGTGCTCGTCCCCACCTTGATGACGATGCGTTTGCTTTCTCTGATTTTCTTTCTCGTTTCGTTAGTCATATAGTATCCATTCTTTCTTTAATAAGAGTTCTGTACTGTCACTTAACTTTCCATAGTATAACAAGTAATATTGCTAATTACCAGAATAGCTTGAAGCACCGGCTGAAAGACAAAAATCCCTCTCTTTTTTATAAGAGAGGGGAGAAAATAGATCTAGTTACGTGAAGGGTCAAGCCTGTATTCCATCACTTCTATAGTGGTGTAACCAGCTTCTGTCATATCCTTAGGCATTACAGTTCCTTTAAAGAGGGTCTCCTGTGTGTGTACATCCGTGATCTGGAAGATCGGACGACTTACCTCGTCGACGTACTCCTGTCCATAAGTATACAACTTGCCATCTAAAATCGTAACGCTTTGATTGAAGCGGTCACTATAAAAGGAACTGTCTTCCTGCCCCATTATCGGTGTGGCCATTTCCAATGTGCCCAGTAAGGTCATTTCTTTATCATCTGGATTCATTTCATACAATTCAATGCTTTCGTTCAAGGGTTTACCCACATAAATAGTATCATTATCTGAGAAAAGAAGGGTCTCTTCTTCAAAAGGAGGAATCTCGATCACTTCTTGTGCCTGCATATCATAGGCAAAGTAACCACTCGTTTCTGTCCTGAAATCGTAGTCCGATACAACGGTTTGTCTGACAGTCTTGAGAGGGATATAGCGCTCAGTTTTATCAGACAGCTGACTGACAGATAATGTTTCATTCTTATCCAGATAGCCTGAAAGATCGACGACCTCGGTCAGCGCTTCTGTCGGATTTTCTATATCGAATGTGTAGACTAAATTACGGGAAGTGTCGGAAACACCGCTTCTGTTTACAAAAATCGTTAAGGTCGGGTAGTCGATATAGGTGGCATAGATGTCATTATAAGCATTATCACTCCCTATAGTAACAGAGTAAGCTTCTTCTTCATCTGAGGCTTTATCTAAAACAGAAATGGTCATCTGATTATTGAAAGGACTGTTCCAATCCACATCTGTTTTTGATCCAGCATAGATGAGATGCTGATCTGTTTCTGTGTATTGTTCAGGACGGCGGCTTTTTCCGCGCATAAACGTCCGGTAGTTATCGACCAGGTTATTTAATTTAGGATCGAAGCTGTGATCCATACGTTTAAGAAATGGTTTTTCTTGAAGATAGGTAAAAGAACCCTCGTCAAATTCTATGGTCGAGCTGTTTGAAAAATTTTGAGAATGAGAGACATAACCAAAAAAATCGACAGGTTCTATATACTCGGGCTTGCCTTCTGTTGTAACGACTTTCATTTGGGAATAAGGTGAACTAGCCTGGGCCTTATATATGCTGAAACCGATGAAGGTTAAAGCAATGAGCAGGAAGAGGCTCGTTAATTTAACGTATTTATTCATTTTTCCATCCTTTCTATACAGTGATTTTTTTATTGATTAAGTGGTGGCTCGTAAAGATCGAGAGAACACCAACAGCAACTATTAGAACTATTTCTATGATCATCAGTTCAGAATCATACAGTATATACTGGTTATTCAGCAGATTAGGTATAAAGAAGGGGAAAAGCACAAGACTTAAGGCAGCTATTCCATAAAGAATACCCATCGCAATGCCTTTGAATGAATAACTTCTCTCCATCAGGATAACGGTAAATAAAACAAGCAGGACAACGATTCCTACTCCATTGACCATCAGGAAGTAACTGAAATCCAATGGGAAAAGATAGAGGAACAAGGGATTCATTTGTATGGACGCTATCAAACCTATGTCATTGAAGTATGCACTTTCGATAATAGCCGACACGATCGGGTGACCGATAAAGAGTGAAAGCATCTGGGTTGCAATTAGTGTGAAAATACCAATGAAAATAGTGATAAATTTAGAAAAGAAGAGACTCATCCTCGAAACCGGCAGCATAAGCAGTCGGTAGGCAAAGGTGTTTTTTCCGAACCACTCTCTATACCAGATGAAAATAGAGTAAAGGAGAAGACCACTGACCCCAATCGCGATGGGTCCGGCGATCCAGAGCGTTTGTGTGACATCGTAGAACGAGAAACGGCCGAACGCGTCGAGTGCCTGCTGGGTCGTGGCGGAATTTTGAGTGATATATTCATTGATTTTTCCCATATGCTGCATAGGAGTGTAAATGTAACCAACCAGGTTGAGCAGCAGGGTCAATCCCATCAATGTGAAAAGAAATTTAGACAAGCGTTCCATTTCGAAATTCGTTAATTTAAGTAGTGTATGTAGTGATTTTTTCATTGATTATAAACCTCCCTCATAACGTCGACGACTGATTTGCCTTCAGTTTCACGCATTTCTTCCGCATTGAATTCTTTATATATCACACCATTATCCAAAAGGACGACTTTATCCAGAAGATGTTCGATGTCATAGATTTCATGCGTCGTGATCAAGACACCACGGTCTTCAACCAGGCGACTGCTGAAGACTTCCGTGATCTGTTCGCGGGTGAAGATATCGATACCTGAAAAAGGTTCATCCATTAATACATAATCCACATCTAAAGCCAGTCCCATAAGTAGATTTACTTTGGCCTGATTCCCTTTCGACAGTTCAGAGATTTTGTCTGGCATGTTCAGCCGGAAAAAGCGGACGATTTCTTTCGCTCGTTTACAGTTCCAGCTGCTGTAATAATCTTTCATAAAGTCCATGGCTTCATGTACAGTCATTTGAGGCAGCATGATGGCAACGTCAGGAATAAAAGCGACTTTATTGTACATAGCCGGACTCATTTTTTCACCGTCGATGGTTATTTCTCCCTTTTTAATAGGCGTCAGGTTCATTATGGCGTTCAGGATCGTTGTTTTCCCAACGCCATTGACGCCGACAAGACAGGTGATCTCGCCTTTGTTGGCGGTGAAAGAGATGCCGTCGAGCACTTTTTTACGCCCAAAGCTCTTGTGTACGTTTTTAAGTTCTATCATTGCGTATCCTTCTTTCTTGTATGCATTTTTTTCTCTATAAGATGTACGATGTCATCCAAAGGAATGTCGATGGGATCGATGGCAGAGACAAAGGTGTTGACCGCCTGATCCAGCCATTCTCTTTTTAACTGATTGAGCACCGACGCGTCTGCAGTCACTCGGCTCGGACGATTGGGTTCTGTATAGATCAAGCGCTGTTCCTCCATTTCGCTGTAAGCCCGCTGGACAGTGTTCGGGTTGATTTTAAGCTGGTTAGCCAGCTGTCTTCGTGAAGGCATTTCGTCTCCCGGATCAAATTCTCCTGATACGATCTGCCGTTTGAAATACTGTATGACCTGGAGATAGATCGGGTCTCTTTTATTGAAGGTTACATTCAACTGGTTCAGTCCTTTCCAAGAAAAGTAAATGAGTAAGCGAGCAACTGTATTAAATGTTTAATACACTAAGGATAAAAAAATACAAGGTGTATCAAGTGGATAGTACACCTGCTAGCTGTATTATATACATGATACAGCTGCTGTGTCAACGTGAAAATGAAAAAACTGAAAAGATCTTCAAGAATGAATGATCAGGCTGCGGGCCTGATCAAGACCTTATTGAATTTAGACCGGTTATTATTGATGATTGGGATTGCTCATATAAGGATCACCGTGGGTACGTCGAATGAGAGCATCATTGGCATCACTCAGACACAAAACACCG
>NZ_FOBL01000028.1 GCF_900109825.1 Alkalibacterium putridalgicola | reverse complement strand
CTTCATTGGACGTACTCATCGACCTTTGGGATTTCACCACTCCCAATGCAGTCTTCATTGGACGTACTCACCGACCTTTTGGATTTCGCTACTGCTAATGCAGTCTTCATTGAACGTACTCAGCTGCCTTTGGGATTTCACCACTCCTAATACGCCATTATAAGAAAGGAAAAAGCTACTCTAAAAGAAGAGTAGCTTTCAATTTAGTCTTTATAAAAGAGTCGCGTCAAGATAACCCATTTTACGCGCTTCTATAATACGTTTCTGATCTTCTTCTGAAATATCAAGTAAGGATGGCTCATCCAGAACGTTCTGATAACCGTGTTCATTTACACCTTCCATTATAACCTTTTTATCGATACCGGTCACGATCGCCAGTATCTCTGCCGGATGCTTGTCTTTTGCATGTTCATCCGAAACTTCTGTGAATAACATGACGCATTCTCCTTTCTCTTCCTTCCACCTATTTTCATTTTCAGTATAGCATAAATGAAAGCGTTTGAACAGAATAACCCGTCTCCTCTTTTGCATGTTTAAAACAAAAAAGAGACTGGAAATCCAGTCTCTTCTCACTATAATACATGATTATCGATAAAACATTCATATTCTTAATAAGCCGTTTTGGGTGGTCTGACGAAAAGCGTCAGTACTAATCCAACCAGCGAAAGAATACTTGCGATCAGAAAGGCTTGGGTATCCTGACTTGTCAGACCGAGTAAAAGTGGTCCTGCCAGAGAAGCTACACCATACGCCTGGTAGATCAATCCGTAGTTCGACCCAAAATAATATGAGCCAAAGTAATCGCTGGTGATCGCCGGAAAGGTTGCAAGAAAGCCGCCAAAGCTACTGACGATCAGAACCAGTATGATGAAATACAAGTAAGCCTGATTTGTCCACAAACTTAAAGTCAGCATGGATAAGGCCGTAATGACGAACAGCAGGCTGAATACCCGGAGACGTCCAAAAATATCCGACAATGCGCCCCATCCTATTCGTCCAAGCGCGTTCGCGACTGCGGCAACGGCGATCGAATAGCCGGCTATCTGAGGTGAAAGCCCCACGACTTCCCGGGCTATATCCTGTGCTAAACCGATAACGACTAGTCCACTTAGACTTCCGATAAAGTAAATGACCCATAAGAGATAAAAAGTTTTCGTTTTCATCATCTGTTTCGGCTGAAAATCATTTTCGTTCACCAGAACGTGCTGGGTGCTATCTGATTTTTTGGGTACCTTCAGCATCTGTGCACCCGTCAGACCAACGACCGCATAAACCAGTCCCTGTACTAGAAAAGTTTGAGACACACCTATTTCCTGAATCAAATAACTGAGCACAAAATTAAATACAAATCCGCCAAGACCAAAGGCCCCAACGATGATTCCCGTGACCATCCCTTTTTTCTTTGGATACCATTTCAATGATGTCGACAACGGACAGACGTAAACCATCCCGACACCGATCCCGCCCAGTACACTATATCCCAAATAAAGGACCGGAAGTGTTCGAGCCATCGAAGCCACGATCAAACCTATACTGAAAAATATGATACCGATAGTACCTACTTTTCTCGGTCCGATCTTATCCTGAAGACGCCCGGAGTAAATGGTCACTAGTGCAAAAATAAACACGATCAGCGAGTAGGCTGTATAGACTTCAGTCCTGGCCCAGCCATATGTATCGACGAGCGGCTGATTGAATAGGCTCCATGTATAGATACCGCCAATACAGAGCTGCATCAGTACTCCGCCCAGCAGCACCTGCCACCTTTTTGTTTCTCTCGAATCTTTTGTTTTTTCTTTCATTTTCATCTCCCCTTTTTTAAAAGTATAATGAAGCAGTCCCGAAAAATAAATAGAAAATCCTCTTTTAAAATGGTATTTTAATGTCACCGTTTGATGCATTTAAATATTATATTTATTATTTTGTTTATTGCATCATAAAAAACCACTATACCATAACCTGATCATTCTTTAAAAACTTCTCTGTTTCAAATTGAAACATGTTATACTATATTATGTTTAGAGAGGTGTGAAAATTGTGTTAATTGTCCTTCTTCAATCCCTGCAGTTTCTGCTTATCATTATGGTTGCGTATTTATTTAAAAAAATAAAAATATTAAAAGCCACTGATGGAATCGTCTTGCAGAAAATCATTTTAAACTTGACCCTGCCTGCAACGATCGTGGTCGGCTTTAATGCGGTAACTGTGGAACCCATCTTATTTATCATGATATCTCTAGGTTTGCTTTCCAATATCGGCCTGGTCATGATCGGTGGTTTTATATGGCGGAAAAAAGATGCACCAGATCAATCGCTCATGATGTTCAGTCAGGCCGGATATAACATCGGGAATTTTACCATTCCATTCGTTCAGGGCTTTTTCCCCGCCGCGATTCCTTATATCGGAAGTTTCGATATGGGTAACGCATTAATGATATTCGGCGGTACCCCTCTGATCGTAGATAAACTGACCCATCAACAAAGATCGAACAACAATTTATTCAGAACCTTCATTGGGTTATTCCGATCCCCTTCATTCACCACCTACATAATCATGTTCTCACTGGCACTCACAGGTGTGGTCTTACCCGAAAACGTTCTTTCAGTCTTCCAGTTGTTCTCCAGTGGTAATGCCTTTCTCGCGATGTTTATGGTGGGTCTGTACCTAGATATACAAATCGATTTAGAGTCATTACAAAAAGTGGTGAAGCTGCTGCTTACGCGCTATACTTTAGGTATCGGCTTAGCGCTTGTGTTCTACTTCTTCCTGCCTTTACCCGATATCGTACGCCTGTCCCTTGTACTTTTGGCTCTGGCACCGATCGGAACAGTAGCAACGATAAATATCATCACGTACGGAACGGAACGTTCATTATCTAGTTTTCTTGCTTCAGTCAGTATCATCATTTCACTGATTCTTATGACCCTTGCGCTGGTCTTTATTTTATAAAAGTGTCCCTAGTTCAATGGAATTGTTCCCGTTTACATTTTAAGGTAAACTGAATGTATTATAAGGGAAAGAAGGTAAATCATGACGAATACCATACCAACCTATACATTAAGTGACGGCTTGACTGTACCGGTCGTCGGTTTCGGGACCGATAAACTAAAAGGTGCTAAAGGTGTTTCATCTATCAAACAGGCTCTGCAAAATGGTTACCGTTTTATCGATACAGCTTACAGTTATGAAAATGAAGCAACGGTAGGTAAAGCTGTGAAAGAAAGTGGACTGAACCGTTCGGAGATCCTGATTTCTTCAAAACTGCCGGAAAAATATCATCAGTATGATCTAGCGATTCCTGCCATTCAGGAATCACTTTACCGTGCAGGCCTTGACTATTACGATCTCTACCTCATTCACTGGCCGGATCCTGAACAGGATAAGTACGTCGAAGCCTGGCAGGCCCTGATCGATGCACAAAAATTCGGACTGATTCGTTCCATCGGTGTCTCAAACTTCCATCCTGAACATCTTGACCGATTAAAAGCAGAAACGGGTATCGTCCCGGTCATCAATCAGATTCAGACGCACCCTTACTATATTCAGGACAAACTTATCGATGGAAACAATGCACACGCTATTCAGACACAGTCCTGGAGTCCTCTGGGCAACCGAATGGCCGATGATCTGCTGGATAACCAGACGATCAAATCCATCGCTGAGAACTACAACAAATCGATCGGACAAACGATCCTGCGCTGGCAGGTCCAGTCCGGTTTCATGCCAATCCCATGTTCCAGTTCCTCCAGTCATCAAAAAGAGAACCTGCATCTCTTTGATTTTGAACTCTCAGACAATGAAATGCACACGATCAGCAATTTATCTAAACCTGATGGAGACATTTACGGCGGATAAACAAAGCAAGACGACAGCAAAAAGCTCTTTAAGGACCGAGCATACGGTCTTTAAAGAGCTTTTTTACACTGTTATCCTTAACGCTACTCTTCCGGCATGATCACAGCAAGAATGATATAAAGCAGCAGATTGGACGGAAGAATGATGAATAAGATCCTTACCGCCAGAGATGAAATACCAAAGAATTCTGCGATCCCTCCACAGACACCTGCGATCACACGGTCAGTAGACGATTTTGTTAATTTTTTTCCATTCATTTTTATGCCTCCTTCATTCACTTGTTATCTACAGTTTAACTTAAATCCTTTATGTATTCTAATAGAATCCCTCCTCTGAACAAAACGCATACATTACCCAACCTGCTAGACAAAATTTCTTCTGACCAAGTCTATTTATTCCAGCGATCCATCTGAAGATATTTATTGTTATTCAATCAATTTAAAAGTGTCCCATCTTCTAGCTCCATTGATAATTAAACGCAATCAAAAGCCATGCTGACATTCCCAAGAATTCAACGCCTGTCTGATAAAAACAGACACCTCCTGGGTCAATCTTAAAAGCTATCATTTTTCTTTTATCCTTTAATGACGTACACTATTGATAAATCTATACTCTACAGAAAGGAGAGCAGTGTCCGGAATCGTGACACGAGATATATGACTTCCTCTTTTATGTTAATGTTAAGTTTTTCTTTGATTCATTTTTTCTCAAAGTATCTATCTTTACCAAAAAATCATCGGCAGCGTTTTCTTTCTCTTTCAGCAGGAATAGGTGTGGCTTACGTTTTTATTCATCTATGGCCACAAATTGCTGAATCTCAGCAATTATTTTCCAAGGAGGTTCAATGGCTACAAGGTAGTTTGCTGCATCATGCTTTATATTTAACTGCATTAGGCGGGCTCATCATCTTTTTCTCCATTTATCGTCTAGTGTCGCATATCGATAGTGAACGAAAGGAATCTGTCGAATCAGGATTATTCTGGGCTCACCTCGGTTTTTTCTTTTTATATAATTTCATCATCGGTATTCTGGTCACTTATCAGTCGAGATGGGTTTCATCGATGTTTGTCTTTTTTATAGCATTTGGTTTACATTTTATTGCAAATGACTGGCATTTAAGACTTCACCATAAATATATATATGATAAATATGGGCGTTTTGTTTTATCCATCAGTATAGTGTTGGGTTATCTATTCGGGACATGGATCAGCTTTCCGGAGTATATTGTTGGTGTTTTGGAAGCATTCATTACCGGTTCGATGGTCTTAAATGTAATTAAAAGTGAACTCCCTTCTGAAAAAAGTGGAAGTTTAGAAGGCTTTCTGACAGGGGTCGCTGGTGGAGCTTCCCTATTTATTCTACTGTAATGGCCTGAAAACACTGCCTGTTCAATGCTCGACTATGTGTTCAACTTCAATACTGTTACGCTTCATATTTTTAATTGAACAAAAGAAAATCCGGTCGATAACAGGCTGTCGGTCTGAAAGTGATAATCATAACGGTTTTAATTAACCTTCTTTAATATCTCATGAGACGCAGAATGTGTTAAGGCGTAGAGTGAAAAAGGTAGTGACAGACTGAAACAGAGTCTGTCACTACCTTTTTATTATAAAATATTTTTCAGTTCGCTGATATCGTTTATGCTCATATCTGCCTTTTCCAGCTCTTCTTTCTGACCGAAGCCGTAAGTACAACCGATCGCATAGGTCTCATCCATTTCGCCTACTTCAAGATCCTGATGTCTGTCTCCAACAATCACATACTCAGACGGATAGTTGTGCTTGAAGTCCGCCACGATTTCCTTCTTCGACTTACTA
Organism: Alkalibacterium putridalgicola; assembly: GCF_900109825.1. Classification (GTDB taxonomy): domain Bacteria; phylum Bacillota; class Bacilli; order Lactobacillales; family Carnobacteriaceae_A; genus Alkalibacterium; species Alkalibacterium putridalgicola. The sequence goes on along the minus strand of NZ_FOBL01000028.1, from coordinate 27,393 downwards.
AATCCATACATTTCAGTACAGTACATATCGGTAAAGTAGTTTCTCAAGTTGAACATATCCGCATGAGACTCCATATAATCGATGGAACAGTTACTCAGGAAAACCAATGTATATTTTTCTTTCAGATACGCCAGTGTTTCTAACGCAGCTGGATATAAATGGGCTTCTTTCCTGCTTATCTTATCGACCATCGTCTCTCCGATCAGACGCGAAGCCTCCGTTTTATGGGCATCCACTAAATCCGGCATAAACAGCTCCCACATTTCTGTTTTACTGTAACCCAGCCAGCGCGTGATCTCCTTATCCTGGAAAACTTTTTCAGGAGCTTGCTCATTTTCAACAAGATACGCATAGGCGCGTTTGAAGGCCGGAATGTATATCCGGCCGCTGTCGTGCAGCGTACCGTCATAATCGAAAATGATGGTCTTGACGTTGCTGAAGTCCTTCATTACGACAGCTTCTTCAGCAAGTTAGCCATTTCTATAGCGCCAACAGCCATATCTACTCCTTTGTTTCCTGCTTTCGTGCCGGCACGTTCAATGGCCTGTTCGATATTCTCAGTCGTCAGGACGCCAAACATCACAGGAACACCCGTTGCATCTGAAGCAGCAGAAACCCCTTTAGCCACTTCCGAACAGACATAATCATAATGTGTCGTTGCGCCTCTGATGACGGCTCCTAAAGTGATGATTGCATCGTATTTTCGGGATGCTGCCATTTTTTTAGCCACCAGCGGGATCTCGTAAGCCCCAGGGACCCATGCCACATCTATGTCAGACTCCTCAACGCCGTGTCTTACCAATGTACCCGTTGCGCCATCAAGCAGTCTGGAACCGATAAAGTCGTTGAATCGTCCAACAACGATCCCTATTTTCAAATCTGTCCCTACTAATTGTCCTTGGATCGTATTCATTTTTCATCCATTCCTTCCAGAATATAATTTTTATAAATCTAAATAGTGACCCATTTTATTTTTCTTTGTTGCAAGATAATCTCTGTCTTCATCGGTTATTGTCGTCTGGATCGGGATCCGGTTCTCGATTTTCAGTCCGTACTTATCAAGCGTGGAAATTTTGATCGGGTTGTTCGTCATCAGGTTCAAGCGACTGACACCCAGGTCGTCAAAAATCTGCTTGCATTCATAATATTCTCTTGCATCCACAGGCAGTCCAAGCAGCAGGTTGGCTTCGATCGTATCGTGTCCCTGATCCTGAAGGGCATACGCCTTGATTTTATTGACCAGACCGATACCGCGCCCTTCCTGACGCATATAGACGAGGACACCGCGACCTTCTTCAGCGATTTTTTCTAGAGCTGTTTCCAGCTGTTCCCCGCAGTCACATTTTTTCGAACCAAAGACATCGCCCGTCAGGCATTCGGAATGTATACGGGTCAAGACTGGTTCGCCATCGGAAACATCCCCTTTGACCAAAGCAACATGATGCTCCCCTGTGAATTTATGTTCATAAGCATAAATGTCAAAGTCACCATATTTCGTTGGAAGCTTGGCCTTTGATTCTCGTACGATAAGCTCTTCGTTGGCTTTTCTGTATTCGATCAGATCTGTGATCGTCCCGATTTTCAGGTCGTGTTCTTCTGCAATCTTAAGCAGATCATCCCGTCTGGCCATCGATCCATCGTCATTCATGATCTCGCAGCACAAGCCAACGGGTTTAAGTCCAGACAAACGCATCAAGTCGACGGTGGCTTCTGTGTGACCGTTTCTTGCCAGCACGCCGCCTTCCACTGCTTCCAGCGGAAACATATGCCCCGGGCGCTTGAAATCGTTCGGTGTGGCACCTTCTTCGACCGTTTTCATGGCAGTAAGCGAACGTTCACCCGCTGAGATACCCGTTGTTGTGTCTGCATGATCGATCGAAATCGTGAAGGCTGTGGTATGTTCATCCGTGTTCAATGAACTCATCTGCGGCAGACCCAGTTTTTTTGTATACTCTTTAGTCATCGGCATACAGATCAGTCCGCGGGCGTATTTCGCCATAAAATTCACGTTTTCAGGTGTCGCAAATTCAGCGGCACACACAAAGTCTCCTTCGTTTTCTCTGTCTTCATCGTCAACGATGATGACGTTTTTCCCCTGCTTCAAATCTTCCAGCAGGTCTTCGATTTTATCAAACATCTCTTTGCTCCTATCTTTTATTAAAACCCGTTATTTTTTAAAAATGCTTCAGTCAGTGCTGATTTCTGGACCTCTTTTTGGGAAGACAGCCCCAGAAGTTTTTCCACATACTTTCCGATCAGATCGACTTCCAGATTCACCTTATCGCCAACAGCATGCTTAAGGAGTGTCGTTTCTTCAGCCGTGTGCGGAATGATGGAAACTTTGAAGTCGTTATCAGAGACAGCTGCGACAGTCAGGCTGATGCCGTCAATGGCTATCGATCCTTTTTCAATAATGTAGCGCAAAAGCTCCGGGCCTGCCTTGACCGTGATCCATACCGCATTGTCATCCTTTTTGAAATCAGTAATGATGCCCGTTCCGTCGATATGACCGCTGACCATATGTCCGCCCAAACGGGTCTGCAAATTAAGTGCCCGTTCCAGATTGATTTTACTGCCGCTGGACATATCACCCAAAGAGGTCCGGTCCAGCGTTTCCGACATCACATCGACAGTAAACTCAGTGTCCGTCATGCTGGTGACCGTCAGACAGATTCCGCTGGTCATGATGCTGTCACCGATTTTAGTATCCTCAAGGACTTTATCAGCTTTGATCGTCAGTTCGCTTGATTTAGCACCTTTCTTAACTCTTTTCAATTCTCCGATCTCTTCTACGATACCTGTAAACATTCAGTTTTCCTCCCGTAAATAGCCTTCTACAAATATATCTTCGTTTAATTTTGTCACCTGCAAGTCTGAAAGACCATAGGCGTCTTTGATCGTTTCCACTCCACGTCCCATGACTGGTGATATGGCTTCTGCACCCCCGATGATTTTCGGTGCGATATAGATAGTGACTTTATCCACGATCCCCGCTTCTAAAGCCGCTGCATTCAAGGTGCCGCCACCTTCAAGCAGGATACTATCTATTCCTTTTTTTCCAAGTTCAGAACGTGCTGCTTTCAAATCCACTTTTTCATCCCGTTCAGGAACGGTCAGAACTTCCACACCCAGTTTTTCTATCTCCCGCCGCATGCTCAGCGGTGCATGTTCTGTTGTAAGGATCAGCGTCTGGGCTTCATCTTGATCTTTCAAGATTTTGGAATCAAGCGGGACACGTAACTGACTATCCAGTAGGATGCGCACCGGGTTCGGGTAGCCCGGCACCCGGCAGGTGAGCTGAGGATCGTCTTTCAATACCGTACCGATGCCTACCATGATGCCTGATAAATAGCCTCTCAGGTGATGCGCATGTTCTCTGGATTTTTCTGAAGAGATCCACTTCGAATCCCCTGTTTGTGTTGCGATCTTGCCATCCAGGGACATCGCATACTTCATCAGGACAAAAGGGGTCTGGGTCGTGATGAATTTATTGAACACCTCGTTCAGCTTATTGCTCTCTGCTTCCAGCACACCTTCAACGACCTCGATCCCTGCTTTTCTCAGGCGGTCGAGCCCCCTGCCGGAAACAAGCGGGTTAGGATCCATGGCTGCGACCACGACTTTTTTCAGTTTCCTGTCGATGATCAGATCGGAACAGGGAGGTGTCTTTCCGTAATGAGAACACGGTTCAAGGGTGACATATATCGTCCCCCCCTCCACCGGTTCTGTGGCTGAATCGATTGCGTTGACCTCTGCATGGGCTTCACCAAATCTTTCATGATAGCCTTCACCGATGATCTGACCATTTTTAACGATCACAGCACCGACCATTGGATTGGGAGAAGTGAACCCCCGCCCTTTCTCAGCCAGTTCCAGCGCACGTTTCATGTATTTTCTATCCATTGATCTATCCTTTCCCTGCATTAAAAAAGCCCCGAATCACTGTAGATTCAGGGCAACGCAAATAGGTCTCTGACTTAATACACTATATCACAAAAGAGTCTGACCCTCTTGTCTGACCCTATAAAAAATGCCCTGGAATAAAAAATTCCAGGGCATTCAAAATACAACGTCAGTTTAGCTGAACACTCCTCCATGGACTATTCAGACTGATAGTTATGTCATTGATACTGTCTTCTTTCATCCAGACTATACTGTCGGCTTCGGAATCTGACCGAATCTGCCTTGCGGCTCGTGGGCTATACCACCGGTAGGGACTTGCACCCTGCCCTGAAGACTATTTAGTTTTGTCCATTCAATGATATAGCGGAACTGTTAGCTTGTCAATAATAACTTACTCGACGTCTGTATTTTTCACCAGAACAGCCACACCCATACCGCCGCCGATGCAAAGAGAAGCCAGACCGTATTTCAGTCCGCGCTTTTTCATGATGTGAATCAGTGTGACCAGGATACGGTTCCCGCTGGCTCCCACCGGATGGCCGAGAGCGATCGCACCACCGTTCAGATTGGTGCGTTCAAGCATATACTCTTTGCTGACGCCGAATTCATCGGATATCTCTTTAATGACGCCCAGACTTTGTGAAGCAAAGGCCTCATTCAGTTCAAACACATCGATATCCTCAAAAGTGATATCAGCTTTCTTCATTGCCTGCTTGATGGCCGGGGTCGGTCCCAGACCCATGACTGAAGGATCCACACCGCCTTGTCCGACGGCTACGATCTCGACCAGCGGTTTCAAGTCGTTCGCTTGCATATACTCTTCTCCAACAACTAAGGTCGCACTGGCCCCATCGTTGATGCCGGACGCATTGCCCGCTGTGACGGAGCCGTCTTTTTTAAAGGCCGGACGCAGACTATTCAGTTTGTCTTCAGATGTTTTACGGTTCGGGTATTCATCCGTATCCACGACCACCGTCTCTCGACGTACTTTTGTTTCAACAGGAACGATCTCGTCTTTGAATGAACCATTATCCACCGCTTCGATCGAACGCTTTTGTGATGTGATGGCAAAACTGTCCTGTTCTTCACGCGTGATGCCGTAGCGTTCCACAATATTTTCAGCCGTTACACCCATGTGATACCCTTCAAAAGCATCCGTCAAGGCATCGTCCAGCATGTGATCGCCGACTTTATAGCCTGCCATCTTATGTCCGGATCGCGTGCTTCCCGGAATCAGGTAAGGTGCCTGACTCATGGATTCGGTCCCTCCGGCAATGATGGCTTGATACTCCCCGGCTTTTACACCAAGGTATGCGTTTATCACTGTTTTCAGTCCACTCCCGCAGACCATATTCAGAGAATAAGCCGGTACTTCCACTTGGATTCCTGCTTTGATCGAGGCTTGCCTGGCAACGCCCTGACCCTGGCCGGCCGGCAAAACGTTGCCTAAGACCACTTCATCGATGTCTTCATGACTGATGCCACTTTGTTCAAGCACCCCTTTAATCGCATAGCTTCCCAGTTCTGAAGCTGACACATCTTTCAGTGCCCCTAAAAACGATCCGATCGGCGTGCGTTTAGCTCCTGCAATGTATACTTTGTTCATTTACTCCATCCTTTCATTATGTGTGTATATTCCATTGACCAGCATATCCATGACTTCATCCAGTATCGGATCAAGGTCAGTCTGATCATCAAAAATCGCATATCTTAAACCAATGAAGTTAGTGATCCCCATCAGCATGTAAGATAAGGCCTCTGGATCATAGTCTGCTATGATTTCACCTTTTTCCTGAGCAATCAGGATCTGTTTTATATAATTTTCTGAAAATTTAGTATAGTAATCGACAAATAATTTTTTGTCGACGTAAAGCGCCTGCCAGATCACATTATACATCGACGGGCGTTTCCTGACTAACCGGATGAACGTTTCGATACCCATTCGTTCTGCTTCGAGACGCGTCTCAGCTGTCCTTACACTCTCAGCGATCGTTTTTCTGATAAAGTGACCGTATTCTGATAGAATAGCCTGATACAGGCTGTGTTTATCTTCAAAATAAATATAAAAAGTCCCGATGCCTACTTCGGCGGCTTTGGTTATGTCTTTGATCGAAGTCTTGTAGTACCCTTTCTCACTGAATAACCGTTCTGCTTCCAGAATGATTTTATCTAGTGTTTCTTGGCCTTTTTCTGTTTTAGGTTGATTCACATACTTCATCGTACTTCTCCTTTAACAAACAATCAAATTTATATCATTTTATCACAAAACGATCAAGATCTTTCTATAATACATAGTTTGTCTTCATATCACTGACAAACCCCTTCAGTATACTCACGAACAAGCGCGGTTTTTCGTACATGATCGCATGGCCGCTTTTCGGTACATAGATGAGTTCAGAGCCCTTAATATGATCATTCAAATATTCCTGCTGGTAAAACGGAGTGACAAAATCATACTCCGCTCCCACGATCAGTGACGGCATGGTCAGTTCGGACAATCGGTCCTTTACATCATACCCCACTGAACTGTCAGTCAGCCGGATCATGGAACGGATAAATTTTTTGTCACCAAATAGAGGCAGCAGTATCTCTTTTCTCTTCTCCATCCACTCTCTGTTTTCCGTAAAGAACAAAGGTGAGTATATGAAAGGGATCGTCGTTAAGTAATAGGCTTCGGGATCATGAGTAGCTTTGTTCCAGGCATTGCCTACTTCTTCCAGCCAATAGGAGGTTTCCGCCGAGGTGTTGAATAAAACGAGCTTTTTTACGGCTGTTGGATAACGCAGGGCATACTGAATAGCGATTTCTCCTCCGTAAGAAATCCCGAATAAATTGACAGGTTTGTCAGTGACCTCTGAAAGCAGTTCTCTGACCGCTTCGATCTGAAGATCATGCGTGTAGGGATCGTTCATTTTATCAGACTGTCCCTGGTCTAAAAAGTCGATCAGCACCAGTTGGTTATGCTCCGATAAAGGTTGGACGAATTCTCTCCAGCTGGCAGTAGACATCATGATGCCGTTAAGTATGACTAAAGGGTCGCCTTTTCCATAGATCTCATAATACAGTTTTTTACCGCTGTTCAGCGTAAATTGCATCTAATCCCCCACCTATTATGTTCAATTCTTTTGCCTGCTGCCACAGCTCGTCTCTAAATTTAGGATGAGCGATGGCAATGAGGCGCTCTACACGTTCGTTGACCGTCGTCCCTCTCAATTCTGCCACGCCATATTCTGTTACGACATGGTCCACATCATTACGCTGCAGTGAAACAACTGCTCCTGGTGTGAGGAACGGAACGATCTTGCTTCTCTCTTCGCGTTCACCCGTCTCTTTATTTCTGATCATAGCGGTTGAATATAAGGCGATAAAGGATTTTCCGTTTTTTGCGTCCTGTGCCCCACGTGCTGTGTCTGCCTGTCCCCCTGTCCCGCTATACTGGATCGGACCGATGGACTCCGATGCACATTGACCGGTCAGATCGATCTCCAGTGTCGTATTGATCGAGACCTGGTTGTCATTTTGAGCAATAATGCTCGGGTGGTTGACATAGTTACCATCAAGGACCATCACCGACGGGTTGTCATCTACAAAATCATAAAGCAGCTGATTGCCCATGATGAATGTCGTAACGATTTTCCCTTTATGGAGGGTTTTCTTTGAACCGTTGATGACACCGGCTTGAGCCAGCTTTGCAATCTCGGAAGTCAGCATTTCCGTATGGATACCTAAGTTTTTCTTGTCATACAAGGCGGCAGCGACGGCGTTAGGTATCCCGCCGATCCCAAACTGAAGGTTATCGCCATCTTTGATGTAATCTGCAATATACTGTCCGATTTTCTTATCTTTCTCATTCGAATCGACATGCGGCAGTTCAGGCACCTCGTAATCGGCTTCGATGAAATAGTCGACTTCTGAAACATGGATCTCTACATCTCCGAATGTCCGCGGGAATTTTTTGTTCGTTTCCAGAATCACGATATCTGCTGCATCCATCATCCGTTTTTCATAAGTGTTCCCCATAGACAGCGAAACAAACCCGTGATTATCCACAGCTGAACAGACACCGACATAGATCGACGGCTGTTTATGTGCCAAGCGTTTGGTGGCTGCAAAATGCAGATTGTTGGGTATGAAACTGGCATTCCCATTTCTATGCAAAGCTCTGACAGCGGGAGAATAGAACCAGCCATTGATGAAGAACACATCTTTATACTTTTCTTCCATAAAATCAAATTTATTCATAGGCAGACAGTTCGTGACCGATACATTCTCCACCTTGTCAGCGACCAGATGAAGGGATTCCATAAAGCTGCGCCCTTCTGAACAGCCTAATCCCGTAACGATTTCATCATTCGACTTTACCAGATTCACTGCTTCTTCTGGTGTGATGATAGTCATTGAATCCATTATAAACACCTTCCTTACGATTTTTATACTCTGCTACAAGAAAGGACTAGGTTTCCCTAGCCCCTCTATTGTAATTCAAACTAATTAATTATTCCCTAAAATTTCTTCAATGCTCTTCAGCTCTTCCACAACTACCCATTCCGTTGAGCCTTCTATGCGGGAGAGATTCATTTCTTGAGTCCCTACACGCTGTCCATCTCCGAAGTCGATCTCTCCACCAAACGGATTATTGATCGGCTCGGATTCCATGGCATCGAGGTAGGCTTCCCATGTCGGTGTTTCATCACCTAAGCGATCCATCCCTTCTGTAAAGAAGTGACCTGCGATCCAGCCTGTCATAGCGTATACATTATTATCATATTCATCATCGATCCACTCATTCATCATAGCTAAACTTTCCAGTGATTCTTCTGATTCAAGATCTACCCAGCCATTTCCGTAAACATCAAATTGTCCATCGATGTCATTCCAGATTTGCTGAGAAATGCTGGCATCAACGTTGACATAAGAGGTGATCAGATCAGCCGTGCTGCCTTGAGCGACAAGCGCTTTGACGATCGTCGGGATCGTGTTCTGAATGGCTGCACCAATGACAAAATCGACATCTTCATTAACTATAGATGTAACAGCTGCCGATACATCCGTGGCTCCTGCAGGCACCTGTTCAGAAACCAGCTCAACTCCCAGATCTTCGGCTTTCTGTTCTGCACCTTTCAGCATGTCAAGGCCAGCATCATCGTTTGTATAGATGACCCCGACTTTTTCAGCCCCAAAGTCACCGACTGCACGGGAGAGCATCATTTCTCCTTCAGTCGTGTAGATGGGCTGAACCGGCATTGCTACACGGTCACTGCCTTCAGCTTGTGCATTATAAAGCTGACCGATACCCGCTGCAAAATAAACTGCAGGGATCCCATAGTCTTTGATATCATCAATCGTCGCTGCAATAACAGGTGTACCAAAATGACCGACCAGTGCGAAGACTTCTTCATCTTCCACTAAAGTTTGAAGGGCCGCACGACCGATCGCCGGATCGAATTCATCATCAGTATGCACAAATTCGATTTCTCTTCCGTGTACGCCGCCGTCATCATTGACCATCTCAAAGTATGCACGGATACCAGCGTTAAAAGGTGAACCTACTGGAGCTAGAGCACCCGAGGTTGCAGCCGAGTTTCCTACTTTAATGGAATTATCCGTTATACCTTGTGCCGGTTCTACGCTTTCTTCTGTTTCAGTATCGCTAGACCCTGTATCTTCCCCAGCGCTCGTATCCGTATCATCGTTTCCGTTTCCACAGGCGGCCAGTGTCAATGCAACTGCTGCTGTTCCTAAAATCCTTGCCCATTTTGCTTTCATCATGTTTTTTCCTCCTAGACTTTTGTCTGATTTTTAGTTTGTAACCGTTCCTAAGTAAGCTTCCGCCAATGAGGAGTCATTCATCAACTCACTGGCTTCACCTTCTTTACTGATCGAGCCTACTTCCAGTACATATGCATAGTCAGCGATCTTCAGTGTCTGTGCTGCATTCTGCTCAACGATAACGACTGTCACACCATCTTTTGCGATAGTGTTCACTATTTCTAAAATCTCTTTAACTAAAAGCGGAGCCAGTCCAAGGGAAGGTTCATCAAGAAGAAGAACTTTCGGATTATTCATCAATGCCCGTCCGATCGCCAGCATCTGCTGTTCCCCACCGGAAAGGGTCGACGCCACCTGGTTCTTTCTTTCTCTTAGGACTGGAAAATAGCCATACACCTTCTTGAAATTTTCCTGCAGCGTTTTTTTGCTTTTGATGATGTATGCCCCTATTTTCAAGTTTTCTTCTACCGTTAAGTCGCCGAATATCTGCCTCCCTTCAGGTGACTGACTGATCCCACTGGATGTGATTTTTTCTGGAGCCAGTTTATCCAATCGTTCCCCTTTAAATAAAATCGTTCCGTTAGTTGGCTTGACCACACCTGAAAGTGTCCTTAGTGTGGTTGTTTTCCCGGCACCGTTTGCGCCCAGGAGTGCAACGACCTGTCCTTCATAAACCGTGATATCGATTGCTTTTAAAGCCCGGATCGGGCCATAGTGCACTTCCAGATTTTTGATTTCCAATATCGGTTCTCTACTCAAGTTCTCCCTCCTCTCCCAAATAAGCTTTCTGAACTTCCGGATTCGACTGGATTTCTTTAGGGGTACCCACCGCTATTCTTTTTCCAAACGAGATCGCACAGATATGGTCGCAGATATCCATGACGAGCCTCATATCATGCTCGACCAGTAATATCGTGGTCTGGTAGGTTTCTCTTATCTGCTTTATACGCATGGCCAGTTCTTTTGTTTCCGTATCATTCAACCCCGCTGCCGGTTCGTCAAGAATGATGAGTTCCGGATCGGACATGAGCGTTCGAGCGATCTCTACTTTTTTCTGAACCCCATACGGCTGACTCCCTGCAATGAGGTCTTTCAAATGCTCGATATCAAGGAAAGCTAATATTTTTTCTGCTTTCTCCCTGGATTCTGCTTCATCTTTCCTGATAGCTTTTCTGTTAAAAAGCTGCCCCAGCAAAGGCTGCTTCATTACATGATGCGCACCGATCAATACATTGTCCATGATCGAGAGTTCTCTAATGAGCTCCACGTTCTGAAAGGTGCGTACGATGCCTTCATCAATGATTTCATGTACACTCAGATCCATTAAGTCTGTTTCTTTTCCTTTTGCATTAATAAAATGGATACTGCCGGAGTCAGCCTTGTAAAATTGTGTGATACAGTTGAAAATCGTTGTTTTTCCTGCGCCATTCGGCCCGATCAATCCAAAAATCTCATGGCGTTCTATCGCAAACGAGAGATTATCCACAGCTTTCAGTCCCCCAAAGGCGATGGATACATCCTCGATCTTCAATGCCAGTTCTTTCGTCTTAGACGGTGTCATTTTCTCTCACCTCAGCTCGGGTCAAATTTTTCTTCTCAGCTTTTGTCTGGCCAAAGGCATCGCGTTTCCCTTTACGTCTGACCAGCCAGTGTGATACCTGATGTTTGATATTGGCAAGCCCGTTTGGGTAATAGAGGATAAAAATAATAATCAGTATCCCTTTTACCAGTGGCGTGATATTGGCTAACGCGGGGATGGGTTTCAAAAACAATTCACTCATTGCAAAAATGATAAATGAACCGATGAATGTCCCAAAAATCGATCGGAACCCGCCAACTACGATGATGGCTAGAAAATCCAGCGACAGCATAAGATTCCAGGTCGTCGGATAAGACAGTCCCACATAGTGGACATATAGCACACCTGAAACGGCGGCTAAAACGGTCGCGATCCCGAAAGCAATCAGGCGGTACTTGAAAATATTTACTCCCATAGCCTGAGCTGCAGCTTCGGACCCTCTCATTGCATTTAAAGCTCTTCCTAAATGGCCTTTAGTCAAATTGTGTATCAGGATGAAGATCAGTACCATAACGACTACGATCAAATAGTACGTCTGTATTCTATTCAATTGAAACGTGCCAGCAAGCACCGGCCGACCTGCCAAGGCGCCCGTTGCCCCCCCTGTAAAGGGAGTCACGTTGATAAAGATTTCTCTTAATATCTCAGCCACGACCAGTGTAGCGATACCAAGGTAAATCCCTTCGAACTTCAAGGACAGTATGCCGACCAATATCCCTAAGAGCGTAGGTATCCCGATGGCAGCCATTACCGCTACTTCAAACGGCAGAGCCATCGTTTCAGTGACATAAGCTGAAATATATGCAGCCAGTCCCATAAATCCGGCTGTCCCCAGAGAAATCAGACCAGAGAAACCAAGCAGGACGTTCAGACCAAGTGCGGCGATCGTGTAGATGATGGTCGTTCCTATTACCGTAACCGTACTGTTTCTTATTGCTCCGGCTTCCGCCAGATAAGGTAATGTGAGTAATACCAGCCCAAGCAGGATAAAATGACTATAAGGATTTTTGATTATTTTTTTCATCATTACACCTTCTTCAATCGTTGTTTGCCGAATATACCGTAAGGTTTAAAGTACATAATCAGCAGCAGGACAGCATACAGCAGCGGTTTGCCCCAGATCGTACCACTTGGCATATAAACTTGAAAAATGTTCAGTAAAACTGAAATGCCATACGCCGCTATGACCGGACCGTGAAAGGTTGCAAACCCTCCGACGACTGTAGCCAGAAAGGCTGTGATTTGTACATCATTCATAAATGTTAGTGATACGGAAGAATAAGGTGCAGTCATCAATCCACTGATCATTGAGAGAACAATTGCGACCGCCCATGCAGCCATGGTGACTGTTTTGGTCGGCACCCCCATTATCCGTGCAGTTGTCTCATTTGATGCCGTTGTACGGATAGCTAAGCCGATTTTTGTTTTTTGGATCGTCGCGAACATAGTCAACATGATAAAGATCCCGAATAAGATATTGAAGAGTGCATTATAGGAAAACGGCGTTCCCATGATCGTCAGCGTTCCGCTTGAAACAAACCGCGGCAGCGAGAGATTATCGACTCCAAAGATTATGGGTGTCAGTCCGAGAAAAACGGAAATAAGTCCTAAGGTGATGATCTGCTTTCCAACGGGCCCAGCTTTAGTCGCTCGTCTAATGATCACGATATCGATCAGCACACCCAATATGACTGCACTCACTATGCCGATGGGAATAGCTGCATAAAGGCTCCACCCCTGTCTCATCACGAGTGTAGCAACCAGGAAGGTATTGAACATACCCAGTGTCGCTTGAGCAAAGTTTGTCGTGTAAGAGGTCTTATAGACCAATATGATACTTAAGGCTGACAACGCGTAAAAACTTCCATATTCCAAACTTCTTAAAAAGACACCAATAAAGTTAGCCATCCGCTTTCCCCCATTTGATGATGTCAGCTGCCCACACATAACCAATACCGGCCGCGATCGAGCAGACAACCGTTCCTTCTTTGATTTTGCCTTGTTCCAGACCAGATTTCAGTGATAGAATCTGATCGATCTGCCCTAAATGACCGTAGTCCTCAAGATAAACCGTCTGATCCGGGGTGAGATTCAGGTCCTCAAGTATTGCTTTATGCCCTGAACGCTTCATATGCAAAACATTCAAATAATCGATATCCTCCCGGGTCATTTCACTTTTTTCTAGAGCATGGTCGATACATTTCATCCAGTTAGTCATGGAAACATCATTCAGCCGTTCTTTCATTTTTACCGGTTCAAGCAATTTTAATGTACGCTTCGAGTTCTCCACATTTTCTGCTGTATAAGGGTTGTCGATCCCTCCGACTTCCACGCCTGCCGTCCGGGCAAGCGATCCGTCGCTGATGATATGTGACCCTAGGAGTAGATTCTCATCGTGATCCTTTTTAAGCAGGAGCGCTCCCCCACCGGCTGACAGGTTATACATCATCGAATTCATCGGATCAGAGTAGTCGATCAAATCGCCATTCCTGTATCCTCCGGCAATTAAAACCGTATCGATGGACTCATCAGCTATCAGCATATCTTTTGCCATCTTCAATGCGGTAACCGTTGTGCAGCATCTATTCTGTACATCTATCCCCCAGGCATTTTCAGCTCCGATTCTGTCCTGGATATAAATGGCCGAGGTCGTAAGCGGGTATTCTTTCCACTCTTCTCCAAAGCATAGGATTACATCAATGTCCTTAGGGTCTACTCCTGTATTATCAATCAAGTCGAGTGCCGCCAAGGCTCCCATTTCTTGTGTTCCTTCACCATCACCAGCAACATATATCTGATTGATTCCCAGTTTTTCCCTCACGGCTTTCTCTGTCCAGTTGCCTTTCGTTTTTTCAGCTATTTCTTTTGCAGACATCGTTTTCTCAGGAAGGTATAAACCAATGCCTGCAATTCCTACATTTGTCATCTCAAATCCTCCTGTGTCATTCTTTTATATGCTTTGCTATTATTTCTGTAAGTTCATTTAAGTCATCCGTAATAATAGAATGACCGACATCTTCGATTATGATCAGTTCGGCTTGATCACTGAGGAACTTCTTAGATTGATGGGCTTCTTCGACCGGGACGATCATGTCTTTTTCTCCGTGGATAATAACGATAGGCGCTTGTATATTTTCCATGCGGCCAGATCCTTCCACAACACCATTAAAGTCATGTGTAATGTTGAATTGAGTAAGCGATACATCGACATCGACCAGGTTTCTCTGTTTCATTACGGCGTCGATAAATACTTCATAGTCTTCTTCTTGCGGTTTATTGAGGTTGTAGATCGCTGCTTCCCAGATCTGTTTTATCATATCTTTATTCCCGCTATTGTATGCGTGCAGAACAGGTAAAACCTGAACAGGATCTTTTTCGATCTCTTCTCTTTTATAAATGCGTTCAGTCAGTACCGGTTTGTAATCCGGCCCCTTTTTATACATTTTATAGCCCTGCAAACCAACAGAATTAAGTAAAAATACTTGCCGGATCCTGTCAGGGAGTGCTGCTGCAACCTCCAGAGCGATCCCGCCGCCTGTAGACCATCCCAATATATTGATGTCTTTGAGATCCAGCTGCTTGATAAATGCCTGAACGTCACGACTGAAGTCTTCCAGTGATTCCAGCTGCCGATTATACGTGCTGTCTCCGAAGCCGACCAGATCAAGGGCGTAAACATTAAAGTCTTTTTCCAACTGTTCCACCAATGGCTGAAAGTGGACCGACGAACTCATGTTACCGTGAAGGAGCAGGACCGTTTCTCCCTGTGTTTCAGACGTTCTGTAGGCAAGTGTTTCACCCGTCTTCACATCTGTTTTTTTCAGTTCATATTCTTTCATTAGAGTCTCATTCCTCCATCCACACTGATCAGCTGTCCTGTCACATATGAAGACATGTCACTAGCTAAGAACAAGGCAACACTGGCGATTTCTTCAGGCTGACCGAGACGATTAAGCATCGTCATCTTAGCGAATTTATCAAGTAAATCTTCAGGAACTGTTTTCAATATATCAGTCATTGTATAACCTGGAGCAATCGTATTGACTCGGACATCCGCCCCTTTCATGGCAAACTCTTTGGCCCATGTTTTTCCTAAAGAGACAACAGCGCCTTTGGTTGCGGCATAGTTGGCCTGTCCGATATTGCCATATGTACCGACAACAGAAGATATATTAATGATCGAGCCGCTTCCCTGCTCAGCCATATGCGGTCCAATGTGTCTGGTCAGATTAAAGACCCCGTTCAAGTTTACATCGATCACTGCCTGCCACTGGTCTTCCGTCATTTTACGAGTCAAGGCATCTTTAGTAATTCCTGCATTATTGACAAGCACATCGATTTTTCCATATTTTTCAATGATCGCCTCATAGACACTTTGGCATGCATCACTGTCTGTCACGTTCAGTTCCATGTACTCGACATTTTCTTTGTTATAAGTCATCTCTCCCATATCCAGAGCGATCACTCGTGCTCCTTCCTCTGAAAAAGCTTCGCACATCGCTTGTCCGAGCCCCCGCGCTCCTCCTGTAACAACCGCTACCTTATCACTTAATAATCGTGTCATTTGATTCTCTCCTTTGTGAAATCATCTTTTTTCTATGAATGAACGTTCAGGTGAATGGTCATTCATGTCTGTAAAGTAACTTTATATGTTTGTGTAAGCGTTGTCAACATTTAGTTGTTAACGCTTACAAAATTTATTGAATTCTAATTTATGTGTACGGTAATAAAAAGAAAGAAGCCTTTAAATAAAGGCTTCTTAGTAATTTTTTGTTTAATTTAATTTAAATCATTGTCTTATAAAAAATATTTTAACCATTTTTTAATAGTGAAATATGTCACTATTAAAAACCAGGTATATACTCTAACGATTCATTGATATTATTGATTTATAAAATTTTGACATCGGATAGTTTGTGATTATTTATTCATTTACCGGTACAACGGCTCCGTCCCAGGTTTCCAAAATAAATTCCTGTGTTTCTTCTGAACGCAAGACTTCGACTAGTTTGGCGATTCGTTCATCATCTTCATCTTCTGAACGGACAGCGATGATATTTGCATAAGGGGATGACGTGTTTTCAAGAGCGATCGAATCGTCGATAGGACTGATGTCGTGATCCACTGCAAAGTTCGAGTTGATGAAGAACACGTCCCCTTCGTCTTCTGCATATAACGTTGGAAGCAGGGCTGCATCGTATTCATATTCAAACTCCAGGTTCAACTCGTTTTCAGTGATGTCGTCAAATGTGGCATCCACTAAATCGACTGACTCATCCACTTTGATCAGTCCAGCTTCTTGAAGGATACCCAGCACACGTCCATGGTCAGATACGCTGTTGCTCGTCAGGATCGTTGCACCTTCCGGCAGTTCGCTTAAATCCTCATGACGGTTGGAATAAGCCCCCAGCGGTTCAAGGTGGATACCCCCGGCATTGGCAAAGTCATAGTCATTTTCTTCCACTTGAGATTCAAAATAGGGAACGTGCTGGAAGTAGTTGGCATCCAGATCCCCATCAGAGAGTGCCAGGTTAGGGATCACATAGTCATTGTACGTTTCGATCTCCAGATCGATCCCTTCTTCTTCAAGCTGAGGCGCGACGAATTCTAATATTTCAGCATGCGGGACATTGGAGGCGCCGATGGTCAATGTCTGTGTTTCTTCAGCACTTTCTCCTTCGCCGTTTCCGCAAGCTGCAAGCAGTAACGTACTTCCTAAAATAACCAATCCTTTAACTTTTTTCATTTTCATTCTCCCCTTAATTATTTTTTTATTTTTATCGTTTATTACCGTTTATCGATTTTGCTTACCCATGTATCTCCAATGAACTGAATCACGAATACGATGAGCAAAATGATGACTGTTGAAACGAGTGTAACATTGGGGCGGCTACGCTGGAAACCTTCTAAGAAGGCCAGGTTCCCTAGTCCGCCTGCACCAATCACGCCCGCCATCGCTGTGTAGCCGACGAGTGAGATTCCTGTAACCGTGATACCTGCAATGATATTTGGCAGGCTTTCCGGAATGTAAACTTTCCTGATCACTTCCCATTTATTCGCGCCCATGGCTTCTGCGGCTTCGATCACACCTTTATCCACTTCTCTCAGTCCCGCTTCAACTAGACGCCCGTAAAAGGGAGCGGCTGACAGAATCAGGGCTGGCAGGCCGGCTGTCGGTCCTGTCATACTCCCTACGAGTGCTTTGGTGAAGGGTATCAATAGAACGATCAGGATAATAAAAGGGATCGAACGAAACACATTGACTAGAAATGCGACGACCTTATATAAAATCGAAGCCCAGACAGATTCGCTGTTTCGCGTCTCATATAAAAGCAGCCCCAGCAAAATCCCCAGGAAAAAGACGGCAACGACCGATACGACGGTCATATACAGCGTCTGTTCCGTAGCCTCCCACACCCTGTCCCATGAAATGGATGCAAAGTCGAAATACTCTAAAAATATATTAGCGATTAAAGGTAAATTATTCGTCATGACCCAAGACCTCCACTTCTATCGGATATGTTTTAAATAAGTCCAGGGCACTCCGGCGTTTTTCTTTAGTCCCCAGAAGCTGGACGACCAGTGTTCCCATCGGTACTTCGTGTGTCGACTGAATGCTGCCCTGAATGATATTGATGTCTACACCTGTTTCGCGACTGACCTGGGTGATGATCGGGACGTTCACGCTTCCGCCTTGAAAGAGGAGCTGAACGATATCACCGTCAGGATACAGAGACTGGAGTTCTTTCAAGGCTTCCTTTGTTTCTTTCGTATCCATTTCCCGGTCCTGCTTGACAAAACGCTGGGTCACGGGATGTTTAGGATGTTTGAAGACATCAAGGACCGAACCTTCTTCGACGATGACGCCGGAGTCCATGACGGCGACACGGTTACAGATTTTTCTGACGACTTCCATTTCATGCGTGATAAGTATGATCGTGACATTGAGTTCCCGATTGATTTTTTCTAGCAGCTCCAGGACCTCATCTGTTGTCTGAGGATCCAAAGCACTGGTCGCTTCATCACTGAGCAGGACTTTCGGGTCATTGGCCAACGCCCGTGCAATACCGACACGTTGCTTTTCTCCTCCACTGAGCTGCGCGGGATAAGAGTTTTCTTTACCAGCCAGGCCAACCAGCTGGATCAGTTCTTTTGCTTTTCTTAAACGTTCAGACTTAGTGACATTGGCGATTTCCAGCGGGAACATTACATTTTCCAGAACGGTCCGGCTCCAGAGTAGATTGAAGTGCTGGAATATCATGCCGATCGACTGGCGTTCTTTCCGTATAGCTTTTTTATCCAGTTCGGATAATACCTTATCCCCTAGCTCTACTGTCCCTTCAGATGGAAGCTCCAGTCCATTGGTCAGCCGGAGCAGCGTACTTTTTCCGGCCCCGGAATAACCGACAAAACCGAAGATTTCTCCTTTGTCGATCGTCAGGTTCACTTCTTTGATCGCTTCAAAGCGACCCGCTTTATTTTCGTAAGTCTTTTTGATACCTTTTAATGTGATCATGCTTCTCACTCCTTCCACTTTCTGTTTTTATATAAAAAAAACGCCCTTTTCGAGTCCTGTGACTCAAAAAGGGCGACTAATTGGTTTAGTTAGCGCGGTTCCACCTTTATTCGTTGTTTTATCACTAAAACAACCTCTCCCAGTACTTAAAAGGACTCAGACCTTTTGCATACTGTGGCACTGTACCGGGTGCGACCGGAAATAGCTCATGTCACCACTCACTATCTCTGCTCAAAGACCATTTTCCAAATCGATCATCATACTCCCTTTCACCAAACGGGAGCTCTCTGAGATAACGCTCTGATCTGTACTTATCTTGTCAACGCTCATTTTTTTCTCATTATTTTCGGTGTTCTTTAATGATTAGAAGTCTAACAGACCTAACAGCACTCTGTCAATACTTTTTTAAATAAAGTTAAAATCCGGGCAGTGGAACGATCTTGGTGCCGTGGAACTGAGTCGCCGGAATCTCTACTCTTGCCTGTTCCAGGTTCTCATGCGTCAAGCCTCCACCAGGCAGGATCTCTATCTGTCCCTCCGATTTTTCTATCAGGTCGATGATCGCTGCTTTGTTTTCTAAAGCAGATCCGGACGCTGCCCCTCTTGTCAGGATACGGGTACAGCCTTGTTCGATCAGCCAGTTCAGTGACTCTAACTGCTTTTCTTCAGGGATAGCATCAAAGGCCATATGAAAGACGGTTTGCTTGAAATCTGCAATACGGATCAGCTCTGAAACGATCGGCTTGTCAATATCTCCGTCTTCCGTTAAACAGCCGAAAACGACGCCGTCAGCCTTCAAGTCGATGGCCTGCCTTGCTTCTTTTTTCATGTGTTCTTTTTCTGCTTCACTGTAGATGAATGAGCCCCCGCGCGGTCTGATCATGACAACGACTTCGACGCCGCGCTGACGGGCATAGGCCACCGTCTCTTCGATCACTTCTATAGAAGGCGTTATGCCTCCGACATCCAGTCGATCGCAGAGTTCGATACGGTCAGCTCCCAGTTCGATTGCTTCAGGGACACGGGTGAAATTTTCTGCACAAAATTCTTTTTTGATCATCGTTCCACTTCCTCGCTGGTATTCCCTCTGACGCCATAAAGATAACCGAGCACACAGATGCTTCCCGAGAACAGCAGGAATAATGGACTGTATACGGGATTGGCAACAATACCGCCAAGCAGGATGACCAGCGACCCAGTCACACCTAAAATGGGGGCTACGGTACCAAGAAACGGACTTTTGATGATGCCGGATTTTTTCAGGCCCATCACTTTTACATATAATAGGATATAAGCCACATAACTGAAGACGATCGCGATCTCACTGATGTCTCCCCCAGCCAGTACATCATATCGCTGTGTCAGATAATGGACAGCCAGCCAGAAGACGGTGATCAGATACGCTGTCAAAGCCGCATAAGGAGACAGACCTTTTTTATCACTGATCTGTGTGATCTTGTCACTGAACGGCACCATGTTTTTGGACGCCAGTGTCTGCGGCAGGCGGATGTAACCAAGAGATACCCCGTTCACCACACCTAATATAGCAATGAGTACGAATGCCAGCAGGATTTTTTCTCCGCTCGCCCCGAAGATCGAGTTGCCGACCTGGCTGATGGCCTGATCGCCGGCAGAAAGAATATATTCTGTACCAACAATGGCGATCATGCCTAAGAAAAAGGCCAGATAGACACTTAATACGATCAGAGGTCCGATGGTCAAGGCTATCGGCATCGTTTTGCGGTGGTCCTTCACTTCCTGCGTAATAGACGTTGAAACGATCCAGCCGTCAAAAGAAAAGGCAATGGGTGCCAGCGCCGCTAAAAAGCCCCAGCCGACCACACTTGATTCGACCGCTACGATATCCTGCGGCAGTGCCGGTGCCTCCTGTGTCCAGAACAAACCGATCAGCGCCACACCGATCAGGGGGATCATTTTGACTATTGTCGTAACGTTCTGGAAACGTCCGCCCATTTTATAGGACAGGTAATTCATTAAAAAGAAAAAGCTTAAATAGCCGAATCCAAGCAGTGTCTGCAGTTCCAGTGTCATAGTCAGGTTCAATAAAGAAATCGTATAGATACCCGAAACCCAGCTGACTACTGCGGTAATCGTGGGAAAATAAACAAGCATCTGAAACCACCCGAAGGCACTTGCAAAACGGGGAGAAACGAATTCTTCATAATAGGAAATGACACCGCCTCTTTTTGTCGAACGGCTAGCCAACTGGGACAAGGTGATGCTTCCGAAAATAACACAAAAGGCTCCGATCGCAAAAACCAGTACACCCAGCCAGACACTTCCACCTGTAGCCTGTAATATATCATCCGATTTAAAAAATATGCCGGATCCGATGCTGATTCCAACGATCATCGAAACTGCTGTACTTAATCCATAATGTTCTCTTTCTTTCATCTGGATTCCCTCCTTCATTCAAATTATTCACTAATTTTTAATTCATCAATTCACTATAGCAAAAATAAAGGGCAATAAAAAGCGTGAATTCTCCTCCATGACCGATTGTTTACTAATTTTAAAAATAATGCCCCCTTGAAGCTGTCGATTTCAATCAGTCTTCAAGAGGGCATCTTCTATTATTGGGTTTAGTGTATCTAATTTCAGCTAGTGTCCTTGTGTAGGCCTGGCCTTACTCCCAGCTACTGTTCTGTCTGAATAAATAAGTATTCTGATTTATCAGCTTTTTTGCTGTCCGGTGTGACCGAAGGGACTCTTCAGTGAATTGGTCCGCAATGGCATTGCTCAGCAGTTCTGCGACTTCGGGTATTTCACTGTCTGATATTTTTTTACAGATCATGTAACTCTTCTTTCTGAGTTTTTTCATGGGTCTCGTGTTCATCCATTTGTTCTTCTCTGAACGCTGCACGCTCTTCCCGCGATTTCTTGGTACGCTGTTTTTTGCGCATAGCCAAATACTCCACTACGCCCTGCGGTTTACGGGTATCGAACGCTTCGATCGGCTCCGGCCCTCTCATCGTTTCCCGCTTGATGTACAACAGGCCTGTATCATTGACATATGTTTTCCAGCGAACGAGACGAATACATCCTTCAGTCAGCTCGATGGCTGTGATACTGGCCGGATAGATTCCGCAGCCTGTATTAAAATAGGGGACACTTTTGTCTTTCGGAAATTTGAATCGATGTGTGTGTCCACATATCAAGGGACGCTGATGTTTAACGATCCACTTGCTGTAGTTTTTCTCGATTTTGTGTCGTCTGTTGATATTTTTTGATGGACTGGCTGGATTTTTGATCCCGAACCGGTGGAAAAAGCGCCAGAAGAACTTGATCGACAGCATGGTAAAGAACCAGAACTGGTCATTGGGTGCGTCTCCCTGATGTCCATGAATCACAAAGAGTTCCTGACTGGTATAGCGATGTTTCAAGATGATTGCTTCCTGCGGTTCCATTCCTTTCAGAAAATCGAAATATTCTTCTGTAAATTCATCATAGTTGATCCCGAAATTCTTTTCGACGAACCTTGGATTCTGAAGATAGATGTCATGGTTGCCAAAGATCCGTATGTAACGGTCCTTGTCAAAGTACTTCTTGATTAGAGCATAGACATCGGTATGGGCATTTTTGATGTGTTCGAAATTGGAATACTCCAGGAATTCTTCTCCGTCACCCACTTCTACGAAAGTGTAGCCATTTTCATAATACTCATTCAAGGCATGTACAAATATATTACGGCTTTTTAAAAATTCATCGGACAGACTGCCATCCCCCCGATGCGCATCACTCATGAATACGATGCGTGACTGATCATCGAAATATACCTTTTTAGCCTTTTCATATGCTTCTGTCAAGCGCTGATCAGTGAACATGCTGAATCCTCCTTCGCAACGTTATTCATACCTTAAGTATACGTTATTTCCTGTCATGAATAAAAAAGTATGCATTATCCTGCTGATTTTGAAGAGAAGGCGACAGAATTTTGGGGCTCAATCTTCATTATTCTCGATGCCGATCGTTATCAGTGGATACTTCATCGGTAAATCGGAAAGGGAGTTTCTTTCGAAGAATGGCATGTGAGTTGGGAAGAGAAACTCAATGGCGAATAACTAAACGAAGAGAGCTGATGCACCAGTCCCTCCTGGCAGATCAGCTCTCCTTATTTAACAAGCGATTTGAAAAAATGACACTGTTCCTTGTTTGCTTCTTTGGCTTCCTCCAGATTCATATTGCATTGGAAAATGTGCCCATATTGTTCTTCTCCAGGGTCACCAAATTTCTTGTACGTGACTTTAACTCCCCGCTTTATCAGGGCTTCGTACATCGGGAGGGCTTCGTCTCTCAATAAATCGTATTGAGCAGTCATGAGATATGTTGGAGGAAACTTATCTGTGACAAAGTCTTTTATCGTAAACTGTTCCTCATACTGCTGCCAGTTCTTTCCTAAGTAATCTTTAAGTAAGATAACCAGTTCCAGATCAGCGTTTTTGCCTTCTTCATCTAAAGAGGCCATTTTCTTGTAAATCTCATACATACCGCAGTTCAATGCGCTCCCTTGTATATCTAAAGTCTGAGACAGTGCAAAATCGAACAGCTTGCTATACTCTGGATTAGTATACATCGTGCTGTATTGAAAAGCGAGCTGAGCGCCTGCAGAGTCCCCAATGATAAAAACGTTCGATGTATCTATATAATACTGTTCATGATTAGCCACCATCCAGTGCATGACCTGATTCAATTCCTCAAGCGGTGTCGGGTACTTTTTCTTTGGCGCCAGATGGTAGCTGGGATTGACGAAAACGAATCCTTGTTTAGCCAGGAACATCCCGTAGTGCAGATAATTCTTCTTCAGCCCGTGAACATAACCGCCACCGTGAAAATTGACGATCACCGGCAACTTTTCATTCGTACCTTTCGGATAGTAGACATCCAGACTGTTATATTTTTTTGACTTGCCGTACTGTATATCAGAATGAGCGCGTATCGTCGGGTCTGCTTTCAGTCCCCAGTCCCGTTTTGTATCATGAATGGTCGCCGCAATTCTAAAACTTAGGGATGCTAATGACATCCGTCTTCACCTCCTAAATACAGGTTTATTTGTTCGCCACGACTTTTGGCAGATCCCAGGGCGTGACGATACCTATCAGGTCACTTTTCTTTTTGATCGTGTCTCCTTTGGCAATGAGCAGAACATAAGCCGTCCGCCCTTCTCTGATGCGTTCTGAGAATATTTCCTCGATATCAAAGACCGACGTTTCAGCTGAAATGACTTCATAGAACTCCTGCTCATCTTCCACTTGTAGAATCTGTCTCACCGTCGCTTTTTTTATCGCATGGATATCTTTATCCATCGCTTTCGCCAGATACTTCGTGACTCCGATGGATGACAAAATCCCGACCAGTTTATCACCATCAAACACCGGGAACTGTGTATAGCGGACGTGGTTGATAACATCCAGGACTTTTCCGAGTGGATCGTTGACATCAAAGGTGCGCACGCGTTTTAAAAATAGATCTTTTGCCTGTTTACTGTATCTGATTTTATCCGTGACCTTCTCGATTTCGTTTATCAGCGAATCACTGGGTTCTGCTGCTGCTTCGTCACCGTTTATGGTGTTATGTGTAAGCAGGTTTCGGAGTTCCCGGTAAAAGTCGATTTCATCCACATATTTCTCGATGACCTTATCCCGTTTTTTGGCAGCTGCTCCCATCAGTTCACCAAAGTTCGTATCCGGATCCCGGTTCACTTTCTTTGCGATCACATTATGTAACTCATTGAACGCGTGCATAAAACGCTGGTAATTACTCCCCATCGTTCATCCTCCTTTTTAGAAATCGTTAGTATTAGCTGTTCCGTCACTCTATTTATTTGCATTGATATCTTCATTATACCATTCAAGAGAGAATTTCCGTAAAAATGAGGGCCAGCACAAAAAAAGAACTCCAGGAAGTATTCAAACCCGGAGTTCTATCGCTGATTAATTATCGTTCAATTTTTTTATCGGTCGTCCTTCTGAATCAAATGTGTACTGCCTTAATTTTTTACTGTCATTCATCGCCATCATCAGTCTGTCGCGATATGGTTCCGCCAGTTCTTCAAACAAGAAAGCTTCATCGTGCAGGCCGTGTTTTTGTCTGATGGAAGCCACTTCATTATTATTTCTCAGTTTTGCTTTTGATTTAGGTAGTGGCTGGTCCGTTTTCCGTTTTTCCACACGATAAAAATGATCGTCATCGTTATATATGATTTCCAGAGCGCCAGAATTGGTTCGTTTGTATTCAGCATGCGGGTAATCTTCTTTATGAAGTTCCCACCAGGCCTTGATCCCATTAACTGCCTCTTCTTCACTTGTGTAACTGCCATGTTCTTTCTTCACGCCAGTCAGTCGGTTCTGCCAATAATTCGTGTACACGGTTTGTTCCATTCACTACACTCCTTTATTTTAGCTTATCTCCAGTGTATAGCATTTAGAAACGTTTTCAACTGAAATACTTAAATAAATAACATTTGTTAGACAGTTGTAATTTACTTCCGGATAGTACGAGCTAATGCCAAAAGTCTTCTTAAAACTCTGCGAAACCACAAAAACACTAAAGACATCTGTCCCTAGTGTTTGTTCGGAGTTATGGTTTTATTTTTGCCATGAATTTTTCTTTGTCCACGATCGCCCGTTTGTGGGTAGCTTTACCGATCAGTTCTTCATCGACATAGGCTTCTATCTCATAGGTAAAGACTTTTCCGCTTTTATCCACCTGTTTGGCCTGGACGGAAACTGTCTTATTTAAAGCTGTTGGGGCAAGATGCTGGACATGGATCTCCATCCCTACTGACGTGTCGTTCTCGTTCAGCTCAGATGACATTAACGTCATTGCCGTATTTTCCATGTAGGCGATCATATGAGGTGTGGACAAAACGGGCAAACCTCCTGATCCGACTGCTTCTGCCGTTTCAGATTCTTTGACTGTAAATATCTTTTCAAATGCATTGAACATGTGTTATCCCTCCGATTTAGTATTCATACTATAATAATAACGAATAACAGTCACTTTGCAAAACAGGACACCCTACTGTTTTTTCTTAATGAAAGCCAGCAGCTTCCTCACGACGAGAGCGAGTAGCGTGGAAGAAAACCCGACAAATCCAAGGTTCAAAAGTAGACTGCCTAGAGGGTAATTGATGGCCAGTTCTTTTTGAATGTCTCTCAGTTCCTGTGGAGAATAGCTGTTTATGTCCTGTAGCGGTACCAGATTCGTCCACAGGAAGTAGCCGACGATCATCATTACTACGCTCACTATTATTCCAATAATCAGCCAATTTGTTATTTTATCTCTCATACGGATCTCCTTTATCGAACACCAATTGATGTTTAAGATTAGTTCTTTGCATCTAGTACCTCACTGTAACTAGTATAGGACCAAACCTGTTTATTCTCTGCACTTGTTAATATGCACTGATGGGTGATGCTGTTTTAAAATAATCCAGGAAGCAGTTCTTTTCTTTTAATTATCTGAATATAAATAGATATCTGCCTTATGCTCTTGCTTTGTGTGTCTGTATCCGTGAGTATTCAGGCCCCCTATTTCAAACCCCTGACTCAAATAAAACAGGCAGGCGATGAGATTGTTATCCTGGGCAATCGTGTAAAGACCTTTATACTGTCTTTTTTCAGCTTCTATTCTGCCTAATTTTATCAATTCTGCAGCTATACCCTGTTTACGGTACTCTCGGTTGACTTTCAAGTCAGATAAATACATGAATTTAGCCCAGTCGTTTTGATAAACCGCAAGCCCCACACATTCACCTTGACTATATGCTCCGATCGCAAAGCCTACCGCAGTGACTTCCTTAAAGTCATAGTTCTCATCGGGAAAAGTCATGGCTGTTTTCTCCGGAAACCATTCGCTGGAATGCATCCATTCGTCATTCGATCTGGAGACATGTAAACGACCAAGGATATCAAAAGGTTTATTACGCAAACGCAAGTCCTCAGCACGTTCTTCTGTGATTATTCTA
This sequence comes from Alkalibacterium putridalgicola, assembly GCF_900109825.1. Lineage (GTDB taxonomy): Bacteria > Bacillota > Bacilli > Lactobacillales > Carnobacteriaceae_A > Alkalibacterium > Alkalibacterium putridalgicola. The sequence continues at coordinate 639 of NZ_FOBL01000028.1, read as the reverse complement.
TAGGAAATCATCATTATTCCCGTCTCCTCTCCCAATTTTCAATTACCAGAATCTCTCATTAAAAGTATAGCATACTGAATGTTCGTTTACTTTCGTTTTATGATGAAGAAAGCAATCGCTGACGATTGCTAACATAATAAGAGTTCTTTTACTGTTTATATGTATAACATGATTTCTTTTGTGCCCTTCGTCTCGACTTTTCTTTTGTGAAGGGCACATATCCACTCGTTTTGTGACCTTCAGCTCTCCTTATCTTTCACGAAGGGCACATATCCACTCGTTTTGTGACCTTCAGCTCGCTTTATCTTTCATGAAGGGCACATATCCGCTCGTTTTGTGACCTCCAGCTCTCCTTATCTTTCACGAAGGGCACATATCCGCTCGTTTTGTGACCTCCAGCTCTCCTTATCTTTCACGAAGGGCACATATACCTACTTTTTGTGACCTTCAGCCCGCTTTATCTTTCACGAAGGGCACATATCCGCTCGTTTTGTGCCCTTCAGTGCTCCGTTTCTTTCACGAGGGACATATATATCTACTTTTTGTGACCTTCAGCTTTACTTGCCTTTCACGAAGGACACATATACCTACTTTTTGTGCCTCTCATCCTGACTTTTCTTTCACGAAGGGCAGATAACT
>NZ_FOBL01000019.1 GCF_900109825.1 Alkalibacterium putridalgicola | reverse complement strand
CTAATTTTATTTAAATAGCCGTAAATGAATAATTTGAGTAAATCCTTTCTCTCGTAAGGCTGCTGACCAGGATTATGTTTCTTATATTCCTTAATTCCCATCTCACTTAAATCAAGCGATTCAACGAAAGAGTCAATAGCTCGAACAGGATTTTCTTTTCCTATCATTTCGTCTAAAGAAAGTAATTGGAAACTTATTTGGTCTCTTGAAAAGCTATGGAAGATACTCATTTACAGTTCACCTCTGTTAATCTAGTTTCTACTATTATATCTTATTAAGGCTCAAAATATCTCGAAATATCTCTTGTTTGTTAGACAGTCTGACGTACGGTTCCGTATACGGCGGTTCAATATCTTAAGTAAGCAGACTCTGCCAGGTTACGTAGTGAAACTACGTTCCACCGGTAGAGTCTTTTCGTTGTAAGCACCCAATGAACCTCAGGTGTTTTTGACAGTCTCCAGTATTTCTTTCTGGAATAGCCAATGCGCTTAGCACTGTCTATATCTAGACCTAAACGCATTAATCTACTAATCTTAGTACGTGGATTTTTCCATCTCTTTAAAATTAGTTGCCTGATACGGTGGTGGAGCCATTGCTCCACTTTCGTTACGAAGGTTTTGATGAAACCTGTGCCGAAGTAATTTATCCAGCCTCTTGTTCGGCTGTTTATCTCTTTGACAATCTCATCAAACTTCCCTGCTCGCTTACGTTTGGTCAAGCGTTTCAAGGTACGAATGAATTTCGCTTTGGCTTCGTTCGAAGGTCTGTATCGACAGACCCCATTCACTGTGGTTATCAGACAACCCAAGAACTTTAAACGCGTTGGTGAACCCACTTTACTTTTCTCTTGGTTGACAGTTAGTTTCAGGTCTTTTTCAATGAAGCGAGTGATACTTTGGAGCACACGTTCACCGGCTCGTTTTGACTTCACAAAGATGACGAAGTCATCAGCGAACCGGACGAAACGGTGTCCTCTCTGCTTCATTTCTTTATCCAGTTCATGTAAGTATACGTTACTGAGTAGGGGCGAAATCACGCCACCTTGTGGTGCGCCTGTGTTACTTTCTACGAATTCGCCAGACAGATCTATGACACCGCTCTGTAAGAACTTACGGATAATTTTAAGAATCATTTTGTCCTGTATATACTGTTCGAGATAGTACATCAGCTTGTCATGATTGAGTGTGTCAAAGCACTGTTTCAGGTCACAGTCGACGGCTACTTTGTAGCCTTGCTGATAATAGCCGACACACTCTTTCAACGCTGTATGATTGCTTTTCCCTTTGCGGAACCCATGACTGTGCGGGAAGAAATGTTTATCAATGATAGGTTCTATTACTTGCCTGATGGCTTGCTGGATCACTCGGTCCCGTACAACTGGAATACCCAGTTTTCGGACACCACCATTAGCTTTGGGAATTTCCACCCGTCTAACCGGTTGTGGTTTATAGGTACCGTCTAACAGTTTCTTTTTTAAATACGGACTCATTTCCATGATATGTGATTCTATTTCATTAACTGTCATACCATCTACTCCAGCAGCTCCTTTATTGCGTTTAACAATTTTAGCCGCTTCAAATAGATTCTTCTCACTTACAACGAGCCTCATGAGAGACTCACCATACTTGTCTTTACATTCACCTAGGCGATTACTCCGCACATCTACATACTCTTTCGCTTCCAGCTTATCCCTTTGTAGTTTGCCAACCCGTGGGTTGTTTTCTGCGTTTGCCATAATGCCTAACCTCCAATCTTTAAAGTATTGATATTGTTCGGTCCTTCGGTACATTTTCCCTACTATGACCTCGGCTGACTTCTCGCCATTCGTTGTTACTACTAAGCGCTGACGAGACCTCCCCGGGTAAGAACGACAACCTTCTGCTCATGTCACTGCTTCATTTACTGTACAGGATTCGGGCAGTATCGGACTTCGCTTTGTATAGCAAGCTCATCCGTCCTGATTCAGCCTTTGTATGAAGTTTCTGTTCGTCAGTGCAAGCATTTGCGTCCGTCTTCCTTGTATATTGAGTATAGACGATTAAATGAATATTTTAGCCTAATTCATTTCATTTATAATCGTTATAGGCGTTGTGGATTAGTAGACTTCCTTACGGCACTTTTAAGAGATGACTGGTTTTCTGAAGGCTCTAACCACAGGTCTTTGTTTTATTGGTAATAAGTTTGTTAACGCATGACGTTTAATATGACACAAGGATCCAGATGACAAAGATTACCTGTGAAACTGCAGCGCAAATACTTTTAGGAGAGGATTTTCAATGATCAATGTCGGCATAGATGTTTCCCAAAAGAAGCATGATGTTTGTATTATAGATTCTAATGGAACAATTCTCAAAGAACATCTTACAATAGACAATACTAGAAAAGGATTTAATACGCTTTGTAGCGTAATATTAAATCAGGATGAAGGATCAATAAAAAGCAATGTACGTATTGCTTTAGAAGATACCGGTCACTACAGTCTTAATCTATTAACTTTTCTTAGAAATGAAGGATATACAGTATTTACTTATAATCCTATTTTGATAAAGGAATTTGCTAAATCAACTACGTTGAGAAAAACGAAAACAGATAAAAAAGATGCCAAATTGATTGTTCGAAAATTAATGAGTGACAACCAAGTAGAAAAATTTACTGCTGATAAAAAAATGACAGATCTTAAGTTCTTAACTCGCAATAGAACACGACTAAGTCACTATCAATCCGAAGGGAAAATTCAATACGTAAGACTTGTAGACTTAGTGTTTCCAGAGCTTTCTGTATACGTTACTTCTTTGCACCATTCTTATGTTTATTCGTTACTTAAAAATTATCCTTCGGCTAAAGCTATAGGTAACTCTCACTTGAGTACATTAACATCAACTCTTGCTTCAGCCTCTCAAGGAAAAATAGGGAAGGAAAAGGCCCAGGAAATAAGAAACCTAGCAAAAGACTCCATTGGACAAGTTTCAAAAATTCTCGAGTTAGAAATGACACAAACGATTGAAATAATAGAGTTTTATAATAAAAAAATAAAAAAAGTAGATAAAGAAATCAATTCACTAATGAATGATATTGCTTCTCCTATTACTTCAATTCCTGGTATTTCTAATCGTTTAGGAAGTGTTATTATTTCTGAGATAAGAAATATTAATAATTTCAAAACACCTGCACAATTACTTGCTTTTGCAGGTATGGAGCCTTCGGTCCATCAATCCGGGAACCATGATGGAAAGGGTAAAATGGTAAAACGAGGCTCATCTTCTTTACGTTGGGCCTTACATCAAGCCGCTAGACTAGTGGCAATTCATTCTCCATTATTTAAATTATACTTGCATAAAAAACTAGCAGAAGGAAAACACTATAACGTTGCATTAACTCATGTAGCAAAAAAACTTGTAAGAATTATTTTTCATTTGCTAAAATATAATGTTCCTTATATTGAAAAAACTTTAGCCTGAATTTTTTTTAATAAAAGATTGTAGGTTTATTTACTATGCACTTTTTTATCAAGATTGAAAATTCGGACTTTTATGATATTTTTCTCTTGACTACATATAGTTTGTCTTCAGATTCCGCCTCACGGCGGACACCCTTGTCTTTCGCTAACAGTTCCTACTGCCAAGTCTGTAGTGGACTTTCACCACCAAGTTATCGCCCATGCCGGGCGCACTATAAAAAGAGGAGACGCAGATTATCCTGCATCTCCTCTATCCTATTCATCAGACAGATCCTCTCTGTCTATAAGAAATTTTTTTCTTATCTGTACATTGCGGCATTTTCAGTATCATGTGTTCTGAATGTTGAGTAGACTTGATCCTGCTGGTCAGGAGTGACTTCTACCATCACAATGATTTTTCCGGCTTTAAGAAACTTCTCGTATTCTTTCGCTTCTTCTTCAGGCATACCGGCACCGACCAGCGCACCGACGATACCGCCACCGACTGCACCTGTTCCTAAACCGGCAAGTGTCGTTGCAAGCGGTCCTGCTGCAGCTATAGGGCCGATCCCTGGTATGGCAAGCAAGCCGACTTCCGCGATCAGTCCGACGATACCACCTAAGACACCACCAGACAGAGCACCGATGCCAGTCCCTTTACCTGCTTTGCTTCCTTTACTGTCATCTCCGGAATCTACATCTGTTCGTGTATCCTTTTCAATTTTATCGACTTGACTGTCGTCTTTTGCAAAGACTGAGATATCATTTTTAGTAAAGCCTATGTCCTGTAAATCTCTGATCGCTTTCTCTGCATTATCTGCATTTGAAAATACGCCACCAACTAATTTTTTATCCATAGTTAACACTCTCCTTTTAGTCTGAATCCTACCGAAGAATGAGCATCGGTTAGGTATTCGTTTAGCATAAAGGTGATATCAGTCCCTTTACTGTTAATAGCGTATCAACCATCATTATTTATATCAAACATAACGCCTTCGTTTTATTTTGCACTATATTGGTCATAAGAAACAGCGAAAACATCCCCGCTGCCTTTTTTAGCAGCGGGGATGTTTTTTGTTCTATTTATTATAGTTTGTTACTTGTGAACGACTGTCCCTGTTTTCCCAAGGACGGCTTCTTTTGCTTTCTCAAGTGAAGATATGATAGATTTTCGTCCATGTTTGGATTCTACGAATTTCATGGCTGCCTGAACTTTAGGCAGCATGCTTCCGGCAGGAAAATGTCCCTCTTCAATATACTGCTTGGCTTCTTCTATACTTAAACTTTCCAGTTCTTTCTGAGAAGGTTTCCCAAAGTTGACTGCCACACGATCGACTGCTGTCAGGATAAAGAAGAAATCGACATCCAGTTCTTCAGCCAGTTTTTCACTTGCGTTATCCTTGTCGATAACTGCTTCGACACCGATCAGCTGATTATTTTCACCTTCTATGACCGGGATGCCTCCACCCCCAGCGCCGATAACGATATGTCCATTATCGATCAGTTCTTTCATCATGGCCGATTCTACTACTTTGACAGGTGCTGGTGACGGGATGACTTTTCTATATCCTCGTCCGGAGTCTTCTATATAAGTATCTCCTGTTTTATCTGCCAATTCTTCAGATTCTGCTTTTGAATAAAAAGGTCCGATCGGCTTCGTTGGGTTCTTGAATGCTTCGTCTTTTGAATCGACCACCACCTGGGTCACTAAAGATACGACAGACTTATTGATCCCCCGATTCAGCAATTCGGTTCTTAAAGCATTCTGTAAATGATAGCCGATATACCCTTGACTCATTGCTCCGCATTCCGGAAAGGGCATGCTTAGAGATTCATTGGATTTGGCTTTAGCATATTCCTGAAAGGCTAGATTGATCGCGCCTACTTGAGGTCCGTTACCATGTGACAATATCACTTCATGGCCCTGTTCGATCATGTCAGTAATGGCGGCCGCAGCATTTTTTGCTAACTTTCGCTGTTCTTCAGCATTTTCGCCTAAGGCATTGCCGCCTAATGCGATCAATATTTTACTCATTAGAATCCTCCTCGTATACATTGACAAATTCAGTTATGGCTTTTTCGAAACAGGCAACCGGTGGATGAACGATCCCGGCACCTATCTGCCCCACTCCCGCTTCTTTGTGGGCCATACCTGTATTGATAACAGGAAGGATATTTGTTTCTATTACTTTTCTAATATCGATACCATAAGCTCCACCTCTGAAGTTCAAGGCAGGGATAGAATAGTTACTGTTCTCTCCAGCTGTCACCTCATACATCTGTTCACTGTAGTTGATTGCATCCTGCACTTCTCCACCTACAAATTGGACGATGGCAGGTGACGCTCCCATAGCAAAACCGCCGATTCCCATTGTTTCTGTTATCGTACTGTCTCCCAGATCCGGAGCAGCATCATCTTCACTGTACCCAGGGAAGAACATGCCTTTAACAAAGTTGGCCGGAGCCGTAAACCACTGGTCTTTATCAAGCCCACTTACCTTGATACCGAACTCAACACCATTTCGGGCCATAGCTGTAACGACTGTGGAGTACTTGACGCCATGAGCAGCATCCAGAGCTGATTTACATGAAGGCATTGAGAGGTTCAGGAAGTAATGCTCGTTCTCCTTGATAAATCGAATCACTTCTCTCAACTCTTCTGTGTCAGAATCTGTTTGAAGCAGGTAATCGATGATTTCTCTGTAAAATAAACTTGTCGAGGCTTTATTTCTATTGTGGCATTCGTCACCCATATGAAGCGCTTGTGAGGTGATCGATTTTAAATCTATTCCATCCGAAAGACTTAATGCTTTTTTCAAGACCGGTGCAAAGGTCTGTTCGATCCATTTTAGACGATCAATGACTTCTTTAGAGTTCGCTCCGAATCTAAGCACTTTTCCAAGGCCTTCATTCACTGTACAGTAGGCTTTATTTCCATGTGTGCGATTTTCGATGACATGGACAGGCATGGATGGTGAAATGATCCCGGCCATCGGACCAACAGCATCATGTTCATGAGCTGGTGCAAATTCTATTTCACCAGAACCGGCAAGTTCCTCTGCTTCTTCCGGTGTTTCTGCCAGCCCTTCATACATCAAGGCACCGATAATGGCACCTCTTACGGGACCACACATATTCTCCCATTTGATCGGAGGACCAGAGTGCAGGATCAGCTTATCATGCATTCCCGGTATCACGTTAACTGCCTGATCAACATCCACTAAGAAGGCATGAGCCTCTTTAATGATTTTAATGGTCTCCTGATTCGCCTTCTCGACTTCCTCTTTATCGTTCAGGAAATCCAGCGCATTAACTAACTCAATGTTTCCTCCAGCAGGTGGTCTCCAGTCATACTGTACAGCTTCGACGTTCTGAAGGTCCATATCCTTTTTAAACGTTGATGTCCCAATATTTATTATTTTAAGGTCTTCATTTAATATATTCTTACTGATTTCCATTTTTTACTGTACCTCCTTGTTGGCTATTAAACCGGCAATCATACTAGCCTGCGCATTGCTTTCAGCAACCAATATACCATTGTCAGTCAACTTTCTTTCCTGTTCAGCCAGTCCCTGTTTGTCAGAAGACGTTCCACAGATGTAAGCCACGATAGGAAGATAGCGTCCGGCTTTTTCTGCTTCCTTTTTTGCTTCTTTTAATGTCTCGATAGATTCACCGACAGGATCTTCATGAGAACCGTAACCTAACTCAAAATCCAGCAGTAATACAGCTGTGTTAGGATTCTTGGCTTCTTCCAATATCCGTTCATTTCTTAGATTTGGTTCGATCATAGGATGCGGCTTGCCTTTAGTGAACTCATCATCGCCCATATCAAGGAGGATATGCGTATCACTGACTGATGTATCTTCCAATTTTTCTTCCTGTTTTTTTGCCACATTGCTTTTGATGTTCTCAACACTGCTTCGTAATACAGATAAGGCTTCAGCTGTCATCGTACCTCCGCAGAATAACCCTTTGATATATTGCTGAGAATCTGCCAGACCTTTCACTTCTTCTGTCAAAGCACTGGCCATGTCATCGCTCAATCCTTCATTAAATGTCACTGAGCCATCCAACTGTAAAATCGACTGTTTTGCTGCTTCAATCAGGTTAGGTGCAAAGGATGCACCGGCAGCTTCAACGTCATTTTTATCTCCATCAAGAAAACAGATGACGGCTGGCTTGGCACTGTCTTTCACTTTTTCCAGTATCTTGTCCTGTACCGCTTTTGCAGGTGGTTTTGATATCAGTGTGATGACTTTTGTATTGTCATCTTCTTCAAGTCTTCTTAAACCTTCAAGCATCATGATGCCGCCGACCTGTTCGCTCAAATCACGTCCGCCTGTCCCGATTGCATGCGTGAGTCCATAACCCATCCGATCGATCTGCACAGCCACTTCCTGAAGCCCTGTGCCGGATGCCGCAACCAATCCGATGCCGCCCTGCTTGACTTCATTTGCAAAGCATAAGCCAGTGTTGTTGATCATGGCTGTCCCACAATCCGGTCCCATAACCAGCAGATTTTTTTCGGCTCCAAGTTCTTTCAATGCCTTTTCATCTTCTATAGACACATTATCACTGAAAAGCATAACGTTCAGGCCTTTGTTGAGAGCCTGGCGTGCTTCTCTCGCTGCATATTCTCCTGGCACTGAGATCACAGCCAGGTTAGCATCCGGGAGTTCATTCAAAGCTGCATTAAATGTAGAGACTGATGTGTTTCCTTTATTATTTTTACTTGACTTTTTTGACGTTAATTCTTCATTGATGAAGCTCATGGCATTTTCCAGTGCTTCGTCATTTTCAGCTTTCACAGCAATGATCAAGTCATTTTCTGTTGCTTCCTGACTCTCTTCAGTGGCTAGACCGATATTATCCAATAATTCTTTATTCATTTGTGTGGCCATTGAAACAACGGCATCCACTACACCCTCTTGTGATAAAACTTTGCCTGAAAGCGACATCAATGTCACTGAATCATGATATGCATTTTTTTCAATCGTTACCTTTGTGCTCAAGTTTATCTCTCCTTTTATATTCTATACGCAGTTGTTCTAAAGCAAAACCGACTCCCGACAACATATCTGTTCCAGAAGTGGACCCAATACTGTTGACTTTATCTAAAGACTGAGCGACAGGCACTCTACTATCGAAGAGTGCCAGCAGCGCTTCATTGAATTGACCGTCCAAAGCTAAGTACAGCATATATTTGCTGACTCGCGTCGTTTTGCCTTCGATGTGATCCAGACGCAATTGTCGTCTGATCGGCGCTAAAAAAAGTCGTTCAGTGTCATAATGATAAAGAGCAGCTAAGAGACCTGTTAAGAAATCGTCCCCTGAGGGTGTCAGTCCCACACCGAGTCCAATAAATTTCTTCAGGCTTTCTCCATTGAAATCTTTTGTCAACTGCTGAAGCAGCTGTCTGAAATATCTGTCATAAGCTGACTGAAAGTTAGAACGGTCGTCACTGTCCAGTGACTTTGTCAGATATGCGTTCCCTATCCCTCCGATATTCCCCTGTTCTATAAGGAAACAGTCGACCGTGTGCTGTAAGTCTAAGAGTTGTGTTTCGTTTACTTCCATAGGAGGAATAAGACTTTGCCAGCTGATCGAGGAGTGAAAGAGCAGTCGGTCATTATTTAGACTACCTTGACCATTTTTTTTGAATGTTACCGTATTTCCAACAGCCGCTGTTCTCTTCAAATGATCAAAAGCTTTCTCATTCTTAACTTTGATCATTAAAGGTCCGCGTATCACTTCATCTTTTGCCAGGGTGATGAGCATGTCGGGCCGATTTGTTTCGATATTGATCACTTTATCGAATATATCTACAACAGTACCGACAAGGCCACGTTCTTCAGTTCTATTAATTAAATTGCCGAGTTCGCTGTCCATACTGCTGATTATTATATTCATCTCTTCACCTCATGATCGTATCTACTTTGATCCCTGTTTTTCATCTGGATGTTTATAGAAATGGAAAACAAGTAATCCTAATGCCATTGTTGCATAACCCAAGGCTGCACTCATACCTGTTCCTAAGCCTATTTCCCCGGCATGTATAAAGCCAAAGAATGACAGCGCGGCAGTCAGGAGGCTATAAAAGGCAGCTACCTTGAAGTTTCTGTCGATCAGATAAATAACGATGGTGATGAGCATCATGGAAACCAGGATGTCGGAGGCCCCAAGAACACTCCAGCCTTCATAGTAGACACCGTTGTTTCTTAATACCTGTAAGCCTACTTCATTAGCGCTGGTCCCCGCTGCTGTCAACGCATTGTTGATCTGCAGGATGACAAAACTGCCAATGAAAGGAAGAAGGCCTAATATCATTGCAGGCACATGTTTCGGATCGGCTGTGGTATATGCCTGTGTACCTATAGTCATTGAAATGTAGACCAATATCGGCAGCAAAGCCACTAAAGGTATAACTGACATGACCAGGGGCATCAATCCGACAAACGCCAGGAGCATGACACCTAAGCCTGTAGCAAGTGAATAACCGACTCTTGCTCCTGCAGCTTTCCAGCCGGGATGACCGATGTAGATGATAGTTGGAAATGGGCTTCCTAAAAACGAACCAAGTATGGTCAAAAGTCCCGGTACGAGCAAGGTTAATCCAGTCGGATATTTATCTCCGCCTACTTCAGCACTTTCGATATTATCCAGACTTTCAAGGAAATCATAGATGGCCAGCGGGATCGCAGCAGCTAAAAATGGTGAAATGTAAGCAAATCCGGTCATCAACTGTGAAAAGGCAAATGTAGGGAATGAGAGTGAAAAACCGGCAGCTGCTTCCTGAACAGCACTGACATCCATGTACCCTGTTCCCCAAGCCAGCAGCATCCCAATGATAATGGCCAGAAGACCAGCCGGGATGTTACCAGGCAGTTTCTTATGCGCGATCCATCCACCTAATACGATAACGAGTGTAAGTAAACCAATGTAGGGTGCGCTGAATATCTCACCCATTGGGTTCATTGCGATATAGGTGATCGCAAGACCTGCCAGTGAGCCTAATAATGCACTTCTCGGAATATATTTTTGAATGAAAGGTCCAACGACAGCGCCCAGGGTCATGATGATACCCTGAATCAAATTCCAGGCGACCCCTGTTGACCAGGCAAGCATCCAGTCCTGCGTCTGTGCATAAACCGGCAGCATAACACCGAAAGCCACAATGAAATAGTGAGGAACACTTAAACCGTAAGGCAGAGCAGTCACATCTGACTTATTGCGTTTCACAGACATTCGTCTAGCCTGTACGGCGAATATGATGCCACCAAGTCCCAGGGCTACAGCTGCTCCGGGTACGATATTTCCATAGATGATGTCCCCGGGCATATTGATCGCAGCAAGCAAGCCGATCGCTGCCAGAAAGTTGGTCAGCACGTTACTGAATAAGCCGAAGAAGCCATTCACATCTCCTTTGACGAACCAGGGTGTTGATTGATGATTAGTATCCATTTGATTATCTCCTCATATTCTCTGATTATTTGTTTAACTCGTCTAACAGGTTTTCTGAAGGGGTCGTCCAGCCGAAAATACCACCTTGCTGATTGATCATGCGGATGGAATCTTCATGATCCCGTTTATCGAACGCTGCACAGCAGTCCTCAAGCATCAGACATTCGTAGCCGCGGTCATTCGCTTCTCTGATCGTTGTCTGAACACAGACATGCGTCGTAACACCTGACACGATCAAGCTTTTAATGTTCTTGTTTCTCAAAATGGATTCAAGATCTGTCTGATAGAACGCTCCTTTACCGGGCTTGTCTAAAACCACTTCATTTTCCTTAGGCTGAAGTTCATCGACGATATCATGACCATATTCTCCTCTGACAAGAATCCTGCCCATCGGTCCTTCTTCCCCGATACCTCCGCCTCTTTTAGCTTTACTCTCAGGCACGTCAGACAAATCTGGTCTGTGACCTTCACGGGTATGGATGATGAGCATATTTTTTTCTCTTGCAGCATCCAGTACTTTTTTCACGTTTGGAATAATTGAATTTGTAGCAGAAACATCGTTCCCTAATTTTTCTCCAAAACCACCCGGATACAAGAAGTCTCTCTGCATGTCGATGATCATGAATGCTGTCGTATCGATATCGAACTCGAACTCATATGGTTTTGCCTGTACTTTATAATTTTTTGTCATAGGTAATTCCTCCATTGTTATATTTTTTTAAATAATTCATTAATAAGATGATAAGAGCGACTAGGGCGTAACTTACAGCCAGCTCACCTCCTTCATTGAAGCCTACTGTTTGAGAATGGATCACTCCAAAAAAGGAGAACACCGTACCGATGAACGCCACTAGGCTGGCCTTGTAAAAGTCGTTGTCGATAATGAAACTTAAAATGGCCGACCAGAGCATGCCAACGATGATTGCTCCAGACCCCAAGACGATCATGCCGCTGTATTCAACGCCAGCAGCGCTCAGTAAATCCACGCCGATATCGGCTGCGTTAGTATTTAAAGAGGCCAGACTGTTATCAATGAGGTTTCTTCCCCAATCTGCCAGCCAGGGTATGATCGCGATCACTACTGCCGGTGCATATTTTTTCTCGACCTCCTGGAACGCCTGCGACCCGATAACAAGTCCAACGTAAACTAAGATAGGCAGGATTGCCTCAATAGGTATGATGTTCAATAACAGGGAGATCAGTCCCAGCCAGGTAATCGTCAATATCCCTGCTCCCGTTGCCAGTGTGTAACCGATTCTTGCACCGGCTTCCTTCCAGCCTGGATGGCCGATAAATACCGCTGTAGGAAAAGGACTTCCGAACAAACTGGCCAATATACTGGTCGACCCATCTGCTATCATCGTGTGAAAGGTATTGTAATTATCTCCGGCAGCTTCAGCACTTTCAATGTTATCGATCGTTTCAAACATATTGTAAATGCCCAACGGGATCGCTGAAACCAGGAATGGTGTAGCTTCCGACAGGCCTGAAAAAATTCGGTAAACCGAAAAACTCGGGAGTGAGAGCGAAATAGATTCAAAAGACTCAATAAGCAAGCCTAAGTCCATCAAGCCTGTGGACCATCCAATGATCGTACCAACTATAATGGCTACAAATCCTACAGGTATTTTAAACGGAAAGCTCACTTTACCGAACCAGCCTAATAAGATGATGATTAAAGATATCAATCCAATATAGGGCAGATCAAAGGTCTGCATGGCAGGCGTCATCGCTATAAAGGTTATAGAGGCTCCAGCTAATGATCCCAGCATAGCCGCCCTTGGTATGACTTTTCTTAATCTTTCTCCAAAAATCGCACCGATAAGCTCTATCACGCCTTCAATGAACCCCCATGCTAAACTTGCATACCATGCTAAATACGGATCACCAGTACTCTGGTATACCGGCCCCATGATGAGGTAGACGATCAGGAACATATGCGTGACACTACTGCCGGATGGCAATGAGGTCACTGTGTTTCTATTCTCTTTGACAGCCAGTTTGTATGCCATGACAGAGTAAATGACACTGCTTACAAAAATGGATAAGCCAACTGCGGGAAGTATGGTACCAAACGTGATATCAGCCGGAATCCCTATGGCCATCAGCAGACCAGCCATGACTAATAGATTCGTCAAATTATTTGTAAACAAACCAAAAAATCCGTCGATATCAGTACGCTGCCATATTTTTATTTTCTTACGCTGGTTATACATACCGTTCTCCTTCAACTATTTTTTGTGTAAATTCATAGTATCACTCACGCGTCTATTAATCATTGGCATGATTTGCTATAAAAAACGCTTTCTTATAGTTGCTTTATGACAAACAGTAAGCCCTGCAACATTTTGTCGCAGGGGCCAAGTCATTATTAAGTTGCGTTCAAATATGAGAGAAGCTGACACGCGACGGCGATCTCGATCATTTCATTTCCATCTTTTATCTCTATTCCAAGTTCTTTTAATTTGCCGATCCTATATCTTAATGAGTTGTAATGGATATACAATTCATCCGCACTTTTCTTCACATTCATATTATTCCGAATAAGCACTTTCAATGTTTGAATCAGTTCCATGTCGTTTTTTTCGTCACTCATTATCACTTGTCCTAATTTTTCATCCACATACTTCTTCAGGTATTCTTTATCGTCAATGAGGTGAAATAATCTGAAAATCCCTATGTTCTGATAAAATTCGATAAATGATTGGCTTTCATATACCTCTTTGTAAACATTTTGAACTAGCACGGCATCTTCATATGCTGTCCTGATTTCTTCGATCGAATAGATTTTATTTGAGATACTGATTTTTACAGCCCCATAACTACTTAAACGCTGTACGATCTGTTCGCTTGCTTTCTTAAGTTTTGAAGACAGGTCATTGACAAGCGCAATACTGATGAAACATATGATCCGATTGTCATGCAGTGCTACTTTACAATTTTCAGCAGGCATTTCACAGCTTCGGGCAATTTCTTCTGGAATTATCCCACTGTCTATCGCCTTATAGTGGTTGGCTATTTTATTGTCTCCAAATTCGTTCGAAATTTCGATCAGTATGATCGTATTGGGAAAGTGAAAGTTCCATTTAAAAACTTTGGCTTTCTCGATCAGTTCCGACTGAAACTTATAATTTTCGTTGATGATGTCACGTATGAAATTATCCAGATAATTCCTCTCTTTTTGAATGAGAGACTGGCGGTTCTGCAGTAAGAACGCCAACAGGATGATCGCTTGTTCAATAACGATATCCAAATGTTCCAGCTTGCCTTTTTTTTCGTTTTTGATCAGAATGAGATAGCCTAAAACCTTTTCACCCGCATCGATCGGCTGTATCATGACGTCTTTGCGTAAATACGTATTCCCTTCAAACTTTATACAGGGCGCTGCATCACTATAATCAATGCTTTGGATCGATTTGAAATAAAAGCTGTCATCAATGATCTTGAAATCAACTGACTCCCCATATCGCGATGACTCTATAAACTTCAACTGTTCACTTATTATAACGATTTCCATACTTGTCACGACAGATACATAAGACAGTAAATCCTTTATGTCCGCTCCACTAAGCAGTAAGGTGTGAAGTTTGCTGGATATACTTTCTCTAAATTCGAGTTCTTTTGTTTTCTTCCCAAGTAATTCAGTCAAAATATCATTTGAGAGAAAAGAGAAGTTTGAAGACGATGGTAAGCGCAATAAAGGAAATGACAATTCATCCGCCTGTTCAAGCATGTAAGAAGGAATTTCCTGGATATACCTTCCGACTTTAATGGCAACTCCTGCCAATCCCAGCTTTTTCAACTCAGGAATAAACCTTTCCATAGCTGAAGCATCATCAACAATTGGATACAAAGTCGTAAACAACAGCCCCCCCTGGTCAACATACGCTGAAATATCCGGCACCTCCATCACGTATACATTCTCAATGTGATTGTTCAGGCCATTGTATCCAGCCGCAACTTTAACTTCCTGAAAGCTCTCAAGCTTTAATATTTCATTCAGAGTAACTTTCAACTGTACACCTACTTTCAAAAATTAATCCTTGTGTATGATTGGATTATACTGTAGCATACACTATTAGTAAAAAGAAGGAGAGATTAAATTGACAAAAGACGTATTTGTTTTTGACCATCCACTATTACAGCATAAACTGACGATGATCCGCAAAAAAGAAACAGGATCTAAAGAATTCCGGGAGTTGGTTCAGGAAGTCTCTTCCCTCATGGCTTATGAAATGACGAAGTCCCTGCCTCTGGAAGAAGTGGAAATCGAAACGCCGATCACGAAAACAAAATCTTTTGTTTTAAGTGGAAAAACAATTGCGATCGTGCCGTTGATGCGTGCCGGTCTAGGAATGGTAAATGGTATCTTAAATATGATTCCTGTTGCTAAAGTGGCTCATGTCGGCTTATATAGAGATCCTGACACACTTGAAGCGGTGGAATACTATGCTAAATTTCCAAAAGACATCAGTGAGAGAGAAATCTTTATTGTCGATCCTATGCTGGCAACGGGCGGAACGGCTATTGCTGCCATCCAGGCCCTGAAAAACAGAGAAGCGAAGAATATTAATTTCATTTGCCTGATCGCTTCTCCAGAAGGGATTTCTGCTGTTCAAAACGAATTCCCGGATGTTCAGATATTTACAGCAGCCATCGATCCTGGACTAAATGAGAAAAGTTATATCACTCCAGGCTTTGGAGATGCCGGCGATCGGTTGTTCGGCACTAAGTAAGACTGAAAAAGCCCCTGAAATCTCAGAGATTTCAGGGGCTTTTTGCATATAGTACAGTTTATAAAAGCTTCCAGTCACTTCTTAAAGCTTTATATGACAGCTTAGTCCTGGATTGCCTGGTTAGCCGTGATAATGGCCGTTTTGTAGACATCTTCTTCGACAGAACCACGGGACAAGTCGGAGATCGGCTTGTTCAGACCTTGTAAAATAGGTCCGACGGCTTCAAAGTTACCGAAACGCTGAGCGATTTTGTAGCCAATGTTTCCAGATTGCAATTCAGGGAAAACAAAGACAGTGGCCTGACCGGCTACGTTTGAATCAGGGGCTTTCTGTTTAGCAACTGAAGAAACGAAGGCTGCATCAAACTGAAGTTCACCGTCGATCTCGAATTCAGGAGCCATTTCTTTAGCGATACGTGTGGCTTCCTGTACTTTTTCAACTTCGGGAGCTTGAGCAGAACCTTTAGAAGAGAAGCTCAATAGAGCAACTTTTGGATCGATGTCGAACATCTTGGCTGTACGCGCACTTTCCACAGCAATTTCTGCCAGGACTTGTGCATCCGGGTTCGGATTGATGGCACAGTCAGAGAACACATATTTTTCCTGACCACGGCCACGCAGCATGATGAATGCGCCTGACGTACGGCTGACGCCTGGACGTGTCTTGATGATCTGCAGGGCAGGTCTGACTGTGTCACCAGTTGAATGGATGGCTCCACTGACTAGACCGTCTGCTTTGTCCATATAAACAAGCATCGTGCCAAAATAGTTGACATCGCGAAGCTGTTCTCTTGCCTGTTCTTCCGTTGCCTTACCTTTACGGCGCTCGACAAAGGCATTGACCATTTCATCATATTCATCATAAGCATGCGGGTTCACGATATCGATGCCTGTCAAGTCGAAGCCGTGTTCTTTAGCTACGCCTAGTACTTCATCCTTGTCTCCGATAAGAATAGGTGTGAGTAATTCGTCGTGGTATAAACGAACGACTGCTCCTAAAATTCGTTCATCGGTTGCTTCTGGAAAGACGATCTTCAAGTCTTTTCCTTTGATTTTGCTTTTTAAACTGTCAAATAATTCCACAGATTTTCCCTCCATAGTTGTTTTTCTACATCTTCAATCTTACCACTTTCTAGAAGAAAATTACAGTAGACTCCTTTAAGTTTTACTTATACATTCACTTTTTCAGGGAGTCTCCAGTCTATCGGTTCTTCTCCCATTTCTTTCAAGGCCTCATTCGTTTTGGAAAAAGGATGTGAACCAAAGAAACCTCTATAGGCAGATAACGGACTTGGGTGTGCTGAAGTGATGACTATGTGCTTCTCTTCATCGATCATCTTGCGTTTTGCTTTAGCCGCATTCCCCCATAAAAGGAAAACGACCGGTTTTTCACGCGCATTCAGTGCCCGGATCACTTCATCCGTCAAGTCTTCCCAGCCTTTTTTCTGATGGGAATGCGCTTCTCCCTTTCGGACAGTCAAGACTGTATTCAAAAGCAATACCCCTTCTTCTGCCCACTTCCTGAGATACCCATGCGACGCCGGCGGGATACCCAGGTCGCTTTCCAGCTCTTTATACATGTTGCGCAGGGAAGGAGGAATCGAGATGTCAGGGTTGACAGAAAAGCTGAGTCCATGGGCCTGGTTTTCACCGTGATACGGATCCTGCCCCAGCAGGACGACTTTCACTTCATGATAAGGTGTCCACTGAAAGGCCTGCCAGATATTTTCTTTTTCCGGATAAACCGCCCCCGTTTTGAACTCTTCTTTCAAGAATTCTCTAAGCGCTCGATACGATTCCTTTTCAGCTGCTCTTTCCAGAATAGGTTTCCAGTCATTGTCTACAGGGATAGTCATTATCATTCTCCTTTCGGTTTTCTCTTCAACAAAAAATATTTTTCTTATGTCCTGTCACTCTTTTTTTGGTATGCTACTCTTAGATCATTATGAAGAAAAAAGGAGTAGACACACATGATAAAATTAATCGTCTCAGATATGGACGGCACACTGCTCGATGAAGATATGGAAATAAGTCAGGCAAACATTTCCGCTATCAAACGGGTGCAGAGCCAAGGCATCCACTTTGCCATTGCGACCGGACGCGATTTCCCGCTGGCATACCCTTTACTGGAAGAGAACGGGATAAAATGTCCGCTGATCGCCCAGAACGGTGCCCAGTACTTTGATGAGAATGGCACGAATAAATACAACCGCGGTTTGGAAAAAAGTACGGTCAGAAAGATGCTGTCGCTTTTCTCCGGCTACGAGGACCTTCACGAAGAACTCATGACGAACAAAGGCATCTACTCTGATAATAAAGATAAACGTCTGGAAATGCTTGCCATGATGATTTATGATATGAATCCGGATACCTCTTACGAAGAAGCCCTCGAAAAGGCTGCTGAATTTGCAGACAAACTGCAGATCAATTTTGTCGATGATTATCAGGAGATCATCAATGACGACAGTGCCATCATCCTTAAAGTCTCTGTACATTCCAGCAAGGGACGTGAGGTGCTGGACCCGCTGAAAGAAGAGCTGCACCGCGAAATCCCGATCCTGGCTATTACAGCTTCCAGCAAACGTAATCTGGAAATCAACCACGAAGCGGCTCAAAAAGGCATCGCTGTCTCCCAGCTGGCTAAGCAGCTTGGGCTCAAATCTGATGAAGTCATGACGATCGGCGACAATCTCAATGACATCTCCATGCTTGAATGGGCAGAATATTCAGTGGCTGTTGCGAATGCTGAACCTGAAGCAAAACAGGCTGCACGATTCGAGACCTCCAGCAACCGGCAGAACGGTGTGGCTGAGGCGATCTCACGTGTATTGAGCGGGAAATTATACACGGACTAATGTTTTTTCCAGCAGCCTGTCTTTCCTCAAGACCACTTTCTTAGTGGTCTTTTTTTTGTCTTCAGTTAAGGTTCAAGCTTGATCTTTGATCCATGGGGGTAATATAGAAATGGCTTCGACCAGTTTTTCATTGGCCTGGCGGTCTGCCAGACGTCTTTGCCGGCGGTCCTGATATTTGCCACAAATCATCTGCTCTTCATTGTCTTCTGACTGGATGAGCGGCAATGCTTCATTTGAACTCAGGCCAACAACAACAAATGTGATGAAGCTGGTCGCCGCTATGTAGCGTTCACCCGTCACTAGATCTTCTCCAAGCACCTTGGCGAACACCTCGACTGATGTGCGTCCGGCACCAGTGACATAGGATTCCACGCAGACAGAATGTCCCGGTTCGACGGGGTGGATAAAATGCAGCTCATCCATGGATGCCGTTACGATATCGTTTGTGCGTGCAAAGCGCGAAACTGATATTGAGGCCGTATCGTCGATCAGGCTCATCAGCTTCCCTCCAAAAAGGGTCTGATGATCATTCAGATCCGGTGGAAGGATGCGATGGGTCTGAACGACTCTGGTCTCGTTGCATGTCAGTACTTTACGGTTGTCATTTGTCATTTTCATCATCCTTAGATTTGATTTAGTCTGCTTTATTTGCTTCGTTTTTTATCAGTTCACTGAACCGGTGTGTCAGGTGGGCTGTATAGCCCCAGAGATAATGGTCGGACAGACGATAAAAAGGGATCTGCTGAGTGACGTTCCGCCATTTATACTTCTGACCGCCGGAGATCAGTTCGACCGGAAAGTCAGCATCCCGTTCCATTTTTAGCCGGGTCTCATAATACTTTGGTTCTGTGGTCAAAAAATAGTCCAGAGGTATCGTGAAAACAGCTTCTACTTCTTCATTGGGTTCCAGTCTGTCTGCATCCACTTCTGGAAGCCAGCCGACGAAGCACTTGATGATATGGTTCTGCTTTACTATATAGTCCATTTCACCAAGCACCGTTATTTTCCCCCTGTCCAACACGAGCTCCTCTTCCGTTTCTCTGAGAGCCGCTTCCTCAAAGGTTTCCCCCGTCTCTAGTGCACCGCCGGGGAAAGAGGTTTCTCCAGGCTGAGACACCCGGTGGCTCCTGACTTCATATAGTATATGGATCGCCTCATTCACCCGTACCAGCGGTAATAAAACGGCATACTTGCTCTGTTTTGTAATGGCATCCGGTTGGTGATCTGCCATCATGTCTCTGATTTTTTCTATCATACTCTCACCTGCCTAATCTGTTTCCATTAAAATCTATTATACTCATTCAGTTATCTCTATCCATCCTAGCATACTCAGTTAAGTGATCCTTCTGCTATTCAGTAGTCAAGCAGCGCTGCAGCTCTTCGACCCACTCGCCGATGGGCCTGTGAAATACATATGAAAAGGCAGTATTTAAGGGCGTTCCTTCTCTATTGATCAGGGCACTTTTGTCTCCTTTATAATCGTATATCAGTCCAGCCGCCGGGTAAACATTTAAACTGGTCCCCATGACCAGCAGGATATCCGCCTCACTCACGGCCTGAACACTTTTTTGAAGCACTTCTCTGTCTAACACTTCCCCGTAAAGAGTAATGGCCGGACGTGCCCATTCGCCCTTCACCCTCAACTCGTTTTCATGCCTGACTGCTTCATCCAGCGAGGTCGTGCTTCCGGATTCCGTTATCACAGTGCTGGCATTGCCGTGAAGTTCCAGGATCCGTGTGTTTCCTGCTTTCTGATGAAGGCCATCGATATTCTGCGTGATGACTGTTACTTCATGCCCCTTGTCTTCCAGCTGTTTCAGAAAAAGGTGACCGGTATTTGGACAGGCATCCGGAAAAAGCAGTTTTTCATTGTAAATACGGTAAAAATCTTTCGGATGGTCATTAAAGAACGAAGCACTCAGGACTTCTTCCATAGGAACGCCCTGTTCAGTATCTTCACTATACAAGCCTTCAGCCGATCTGAAGTCCGGTATCCCACTCTCTGTGGATACACCGGCACCGGTGATCACAACAACTTTCTGTCCGGTTTCAAACCACTTTGCTACACGTTCAATTGCATCCATTCTATCCTCTCCTGTTCTTCACCATAATCTCTCTGAATATTTTGCGGATTCTGTCTATAAGCATTATACTTAGGTTGTAAAGAAAGTATACTATTTCTTACTAGTATTTAGTATCTTAACACTTATCACTAAACTATGGAGGTTACATCATGACAAAACCTAATTTAACATTGACGATTGCCGGGAACGATGCAAGCGGGGGGGCAGGAATAGCCGCTGACCTGAAGACCTTTGCCGAATACGGAACGTATGGTATCGCTGCTTTGACAACGATAGCAACAATGGATCCTGAAAATAACTGGAGCCATGGTGTCACAGCAATCAATGCACACGTCGTCAAAGATCAGCTGGTCACTGCTTTTGCCGGACCAAAAATCGGTGCGGCAAAGACTGGCATGCTGCCAGATGCAGATGTCGTCAACGTTATTGCAGATAAGATGGAACAGCACAGGGACACACCCCTGGTCGTCGATCCTGTGATGGTATGCAAAGGAGAAGATGAAGTGCTCAACCCGCAGAATGTTGAGGCGATCAAGAACCGTCTGATCCCTCTGGCAACTGTGACGACTCCTAATTTGTTTGAAGCCGGCCAGCTGGCAGAACTGGGACTTCTCTTCAATCTCGAAGATATGAAAAAAGCAGCCAAGATCATACACGAAAAAGGAGCAAAAATCGTCGTTGTCAAAGGCGGCAAGGCCCTTGCTGGTAATGAAGCGATCGACTTGGTTTATGACGGAAATGAGTATATCACACTGACTTCCCCGAAAGTCGAAAACGCCAATAACCACGGTGCCGGCTGTACCTTTGCTGCAGCGATCACAGCAGGTATTGCTCAGGGGCTTGATCCCATAGAGGCTATCAGAAAAGCGAAAACCTTTGTGACCGAAGCCATCGAAGCCGGCTTTGAGTACAACGAGTTTGTGGGACCCGTCTTCCACAGCGGCTACCGGTTGAACAGACAGGATTCCATCTAAATTCACTACCCTGTAAAACTGCGGTGACATATCCTTCTCTTTATCCGTTATTGTAGATAGAGAGGAGGAAGACGATGGATACTCAATTGACACTTTTCACGACGGCTCTGGACATGATAGCGAATGTCGGCTTTCCTATCTTCATTTCGCTGTTTCTGCTCCACCGGATGGAAAATAAAATCGATGCGATCGTTGTTGCCTTGAAAGAACTGACGACCGTCATGTCTCACAGCGGTAAATAGTACCGGCAAAAGAGTGCAGAGCTAATTACCGCTGCACTCTTTTCGTATGTTCGATCCCCTTTTATAATCTCAGCAACAAGTGTTATAATAAAGAAAAGGTTGGATGTATGACACGCAAAGAGGTGATCAGAAATGGTTCGTTTATATATAAAACAGGAATTCATGTCGAAACAGGACCGGCTTATCGTCTCGGACCCTAAAGGGCAGGAAGTTTACCTGATCGTCGGCAAATGGGGACGTTTAGCCGATAAACTTTCCGTCTTCGCCATAGATGGCTCGCGCTTACTCGATGTCAGACAGGTGACCCTATCCGTTTTTCCACAATTTCAATTTTATGTCGATGCCGAAAAAATCGGAAGTCTGAAAAAACGTCCCGGGATCAGAGGGATCAAGAACCCTTTTTTCACACTCACGGGGCTGAACTGGGTGATCACTGGGGATTTTGAGAAGAAACGCTTTACTATCCGGCATTTGGGCAAAAAGATAGGAACGATAGATAAAAACATTTCATATTTGGGCGAATTCTACACTGTCAACTTAGTTAATGAAGAGGATGCACCCGTTGCTTGTGCCGTGACTGTCCTCTTGGATCATTATGCCGAAAACAAAGAGCTTGTGTGGAAACGCAGACATCAGCAGAAGTACAGTCTGGGATTCATGCACCCGATTTGGATGCGATTAAAACAGAGACTGCTTCAAAAAGAGAAACTGGATTAAATAACAGGACCCTCATGACTTACGTCAGAGCGCTTAAGGCGCCTCTACAGTCATGAGGGTCTTTTTTATAGCTGTTTCTGCATATGGTCATAGTCATGATTCGCGAGGACGACCTCACCCGTTTTTTTGAATCCCAGGCGTGCGTAAAGGGCTTTGGCCTGAGGGTTTTGGTGATCGACATTCAGGGCGATAACCGGCAGGCCGCTTTCCTTTGCCCGGACGAACGTCGCTTCCAGCAGTTCTTTACCGATCCCTTGACCTCTATAGGCCTGATGTGTGACCAGCGAATCCAGGTACCACTCTCCATCGATGCTTTCTTCTTCATCATAGGTTTCAAAGACCGGCAGACCGTACTCTTTCAGTATCGTTTCAATCGGTTCATATGAATCAGAAACAGAACCGCCTTTGTATCCGAAGAAAAAGCCGGCCACATGTCCCTCCACTTCTTTGACTACTGCATTTCTGTAATTATGACGGAATCTTTCCTGTTTAGCTGCTTCGACCAGTGCCGGTTTCAGCTCATCCCAGCGGCTTTCCTGCATAACAGGAAGTTCCATATCCGTCAGTATGACTTTAAACAAGTCGGTGATAGCTTCTGCATCCTCTTTTCGTGCCTCTCTGATCATTCTATACCCTTCCCTTATTCGTTCTAGCTGTTCTGCTTCACAGTATCTTTAATGCGCTCCGCCACTTTTACCGGGATCCCCAGAGCTGTGATCTCCTCAAGGTCTGCTTCCTGAAGTCGTTTCATTGACTTGAAGTGCCGCAGTACCTTCGTCCGTGTTTTTGGACCGACCCCTTCGACATCGTCAAGCTGGCTCGTGAAACTATTTTTTCCGCGCACATTCCTGTGAAAGGTGATCGCGAACCGGTGGACTTCCTCCTGTATCCGCTGAACTAGATGGAAAGCCTGACTTCTTGGATTCAAAACGACAGGTTCCAGCTCATTACCGAAAATGAGACCGGCCGTACGGTGTTTCTTGTCCTTGACCATGCCGGCGACGGGAATATCCAGTCCGAATTCATTTTCCAGCACATCGCGTGCCGCATTCACCTGCACTTTACCGCCATCCATGAGGATCAGGTCAGGCATGTCTTTTCTTTCTTTCAAAAGACGTGAATACCGCCTCCGGATCACTTCCTGAGTGGTCGCGAACTCGTTGCTGCCTATGACTGTGCGGATTTTATACTTCCGGTAGTTGTTTTTATCCGGGACCCCGTCTTTAAAGGAGACCATCGCTGAAACGGGATTAGTCCCCTGAATGTTGGAATGGTCGAAAGCCTCGATGCGTTCGATATAAGGCAGCCCCAGCACGTCGGAAAGTTCTTCGATTGCTCCCGTCGTTTTCTGTTCTTTCATCTCGATCAGACGGAACTTCTGTTTCAGTGATATTTCACTATTTTTTCCGGTCAAGTCAAGCAGTTCTTTTTTTCGTCCACGCTGAGGGACAAGAACTTTCGTTTCCAGGGCTTCTTCTAAAAGATCTGTATCAACCGTTTCTGGTACATAGACCTCTTTGGGCTTCCGATTATTTTTATCTTCATAATACTGAAGGATAAAACTCATCAGTTCCTCTTCAGGTGTATCGATGATCGGAAACATCGTCGCTTCCCGCTTGATCAGTGTCGCCTGACGCACGAAAAAGACCTGGATCGAGATCCAGCCCTTATCCATATAATAGTTGAAGAAGTCTCTGGCTGTATAATTATTGGAAATGATCGACTGTTTCTCGACCGTCCGTTCGATATAGGAAATCTGATCACGGAATTCAGCTGCACGTTCGTAATTCATTTCTTCAGCAGCTTCCTGCATTTTCTGTTTCAGATCCCGCTTGATGTCCGAGACATTACCATTCAAGAAAGACTTGATGCGTCTGATCTGTTCCTCATATTCCTCCACCGGCACCTCGTGGTCGCAGGGACCGATGCACTGTCCGATGTGATAATACAGACATGCCCGTTTCTGATGTCCGTTGCACTTGCGCAGCGGATAGATTTTCTGAATCAGCTGCTTGGTTTCAGACGCCGCCCAGACATCTGGATAGGGACCGAAGTAATGTGCGCCGTCCTTTTCCACTTCTGACGTAATGACCAGCTGAGGATCCCGTTCATTCGTGATCTTCAGATAAGGGTAACTCGTTCCGCGTTTCAAGCGGATATTGTATTTTGGCTGGTGTTTTTGAATCAGGGTCACTTCTAAAAGGAGGGCTTCTTTGTCTGAACCGGTCACGATCGTTTCATAATCCACGATATCCTCGACCAGCCGTTTGGTCTTCCCTTCATGTTCGCCTCGGAAATAAGAGCGCACCCGATTCTTAAGGTTTTTAGCCTTACCGATATAGATGATTTGGTCATGTTCATTTTTCATGATATAGCAGCCCGGCAGATCCGGAAGCAGCTTCAGTTTGTTCTCGATCAATTCATTCGACAAAAAAACACCTCCTTTTGCTTAGTCTTTTGTCGCTTCGAAAATATACAGGGAATAAAAAGCATTGAAATCTGATCGTCCGACTTCCACGCCTTGATAATTATAGGTCTTGCCCAGTTCATGTTCACCTTTTTTCACTGCCTCATCGATGGCATCTGCTATGTCCGCATACAGCTCATCGATCTGTTCTTCACTCAAAGTGCCATGTTCTTTCTGCCATCTGTCCAGAAAGGCCTGCTCGTCCTTGCCTTTGTAAAACTCTATCATGACCTCTTCCATGTTCCCCTCCTCCATTCCTGTATTCCTTATAGTCATCGCTATTTTACCAAAAACGGGAACATTTGTCAGCTTTTGGGGAAGCGATGCTGAAATGAAAAGGTTTTACAGGAATACAGACAAAAAAAGTTAAACGCTTACTTTTTATGTGGTATACTTATTCACAGATCAATTAAAAGGAGTAGATGGAATGAAATACAATAAATTAGGCAATTCTGGCATGGAGATCAGCGAGCTCGGTTTTGGCACATGGGCTATCGGCGGCAGCTGGGGCTCTCATGATGATGAAGAAGCATTAAAAGGATTGAACCGTGCCATGGATGCTGGCGTCAACTTCTTTGACACGGCTGATGTGTACGGCGATGGACACAGTGAGGAACTTCTGGCCAAAGCCACAAAAGGAAAAGAAGATTCCATCCATATCGCGACTAAATTCATACGTAAAGGCGACATCGATGATCCGGCCAATTACTCTGAAGAACAGATCCGGTCGTACCTGGAAGACAGTCTGCGTCGACTGGACCGTGAGCGGATCGATCTATACCAGATCCACTGTGCTCCGCTTCAGATGCTGAAGGAAACGGACGTCTTCCCTATCCTTGACAAGCTCAAAAAAGAAGGGAAAATCAGAAGTTACGGTGTGAGTGTCGAGACAGACGAAGAAGGTCTGTATGTTTTGAACAACACCGATGCCAGTGCCCTGCAGGTCATCTTCAACGTGCTGAGACAGAAACCGCTCAAGGAACTGTTCCCGAAAGCACAGGAGAAAAATGTCGGCATACTGGCACGCGTTCCTTTAGCCAGCGGCCTTCTGACTGGTAAATTCACGAAAGACCACACCTTTGAAGAAGATGATCACCGCAACTTCAATAAAGATGGTCAGGCCTTCAACGTTGGGGAAACATTCGGCGGTCTGCCATTTGAAAAAGGCGTGGAACTGAGTGAGCAGCTGGCCTGGATGGCTGATGAGCGCGGCAGTCGTGTGCGTGCGGCCCTGAAATGGGTCATGCAGCAGGAAGCCGTCACCAGCGTGATCCCGGGATTCAAGAATGAGAAACAGATCATCGACAATCTGAAGTCACTTGAAGTCAAGGATTTCAGTCAGGATGAGCTGAAACGCCTCAATGATTTTTACTGGGAAAATGTCCATGATCATATCCGCGGTCCTTATTAAAATCTAATTTTTCTGATGAAAGCCCTTAGTCAACTTTTCTGATTAAGGGCTTTTTTCTGTGCCGTTGAGCTATGTCAATAGAGAACATTCATTGTAACAGAAATTTAATAAATACATATATATTGTGCTCCCAACCCTTATCTGATACCATATATAGTGTAAAAACAATATTTGAGAGGAAGTTATACACATGGAATTTTTACCTACTTCCTACGTAGAAGAATACGTAGCAACGCGTCCCAATCCACTCAACGAACTCGGAGAATTCGTCTACAGTCGTACCTATTCCCGCTGGCTCGAAGACAAAGGTCGCAGAGAATACTGGCACGAAACAGTGAAACGCGCGATCGAATACAACATGGCCCTTGAGTATAAACATCTGAAAAAAATCGGTTACTCCATCCATCTGAAACAGATGCGCGAGGAAGCCAAGGAACTGTTTGAAAATATCTACAACACAAAACAGTTCACTTCCGGCAGGACCCTCTGGCTGGGAAATGCCAATGAGAAAGTGAATAAAGATTTTGCATTAGGAAACTTCAACTGTTCCTTCCTGTCGATCGAAACATGGGAAGATTTAGGCGAACTTTTCTATCTGCTTATGGTCGGTAAGGTAAAATAGCCCAGTGCCGACGTTAAACCTTGTGAACCTGTACTAACAGGGTGTGCACGAAAGTGTGCTAACGATGAAGGCTTCTAAGCTAATATCGTGCCAAGCTGTGTTCTGTCTCTTTAATGGTCGAATCAAAAGACTTCAGACAGGATAGAGAAGGTGTAGAGACTATCGAAAAGATCATGCATTGTCGCGAGGACATCGTGTGATAACTGAGTAGAGTAGCGGTCACGTGAAAACCGTGTCGCCAAGCGCAAGGACTTATGAGGTAACGCTCATAAGTAAGATATAGTCCAAGTATACGCTTGACTGGCGTAGGATTTAAAGCAACGAAAAAAACGATCAAACACCTGACGAAGATCAGAACGAACACCACTTTGCTTCATTCTGAATACAAGCCTGTTCCCGTAGAAAAACGACTGGAAAACACAAAAGTCGTCAAGATGGAAAACGGCTATGCTAAGATCTACGTTGGGGATTCCAAAGAAGGATGGGTAGAATCCCTCAACGAATACCTGAACTTACTCACTAAAAA
This sequence comes from Alkalibacterium putridalgicola, assembly GCF_900109825.1. Lineage (GTDB taxonomy): Bacteria > Bacillota > Bacilli > Lactobacillales > Carnobacteriaceae_A > Alkalibacterium > Alkalibacterium putridalgicola. The sequence continues at coordinate 26,351 of NZ_FOBL01000019.1, read as the reverse complement.
AGAAAACGAAGAGATCCACACGATCAAAATCAGTTATAACAGTGTCCGTCCAGAAGGCGAACGACTGAAAACATTCGGCGGAACAGCTTCAGGCCCTTCCCCGCTTCAGGAAATGTTCGAAGGCATCAATAAGGTGCTGAAAAACGAGATCGATCCGTATCTGGATCCGATTGAAACTGACGAGAAAGGCTACGGTAACGTCCGTCCGGTACATCTACTGGATATCGGTAACCTTATCGGCGCGAACGTCGTTGTTGGTGGCGTTAGAAGAACCGCTGAAATATTCCTGTTCGACGCAGATGATCATGAGTCCATGTTCGCAAAATACGGCATGAACGGCATCTGGACCGAAGAACAGCTTGCGCATCACAAGAAAATCGGTAAGCTTTTAGAAAAATCAGGTCTGAAACCACGCTGGTTCGACAACCTGAACGCTGTTGGTGACCGCCGCGAAGGACTGGATCATCGTCGCATGAGCAACAACTCCATCGCTTTCGAGAAAAAACCGGAGCGCGACTTCCTTCATCTGGTCTTTGAAATGATGCAGCTTGAAGGGGAACCTGGTTTCTTCAATATGGAAGAAGCCCGTCGTCGCCGACCAAATGCTGAAGGTGTGAATCCGTGTGGCGAGATCATCCTGGATTCTAAAGGCGTCTGTAACTTGACGACTATAAACGTTAAGGCTTTCGTTCAGGAAAACGAAGACGGCACACACAGCCTTGACCTGGACGGACTGAAACGTGCTCAGGAGCTTTCTGCCCGTATCGGTCTGCGTATGACCCTGACACCTCTCGAAATCGATTCATGGAACGAGATCCAGCAGCGTGACCGTCTGATCGGGACCTCTGTCACCGGCTGGAAAGATGCCCTGGCGCTTGTCAATGCGACGGATGAAGATGAAGTAAAATGGATGAACGAACTGCGCGATGCTTCTCGTAATGCTGCAGATGAGTATGCAAAAGCCCTGCGTGTGAACGCACCGCTCCTGGCTACAACGGTTAAACCTGAAGGGACTTTATCACAAGTTGCCGGCGGCGTTTCACCTGGCGTGCACATGAGTCACAGCCCGTACTACATCCGACGCGTCCGTATCAATGCAACGGATCCGCTTGTCAAAGTGGCTAAAGAACTTGGCTGGAAGATCCATGCTGAGATCGGCACGGCTAATATATATGATCAGAGTGAACTGGCTAAAGCTGAAGTGATCGAACAGGCCCGTACAGTCGTTATCGACTTCCCTGTCGCAAGTGGAGCCAAACGTACAAAAGAAGATACGTCAGTCGATGAACAGTTCGATACCTACTTCCGCTTCCAGAGAAACTATGTGGAACACAACGCATCCAATACGATCGATGTGAAACCGGGCGAATGGGCTCAGGCAGAACAGCGCGTATGGGATGGCTGGAACGACTTTGTAGGGGTATCATTCCTGAGCCATGACGGCGGGACCTACACTCTTGCGCCTTATGAAGCCTGCACGAAAGAAGAATATGAAGAACTCAAAGCGTCCATGCGTCCGTTCGATGCCGGATTGCTTCATCAGTTCGAGAAAAGTGAAACGGAAGCCGATCTGGAAACGATGGAAGCCTGCTCGTCAGGTGTCTGCCCGATCAGATAAACTATTTAAATCGACGGAAAGGAGAATGAAAAGTGAAATCTGCACCATTAAGTAAACAATCCACGTTCTCGAGAGGCCGTACGTATACACTCACGCGTATCGCTCTGCTGACCACACTTGTTTCAGTGGGAAGATTAAGCTTTTCCTTTCTTCCCAACGTCCAGCCGATGACCGTGCTGCTCGTCTGCATCACCTTATATTACGGATGGAAAAGCGGCCTGGCCGTTTCCCTTTTGTCCGTGCTGCTCACCAACTTTTATCTTGGTATGGGCCCCTGGACGATCGCTCAATTCGCAGCGTATTCTGTGCTGATCGGCTTGACCTATCTGCTCGAGGACTCTTATGAATCGATCCCGCTGCCAGTGATGCAGTTCTTTGTTGCCTTTCTGGGGATCGTATACGGACTGATCATCTCGCTCGTTCAGGCACCGTTTTTCGGATGGAATATATTCGTCCCCTACTACTTGTCGGGATTGCCTTATGACATCATGCACGCCGGCGGGAATATCGTATTCTTTGCACTGCTCTACCCCATCGCTATGCGGGTCTTTCAACGAGCAGATCAGAATACATCGAATGTGCACCAACAACGTTAAGTAAAGAGGAGAAACTGATCATGAAAAAGAAACAGAAAACACTGGTAGCTATTGCAGTCGGTGTGATCCTGGTAGTGTTAGCACTCGTATTTAGCGGTATGCTTTCAGATGATGCGGCCGATCCGGCAACTTCAGATGAAATGAATGACGTAAATATCGTTATTTATGCCGATGAAGAAGAAGTTGCCAACGAATCATTCGAAGTCGAAGATGATACAACACTGATGGAAATTATGGAAGATAACTTTGAAATGATTGTATCGGATGAAGGATTTGTTGAAGCAATCGAAGGCTATGAACAGGACCCCGATGAAGGTTTATACTGGATCTTTGAAGCCAACGATGAAATGGTCGAAGAATCCGCTGAAGACTTCGTTCCAGAAGATGGCGATATCGTCATATGGAATTTAATGGCTTTTTAACTTAATGATATAAACAGGTGAGGCTCTTTTATGGGGACCTCGCCTGTTTTTTACATGACATTTCATGTTTTTTTCTCAACTCCCCGGGTGAGGCTCACTGGGTTAAAAGAACTGGCAGAAACTTTTGTTAACTACCCCTCTATTATAAGTGGAGTTAACAAAAGATCACGTAACTTCTATTAACTCACTGTCTTTAAACACTGACAGTTAACATAAAATGCCCCATCTTTTAATAACTCAATTATTTATTTCCCTACACTTTATAAAAGAAGGGCCTTCTTCTATAAACTCATCAGTTATTCGATTTAGGGTTCATAAAAGATGGGCTTTCTTTTATGAACTCATCCACTTTTTCTTTGAGGACTTGCTAGAAGTCTGACCATTTTCTATTAACTCTCTTATCTGAGACATATGAGTTAATAGAACTGAAATCATCTTTTCTCAACCCTAAACAATACATGTCTTGTATTACAAGAAGAACAGCTTAGAACTGCTTGTTAAGATAAAAACCATTCCACGAGTATCCGTGGAATGGTTTTTTCTCATCTTCATGACCTTATTTATTCGTTCACCTTAATCATTTCTTTAAGGAAAAAAGCAGTGATTTCCTTCATCGTCGGTACTTTAACAAGATGTTCTTCGTCTTCTTCGATAAACGTCAGGTTCCTGTCAGGATTCTCTTTGACGAATTCCTCGACATGGTCATAAGGGACGATCACATCGTGAATGCCATGCCAGAACAATACGGGCCTGTCTCCCAGCGTTTCAGGATGATAGGACAAATCGTAATCCGGTACCCAGCCGAGCAAGGATTCATAGTCATGCGGGAAAAAGCGGTCGAGCTTTGAAGCGTGACCCATGATCCGCTCACGGTATTTTACTGGCTGAGGCGAACCCATAATGCAGGCTGCCGCTTTTATTTCGGGATGATGCGTAAGCAGCGCGCATGTCGTGATCCCACCCATCGACACGCCTCCCGCTGCTATCCGGTCATCCACTACACCCAGTTTTTTAAAATGGTTCACGATGAATCCAAATTCGAACAGATTGGTGTGGATACTCTGCCAGAAAGTCAGTGAAGGGATCTTGGTGATCGGCTGTTTCCGCTCTCCGTGATTGGCCGCATCCGGCAGCAGGACACGAAATCCCGCCTCAGCTAAATAGCGGCCCTGTGTCAGCACCAGTTCCTTTGATGACTGCCAGCCGTGATAATAAACGATCAGCGGCAAGGTATCGTTCCGCCTGGCTTCTTCGACGACTTCCAGCAAAGGAATCGTTCCTAATGTACGTTTGCGTATCGTTAACTTCATTTTTTCACCTCTTGAGTCAGCTTTCACTGCGTTTATTCTGAAGGTAATAGCGCCACTCATCAGCAAGCGGTTCGTTATCTGAAAACAGATCAGGCTTTTTCAGCAGCAGTTCAGTCAGTAGGTCTGCCGTTTTTCTGGCATCAATGATGCGCACATCTGCATCGCCAAATGTACCTTTTCTCATGGCCCCTTCTTCCATCAGTATCCCATCAACTTTCCAGTAATGCTCGGACGCATGTGAACCGGAATGGCGACGGGATGGGACATGAACCTTTTCACCTGTGTGAAGGACACTGTACAAGTCTTCATGCGACTCGGTCATCCGTCCGGGAGTGTCCACCCACTCCTCGATGCCATGAATAAAGGTGTTTCTCGTCAAGTCGACTCCGATCAGCAGAATCTGAGCATCTCTATCCACAAGTTTTCCCCAGACAGATTCTCTGGCACAAGGCGTGTCGTGTCTGTATTCTCCTTCAGTGAAAAGTTCAGCGTCTTTGCCTAGTGCAGCGACCGAATGCGTCGGGTGTTCAGACCGGAAGACATTAGCCCTGTGCCTGAATTTCTCAGTCAGCATCCCGACATTCGAGGGCGACTCATTAACGTCAAAGACGGGATCGTCTTTAGTGATATAGTCCCAAGTATGTGTCGGCAGGACCAGCAGTCCGTCTTTCATATAGGCACTCAGACTGTCTAACACCGTCTCCGGTCCGCCTTTGACTTTCCCAATACTTTTATATGAAGAATGAACGAGCAGTGTACCTTTACTGTTGATATTCAGCTGCTTCAGATCCTGAACCAGTGATTCTTTTGTATGCATGGTTTCCCCTCATTTACTATTCGTTATACTAATGATTAAACAGGATAGCTGCAGAAAATGCAACTGAACCGCGAACCTCACTATCCTATGACTGATCATCAGTGTATCCCAAGACCGTCTTTTTATGAATAAACCGAAGTTGTCCAGCATTCGGCTCATTCACTAAAGCGGATCCCTATAGAAGAGGCCGAAAAACTCCTGATTCAACGTATTCGAGGCATGCAAAGAAATGGATAAGCTGACCTTCGGACCCATTTGGTTTATCTGACCGTTCAGTCATCACGAAAGCCCCGAAGTTTCAATCCTTCAGCTCTTTCAAAGCAGCTCGTAGTCTGAATAATCCCTACCCTTCTGTCACCAAAATCTGAGACATGAGACACAAAAACCAGCGGGAGATCCGTTAAGATCTCACTCGCTGGTTCTAATTAGAATCATACTGATTTATTTGTTTAAAATACGGACAGTCACATTGCGACGGCCCCACTGCAAGGCTTCAGCTACTGTCTTGAAGTGAATATCAATGATATTCCCGTGAATCGCACCGCCAGTATCACCGGCAATGTATACGCCCATGCCTTCGACTTCGACCATGGATCCAAGCGGAATAACAGAAGGATCGACTGCAATGACACGCGGATTGACACGCAGGTCAATGCCCATGTAAGTATGCGAACTTAACCCCGGCTGCTGAGTAGAGTAACCTGTAGCCTGAACTCTCACTGTTCGCCCAGAAGTTTGTGCCGGTTTTGACTCTTTTTTAGAGGCAGGTTTGGATTCAGCTTTTTTAGGTGCTGAAGTCTTAACTGTCTGCTCTGCTTTCGCTTGTTTATCGGATGAAGAAGTAGATACTTCCTGTTCGCCTGCTTCTCTCTCAGCGGCTGCTAAAACCGCTTCTTCTCTAGCCGCACGTCGCGCTTCTTCGATACGTGAAACTTCTTCAGCTTCTCGCTGGACAAGCGATGATAATTCAGACTGGTTTTCCATTATCATCGTCTGCAGGGAAGCCACTTTATCATCCAGCTCATCTTTCTGAGCCACAGCTTCTTCCTGCTGACCTTGTAATTCCACCCGTGAATCAACCAGTTGCTCTTTCAATGCGACAAGTTTCTGTGCTTCTTCTTCAGCCAGTTCGATCTGTTCGTTGCCTGCATCTGTCAAACGCATGAGCACCAGAGCTCGGTTGAACATGTCTGAGATGCTTTCAGATTCCAGCAGGGTCAGCACGATATTCTGTGACATTTCATTGACCTGCAGAGAATGCAGACGCTCGCTGGCCTGTTCTAATCTCGCTGCAACGATTTCTTCCTGATTCAAAATTTCTTTTTCAGTGTTTTCAATATCTGTCTCTTTTTCAGTTATGGTCTCTTCCAGCGTGACCAGTGTCTCGTTCAAGGTATTGACCTCTTCGATAACTGTATTGACATTCTCCTGAAGGGACTGGATCTCCTTTTCCGTCTGTTCCTGCTGGTCTTTGATCGTATCTAAAGATTCAGCTGAAGCAGGTTGTGCATTATTTAACTGCAAGAATGTTAAACCAATAACAGCCAAGCTCACTAGTCGTTTTTTCATGATTTATCGGACGATCCTTTCTGAATTAAGGGTTTGTATACGCGTTCAGTATTCAATGCCCAGTTATTATACCGATAAAACCTTTATTGTACATTTCGGTTCTCTTACAATTTGTTACAAAACATTGAAGAATACGCTCAACTATTGATAATATCAGCTGTTTTATGTAAAAGAACCGGTTATGATAGCGTTTTCTGTTATTTTGTAATATCATTGTAATGAAGTGTGCATTTTTAGACTTTATATAGAAAAAAATAGTATGATTAAAGAGAAGAGTATCACCTTAACGAGAAAGAAGCAGAACTAAATTAGGAGTGACGACTATGTCAAGAGAACGTTTTGGATTACTAGATGTCGGTTCGAACACCATCCGCTTGGTCATTTTTGAAAAAGATGATTATCAGGGTATAACGGAACTTCAGAACATAAAAACCCCCGCCCGTCTGGTTCAGTACCTGGACAGTGAAAATAAAATGTCGGAAGAAGGCATAAAGGTACTGATCAAAGTATTGAAAAGCTTCACGGATATCGCTGACCGTTATAATATTGAAGATCTTATTTCTATTGCCACAGCTGCGATCAGACAGTCAACGAACAGAGACGCGATCATCCGCCGTGTGAAAGAAGAAGTGGATCTGGATCTTGGCATACTGCCTGAAGAAAAGGAAGCCTACTACGGGAATTATGCCGTGAGACATACCATGGACGTCATTGACGGCGTCAGTGTGGATATTGGTGGCGGGAGTACAGAGGTCACTTACTTTAAAAACAAAGAAGTCAAAGAGATGCACAGTTTTCCGTTTGGGACAGTTTCTCTGCAGAAAGATTTTTTTGACGGAAAAGACCACAATGATAAAAAGGCGATAAAAAAAGCACGCAACTGGGTAAATGAACAGTTAAAGACCCTTGACTGGCTGGAAGGCCTCGAAGTCGTTTTAGTCGGGATCGGCGGTTCAGCACGCAACTATGCAGAAGTTTTCCAGCGTCAGAATGACTATCCGATCGCCGGCATCCATCAGTATTATATGTCCAGAAAAGATCTGTATGAGACCTTCGAGTTATTTGAAGACAGTTCCATGGAAGAAATGGCTGATATGGATGGCCTGAGCGAGGATCGCCGCGACATTATCATCCCCGCCGGGATCGTCTTCTCTGAACTGCTTGAAGTGATGCAGTCAGAAACATTTGCCATCAGTAACCGCGGGCTGCGGGAAGGCATCATTCTCGAGCGTCTGAATGAACAGTATGAAGATGCCTATGACTTGTTCGGGATCAAGCGTCAGACGGTTCAGCGCATGTTCAAGCAATACGATATCCGTCCGATCAGTGCCCATCAGCGGATCATCCTGGCTGACCGGCTGATCGAACTGATAAAAGAGAAAGGGATACTGGATGTCGAAGATGAACATCTCTATCTTCTGCATTATGGGGCCACACTCTATTATCTGGGCAGTTATATCGAAGATGATTCAAAATCCCAGCATACTTTTTATATCATCTCGAACACGAACCTGCATGGATTCAATCACCGCGATCGTGTGCGCCTTGCCTTACTAGCCAGTTACAAGAACCGCTCGCTGTTCAAACAGTATACAAGCGATGTTGAAGACTGGTACGATGAGAAAGAGCTTGACCTGCTGCTTTATATGGGCAGCATCATCAAGTTTGCAGAAGCCCTGAGTGATTCGCACGTCAATTTTGTCCAGGAAATGGATCTGGTCGAAACTGATGATGACGGCTATGTGCTTCAAGTCACTTACAGCGGCGATGCGATCGCTGAAGAGTATCGTGCCAACCGGCATAAAAACCATATTGAACGGGTCCTGGGGAAACCACTCGAGATCACGTTCAATAAAGAAACAGATGACTCAACCCAGACGGAGGTATGACTATGCAGGGGCAAGATAATTTACTGGAAAATCCGGATTACTATCAGAATAGAGAACTGTCGTGGCTGGATTTTAATGCCCGTGTGGTAGAAGAAGCAGACGACCCGACCAATCCGCTGCTGGAACAGCTGAAGTTCCTGGCGATCGGCAGTTCAAATTTAGATGAGTTCTATAAAGTTCGTGTGGCGGGTCTGCAGGATCAGCTGAAAATGGGGGTAAGTGAACCCGATACAAAGAAACAGTGGACACCAAAAAAACAGCTGCAGGAAATAACCATCAAGAATCAGGAGCAGGTCAGACGCCAGTATGCTCTTTTTGGTAAAAAGAAAAAGGAGCTCGAAAACTACTCAGTCTCCTTCACGACGATCGATGAACTGTCTGAGAACGACCGGGAACGGGCAAAAGGCCTCTTTAAATATGAGATCGCCCCGGCTATCACACCCTACGGCATCGATGCCTATCGTCCCTTTCCGCATTTAACAGACGGGGTGCTGCATCTATTCGTTCGCCTAGAAAAATCCGGCAAGCCTTTCATTGCCATCGTTCCTGTCCCCCAGCGGCTGAACCGCCTCTTTTCCCTCAAGAAAGACGGGGAGATCCTGCTGCTGTTTTCTGAGGACATGATCTATTCCTTTCTTTCAGATTTATTCAAGGGGTATAAAGTGACGTATTCCTTTACATTTCGTATCACACGGAATGCCGATCTGGAGATACAGGAAGAAGGGGCGGAGGATCTGCTGTCTGTTATCGAAGACTACCTGGAAAAAAGGAAAAATGGGATGGCGGTCAGACTGGAAGTCGATAACCGCAGGACCAGCCAGTCTGTTGAAAAGGACATCACGTATTTAAAGAAGGAATTATCCATCAAACAGCGGGATATCTATTACCTGGACGGTCCCATCGATTTGACCTGTCTGCATGAAGCGGTGGATATACTGAAAGATACCGGACTGAACTTATCTTTTGAGACGTTCGATCCTTCTTATCCAAAAATCTTTGAAAAGCAGTCGATCTACGATTTGACGGCCGATCAGGATCTGTTCTTCCATCATCCGTTTGATTCCTTTCAGCCGATCATTCAGTTTATTGAGCAGGCCGTTGCGGATGACCGCACCGTCGCCATCAAGCAGACCTTGTATCGCGTCAGCCAGGATTCTACTTTAGTACAGGCATTAGAACGCGCAGCGAAAAAAGGCATTCAGGTCACGGTACTGGTCGAACTGAAAGCCCGGTTCGATGAGGCGAATAATGTCCACTGGGCGAGAAAGCTTGAAGAAGCGGGTGCCCATATCCTTTATGGGGTCAAAGGACTTAAAACGCACAGTAAAGCGACTCTGGTCATAAAAAAAGAAACGCGTGGTTTCAGACGATATGCTCATCTGGGCACGGGCAATTACAATGAACAGACAGCCAGACTGTATACAGACATGGGGCTCATCACAGCAGATAAAGAAATCACTCAGGATGTGTTTGACTTTTTCAATTATCTGAGTGGCTATAATGAACAGCCGCCTTATCACTATCTGCATGTCTCTCCTTTTGATATCCGTGATGCATTCATCGAAAATATAGAAAAAGAGATCACTCTCCACAGACGCTATGGTAATGGTCACATTATTGCTAAAATGAATTCTCTGACAGATAAGATGATGCTGCTGAAACTGTATGAAGCCAGTCAGGCCGGCGTGAAGATCGAGCTGATCGTGCGCGGCATCTGCTGTCTGATCCCAGGCATCCAAGGCGTCAGCGAAAATATCACTGTCCGCAGCGTGATCGGTCGATTCCTGGAACACAGCCGTGTGTATTATTTCTATCATAATGGAGAAGAAAACCTCTATCTTTCTTCTGCCGATATGATGACCAGAAATATGATCAAACGGGTAGAAATCGCCTTCCCCGTATTGGATGAAAAATGGAAACGACACATTATTTCTATCCTTAAAATGTATTTATATGACAATGTCAAAGCTTGGAATCTGAACGCTGACGGGCTTTATGAAAAAACAAAACCCGGCAACAGAACACCTATCCATGCACAAAAAGAATTGATGCATCTGGAAAATACATTGAATACATCAAAGAAACGCAATGTATTGCATCGGATCCGCTCATTCATCACTCAAAGAAGCTGATAAAAAGGCAGACATCCTGCTCATTTTTCATGACAGTCCGTTAAACATTCACGGCTTGAAAAATGAGGGTCTCTGCCTTTTTTGATCTAAGTCATTGGAAATCTGCTATACTGAACAAAAAGGAGGTGCTCAAATGGCTACGACTATTCAGGATATCGCCAAGCATGCAGGTGTTTCATCCGCGACCGTTTCCCGCGTCATCAATACGAGCGGCTATGTGGGCAGTGAAACACGCAGGAAGGTGGAAAATGCCATAAGGGAGCTTAATTATGCGCCCAACAAGCATGCTCAGCTGCTGCGGACCGGCGAGACAAAAAACTTTGGCATCGTCAGTACCCAGTTCAATGAAACGGCTGTGCCCCGCATCAATTCCTTTATCGCTGCGGCTCACTCCGCCGGCTACACCACAACTTTGTTTATTACGAACGGTGACCAGAGGCGCGAGCGTGAGGCCTTTGATTTACTCCGGGCAAAAGAACTGGACGGTATTTTCCTGATCTACCGGGCCAACGATTGGGAAGTGCTGGAAAAATATCTGGAGGACGGTCCCATCGTCACCTTACATAATGTGGATACCCCTGGCATCCCCAGTGTGTTCATCGACCATTACGAAGGGAACCAGCTGGCTCTGTCCTATGCCTGGGATACCGGCTGTCGACGCATACTGAATGTGTACGGCACACCGACCGGTCTGAATACGACCCGTCGGATCGAAGCGTACCTTGACTTTTGTGCATCCAAGGACGTTGAATCCTATCCTTCCGACCCCTTTCTCCGCATCTTTTCGGCAGACGACGTCGAACATGTCGTGGACTGGATCGAAGGACAGTCACCCAGGCCCGATGCTGTCATTGCCCATTCTGATAACATCGCCGCGCTCCTTGTCTCACGACTTCAAAAAAGAGGATTCAATATCCCCGAAGATCTCTCGATTATCGGTTTTGACAATCTGTTTGTCAGCGAAGTCATGGATATGACCACTGTAGACTACGGCATCGAGGAACAAGGCAGAAACGCCTGCCGCTCCCTTTTAAAACAGCTCGGTAAAGCATCCGAGGGATTAACGCCCCTCACCTTCCGCCTGATCAAGCGCGGCACGACGAAAGACAGCTGAGACAACAAGGACGACCATTCTGATTTTACTAGAATGGTCGTCCTTTTTTGTCACGTTAACGTTTTTATCCGTTTATCCAGGAGCTTGCGGGCCCGCTTCTGATTCAGCTGCTGTTTGTACAAGCCTTTTCGAGGAGAAAAGACAAGGACCAGCAAGGTGGTGAAGCCAGTCACTACAGCGATCATACCTGCGATCGTCGTATCAAAAAAGAAGGCCAGCTGGACACCGCTGACGCTGTTGACGACAGCTATCAAAACAGTGATACTGATCATTTTCTTTAAAGAATGGGTGAGCAGGTAGCCGGATAATGCCGGTCCTACCATGAAGCCGACAATAAGGATGGACCCTACTGAATCATAGGCCCCAACGGCTGTGAGCGACACCAGCGTCATGAGTGCATAGTGGATGATCATGGGGGTGAAGCCAAGAGCCGCAGCAAAAGCCGGATCGAACGTCGTGATCTTCAATTCCTTGTAGAAAAAGAAGATGAACAGAGCATTCATGACGAGTATCACCGACATCACCCACAGAGACTGGGGGCCCATATCAAGGCCGAATACATCCACGCGTCTAAAAGGAGCAAAGGCCAGATCGCCCATCAAAACAGCATCTTCATCGAGATGAACATCTCCTGCATAGAGCGTGATCAGTATGATCGCGATGCTGAAGAAAAGTGGAAAGACGATCCCGATCGCCGCATCTGTGGACACGAGGGCTGAACGCTGTATCGTTTCGATCAGCCAGACGGTCGCGACCCCCACTAACGTCGCCCCGATCATCAAGAGGGGCGAATTCAGATCCTGAGTAATGAAGAAGGCTAAGACGATACCCAAAAGCACGGTATGAGTGATGGCGTCAGACACCATCGTCACACCTCTGAGCACCAGGAATACGCCGGGCAGTGCACAGGCTACGGCAACGACCACAGCGATCAAGGTGATTTCTGTAATCATGCTCATGACTGTCCCTCCTTCAAATCATTCAATCGGGTTAAAAAGTGTTTCTGTTTTTCCCGTTTTCTTATCCGTCTGGCGATCAAGCCCTGTTTAGGTGCGAATAAAAGACTGGCGAAAACAAAAAGACTGACGACGACAACAATGACTGGACCGGTCGGGATGTTATCACCCATTGAACTGACGAGTGTACCGATCACGCCGGAAAAGAAACCCGTCAGTCCTGCCAGGATCACCACTCTACTCAAACGGTGGCTCCATTGCCGGGCAGCGATGGACGGCCCGATCAGCAGCGCACTGATCAGGATAACACCCACAGATTCCAGTCCGATGATGATCGTCAAAACGATCATCATCGATAAAATAAATTCAATGACTTTGCTTGAAAAACCCAGCGTCCGACTGAACATCGGATCAAAGGTATAACATTTGAATTCCTTCCAGAACAAGACCACCAGCGTTAATAGGATCACACCGACACCAGCGATCAGCTGCACATCTCTTTGAAGCATTGCGCTGGCCTGACCAAAGATGAAACTTTGCAGACCAGCCTGCTGCGCGTTCGGATTATTCTGAATGGCCGTCAGGACCACAAGTCCCAGCCCGAAAAAACTGGACAGGACAAGAGACAACGCACTGTCCAGCTTGACCAGCGTCTTCCTGGTAATGAGCTGAATAAGTGCCGTCGCGATCAGTCCCGAAACGATGGCGCCTATCATCAGAAACAGCAGCTCTTTCCGCTGGATCATGACAAAAGCCAGACCGATCCCGGGCAAGGCAGCATGACTCAAGGCATCCCCCAGCAGGCTCTCTTTGCGTAAGGTCGCGTAAGTCCCGATCACCCCGCTGAGAAGGCCGATGATTCCTGTACCCAAAGCCACGAGCTGAAAGGTGTAGTCAGATAAAATCGTAAACAATTCAATCAGCATCCTATTCACCTTCTCCTAAGTTACGGTCACGGTGATAGGTCTTTTTGACCGTCTGTTTATCGAAGGTTTCATCTACCGGTCCGGCAGCGATCACTTCCTGATTGATAAAGACGATGTCATCGAAATATTCCTCGACAGTCTGGAGGTCATGGTGGACCACCAGGACGGTTTTTCCTTCCGCAACTAACTGCTTGAGCAGTTTCATTATGATATGTTCCGTTTTCATGTCGACACCGGCCAGAGGCTCGTCCATGATATAGACATCTGCCTCCTGTGCAAGAGCACGTGCCAGAAAGACCCGCTGGCGCTGCCCACCAGATAGCTGACTGATCTGTCGGGAGGCAAACGAAGGCAGACCTACTTTCAACAGCATCTGTCTGGCTATTTCTCTGTCTTTATTTTTAGGCCTTTTGAACCAGCCCAAGTGTCCGTACCGTCCCATCAAGACGACGTCACGGACGGTCGTAGGAAAATCCCAGTCGACCGAAGTGTTTTGCGGGACATAAGCGATCCGGTTTTTCAGCTCTTTATAAGAAACAGCTTCCTGGTCAACGTCCTGATACACGACTTCTCCTGTCACAGGTTCGACTAGTCCGAGCATCGCTTTGATCATGGTTGATTTACCGGCACCGTTTGGACCCACGATCGCTGTCATCTTCCCTTTTTTAAAGGCCAGTGAAATATTCAATAATACCGGCTGTGCTTCATAAGCTACGGTCAGTTTATCGATTTGTATTGCACTCTCTTTTTTCATGGTCACCCTTCTTTCACCATCATATTATGGCTATTCTGCTTTAGTCAATCCATCGACTATCGTATCGATATTTGCTTTGAACATCGCAGTATAGCTATCCGTATTATCTTCTGGACTGCCTAAGGCATCCGAATATAATGCTCCCGCATTTTGAAGCTCATGTTCACGACTGGCTGTCGCTTCGATCAATGCCTCGATACTTCTTGGCGAAACAGAACTCTCCACAAAGACAGCTCGAATGTCTCTGTCAACAATAAAATCAGCCATCTGACTGATATCCCCGGTTCCCGCTTCTGTTTTCGTATTCAACCCCTGCAGTCCGACAACTTTAAAATTGAATTCTTCCCCAAAATACTGAAAAGCGTCGTGAGCAGTGACCAGATATCTTGATGATTCAGGCACTTCGGCCACTCGTTCTTCAATATAGGCACTCAGTTCTTCCAGCTCCTTTATATATGCTTCTGCATTTTCCTGATAATGCTCTGCATGTTCCGGATCATGACTGCTCAGTTCCTCTGCGACATACTGAGCGACCTGTTTCCATCTTGATACACTGAACCAGATATGAGGATCCACTGCCTGCGCGTCCCCTTCTTCCGTCTCATGGAGAACACTGCTGTCTGCTATACCGTCAGCTGCCTTCAGCGTGAGCACATCCCGTTCGCCGAGATGTTCAAATATCTCAGTGAACCGTGCTTCCAAAGACAGGCCATTATAGATGACGACCTCAGCTTCGCCCATAGCGATGATATCTGATGTTGACGGCTGATAGTAATGCGGATCCACTCCAGGCCCCATCAGCCCTGTCACAGCAACGTGTTCTCCGCCGATCGTTTCAGCCAGATCAGTCAGAAACGACGTTGTGGTCACGATCTCAGTTTTACCATTACTGTCCTCTGCGGGCTGGTCTGATCTGCTGCATCCCGCCAAGGAAAACAACCCAGCCACTAGTATAAAAAGCAATCTTTTTTTCATTTGTACCCCTCTTTATCCGATTCTTTGATGCTTCAAATCAATGCTGTAAGATTGTGGTTTTCAGGTTACTTACTGAACGTTTTTAGGATATCCTAAAAATATATTTAAGTCAACCAAATTTATTCTTTTTTATCTTTTTGACAATGACTCGACAACTATGGTAAAACTTAATAAGATAGATAATAAAAGGATGGACTGACATGACACCAAATAAAGAAAATTTTATAAAAGCCATTTACGAGCTGGGCGGAGATCACTCTGTCATCTCAAATAAAAAACTTGTAAACAACTTATCCATCTCTGCCGCTTCTGTTACGGAGATGAATGCCCGCCTGCTGAAAGAAAAACTGATCAGTCATGTGCCTTATCGCGGTGTTAAACTGACTTCTTCAGGCATACGCATTGCTCATCAGCTTAAACGCAAGCACCGTATCTGGGAAGTCTTTCTATTCGAAAAACTGGGATATGACTGGAATGAAGTACACGCGGATGCCGATCTGCTGGAACATGTTTCGTCCGACCTCCTGATCGAACGGTTGAATGACTTCCTGGACGAGCCTAAATTTGATCCCCACGGGGGCGTCATTCCCAATAAGGATGGGTCACTTCCTGAGACTTCAACATTTCCCCTGACAGATGTCGGCACAGGTAAACCTTTTAAAATCAAAGAAGTCGACGATGATAAAGAATTCCTTAACTATCTGCTCGAGAAAGATATCCAGTTAGGTGACCGTTATACGCTGACTGATGTTGAGCCTTTCGACGGACCTATCACTCTTGAAACACCTGAAGGCAGACAAATCACCATTGGTCATAAAGCCGCATTCAAGATCCTGGTGGACTATGTCACTGAATAGATACACTGCGTTCCGTAGAATAGCTCGCTGCGTTCCAGTAAAAATAGATACGAAAGCAGGAAACAGCAATGGCGCGTAACTTTTTCAAATTGAAATGGATCGACATATTGAGTCTCATCGGCCTTTGTTTGTCTCTGACTCTCATACTATTTGCCTGGCAGGGCGGCGTGTTCGAATCTCGCCAGCAGTTCGTTGACTATATCCATCAGTTTGGTAACTACTCCATCTTCATATTCATCCTGCTTCAGATCCTGCAGCTCTTCCTGCCATTTCTGCCGTCGGCTATAACGGTCACTGCCGGAGTGATTCTATACGGCCCTGTCGTCGGCAACATCTACAACTATGTCGGCATCAGTACCGGCTCCATCCTTGCTTTTCTCGTTGTCAGACGTTATGGCGAACCCGCTTTACATAAGCTCGTAAGCGAAAAGCGCATCAGGAAGTATCAGGATAAACTGAAGAACAGAAAAGCTTTCGAACGTTTCTTTACGACTGTTGTGTTTACACCGCTTGCACCGGATAATGTGGTCTGTTATCTGGCCGGCTTGTCGGATATGTCTGTAAAAAAAGTAGTCACTGTGATTTTATTGGGCAAACCACTGTCCATTGTAATCTATAGTCTAGGATGGACGACCTTTCTGGACCTGATCGGCATACTTTAAACATAAACACATAAGCTGCACGTTAACCTGGATGTCCCCATATATAAAGGGATGCTTCAGGCTGACGGGCAGCTTCTATTTTTTTCTTCTGATGAGCGAAGCATGGTATACTGGATTCACAGACTCACAGAAAGGATAATGATCATGACACCTGAACATCCCATTGAAGAACGCATCCCGTACCTTGAAGATCATGAATATACCGGAGATGATCTGGGCATCACCTATTCTCCGGATCGTACACTCTTTAAAGTCTGGTCGCCTCTAGCTCAGCATGTCTATGTCAATGTATACGAAACAGCCGATTCGTCAGCGTCTCTATATAAGCGTGAAATGAAACTACAAAACAATTGCTGGACCCTGTCAATCAACGAAGATCTTAAGGGGTTCTTTTATACCTACAGCTTCATTCATAATGAGGCCGAAGTAGAAGCCGCCGATATTTACTCAAAAGCAGTTGGTTTGAACGGTGACCGCTCGGCCGTCATTGATTTCAGTGAAACGGATCCCAATAACTGGTCAGCGGATGCCTATCACGGTGTCTCTAGAATTACCGATGCCATAATCTGGGAAGTGCATATTGAAGACTTCTCCAGTGATCAAGAGGCAGCCTTCTCTCCTCAAAACAGAGGGAAATATTCAGCCTTTACAGAAGAAGGTGTGACAGTAAACGGCGACCCGGATCAGCCGGCAGGTTTATCCTACCTGAAAGAACTGGGCGTCAACTATATCCATCTACTCCCTGCCTTTGACTTTGAAAATGACGAGACCTCCCCGGCCTACAACTGGGGATACGACCCAAAAAACTACATGGTTCCGGAAGGTAAGTATTCGTCAGATCCAAGTGATCCTAAATCACGCATCAAAGAGTTCAAGGATATGGTCAGTCACTTGCACAAACAGGATATCGGCGTGATTCTGGATGTCGTCTTTAATCACACCTATACAACAGACGATGCCTGGTTCCAGTTGACGGTCCCGGATTATTACTATCGTCAGGACCATGACGGCAACTTCACTAACGGCTCCGGCTGCGGCAACGAAACAGCCAGTGAACGCAGAATGATGCGCAAATATATTATCGACACCGTCCTCTACTGGGCAGATGAATACCATATCGACGGCTTCCGTTTTGACCTGATGGGCCTGCATGACGTGGATACGATGAACTTGCTCCGTCAGACTCTCGATGAAAATGGACATGCTGATGTCCTTCTGTACGGTGAACCGTGGAATGCCGGAAGTGTGGCTATCTACGAACCCAATAAACCGGCTGACAAGTTTCATGTCAATGATCTAGCTGACGGTATCGCTCTTTTCAATGATGAATACAGAGATGCGATCAAAGGTCCTGTCTTCGATGAGCGGGCCGGTGGCTTCCTGCAGGGCGCAAACGGTTTCGAACACAGCGCTTATGCTACCGGTGATCTGGTAGCCAGCATCCTCGCCAACACACAAACAGACGTCGGTCGGTTCAGACTGCCTGAAGAAAAACAGTGGGCACGAACCCCGGCTCAGGTCATTACTTATGCTTCTGCTCACGACAATCTGACCCTGTTCGATAAACTGATGAAATCCCTTCAAGATGAACCGGATTATACCCGGGATGAAACAGTCATCCAGCTCAATAAAATCAATGCAGCGCTATTGTTCACCTCTTTAGGCGGCATCTTCATGCAGGCAGGCGAAGAGTTTGGCCGGACGAAGCTTGGTGATGAGAACAGTTTCCGCTCGTCCATTTCGATCAACCAGCTTCATTGGGCTCATGCTAATGAAAACAAAGATCTCCTGGAGTACTATAAAGGTATGATCGATATAAGAAAAGCGTATGCGCCACTCCGCGATCCTTCAAATAAAACGGGAGAAGCCGTCACTTTTTCACAACTGAATGAAAACATGCTAGCTTATACCATCCCAAATACATTGAACGAAGGGGATTGGACAATGATGGCTGTCGTCGTCAACACAACTCTCCACCCTGAAGAAGTCGAACTCAAAAGCAGTTATCCGCTTCCGAGTGAATGGACCATAGTGGCAAACCGGCACTCGGCTGGTCTGTCTTCTCTTGGTATCATCAAAGGACACCGAGTGCTCATCAATCCGAGAGAGGTTTTGATACTGAAAGCCTGATCCAATGATAAAGAAATCGGCTGTTTGACTGGTCAGCTGAATAGCCGCAGAAAGGATGCTTCATGGATATCAAACAAATGCATTACTTTATTTCTATTGTCGAAACCGACTTTAACATGTCGCAGGCTTCAAAAATCCTGCATGTGTCTCAACCGGCTTTGAGCCAGACCATTGCTGGGCTTGAAAAAAATGAGAACCTCACCTTATTTGAACGGGCACATGGCAGGCTGCAGACACTGACGCCTGCCGGTGAAGTACTGTACCAGTACGCCAAAGAGATCGTTGAAAAATATGATGCCATGATCGAGGATCTGCAGCAAGAATCGGCACATTTAAGAGGGAGTATCAAGATCGGCATTCCGCCTGTGGTTATTTCAGTGGTTTTCCCGGAAATCTTACCTAAACTGATATCCTCTAATCCCGAGATACGATTTGAGATCAAAGAGGCTGGGGCCGTTGAATTGAAAAAAGATCTTCTCCTCCAGGAACTCCCAATCGTGGTGTTACTTCGCCCCACCGGACTGGATTTGGGGACGGTCGAAGAAGTTGTGATCAGAAAGGATACGCTGTCAGCTTTCATGTGCAAGGAAAATCCCTTAGCCGGGAAAGAAAAACTGGAGTGGAAGGATCTGCATAATCAGCCTATGGCTATATTTGATTCCACCTATATGATCCATCATCAGCTGATGAACAAGTTTTCCAGTCTACAGGTGAAGCCGCAATTGTATCTGCAGTCCGCTTCCTGGGATCTGCTGCTGAATGTGACACGTAATTCCAATCTGATTACTGTACTGCCTACTCCAGTCGATTATTATTATTTTTCCCCGGATGTGATCCGGAAAGAATTTGAAAGCCCAATTTACTGGGAAGTGGTGCTGTGCCGCAGAAAGCAGAAACGGTATTCCCGAGTCGAAGATTATGTATTCAATTATATGAGAGATTACTATAAAGCGTAGCAGTGCAGAACTGAAGTGATCATTAAAGATGGATAGGACAGCCGTCCTATCCTTACCTTTTGCTTTTATTTATAGAGAAGATAAGTTGCGTGACCTTCCCTGCTTCTTTTGATGGCTGAAGGGCACGCGTGAAACAGTTGCGTGACCTTTGCCACATGTTCCGATTACTGGAGGGCACGCAACAGCCATAATATAGAAAAAACGAGCGGACTGTGGGAAATCACAGTTCGCTCGTTTTGCTATATTTATTTTATAAGACTAGTTCTTAATATAATCCTAATGAAGCTAAGATGATTGCAACGATAACAGAAGCAACCGGGATGATGATGGCTACAACAGCAATATCCATGTAACTGTCTTTGTGTGTTAAGCCAGTGATCGTAAGCAGCGTCAATACCGCACCATTATGTGGTAGAACATCCAGACCACCGGATGAGATCGAAGCGACTCTATGGAATGCTTCAGGAGAGATCCCTGATGTTTGTGACAATTCATAATATTGTTCACCAAGAGCGGCTAAAGCGATACCCATACCACCCGAAGCTGAACCTGTTGCACCGGCTAGTAAGTTAATTGCGACTGACAGTGAAACAAGCGGATTTCCTGGGATAGACATCAAAGCTGATGTCAATACAGCGAATCCTGGAACAGCTTGTACTGTTGTACCGAAACCGACCGCAGCCGATGTATTTAAGATAGCAGTAACAGAGCCTTTGGCCCCGCCATTGATAGAACTCGTTACGCCGATGTGTCTGATTCTTGGAAGGCTCAAAAGTAAAATAAGAATGATACCAGCCATCAGTGAGACGATAATGTTCCATTCCAGCAAGTTCAGTGTGATCAATACAGAAAGAAGCGGAATTAATGATAAGAACACGTTTGGTGCTCCATCTGTTACTTCGACGACTGTGTTATCTTTTGGTTCATCAAACAGTTCGCCTTTATTTACTAACTGGTTCTGTCTCCATACCAGGTATAAGTAGCCGCCGATAGCCATAACTAACGCTGCAGCAATACCCATGATAGGTGCGGCAGTTGGTGAAGTGAAGAAGTATGGAATCGGGATCAAGTTCTGAATCTGAGGCGTTCCAGGTAGTGCTGTCATCGTAAAGGTAAAAGCACCCAAAGCAATCGTTGCAGGAATGAGACGTCTTGGCAGATTTGCTTCTCTAAATAAAGATAATGCCAATGGATAAACTGCAAATACTACTACGAACAAGCTGATCCCGCCATAAGTCAGGACAGCCGCAGACAAGAACACACCTAAAATCGCACGTTTTTCACCTAAAACTTTTGAGAGAGTCAACGCGACTGATCGCGCCATTCCTGTGTCTTCCATCAATTTACCGAAGATGGAACTAAGCATGAACACGGGGAACCATGTCTGCAGGAACCCGACGAGCCCGGTCATATAAACCCCAGTGTATGCTTCCAGTAAATTCAGACCGCCTGTCCATGCAACGAACCCGGCAGCAAGTGGTGCGACCCAGATGATCGAATAACCCATGTAGGCTAAACCCATCAATATAAACAATCCGATAATAATACCTAATACTTCCACTTTTTGTCACTCCTTTTATCTGATGAACTTCCTTTTTTACGGTAGGCATTCCCTTACCTATTGACCATAATGTGTAAACAAGGAAACGGCGGTAGAAACAAACACCTTCATTCCTACCGTTCCTTCTCCTTTAATTAAGTATTACTGTACGGTATATCCGCCATCAAGAACAGAAGCCTGCCCAGTTATACCTTTTGCTTCATCACTTGCCAGGAATATTGCCAGGTTTGCGATTTCTGATACGTCAAGCAGACGTTTCTGAGGTACGAGTGGATAAATAACATCTTCAAGTACGCTTTCCAAAGGAACATTTCGTGTTTCAGCCAGGTCGCTCAATTGTCCGCGAACAAGTGGTGTGTCCACATAGCCTGGGCAGATCGCGTTGGCTGTGATGCCGTGTTCTGCTGCTTCAAGCGCAGTTACTTTAGTCAAACCGATGACACCGTGTTTGGCACTGTTGTAGGCTGATTTACCGGCAAAACCGATCAGGCCGTTGATTGAAGCCATGTTCAGGATACGTCCGAATTTCTGTTTCTTCATGATCGGCATGACATGTTTGGTGGCCATGAATGGCGCAGTCAGCATGACCTTGATCATGAACTCGAATTTTGCTGTAGGGAAGTCTTCGAGCGGTGAAACGTGCTGTAACCCGGCATTGTTAAGTAAGACATCTAAACGGCCGTATTTTTCAACTGTTTTATCAAAAGCATTTTTGATATCTTCTTCATTCGTAACATCCAATTTGATGCCCGTGCAGTCTTTACCCTGGTCCTGCAGACCTTTGACTACTTCGTTCAGTTTCTCTTCATTGACATCCGTGAAGACGACTTTGGCACCTTTTTCCAGGAACTCCAACCCGATTGCGTGTCCGATCCCACTTGCTGCACCTGTAATGAAAACAACTTTTCCTTCTACCATGTCTTATTCCTCCATTTATAGTTTTTTTATAGTTTGATTAAACTTCCATTTTTCTTAAGTCTTTATCGACGTACAGTTTAGCGCCTGTTGCTTCCTGAACTTCTTCGACTGTAAATTCCGGATTGATTTCAGTCAATACCAGTCCTTCAGTCGTGACTTTGATCACACCCATTTCAGTGATGATCCGGTCTACTGCACCTTTTGCAGTAAGAGGAAGATCACATTCTTCCAGTATTTTATGATTGCCTTTAGCCGTATGCGCCATGGCGACGATGACTTTTTTTGCACCATTCAAGAGGTCCATTGCGCCACCCATACCAGGCACCAGTTTGCCAGGGATCATGTAGTTGGCAATGTTTCCTTTTTCATCCACCTGCAAAGCACCCAGAACAGTCAAGTCCACGTGTCCACCACGGATGATCCCGAATGAAGTCGATGAGTCAAAGAATGCACCGCCCGGTTTGATCGAAACAGGTATGCCGCCCGCATTGACGATATTGGGATCCAGATTTTCTTCTGTCGGTGTCGGGCCAAGTCCGACAAACCCGTTTTCAGACTGGAACATGACTTCGATATCATCCGGTACGTAGTTGGCTACTTTTGTCGGCAGGCCGATCCCGAGATTGACGATCTGGCCATGTTCCAGTTCTTTTGCGACACGTTTTGCAATAAATTCCTGCATTTCCAGTTTATCCATTGATCAAACCTCCATCCACAACATGATTCACGAAGACGCCGGGCGTGTGTACAAAGTTTGGATCGAGGTCGCCATTTTCGACCACTTCATCTGCTTCAACGATCGTTACTTCCGCAGCTGCAGTCATCACGTGATTAAAGTTGTTTGTGGATCCTTTATATACCAGATTACCATTACGATCCGCTTTTGCAGCATGAATAAGAGCAAAATCTGCTTTCAAAGGTTTTTCCAGCAGGTAATCTTCTCCGTCGACCGTTACTCTTTGCTTACCGTCTTCAACCAGCGTACCCAAACCGGTCTTTGTCAAGATCCCGCCTAAGCCATATCCGCCTGCACGGATGCGTTCAACCAGCGTCCCTTGAGGAACCAGTTCAACATCCGTTTCATCTTCGTTCATCTGACGTCCTGTTTCTTTGTTTGTGCCGATATGTGACGCATACAGTTTCTTGACCAGCTTCTTAGCGATCAGTTTACCTGACCCTGTAGTGACTAGACCTGTATCCGTACTGATCAGCGTAATATCTTTCACGCCTTTTTCAATAAGTGCATCGACCAGTTTTTCCGGTGCACCGTTGGCCATGAAGCCGCCGATCATGAGAGTATCACCATCTCTGATATCCTTGATCGCTTCATCGATCCCTATAACTTTATCCATCCTTATCCTCCTATCGTTCTACTGTGACAGCAATACCCATTCCGCCGCCGATACATAGTGTTGCCAATCCTTTTTTAGAATCCCGTTTCAACATTTCATGGATCAGTGTGACCAGGATCCGTGCCCCGCTTGCCCCGATCGGGTGACCTAAGGCTATCGCCCCGCCATTGACATTGACGATGTCTGTGTTCAGGTCCAAGTCTTTAACGACGCTTAATGACTGTGCCGCAAAGGCTTCATTTGCTTCGATCAGGTCCAGATCTTCCACAGTCAAGCCAGCTTTTTTCAATACTTTTTGAGTAGCCGGTATCGGTCCGCATCCCATGATCGTCGGGCTGACTCCGGCACTGGCATAAGCTGTTAAAGTGACGAGTGGTGTCATGCCTAACTCTTCCGCTTTTTCTTTACTCATCAGGATCAGTGCGGCAGCACCATCATTGATTCCGGAAGCATTCCCTGCAGTGACCGAGCCGTCTTTCTTGAAGGCTGGACGCATGCTCTGAAGTTTCTCAAACGTCGTACCGAACCGTGGGTATTCATCTGTATCGACGACCACCGGATCCCCACGACGCTGCGGCACTTCGACCGGGATGATTTCATCCTTGAATCTGCCCGCTTTGATCGCTTCTTCTGCTCTGTTTTGACTTGTGGCAGCGAATTCATCCTGCTCTTCTCGTGTAAAGCCGTATTTGTCATTGATATTTTCAGCTGTGATACCCATATGATAATCATTGAAGGCATCGATCAGACCATCTTTCAGCATCGTATCAACGACCTTCATGTCCCCCATACGCTTGCCCCATCTGGCATCTTCAATAACGTGTGCCGCATTGCTCATGCTTTCCGTTCCTCCGGCAATTATCACATCGGCATCGCCGACCATGATTGCCTGAGCTGCTAGAGCCACTGCTTTCAGTCCGGATCCGCAAAGTTTGTTTAATGCAAAGGATGGCACCTCTTTAGGGATACCGGAATAGATAGCCACCTGTCTGGCAACGTTCTGTCCCAGGCCGGCACTCAAGATATTTCCGAAAATCAGCTCATCCACGTCTCCCGGGTTGAGTTTTGCCCTTTCCATAGCTCCTTTGACAACAGCTACTCCTAGATCTACTGCTGAAACATTCTTGAAGGCTCCACCGTGAGAACCGATCGGGGTACGTGCAGCTTCGACAATAACTACTTCTCTCATTTTTCTCCTCCTATAAGTTTTTATGATTTATTATACTAATATTAATTCTTTGTTGACCCTGTCAATACTTATTTAGTAATCGCTTACAAGTCAATAATAAAGTGTTTTCACAAACTTGTCTAACTGTTTATTTTTATAGGTAGTATAAGGTTAACTTATATGTAACGGTTTATATAAATTGTCGGTCTTCCTATGGAGAGTATCCTTCACAACACGCTTTAAAAGTCCGATTCACTTGGTGTAGGACTTCTTATGTAAAAACAGTTAAGCGTGTGCATTAAAAAAGCCGAAGCTTCCGCTTCGGCTTTTCATATCCTTATAGATCCCAGTATTCCTGCACCGGACCCTTGTACTTGGTCACCGGATCGGTGGCCGGTACAAGGGTATCATAGGCCCTTTTTTGAACAGCATCATAATCCGACGCCTCGCCCCGCTGCATGTCCGGTTGCTGTCCGTTCGGGTAAGCCCCGACTATTTTGAAATCATCTGTCGAGCCAGTCAGTTTGTGGGCCACCCCTGCAGGTATTAGAATGACATCGCCTTTGTTGAAGGCATACTCATCTTTACCCGGGCCTCCCAGCTGTACGGTCGACTGCCCCGCTATGCACCCCAGCACCTCATGTGTATTGGAATGAAAATGATGGTAATCATAAATCCCATTCACCCAGCCGTTGCTGTAGCCATTCTCACTGAAAAAATCCAGAATACTTTCAGGTGACTCTGACTTTTGCAGCAGATCCGTTAAAGCGTTAGGATAATAAATCACCGGCAGTGGATGATTTGGGAAAGGCGGGTTCTCTTCTATTCTGATCGCTCTTGCCATATAGTATTCCTCCTTTAATACTTTCTACCCTTTTAGTTTGTCACCGCAGCTCTGGAACTTCAACTAATAACACTTCATGCAGTATCCTATTTATTTATCTCTGCTAATTGACTAAATAAAGCACTTTCAGTATTCTTATAGTACACGCACTTCATATAAAAGGAGATTGATCATGGGACTATTTGATTTTTTTAAAAGTAAAAAGGACACAGCAGACACGTCTGCTCAGAATAAGTTACAGGATAACGACCAGCATACGCTTAAACATGAAATGCAGATCACCGAAAAAGACCTGAAAGCAGATGAAGAGACCGTCGACCGCATCGTCGAGAAGATGGTCGAGGAAGATCCCTTCAAAAACTTTTATTCCGGCAAAACTAAAGAGGACATGACTCCTTTATCCAAACAGACCTATAAGTATGAAAATATCACGACAGTCAATGTTGATTTTGTAAACAAGGACAAGGGAAAAACACTGGTGAAAGTCGAAGGCATCTCTCTCGGTTTTCTTCCGGAAGACACGGCTTTGACCCTGCAGTCTTACCAGGACAAGTACCTGCTGACGGCTTTCGTATACGTTACCGGTGGTCCCTATATGGCTTATGACCCCAATACAGAAACAGTCATCGAGGACGAAGGACCATTCGGACTGGATATATTCGTACAGTTTACTTAAAAACAAAAGGAAGCAGGATCTTCATAGTGAAGGTCCTGCTTCCTTTTGTTGATGTATCCTATAGGTATCACTCAAATCGATTTTACGGTGAGCACGCTCAATGAGAGCCGCATTGGACTTGCTCAAACTGGTTTCTTCGTCAGTACGTC
>NZ_FOBL01000027.1 GCF_900109825.1 Alkalibacterium putridalgicola | reverse complement strand
TTTTATTTGAAAAATAATAATGCAAAAAAGCGCAAAAAACACACCCCATGCTATAATAAATACAAGTAAATTTTTATTTTTTTAGTTGAGTGCTAGGTGCTGTTGCCGCAGACCTAGTGCTCTTTTTTCGTTATATGGAACTTTATCCGTTAAAATTTTATAAATGATTCGAAGTAACTTATGACCACAGGCTACCACAGCCTTCATTTTAGATCCTCTACTGGAAATGCGGTAATACACTGATCGAAAAGCAAAATCTTTCGATCGACCGGCGATGCCCCCGCTGGAAATGAGTGTGGTCTTTAAATACTTATTTCCTGGGGTTATTCGCGACGATTTCTTTTTTCCCGCGCTTTCATTTGATCCAGGGGATAGTCCTGCCCATGAAGCGAGGTGACCCACTGTTTTAAAGCCCTCTGTATTTGGACCAATTTCAGCTAAGATAACAGCGGCACCCTGTTCTTTTATCCCAGGGATCGTTAGCAGCAAGTCGTATTCCTCCGGAAAATGAAGCAGAATATACTTACGGATGTGGCCTTCGATCTGTTGGATCTTTTCACTGTAAAATCGGTATTCATCTAGCGAATCCTCGAGTAATTGTCGATCAGTGACTGATAGTTTTCCGTCCATCGCGCGGAGGATATCTTCGGGAGAGGCTTTGACTTTCCCGTGCATACAGGCACTGACAGACGCCAAACTTAACACTTCACCGTTGATAAATAGTTGAAGCAAGGCTTGTCCTGTTTTGGAAAAAATGTCAGACAAGTAACCCGTCAGTTTGATATTGGAACGTTGAAGGATATTATGCAATTCATTCTTGGCTTGTGTTCGTTTTTGAGTATAAGACAGCCGACGGCGTGTCATCAGACGTAGTTCCATAACTACAGGTGCAGGAATGTAAGACGATTGAATCAAGCCGCAACGGCCGAGTTGCGCAATCCATTCGGCATCTTTCATATCTGTCTTACGCCCGGGCACATTTTTAATGTGTTGAGGATTAGCCAAAATCAACTGCCCTGTTCCTTCGGAAAAAATATTAAACACGGGCACCCAGTACTGTCCCGTACTTTCCATGAATATATCTGTGACGTGA
The DNA here is from genome assembly GCF_900109825.1 of Alkalibacterium putridalgicola. Taxonomy (GTDB): domain Bacteria; phylum Bacillota; class Bacilli; order Lactobacillales; family Carnobacteriaceae_A; genus Alkalibacterium; species Alkalibacterium putridalgicola. The sequence continues at coordinate 34,177 of NZ_FOBL01000027.1, read as the reverse complement.
TGGTCTTCCAGCCACTGAAGGGCCTCTCGAAGTTCATCCGTTCTAGTGCCAAAAGTTTTCTGGATTTTTTTAGGTCGGTTTGTATCTAAAGGTCCGTCAAGAATACAGCAAACGATGGATTTCTGATGCACATCGATACCACAACATGTTTCAATCATCACTTCCATGACCATAACCTCCATCTATAAATTAGGAAACAAACCGTCTTATAAAATGTTGTAATTTTATTTCCACATTCAATGATGTATTCGGCTTATTGCAAAAGATAAGACGGTCATCCAGTTTATTAAACAGGTTCGGCAAAACCCATTAAGAAGTCGGATTGGTGTTTCCTGAGACCATTATAAAATAAAAAGATTTTTCTGTCCTGGTTTAGATTGCGGAGCAATCTTATTGTTTATTAAGATAGTTATTTTAAGATGATAAAACTAGTTTAGCTATCCTGCTGGCTCAAAAAAAGGCTAAGACATTTGAATGTCTCAGCCTTTTCATTATTATCTTGTCTTTTATTATCTGTTGTAGTACTCAACGATAAATGCTTCTTCGATTTCAGCAGGCATTTCTTCACGTAATGGTAAACGTGTAAGTGTTCCTTCTAATTTTTCATCATCGAATGAAATAAAGTCCGGACGACCAAATAATGATTCGACAGATTCTTTGATGATTTTCATGTCTCTAGATTTTTCTCTAACACCAACGACATCATTAACTGATACGCGGAATGATGGGATATCAACGCGTTTACCGTTAACAGTGATGTGTCCGTGGTTTACTAATTGACGTGCTTGACGACGAGTTGTTGCCAGACCAAGTCTGTAAACGACGTTATCCAGACGTTGTTCAAGTAAGATCATGAAGTTGACACCGTGTTTTCCTTCACGAATTTTACCTGCTTCTGTAAACAAGTTAAAGAATTGACGTTCATTTAATCCATACATGAAACGTAATTTTTGTTTTTCTTTTAATTGTAGTCCGTATTCTGATAATTTGATACGGGCTGTAGGTCCGTGTTGACCAGGTGCGTAAGGACGACGTGCGATTTCTTTACCAGTTCCTGTTAAAGAAATACCTAAACGTCTTGATTTTTTCCATGATGGTCCTGTATATCTTGACATAATAAAATTCCTCCATTGTTATAGTATATGGAGTAAAATAACGTGTGAAAGCTCAGTAATACGTGCAGTTTCTTTTCAATCTTCACCTTTGCAGCCGCTGGTTACACAATTGCGCTCATAACTAACATGGCAAGAAACTGTTGACGCGGTTACCACTTTCTGCTGCGGTATTTTACACAACTTCTAGTATACCTGTATTAAACCGAATAGTCAACACACAATAGTCTTCTAATTAAAGAACCTCTCAAAACCAGAAGTGTATCTGATTTTGAGAGGTTTCTTTTTAATCATTCAAATAGTGTCTGGACCTAGAATCTTAACAGAGCAGCGATACCTGTATCTGATGGCATGCTGGCCGTTTTCAGTACATATACCTGACCGTTCGTTTTCAAAACGTTGTGGACAAGCTGATTGACGTAAATATTCGTTTCCGTTCCTTCGTGGTATTGTCCATTCTCATCGATACGACCGTGTACCTGATAATGGTCTTCCAGTAGTAGTGTATCGATTTTCCCTTGAATGCTCGCCATTGCCAAGTCAGCATACTGGGCACCAAGCTTGAATTCCGGTGTGGTTTCTTCGTAACGGTCTACCAGTTTCTGGTAGCGTCTATTGACGATTTCATTCACGACTTCACTGGTTTTATCCTGTATGTCGTTGACGGAAAGTTGGGCTGGTGAAGCTTCAACTTTTGTGTCATCCAGAAATTCATTTTTGGATATTTTTTCAAAATCAGCAATATTTTCAGGTAAAGCAAACAGTACTAGTGGGAGTTCAGTTGGTTTAGAAAAATTCTCATAAATATATTTGTCAACTGCTCTGAAGTAGTTCACCTGATCGATTTCCACCTCGTTGCTTTTCTCATTGTGACCGTGGAACATACCTGTTCCTGCACCGCCAGCATAATCAGCAACATTCAATGCGCCGCCTGTCAGCTCTTCACCCAATGCTTTAGTCAATGTCGTTGGTGCATCTTCAGGCAATTCAATTTCCTGAACTTTATTACCGCGACCATTGAACAATCTGAATTTATCATGATTCAGGCACAGTAAATGATAGTAACTGATGTATTGAAAGTTTGAAATCAGGGGTAAAATATAAGCCTGGTCAGATACCACTGTTCCATTGTGGACAGGGACACTTAGTCTATAGTAATACACATCATCGGGAGTAATATAGATGATTACACTATCCGTCACCTTTCTCCAGAAATCAGTATTTGTTCTAAGTCCTTCGACTTTTTCAAGTAATGAATCACAATATTTTTCGTCATATTTTTCACAGAGTTTCTCTTTAGCTTCTTTTAATAAATTTTGAAATTGAATCTGATTAGCTTCTGTTTCAAAAGAGTTTGATTCAGAGTTAAGCGATATCGATACTACGACCTCATTTTCTTGCAGAAGTTCATCAGTTGGAAATGTAAACAGTTCTTTCATGTGCTTCACCTTCCATTCATTATTTTCTTCATAACTGCCCATTTATTCAAAGCAGTTTAAGAAGAGTTCTATACTTACATCATATCTAAACAAGCAAAAAATGTCTAAAGATATGCAGAAAACTCGTGTACATAACATTAAATAATGAATCTATGACCCTTTATACCCTAATCATTATCGATCGTCCGGATGATTCCAGCCGGAACTCCCCCGATAATAACATTATCTGGAAATGATTTTTTTACGACAGCCCCGGCTGCCACAACCACATTATCGCCAAGTGTCACTCCACCGACGATGGTTGCATTTGTACCGATCCAGCAGTTGTCTCCGATCACTATCGGCCTACCGAATTCATAGCCGGAATTCCGGGCTTCTGCTTCTAATGGATGCTCTGGTGTTACTAAGCTGACTCCGGGTCCTAGCATCGCATTTTTTCCGATTCTGATCGGACAGACGTCTAGAAAGACACAATTGAAATTGGCATAGAAATTTTCTCCTACATGGATGTTCTGTCCATAGTCCGTTCTGAAAGTCGGTTCCACTGTGATGTTTTCTCCTGTACTCCCGAACAGCTCTTTAATGATTTCCTGTCTCTCCTGATCTGTCTCCGCACGGTTAAATGCCTGCGCCTTCAGATGAGCAGCCCTTCTCTCTTTTACTAATTGCTGGTCATCAGGTCTGTACATTTCTCCGCCGGTCATTTTTTCTTTTTCAGTTTTCATTTTCTCTCCTCTTCTTGATAAAGATCCAGTAATTCCTTATATACAGGAAGGAGGACATCCAAGGTCTCTTTAAAGAATGTTTCCTGTTTTTCGCCATCCCCCAGCACGTCGTTATCCGGTCTGATGATACGTCCCAGCATGATCTCGCCTTTTTTAACTTTGACCAGGCGGTGCAGCGTTTTTTCGATCATCTCTTCTTCTGCTTTGTTTACGGCTGTCTTGGTATGATCTCCGGAGACATAGTAATCTTCGGGCAGATCATTCCACAATGCAGGATGAGATAAAAGATACTCGGCCATCAGTTTTTCATGTTTGGGGTTATCGACCAGCGAAAGAAACATAAAAATATACTCTTCATTGATACCGATCTGGATATGCGGGTATTTTTTATATCCGCGCTTATTGCCTCCTAGAGCGCTCCAAGTCGATTCGGGTGGGTTTGTTGTGCGTCTTCTATGTTGTGCTATATGAAAGCTTCCTTCAAAACCGGTGTATTTATTTACATGATCTATGTAAGTATCACCGAAATGCTGGAACACTGGCTGGATAGATTCTCTGATGACATGCATCCGTTCGTCCAGTCCGTTAATATCGAACAAATCAAAATCTGATTTTTCAAAATAATTTTTCATCTTCTTGCCTCCTTGAGTTCACTCGCTATTGTACCAAAAAAAGAACAGACTCTCGACAAAAGGATACCGAAAGCCTGTCTGTATTATACTTGCTTATTATAAATCTATTAAATTGCTTAGTTTACCAGAGAAATAAATTCCAGCACGGTTTCTGCTGATTTTTTCCCGACTTTCTCGATGAATTCATCAAAGGAGAGTGAGGCTTCTTCGTCAGAAACATCAGACACAGCACGAATAACTACAAATGGAATATCAAACTGATAACAGGTTTGCGCTATCGCGGCGCCTTCCATTTCAGTTACCAGGACATCAGTAAACTGTTCCCGGATCTCCGCGACTTTTTTACGGTCACTGATAAAGGAATCCCCTGTGACGATTAGTCCTTCTTTAATGGTCCAGTTCTTCTTTAGAGCGGCCTGCTTGAAAACTTCCACGAGTGGCTGATCTGATGTATATCTGCTGGGCATTTGTGGTATCTGACCAAAATCATATCCAAAAGCCCGGGCATCCGCATCGTTATATGAGAGCTCTCTTGAGATGACCAGATCTTCCACAGTCAATCCGTCTCCGATTCCACCTGCAGATCCTGTGTTAATGACAGCCTCCACTTTATACACTTCGATCAATAATGTCGCTGCAATGGCGGCATTGACTTTCCCGATACCGGATCGCACAAGGACGATCGGAACCTCATTGATTTTCCCTTCATAAAAATGCTGATTTGCTTTGGTCGTTTCCTTAGGACTTTCTAGTTTACTGATGATTTCACGTGCTTCTTGTTCCATAGCAGCAATGATACCGATTTTCATATTATACCTTCCTCGTCTATTATATAAAGAAAACATAGGACAAAACGATCAGCAGCAGTAATGCGACAATGATGATCGCCAGGTTCAGACGCTTTTCAACCAGTCGATACCTGTCCATTTCTTTTGACCGCTTTTTAGCTGTACGTCCCGTTTTATTCAGTTTCCTTTCTTTGTTCTTCTTCTCTTTTCTTTTTTTCCTGCTTATTTTCTTTCTTTCTTTTTCTTTTATCTTTTCTTCTTCTTTCTTTTGTATTCTTGATGACATGATTATTTCCCTAGCTCTCTTTCTAATTTTTTCATTTTCCAGTAAAACAGGGCAAAAACAGTCTTCGAATCTCTCAGCAAACCCTTATGATAAAACTCCCAGGCTTCATCATAAGTTGCGACAACCACTTCGACCGTCTCGTCTTCATCCAGGCTCAAGGGATTCTCAGCCAGATATAAACCAGTGGCTTCATATATCTCTAAAAATTCATCAGTGAAACCCGGAGTACTGTAAAAAGACGTGATGAATTTCCAGTTTTCCGCGTTATAACCCGTTTCTTCTTCCAGCTCGCGTTTGGCGGTCTCCAGTCCGTCGCCGTCAGTTTTATCCTTTAATCCAGCCGGTATCTCTATACTCAACTGATCGATAGCCTTGCGGTACTGTTTAACCAATATCAGTTCGCCTGCCTTGGTAAAAGGCAGAACAGCTGCAGCACCGTCATGACGAACGATCTCTCTCTGAGACATTTCTCCGTTTGGCAGTTTCACGTCCTCGACAATATATTCAGTCACATTTCCTTTGTATATCGATGTACTCTTTATTGTTTCTTCGTAGAACTCCATGAAGTCATCTCCTTAGTTATATTTTTTATCATAACTTATTTACTTAAGATTTTCATCCTGTTTTGAATTTTAACTTTATAAATCCATCTAAGGTCTTATATAAAAAAATTCATCATTTATGATATTATTAGGGTAGAAGAAATTTATCACTTAAATGGAATGGAGGATTTAAATGAAACAATCAAATACACGCTTAAACTTAACTTACGCGTTCATCTTATTTATAATCATGTTCATCTTTTTACTGCTGGTGGGGTTTGAAGTCAATATCCTGATTTCCTTTTTATTGAGCATCGGGATCGGTGTACTGCTGTTAAACGTTTTGACTAAAAACTCTCGAGGAAATACTAAAGAAAAGCTTCCCCGGCTGACTAAAGAAAAGGAAGAATTCTATTCTTCAAAAGGATTATCGAAAGAAGATATCGATTATTTCAGACGCACAATGTTTCAGGCTCAACAACAGATCATCACTATTGAACAGAATATGCAGCGATCCGGTAAACTGAGAGCGATCGAACACCGCAACAATACTGTCTCGCTGGCCAAAGAATTATTTAAAAACATCACGCAGGAGCCAAACAGACTGCATGATGTCGATAAATTTCTTTACGTCCATCTCCCTTCACTGGCAGATCTATCTGAAAAATATGTCGAAATCGAAGGGCATAAAGCTAAAAGCAAAACCACCTACGATATTCTTGAAAAGTCAGCAAATACAATTGACAAGATGTGTGAACTGATTGCTGAAGATTATGTAAAATTTAAAGCAGATGATATTCAGGATATGTCAGTGGAAGTAGAATTAGCAAAACGTACGTTCAATAAAGACAAATCAGATGACCAGATATTCGATAAAACGATATAAAGTGACGATCAGCTTATCCAACAGACTACTTATAAGAGGTGCAAACTATGTCAACTAATCATGAAAATCAGTTTGATACTCAAAAATCTGCAGAAATCGATGATTTACTGGCCGACCCCTTCGGCTCTGAACAGTCCGGAATCAATGAATCAAAAAAAACAAAACAGCCTTTGGTAAAAAAGACTGAATCAAAAAAAGTCATCGATACACTCAGCGAACAGCGCAGGAACCAGGCCTATGAGCTGGCTAAACAGATCGATATATCAGACACAGATTCACTACTCAATTATGGTGCTCAGGCGCAGCAGAAATTGGGCGAATTTTCTCACAGTGTTTTAAATCATGTTCAGAATCAGGAAACCAATCATATTGGAGAAACACTTAACGATTTGATGTTCCGTTTAAATGAAGCCGACCCAAATGAACTGAAGGCTGAGAACAAGAATCTCTTCAAAAAAATATTCAGAAAAATCAATCGGTCGATCTACGAAACCACAGCCAAGTATCAGAAGATCGGTGCCCAGGTCGATAAGATAGCCGTCAAGCTCGATAAAGAGCGAGAACTTCTCTTAAAAGACAACGAAATGCTTGAAGAACTGTACGACAAAAACTACGATTACTTTGAAGCGCTGAATGTGTATATTGCTGCCGGCGAAGTCAAGATGGAAGAACTGCAGAACGAGATCATCCCAAAAGCCATTGAACATGCTGAGACCAGCAATAATCAGATGGACGTTCAAAAAGTCAATGACTTGAACCAATTTCAAAATCGTCTGGATAAACGTCTGTATGACTTGAAAACAGCACGTCAGATGACTATTCAGCAGGCACCGCAGATTCGTCTTATCCAGAACACGAATCAGGCTTTATCCGAGAAAATACAGACTTCGATCAACACAGCTATTCCTTTATGGAAAAATCAGATCGTGGTGGCTTTGACTCTTCTTCGACAGAAAGAAGCTGTCACAGCACAGAGACAAGTGTCTGAGACCACCAATGATCTCTTGACGAAAAATTCTGAAATGCTCAAACAGTCTTCTATCGAAACAGCAAGAGAAAACGAACGCAGTATTATCGATATCGAAACGCTTGAAAAGACACAGTCAGATTTAGTGGAAACGCTGGAAGAAACCTTGAACATACAAAAAGAAGGACGTTCAAAACGTAAAGAGGCTGAAGTGCAGCTTACCCAACTGGAAAGCCGCTTGAGAGATCAGTTGCTCAAGCTGACTGAACCTAGTGATACCAATAATCAGTAAATCAATAAGTCAAAATATTTGAACAAAATGTGACAGTGTCCTATACTTTATTTGTAAGATCATAATAAAGAAAGAGGAGAGATAAGTATGTTAGGATTTATTTGGTCACTTATAGTTGGAGGCATCATTGGTGCAATCGGCCAGGCTATTGTTGGTACCGATGTTCCAGGCGGTATTATTGGTAACATTATTATAGGTTTTATTGGTGCATGGGCAGGCCATGCATTGTTCCAGTGGGGCCCACAATTAGCTGATTTCTACATTATACCAGCTATCGTCGGCGCGATCCTGATCGTATTCTTGTATGACCTGATTGCCAGCCGTTTATAATCTTTTCCAATTACTAAAAAAGACTTCCTCGTTTTGAGGAAGTCTTTTTCTTTTATATTTTATTTACGTTTGCAGCTTGAGGGCCTCTTTCGCCGTCAACGATTTCAAATTCTACTGCCTGGCCGTCATCTAATGACTTGTAGCCTTCGCTGTTGATTGCGCTGAAATGAACAAAGACATCTTCCTGTCCTTCAACTTCAATAAAACCGAAACCTTTTTCTGCATTAAACCACTTTACTGTACCTTCAACCATTGTATATCCTCCCAAAAATATATTGCAACAGACATGAAACATGATACAAATGTATTATATCGTCTTTTTCACTTTCTATCACAATCAAATTATACAAAAGAAACCGTTTTATTTCAATACATTAATGCATAAAAAAAGAACATTTCCTGTTAATTCAACAGGAAATGTTCCACTACAGTTTAATTGTTGTTCAACACTTCAGGATAATGTTCTTCACAAATATCATGACAACGCTGGCACAGGTATTCATCTTCAGAAAGCTTGATGCTGTATTCAGTTGTTATACGGCAGCGTGTACATACGTCTCCCTGCATTCTTTCTACAAGGATCGATACATTTTCAAAATCTAAAATGCGTTCGTCTTCAGGTTTCTCTTCTAAATCTTTAATGTTGATTTCAGAAGCGATCAGTATTTGTCTGATATCACTGTTCAGGCTATCCAGCAGATTTTTCACAGACTGTGATGCATAAATCGTCGTTTTTGCTTCAAAATCTTTACCGATGATTTTATTTTCACGTGCTACTTCGTTTGCTTTCAATACGTTATCCCGCAGCGACATGAATCGGCTCCACTGATCCAGAAGTTCTTTTGAATTGTCATATTCTTTAACTTCCGGGAATTCGGCTAACTGAACATAGCTTTCCTCTTCTTCAAGATAGCTCCAGATTTCTTCAGCTGTATGAGGCAGGATCGGAGTCAGCAGTTTAGTCAGATCTCTAACGATATGATAAAAGACAGTCTGCATTGCTCGTCTGTCATACGCTTCCGGTGCATCGATATAAAGGATATCTTTTGCAAAGTTTGCATAGAAATTAGAGACGTCCAGTGTCAGGAAATGATTGATTTCTTTAAAGATATCTGAGAAATTGTAACGCTCGTAACCGTCGATCACATGTTCAACAGTTAGATTGAGTTTATTCATTAGATACTGGTCTACAGGTCTTAAGTCTTCGTAGGCTATGCCATCTTTATTGAAATCAAAGTCCTCTGTATTTTGAATCAGGAATCGGATCGTGTTTCTGATTTTTCTATAGACTTCTGATACTTGTTTCAGGATATCCATACTTACTCTGACATCCGCTTGCGTATCGACACTCGACACCCATAACCGGATCAAATCGGCACCCATCTGTTTGATCACCTTGTTTGGATCAATGACATTCCCGATGGATTTACTCATTTTCTTGCCGGCACCATCCAGGACCATGCCTTGTGACAAGACTGATTTGTACGGTGGCACCCCGTTTATGGCTACTGAAGTCGTTAGACTGGAGTTGAACCATCCTCGGTACTGGTCGGATCCTTCCAGATACATATCCGCCGGAAATTCCAGATTATCCCGCTGACGAAGCACTGCATGATGGGATGATCCAGAATCAAACCAGACATCCATGATGTCGGTCTCTTTTTCAAACTGGCCGTTAGGACTGGAAGGATGCTCAAAGCCATCAGGCAGGAGGTCTTTAGCTTCTCTTTCAAACCAGACATTGGACCCATGTTCGGCAAACAATTCAGCAACATGTTCAGTTAATTCTGGTGTAATGATCGGTTCGCCGTTTTCACCATAGAAAATAGGCAGTGGGACTCCCCAGGCACGTTGTCGCGAAATGACCCAGTCGCCACGATCTCTGACCATGTTATAGATACGCTGCATGCCCCAAGGCTGCAACCAGTCTACCTCTTCGACTGCTTCAAGAATATCTTGCCTGAAATCTTTGATCGAAGCAAACCATTGTGGTGTCGCTCTGAAGATGACCGGTTTTTTAGTACGCCAGTCATGCGGATAACTATGCGTGAAGAAATCGAGTTTCAATAGCGCATTATTTTCATCCAGCCATTCAGTGATCGTCTTATTTGCTTTGTCATAGAAGATCCCCTCTAATCCAGGCGCTTCATCTGTAAACAATCCTTTTCCGTCAACTGGCGAAAGGACTGGCAGATCGTAGTTCTGACAGACGATATAGTCATCTTCACCATGTCCGGGAGCAGTGTGGACTAAGCCCGTACCATCTTCCAATGTAACGTGGTCTCCCAAGATCAGCAGTGAGTCTCTGTCATAGAATGGATGACTGGCCGTGATGCCTTCCAGGTCTTTACCAGGAATTTCTTTTACCAGTTTTACCTCGTTCCACTCCAGCGTTTCAGCTACTTTATCTGCAAGCTCAGCTGCAACGACGAATTTTCTACCGTCCGCTTCATAGACACCGTAAGTGGCATCGGGTTTTACAGCAATAGCTAAGTTAGCCGGCAGTGTCCACGGTGTCGTCGTCCAGATTACGAAAGATGTGTCATTGTCAAGGACAGACTTGCCATCGTTGACATTAAAGGCTACATAGATATTTGGAGAACGTACATCATGATATTCGATTTCCGCTTCAGCCAGTGCAGATTCACTTGAAGGAGACCAGTATATAGGTTTCAATCCTCTGTAGATATAACCTTTTTCTGCCATTTTTCCGAATACACGGATCTGTTCCGCTTCATAATCTTTCGTTAGCGTCACATAAGGATTGTCCCATTCCCCGGCCACACCTAAGCGTTTAAAGTCATCACGCTGTTTATTGATCTGCTTCCAGGCATAGTCTTCACAGAGTTTTCTGAACTCCGCCACAGACATTGATTTTCTGTCCACCCCTGTATTTGTAAGGGCCTGTTCAATAGGTAGTCCGTGTGTATCCCATCCTGGTACATAGGGTGAACGGAAACCTGACATAGACTTGTATCTGACAATAATATCTTTTGAAATTTTATTCAACGCATGACCGATATGGATATTTCCATTCGCATAAGGAGGTCCGTCATGCAGGATAAAAGAAGGTTTGTCTTTGTTCAGTTCCTGTCTCTGGCCGTAAATATCCTGTTCTTTCCATTCCTGTTGTCTTTCTGGTTCTTTATTTGGTAAATTTGCCCGCATTGGAAACTTCGTTTTAAGCAAATTCAAGGTTTCTTTCATTTCCATTTCATCACCCTCGATTTTAAATTTTTTGATGCAAAAAAAAGATCCCATCCGAAAGGACGAAATCTTCGTGGTACCACCTTAGTTTGAAAAGTTTATTAACTTTTCCTCGGTCCTTTAACGCGGGAAAGCGCGAATAACTACTTTATTCATTATCCGTTAACTTGAATGATCGATCAAAGTTTCCACTTGTCAAAATCTCAGCATTATTTGACTCTCTGTAAAGCTTTCACTAAAAAAGGTGGTTCAAGATTCTTTTACTTATTCTGTTATGGAAGTTCAACTGCCGGCGTCATGCCTTCTTCATATTCTTCTTCCACGGACACTGAAGGTTCAGAGTCATGTTTCAGATCTGCAGTTTCTTCGCCGTCTTTTTCATCCAGTTCTTTTTTCACTTCTTTGATTGTTTCTATTTCAGGCTGTTCTGAAGCGGGTGGCTGTAAAATATCATCCCACTCTTCTTTTTTTACTAACTCCAATTGAGATTCTATCATTAATTGAAGCCTTTGTCTAAAGATTCTGCTCTGTTTTCTAAGCTCTTCTGTTTCCTGTTCGATTTTGCGTGCTTTATTCACTGCATCTTTCAATAGCTCATCTGCATTGTTTTCAGCATCATGTTTCAGGTTAGACGCTTCTGTATTTGCTTCTTTTGCAATCATTTCAGCTTCTTTTTCAGCATTGAGTTTTAATCTGTCCGCCGCTTCCTGAGCTACAAGGATCGATTTATTCAAAGAATCATGCATCTGATCATAATTAGCCAGTTTTTCTTCAGCCAAATCCAATTTTTTTTCTGTTTCTTTTTTCTGCTTTAAAAGCATTTCATAGTCTTTTATGATCTGATCAAGATAGTCATTGACCTCATCCTGATCATACCCTCTCATTCTAACTGGGAATTCTTTGTTATGTATATCCATTGGTGTTAACGCCATGGAAAGACACCTCCATAATTATTTTATTCCAAAATTATTTTTTCAGTATATTAAAACTATTGAAAATCTAAATCGTTACCTGTTTCGATCAAGAACGCCTAATTTTAATCTGATTTTCTCTTTTTTTGTTTTTCCTTCTATTGCTTCTATTCGAATTCTACCATATCCACGTATAGATAGGACATCATGGATTCCTAAAACAACATCCGGTCTTTCCGTTTCATTCCAGTTCACTTTTACTTTACCAGATGAAATCAATTCTTTTGACTTTTGTCTGGAAATATGGAAGACGTTAGCTAATACAACATCCAGCCTTAAAGAAGAGACGATTTCATATCGTTCATCCCATGAATCTTTTGGAAGAAGGATATCTGTATAAGGCACTTCTTCCAGTTGTATAGTTATATTGCCGATTTTAGTTACAGATGTAAGCAGGTACTGCATGATAGCTGCATCTGCAAAAAACTGCCAGTCTTCACCGTCTGTGATAATATCACCGATCATTTCCCGCTTGATGCCCGTCCCCATAAGAGTCCCAAGGATTTTACCATGTGACAGATGAGCAAACTTTTTAGGATAGCGGATCTCAGTTATTGTTATCTCAAAGTCATCTTGTGAAGGTTCAAAATATGAGGGAGAAAGAAACAGCCGTTTTCTTTCAGCTGCTTCGTACCCACCAAACGCTTCTGCTTTTACTTCGCTGTGCTGGCCTATGATCGATTCCACGATATATTGTTCTCTGGGATCTAAGAACGGGCTGAGATAGGGAGAATATTGAAATTCTACCTGCTGGACCCAGTCCAGGACTTGATCAATAAAATATTTTTCGTCTTCTCTGAAATGCTGGTATAAATCTTCCATCTGATCCTCATCCCGTTTATATTAAAAGATTAAAAATAAGCTGAAATACAGCGGTCACGCCGTACTCTATAAATGTCAGGGCAAAGAATGCCACGATTCCTGCTAAACTGATCATACCGATAGGCGGAACGAATTGTCGGAAAATCCCAACATAAGGCTCGCAGATTCGAATAAGAAACTGTCCAAGTTTAGACTGGTAACCGCCAGGCATCCAGGATAATAAGAAATAAACAACGAGTGCAATTCTATAAAGATCGATCCCTTGCATGATCAATCTATAGACTGCGGATAATATTTGTACTAACATAGTAACTTTTGGAACTCCATTCTAATTAAAAATCTGTATTTTTTAATGCCTGCAGTTCTGAACCATCGACTTCAAATGACTGCGGTGTGCAGATGAATATCTCTTCACCCAGACGTTGAATGTCTCCCTTAATGGCATAAGTGGTTCCCATCAAGAAATCCAGCATCTTTTTGGCCTGCTCTTTTTCCATCCGTCTGAAATTTAAAATAACAGACTGGTTATTCAGAAGTGTATCAGCAATCGATTGAACTTCTGAGTATAAACGAGGTTCAACCACTTTGATTCTAGGTTTTTTTATTGCCTGCTGCTTATTGATCGCAACAATATTCTGATTTGATCCTTTATGGCTGACTTTTTTGTTTTCCGCTGCTAAAGGAGCGGATGATTTTTTTGTCTCTGTTTTAACTGGCATGGCTGATGTCTCATATTCCAAATCATCATCTGTATCATTCAGAGAAAAATAATCATTGAACTTATCCTTTAAACTCATTTATACTCTTCCTTTCAAATGAATTATTTCCGTCTTCTTCTAAAGAAAGGCGGTGTGTCCATTTCCTCATCGCTGGAATTATCTTCCGACTGATCTTCACGATCAAAAAGATTTTTAGATGCTTCTGATCTGCTTTCCGCTTTTTCATCTAAATCAGCATTGTGGCGATCTCTAAGGTTTGGTTCTTTTCGGATGTCCCAGTTGCCGAATGGGTCTTTTTCTGAACTGGCAGCCGGTGCCTGTCTGGACGTTTTCTGTTTTGCCTGTTTTGACTGAGAACCTCGTTTTTCAGGATCGATACCAGTGGCAATAACAGTGACGACAACTTCATCACCCAATTCTTCATTGACCGACGTACCAAAAATGATATTCACTTCATTTGTTGCAGCAGCTGATACAATGTCAGATGCGTCTTGCGCTTCAAATAACGTCAAGTCAGAACCGCCCGTGATGTTCAGCAGTACATTCTCTGCTCCATCCAGTGAAACTTCAAGCAATGGTGAAGAGATTGCTTTTTTAGTCGCTTCCGCTGTTCTGTTTTCTCCAGTAGCTGTTCCGATACCCATCAATGCGGATCCTTGGTTTTCCATTACCGTTTTTACGTCTGCAAAGTCAAGGTTTACATATCCCGGATTCGTAATTAGATCTGAGATCCCCTGGACCCCTTGTCTCAATACGTTATCGGCTTCTCTGAAGGCTTCCATCATAGGCGTTTTCTTGTCTACGATTTCAAGCAGTCGGTTATTGGAGATGGTGACTAACGTGTCGACATGCTCACGCATAGAGGCTATACCCTCAGCTGCAAAACGTCCTTTTTTAGGACCCTCAAAAGTAAAGGGACGCGTGATCACACCAACAGTCAATGCGCCCTGTTCTTTGGCTATTCTTGCAACGATTCCAGCTGCGCCTGTTCCTGTGCCTCCGCCCATTCCGGCAGTGACGAAAACCATGTCTGCTCCACTGAGTGCTTCTGCAATGGCTTCTTCACTTTCTTCTGCAGATTTTCTTCCAACTTCCGGATTAGCACCGGCACCCAGGCCACGAGTCAATTTTGGTCCAAGCTGAATTTTAGTTTCTGCACTCATCATATCCAGCGCCTGCAGGTCTGTGTTTGCAACGATGAATTCAACACCCTGTACGCCGTCTTCGATCATACGGTTGACAGCATTACCACCTGCTCCACCAACACCAATTACTTTTAGTTTTGCTCCATTTGCAGCAAAAGAATCAAATTCTAAATCCATACTATTTTATCCTCCTGTAGAAAATATAAGTTATTAATCAAAGAAATGTGTCAAGAAATTTTTGATTTTATCTATAAAGGTCTCACTGTTTTCATTACTTGTTTTATTCGATTTAACACTCGTCTGCGCAGGACTCGTATCCTGAGTTTTCACTATATTCTGAGACGGCTTCTCCTCATCGAATAAGACATAATGATTCATTACTTCATGGATATCATCCATATTTGCTTTGTAGTGGACTAACGAGATTGCATTTGTAAAAGAAGGATAGCGTACGCCCATAAAATCAGGCACATACTTCTTCACATGAACATTAAAAATCTCTTCAGCCAGCTCTTCTATCCTTGGGATCGCCGATGTTCCACCGGTCAGGATGATCCCTCCAGGAAGCTCCAGTGCACCGATTGCATCAAGTTCTGCTTTGATCTGTTCAAAAATCTGAGCAACTCTAGCTTCAATGATTTCAGCTATATAAGATTCTTTCACCTGAACCGTCTGATCTTGTCCTACGACATCTATCGAGATGGACTGATCATTTTCCAGTGCTTCATCATCTATGAAACCATAGCCAACTTCTCTTTTGATTTTTTCCGCATTCTTCATCGAGGTATTCAGCACTACCGAGATATCTTTAGTGATATTCGATCCGCCCTCTTTGATTATGGTGGAAAACTTGACTTGCTGATCATGAACAGCAGAAACAGTTGCTTGTCCGCCTCCTAAATCTATCTGGATCGTACCAAAGCGTCTTTCATCCTCAGACATTATCAGTTCAGACATGGCCTTAGGTTGAAAGAGCAGATCATCAACAGCATAGCCTGCATTATTGACGCTTTTTTTTATATTATGCAGGACAGTTTTTGATACTGTCAATGCGGTCCCATAACATTCGACTTGGTCTCCGACCATTTTCCTCGGGTCCTTGATTCCGTCAAACCCATCTACAATAAATTCCTCGATCATTATTGATAAGAGTGTCTGGTCCGATGAAACCTTTTTATCACGGATCTGTTTGACCATATTTCCAATGATTTCATCATTGACTTCCTGATTGGCACTCGAGACATCAACACTCACATGAAAGGGATTGATTTCAATATTTAACGCAGGTACACCTACGATCAGAGAATCGATCGTAACTCCCGCTTTTTCTTCAGCTTGCTCGACAGCTTTTCTTATCGATTGGGCTGTTTCATCGATGTCGATAATCAAACCTTTACTTATACCGTTTGTTCGTTCACTTCCAACTCCAATAACATTCATCTGACCATTCAAAACTTCAGAAACAATGACTTTAATTGAAGTGGTTCCAATATCCAAACTTGTATAAACACCATTTTTCAATTTATTGAAACCTCCTGTCTTCAATATCTTACTCTTCATATTGTCTTTTAAAGATTATATTTATTATTAAAGTTATTACTCCAATTCATTTTACCATAAAATGACGGCCATAATGAAGAGTGTTTATTGATTTATCAGTATTTTTCGATTACTTTTATGTAACAAAGGAAATTAATTCGGGTTCAAAAAAAAAAGCAAGAGTGAATTAAGCTGCTCACCCCTGCTTTTTACTCAAAATCTTCTATCTCTTCAGGCTCTTCTTCTGCTGAAAAAGGAATAAAGTAAGCACCTGCTTCCAGATCGAATAAGCCTTCTGTATTATCGACAGCCTCTTTCATATCCAGATAGTAATTTAACCGGTCCGAAAAATTCGGTACATTGACCAGCACTTCATTACCATCATTCATAAAGACACGTACCAGTAGTTCATTTCGTTCATCGTTCAAAAAATCGATTTCTGAAATAAGAGATTTAACATCGTCATCCACTTTTTCATACTCTTCGATAATCTGATCCAGCGGACGACCTTCCTCAAAATCATTGAGTATCGGCTGACTGGCATTGAGGCGAGGGACAGATTCGTCTAAGATATCTCCATTTTCCAGTATTTTTTTATACGTGTTATCGTTAGACAAGTACGCCACTGTAGTGTATTCTTCTATCGCAATTGTAAAGTCCTGTATACCGGACAGAGTCAATTCCGCTTCTTTGACCTGGGGATTCGATCCGACGATATGTTCTTCTATTTCATTTTTCTTAAGATATTTCTCCCAAAGAGATTGGCCTGAACTCAAGCCACTCGAATCAAGGACAGCCTGGTCATATACTTCCTCAGATCCTGAAACAGAAATATTCTCTATTAAACGATAGGGGCTGACGAAATAGAGTGAAAGAAGCGCCACGGCAAAAAACAGCGTGACAAGGATCCCCCATTTTATCAGTCTTCTCCTGTCATTCTTCAGATAAACCACAGAAGATGAAGGAGCTGATCGGTCATTTTCAGTTTTTGTCAGTTTTTCCTCGTTCTTACTCATCTTTCTATCTCCTAAACTAACTTGCTTTTCAATTCTGTCAGAATCGTATCGATAATCAGATCGGATGCATTTGGTTTACCTAGTTGTCTTGAAGCCCGACTCATTTCATCTCTTTTATGATTGTCGTTCATAAGCAGATCGATTTTCTCTACCAGACTATCAGCAGTCAGATCCAGTTCTTTCAGCATCAATGCCGCACCTTTGTCTGCAAGACTTTTGGCATTTTTTGTCTGATGATCTTCCGTTACATTCGGACTCGGTATCAGAATACTCGGTATCCCTAAGGATGTCAGTTCAGCAAGGGTCGTGGCCCCACTCCTGGAAACGACGAGAGAGACCGAGGCAAACACCTCTGGTAAATGATTGATGTAAGGTACGATTTTTACATTGCCTGATTTTTCTTCGGACACTAAATCATTTCCCCATTTTTCCATGATCGATGTGTAGTGATGTTTTCCCGTAATAAATAACGTCTGATATGGCTTGTTTATTAGATCATCTCTACTGTCCAGGACCGTTTCATTTATTTTAAACGCTCCCCGGCTTCCTCCAAAAATAAGTACAGTCGGTTTATCCGGATCCAGATCATAATTTTTCAATATGTCTGTTTTAACAAGACCCGCTACTTCCTGAGCCCTTGGGTTTCCAGTATACACGACTTTATCTTTACTGGAACCGAACTGTTCTCGCGCTTCTTCAAAGCAGATGGCGATCGTGGACACATATCTGGCCAGAAATTTATTTGTTAAACCGACCACGCTGTTCTGTTCATGAATAAGTGTGGGTACATTCAGTTTAGAGGCCGCATAACATACTGGAGCACTGACATACCCCCCTGTACCGATAACGACATCAGGGTCAAAGCGTTTCACTATTTTTTTAGCTTTGAATACGGAAGACAGAAAAAGTTTCACTGTATTCAAGTTATACGCTATCCCCTTGAAGCTGATGTCTCTTTTGAATCCTTCGACTTTCAGCGGTTCAAACATATATCCCTGATCAGGAACGATCGTACTTTCCAGTCCGCGATGCGTCCCCACATATAAAAATTCGGCTTTTTCATCGAGCTCTTTCATTCTATTCATCAGCGCAAGAGCAGGATAAATATGTCCACCCGTGCCTCCACCTGTAACTAGTATTTTCATCTTGTACGCACCTAAGTGCTTAGCCCCCTTTAACTGACTGATCGATTTCTTGGACAGTTTGAATGAAGTCATTTCCACGTTCTTCGAAATTGGCATACTGATCCCAGCTTGCACAGGCAGGTGACAGTAAAATGACATCTTTTTTTTCACTCGTTCCAAACGCTTGTCTGGTTGCTTCTGATACCGTATCTACCACAATAATGGTGCTGATATCAGCCTTTCTCGCTACCTCGGCAAGCTGATGCTTTGTTTCACCGAAAGTCACCACAGCTTTAACGTGTTCCTTCAAGAGAGGAATCAGATCATCAAGCGATTCTTGTCTGTCCAGTCCACCCGCAACAAGAACGACAGGGTCAGAAAAACCTTCTAACGCATGAATCGTTGCAAGGGAATTGGTTGCTTTAGAATCATTATAGAATTTTCTTCCGTCGACCGTATCCACAAGCTGCATGCGATGTTTAACGCCTTGAAAATGTCCGAATGCTGCTTCGATATCTTTGTTATCTATACCTTTAAGTTTTGCAACAGCGACTGCTGCCAGTGCATTCTCCAGATTATGTTCTCCTGGGATCAGCACCTTATCGGTCGACATGACCTCTTCTCCATTGAACATGATCATTTTATCTTTTACATAAGCACCTTTGCCCAGTTCTTTTTTCCGAGAAAACGGGACAAGTTTTGCAGCGGATGTACTGGTGACCAGATCGGTAAGCTCCTCCTGATCTCGATTAAACACAATATAGTCTGAATCTGTCTGATTTTCTGTGATGGCTAACTTTGCATTCACATACTCATCACGGGTCTTGTGATAATCCAAGTGAGCAGAATATATATTAGTGATGACCGCGATCGAAGGATGGAATTTATCCACACCCATCAGCTGAAAACTGGATACTTCCATAACCAGATCATCATTTACCGATGATTCCTGAGCTACAAGACTTGCCGGTGTTCCTATATTCCCCACTGCGTATGCCTTACCTTTTGACCGATTCTCATTTAAAAGATTCTCGATCATCATAGTCGTTGTCGTTTTACCATTGGTACCTGTAATGGCGATCATCGGACTTTCAGATATCAAGTATGCCAATTCGACCTCTGTGACGATTTTTATTTTTTTATTCACTGCCTGCTTGACCAGAGGGTTGGAGTAAGGTATACCGGGATTTTTCACTATAAAATCCAGAGATCTATCCAGGATATCCAAAGGGTGTCCCCCAGAGATCACTTCGATCCCTTTAGCTTTCAAAATCTGCGCTTCTTCATTTTCACTTAAATCTTTAAAATCGTTGACTATAACCTTAGATCCCAGCTGGTCGAGCAATAATGCTGCGTTATAACCTGAAACAGCCAGCCCTAGAACCAAGACAGTTTTATTTTTAAAATAGTCTTCATTTTTCATAAAAATACCCCTCATTTTTTATAACTAACTTATGTATAAGTGTACAGTGAATTTAAAAAAACTGGAAGTAGAAAAACTACTACCAGTTTTCTTCATTCCCTTAGAGGATCAGTAGAGTCACCAGAGAAGTCACTAGGGTGATCAGTGAAAAGACGATAACGATTTTCCATTCGCCCCAACCCACCATTTCAAAATGATGATGGATCGGACTCATTTTAAATAAACGTTTACCTGTTAACTTAAATGACGTCACCTGCAGCATGACACTAGCTGTCTCTATGACGAATATAAGACCGATCAGCAGCAACGTCCATTCCTGATTCAAGACGATGGAGACAGCAGCCAAACCGGCTCCTAAAGCAAGCGAACCAACATCCCCCATAAAAATCTGGGCAGGTTTTCTATTGAACAGAAAGAATCCGATCAACGCTCCCAGGATGGCACTTGTGAAAATGGCTACTTCATATTGTTCCTGCATGACCGCAATGACAGTGTAACTGAGATACGCGATAAATCCTGTTGTGGTCAGCAGCCCGTCGATCCCGTCAGTCAAGTTGGTTGCGTTGGAGAAGCCAACCAGCCAGAACAGAATGAAGAATACATATAGGAATCCTAAATCCAGTTCCGCACCAAAAGGCAAAGCAACACTTTGAATATCCAGTATCTGTGAGACTCCGATATAAAACAGTACGGCAGCTACTATTTGACCCATCAGTTTCTGAAGGCTTGTCAGTCCCAGATTACGCTTCATCATTACTTTAATATAATCATCGATAAATCCGATGCTTCCATAAACCAGTAATATAAAGGTCAGCAGCAGGACCAGCAGACTGTTCACTGGGAAAAGCACACTGAAGAGAAGTACAACGATCGAAACAGCTATAAGGATAGAAACCCCACCCATAGTCGGCGTCCCGGATTTCACTTCATGCCATGAAGGCCCTTCTCCCCGTGTTGTTTGTCCCAGTTGCTTTTTTTTGAAAATGTTGATAAATACAGGTGTCAAACCTGCGACGATCAATCCACTCAGAACAAGCGGATAGAGTAATTGAATGCTCTGCACTATTTTTTTCCTTTCTTTCCAACAAAATTATTCATTCGGTGATAGAGTCACCGTAAGTTTCGTTTCGCTTTCTATAAAAGACTGCGGTGGGAGGGTCTGTGAATTGACAAACCCTTCCCCTTCAAATGTTACTGCAATGCCTGTCAGTTCCGATAATTTCAATACATCACTCTTAGACCAGCCAGTTAAATCAGGTAATGTCATTGCACCATTCGTCATGAGCATGATCCTATCCGATTCTTTCAACTCTGCATTCTGGATAGGATGCTGCTGAACGATCGTGTCTCCGGACCCTATGATACTGATCTCTCTTCCTGTTGTATTAAAGTTATCAATAACAGCTTGAGTGTTTTTCTGAATGACATTTGCCATCACTTCAGATTCTTCTTCGAAATCCATTTCAGTTTCTTCAGAAGAATAATACTCCAGTGCCCGCTTCATTACCGGATTAAAGACCTTCTGCACGACATGACTGCCATGTCCGGCGCCATTTAGTTCAGGCTGCTGGACAGTCACATAGAAAATAAGTTCCGGATCTTCAACAGGCCCCATACCAACGACAGAGTATACATAATTGGAGTCTCCAGATAAGTAACGTCCGTCTTCTCCAATCATTTGGGCTGTTCCTGTTTTCGCTGCTATTTCAAAACCTTCTACTGCATAACCTCTGGCCGTACCTACATCACTGTATACTGTTTCGGTCAAATATTCAAGTGTTTGATCAGCAGTCTTTTTTGATATAAGAGTCGGGGTTCCCTCTGGCTCAAATACTTTTTCTTCACCAGTTTCTTTATCTATGATTTCCTTGACTAAATGCGGTTCAACCATCTTCCCTCCATTTGTGATGGAAGAAAATGCGCGAAGCATTTGCACAGGCGTTACTGAAATCCCCTGGCCAAATGACGTGTTGATTCTTTGAAGATCCCCACCATAAGGATTCGATCCACTGTATTCATTCGGTAAAGATATACCCGTCTTTTGACCGAATCCATAACTGTCAAGATACTGTTTCCATGTTTCAAAGCCCATCTCCTGTACCTGATGTACAAAAGCCACGTTACTCGATCGGGCCAGTCCCTCCAGATAGGAAATGTATCCCCACCCTTCAGGTTTTACATCATGAACGGTCCCTCCACCTACTTGAATCTTTCCTGACTTGTAGTAATCGTAAGGTCTGAATGTCCCCTCTTCAATAGCCGCCGCCAGAGTCATGACTTTCATCGTAGATCCAGGATCAAATGTGTACTCAGTCAGATAATTCTGCCATGTCTGGTCTATCCCTACCTTGGTCGTCCCATTGAATGTCGGACGCTGGGTCGTTGCGAGTATTTCTCCTGTCTTGGCATGCATCAGCGTTGCTGTCAGCACTTCTGGAGAATGTTCTTCGTTGACATCTTCCACGATACTTTCAAGATATATTTGCATGCGTCTATCCAAGGTCAAATGAATATCATTTCCATCAGTCGGCAGAACTTCTTCGATTTCCTGATTCGGGATAACGTAGCCGAAACGGTCTCTCTGATACTCGATCCATCCGTCTTCACCACTTAATATTTCATCAAATTCCTTTTCCAGTCCAAGCACACCTTTAAGGGACTGGCTTTCTTGCTCTCCATTCTCTCTTTGAGCCAATCCTATAGTATGTGAGGCAAATATGCCATTAGGATATAGTCTGCTCTTTTTCTCTTCAAAAGTTATTCCTGTCAGCTCTTCTTTTTTCAGATCTTCCTCGATCGCACTGACTATTTCATATGTGAGATTCCGTCCAATACTGCCAAATTCTACTTGGCTGTTATCCATAGTCAATCTGTCGAGCAGATCTTCTTCACTCATCGATAAATGTTTCGCGAGGACTTCTGCTACTGCTTTTGGTTCCTGAACATGAATCGGACGTTTGGGTGTCGACCATTCATCTGTCAGAACTGCAATCATTTTATATGAATTGGCATCCATCGCTATCGGATTACCGCTGGAATCATAAATCGTTCCCCGCTTTGCCTGCAGAGTATTGTTTCTTGTGTACAGCTTGTGTACATTAGACACCAAATTCTCACCATTGATTTCCCCCGTGACCATTATCCAGGCAAAGCGCGAAAAAACACCGAAAAACAGGATAAAACAAAAAATATACAGCATGATCGCTATATATTTTCTATTACGAAAGGGATTCGATTCTTTTATTTTTCTCTTTATCTGTTTCATTTAAATACATTCCTGATCTGTTCTTCATTCATTTTAAGATCATTTTCTTTAGCTATAGAATACACTCGGTCATACCGTGAAAGTTCCTGAACATTCTGCTCATAATTACTGTTTTCTACTTGCACCATCGCGGCCTGTGCTTCTATATCCTGGATACTTCTATTAGTCGTTGAAACTTGCATGGATAAGGCGATATGTCCAACTGCCATGACAAAAAGAATGGTTCCGAACAGACTACTGACGGCCATCTCCATTCGAGTCAGGCCTTTTTTATGTAATCTTTTTTCGCTCTCTCTAATTTCATTCGTTTTCGGCTGCGATGACGGCTGCTGTAATGGCAGATTTTCATTCGCCAGCTGTCTAGCTAAGTTGTCGTTCATCATGTGTAATGCTCTCCTTCCCGTGAATTATCAGATGTGATTATTTTTCTCTCTGTTTTTCAGCAATTCTCAATTTAGCGCTGCGTGAGCGGTTATTATTATTCAACTCTTCTGCTGAAGGTAGGATCGGTTTTCTGTTCACCATCTTTAGTATGGGCTGTTTGTTATCCGGAATGATCGGAAGTCCCCTTGGCAAATCCGGGAGTTCCGAGTAACTTTTATACAGTTGTTTTACTATACGGTCTTCTAAAGAATGAAAAGTTATGGCACTGATACGTCCACCGACCTTGATCAGGTCAACAGCCTGTTCAAGAGTATCTTCCAGGGCTCCCAGTTCATCATTGACTGCTATACGCAAAGCCTGAAATACACGTTTGGCTGGATGTCCGCCTTTTCGTCGGGCAGGTGCCGGAATGGCATCTTTGATTATATCCACTAGTTCGTGTGTGGTATCTATCGTCTGTTCTGCCCTTCTAGTTTCTATTTTACGGGCGATCTGTTTTGAGAATTTTTCTTCTCCATAACGGAAAAATATACGGACAAGGTCACTGTATTCCCAGTTGTTAACGATGTCGTGAGCCGTCAGCTCCTGCGTCTGATCCATTCTCATATCCAGCTGGGCATCTTTATGATAGCTGAATCCTCTTTCTGTAACATCCAGTTGAGGAGATGACACGCCTAAGTCGTAAAGGATTCCGTCAACCTTAAAAACACTTTCTGCTTCAAGGGCACTTTTTAAATTCCTAAAATTATCATGAATAAATGTCAGCTTCCCGCTTTCGACTTCGTCAGCTAATAAACTGCGGGCGTTATCGATAGCAGTCATATCTTGATCAAAAGCGTATAAATGCCCCTCTGGCCCCAGCTTATTTAAAATTAGGGCTGTATGACCGGCTCCGCCTAAAGTACAGTCGACGTAAACCCCATCCGGTTTTACATCTAGACCCTCTACGGTTTCATTTAACAGTACTGTTTCATGTTTGAATTCTGACATTTTTATACTCCTCTGTTAACTTTATGTTAGAAGCCAAAATCGATCATTTCTTCAGCTATATCTTCAAATGATTCATTCGCATCTTCTGCAAAGGTTGTCCATCGATCTTCGCTCCATATTTCTATGCGATCCGATACGCCTATAACAACACACGTTTTTTCAAGTGATGCATGTCCGATCAAAGTATTTGGCAAATTGATACGACCCTGTTTATCCAGCGAACATTCAGTAGCTGCTGAATAAAGGAACCGTGTAAACGCTCTCGTTTCTTTTTTGGCAAGCGGGAGCTGTTTCAGCTTTGTTTCGAGCTGTTTCCATTCTTCCATGGGATAGCCGAAAAGACAGCCGTCTAATCCTCGGGTCACAATGAAATTTTTTCCGAGATCATCCCTGAATTTTGCGGGGACGATCAGGCGTCCTTTATTATCGATTGAATGTTTATATTCACCTAATAACATTTCACTGCCCCCTTCCCCACTTATATGTTAAAGTCTACCACAATTCCCCACTTTCCACCACATCAGATCTGATGAAAAAATCTATTTTTAACGGGAAAATAAAAAAAACCTAGCCATTAATACTTATGGCTAGGGAACGCATGTTTATTAAAGTTTCATGACTAACTTTTTGTTCAATTCATCCACAGTAAAATCATCCATATTCCTGCACTGACATAAAAAATCAGGCAGATTATAAATACGATCCGCCACCATATCCGGAAAAACAGATAGAGTTTCAATTCTTTTCTGTAAAAAGTAAAGTAAGTGGCTAAAATGATTCCCAGTACTGAAATGATAAGGATGATGTAAGGAATGAGATTGACAGGGAAATACAATTGACTCATAGCGAACAGGAGCAGCAGCATATACGGGATAATGAGATCCACTACTTTCACCGAAAGCCGCAGCAGTTTGAACTGTTTATTGATCCAGCGGGAAAAAAGCAATGTAATAAACGGCACGGAATAAAAACCGAGCAATGGGAGTATATCCGATAAAGTATTCACACATTCACTTCCGTTTCTTGTCAAATAGAGATGGCGTTACACTTTTTATGTAAATCATACCATACAGAAAATCAAAAAAGTGTTTATGAACTAAAGTCATAAACACTTTTTATACAATTTAACCCATCCAAAAGACTGATTAAATTATGCTTCTTTGTTGATTACCTCTTTGCCTGCGTAATGTCCGCATGAAGGGCATACGTGGTGATTACGTTTAACTTCACCACAATTAGGACAATCACTCATGTTTGGAAGGTCCAATTTGATATGAGTACGTCTTTTTGCTTTTCTGCTAGTAGAAGTTCTTCTTTTAGGTACTGCCATTTTCCAACACACCTCCTTAAAAGGTTTCGAATTCTATTGCTTACTCGTTATCTTCTTTGAAGAGATCTTTAAGTACTGCAAATCTCGGATCTCCTTCACCATTAGATGAATGCATATCATTGTTATGCTGATCTTCCGGTAAAACTATCCAATCTTTTCCACTTGGCATATCATCTGATTCAAGTTCTTCCGCTGTGAAGATTTGACTGGGTTTACTGGTCAATATAGCATCTTCGATCGGCTTCTTGAGATTCAATGTATCGGTGGTCAAGCGTTCAGCCAGTTCTTCTTCTGCAAACTGTTCCAGACTAACAGGAGAGTCAGGGGCCAGATAGATCTCTGAAAATGGAATAGTCATGACCAATTCAACAGGTTCTAACGAACGTGAAGAAGGTAACGTCACTTTCACTTTCATCGTCATATCAACATAATATACAGATTTCTCATCAACAGTCAACATCCCTTGAAGGGAAACCGGACTTGCCGCGATTATATCATTGTCTCTTTCTTTCAATGACGCCTCTAAATCGACCGATCCATTTAATGTTAATGGAGAATCCTGATACTTTTTCAATTCATTTAATGCCCATTTTATTTTCATAGACTTCACCTCAGTGTTTAACGTCTTTTATCAAACAATGTCATAGGCACAAACATCATTACTTTTAAAAGTTTTCACTTAATGAGCAACAAAAATAATTATACTATTTTAAACAGATAAAGTCAATCCATTTTTATAGGCTTTCTTTTATAATCCTGAGATTTTATCCTGTCATGCTCCGCTAGTCTATATACTTCGCTCACAGTGATATCGTGTGCAACCAGTGCACTGTTCTTCTGACTGACATTAGTGACCAGCGGAATCTCTAACTGCCGCTTTATCTCACTTAGATAAGTCTGTCCGGTACGGTTGAATCCGAGCAACCGGATGAAATTGAGATGGTCTATTCTTTTTTCCATTTCTTCTTTTGTTTTATCGAGAAGAATATAAAAACATATGCGCTGAAGTCTCGTCCAGGAAAGCTGTTTAGTTTTGAGCGCCGTCAGAAAACCAGCCATATCCTCAGCTTCTTTTATCACTGCCTTAACTCTGTACTCCAGACCTTGTTCCATCAAATAGATTTGACTCAATCCCTCCAGTGAAGTCGTTGTTATCCTGTATTTCAAATACGGGAAAAAATCATCCCATTTAACCAATTTGCTGTTAACTAAACTGGTTTTGGTTTCTTCTGGAAATGGAAGACTGGAGGCAGTTTCCCACTCCTTTGAAGAAGACAATATTTTCCTTATCGCTGTTGCACTGGCAATTTCGTCACCGGATCCGATTTCCTGATCATGATAATGACTGCTTTTCCTTCTCACAGTCTGAATACCGATAGATCTATTTTTCTTCTGCAGTTCTTTTGCATACGCAAATCCGAGTATGTTGTTCGGTTGGGTAAGATCCAGTTTGATTTCCGGTAAGTATTTCGCAAGAAGTCTGCTCATGTTTTTGGCATAAGTCAGTTTTTGTTCCTGCTCACGTTTAAACAGTTCATTGATTTCTTCTTCTTTTTCCAGGTACATCGCTGCTGATAATAGAAAATCAGAACCGTCGCCGGATTCACTTCCAAAGCTTAAAACATCGATACCCATAAGATCCAGAAGTTCGACTGCACCTTTTGCGAACAGATCAGCTGGCTGAACACTGAAGGCAGCAGGTATTTCAAGAACGATATCAGCCCCATGGCTAAGCGCAGTTTGAGCTCTCTGCCATTTATCTATAACAGCCGGTTCACCTCGCTGAAGAAAATTACCGGACATCGCTACGATCAGAACATCGGCTCCTGTCTTCTTTTTGGCTTCTGCAAGCTGATATAAGTGTCCATTGTGAAACGGATTGTATTCCGCAACGACTCCACATACTTTCATAAACGTACTCCTTACTTCTTACAGGCAAAGAACCAGCGTCGGCTGTCCTCTTTTACTTCTTCTGTAAAATCAGCACAGACTTCGATCTTGTTGAAGCCGGCTTTTTGTATTAACTTTTTATACATGTCCAGCGGATAAGTTCTTTCTTTATGTGTTTCTTCATATCGGTCATAACTGTTATCTTCACTATTCACAAAAAATGACAGTTCATGTTCCACCGAATAAGGTTCTTCTCCTTCAAAGCTGTCCCACAAAAATACGATACCATCAGTTTCGGCATGAAAAGACGTATTTAGAAAAGCTTCGATCTGATAGGTTGAGTGGACGTCAAAAAGAAACAAGCCTTCATTTTCAAGCTTGCTGTAAACTTCTTTAAACACTGAATACAGTTCATTTTCATCTTTCATGTAGCAAAGTGCATCACTGTAGCAGATGACATTCGCATACACAGGCAGATCTTTTAAATCTCTCATATCTCCTTGGATGAGAGGGAACGTCACACCTTCTTCGAGTTGTCGGTTATAAGCCAGGCTCAGCATTTCATCAGACAAGTCAAGCCCGGTAATATCATATCCGCTTTCTTTCAGCTTCAATCCCAGTATGCCCGTCCCGCTTCCAAGTTCAAGTATCGCTTCACCTTCAGGAATGTATTTTTCTGTATAGTTCAGCCATTTTTCATAAAGGCTGTCATCCATCAAGTCATCGTATACTTTTGCAAACCAATTGTATGTCATTAGTCCAGCCATTTCTCTATGTCAACATAATCTGCATCAGACCACAAGCGTTCCAGTTTATAAAATTCACGTTCTTCCTGATTGAACAAATGAACGATCACATCGCCTAAATCAATGAGGACCCATTTAGCATCATCTTTACCTTCTACTCGTTTAATGTCCTGGTCGTGCTTAGAAGCTTCATCTAATATGCTTTGTGCAATGGCATTAAGCTGTCTGTCATTATTTGCATGCAGAATAACGAAATAATCTGCCAGCAGTGAAACATTCTTCATATCAAGCGCAACGATATCTTCGGCTTGTTTGGCATCTGCTGCTTTCACTACGTATTCTAGTACTTCCATTGGTGTTTGTTTCATATTTTCTCTCCTTAGTTGTCTACTACCCAGGCGTTATATGTTTCAACTGCCTTGGGATATATTTTATTTTCTCTTTTGACTAAATGTTTCAGCGTTTGTCGGGTAATGTAAGAAACTGTTTTAGTCAAATCTTTGTCTGCCAGCTTCCGTGCTTTGTCTACACCGCTGTGAGAACGTTTGGGTTCGATATAGTCAGCAACATAAATGATTTGTGCCACCTCACCCATTGTCGGACTGCCAATGGTATGGGCCTTGATAGCTTCAAGGATCTCTTCATCCTCAAGCTGATATTCGTTCTTCATCAGTATAGCCCCGACAGGGCCGTGCCAGATATTACTTCCGAACTGAAGCATATCCAATTCCAGATTTTCACTGATGATCAGATCACGCATTTCAGCATCAGGCCTTTCCTTTGCATAATCATGTGCCAAGGCGGCGATGCTGACTTTCTCCATGTCTATGTCATATTTATCTGCGAGATATAAAGCTGTCTGTTCCACTCTTAAAACATGTTTATATCGGCGATAGCTCATGGATTCATGCATAAGTTCAACCAGTTCTTCTCTGTTTAAGCGAATATAGTTATTCTGGTATTCCATCTGAATTTTCTTCATTTTTATATAATCCTTTACTTTCGATATAATTCTCTACTTCGGGAGGAACCAAATATCTAATAGAACAACCATCTTTCACTTTCTGACGGATCAACGTTGAACTAATATCAATATTCGGTACATCGACACCAATAACAGGATAGGGAGTTTCCAGACTGTAATAGGGACGGTTGACAGCCACAAACTGAACCATATTTACAAGTTCATCGATTTTATACCAGTTTTTCAAATCCTGAACCATATCTGCTCCAATAATAAAGTAATATTCTACATCGGGATTCTTTTCTTTAAGTTCCACGATCGTATCATACGTGTAGCTTTTTCCTCCGCGCTTAAGTTCTGCTTTTTCCACAGAAAACGAACCATTGTCTTTCACAGACTCAGTCAGCATAACTGACCGATGACTGGCGTCAATGGTCTTCTTTTCTTTCTTATGCGGTGGTTCTGCACTTGGCATAAACAGAATCTCTTCTAAGCCAAGCTGGTCTTTGACCTGATCGGCTATAATTAAATGTCCCAAATGCGGCGGATTAAACGTTCCGCCCAAAATCCCGATTTTCCTTTTAGGGAGTGCCCCGATCAATTCACTTAGAACTTCCGGTTCGATGACATTTGCAACTTTATTGACCAACGCTCGTTCTCTCCTTTATGAATGATTGGATTTAGGCAGGCGAGAAGAATAGCGCTGATATTTTTCTTTGTCAGAAGGTTTAAACAACACTAATACCCTGCCTATTTTCTGCACGACAGTAATGTCTGAATGTTCTTCTATAAACTCGACAGCTTCACCGGCTGTCCACTCTGTGTTCTGAAGTAACTGGACCTTCATTAATTCCTTATTTTCAAGTGAATCTTCAAATTCCCTGACCATCTCGACTGTTAATCCATTTTTCCCAATTTGGAAAATAGGCGTCAGACTGTTTGCTTCTGATCTCAAGAAACGTTTCTGTTTACCTGTTAAATTCATATCCATCCTCTTTTCTGAGTATAATTCTTTAAATAAGCTGTTTCCTCACGGTAACATCGACACCTAGAGGTGCCCATCCTGCTACTGTGATATCTACAGCATCGATCGAAACCCATCCCAAGCCGCTGAAGACGATGTCAGAGGGTTCCTTTATTTTAAATTCATGACGCTTCAGTGCAGGGAAATCAGCAGCCGAAGCAGCATTCGGCGGTGTCAGCAGTTCCCCTAACTGGTTTTCATACAGTTCATCTGCTCTTTCCGTTTTTGTGCGATGAATATAAAGTTCATTGGATACATAACAGACAAAGGATTCTTTTCCTTCACCCATCAGGTAGTCAAAGCGAGCCAATCCTCCGAAGAATAATGTCTGATTATCGTTCAACTGATAATTTTTCGGTTTCACTTCTTTTCTCGGTGTCACGCCCTTTAAATCTTTGGCATCTAAATAGTGTGACAACTGACTTTTCTGAATGATTCCCGGCGTATCTACAAGTACTTTTTCATCGTCCAGGGGTATTTCGATTTTACCCAATGTGGTCCCTGGGAAATAGGAAGTCGTGATCGTATCTTCTGAATCTGTAGCGATGTTTATGATCTGATTGATCAGTGTGGACTTCCCAACGTTGGTCGTTCCGACGACATACACATCTTTCCCTTGACGTTCCTTGTCCAGAGCTTCCATAAATTTTTCAACAGAGGCTTTATTCAAGGCGCTGATCAGATAGACATTTTGTGGTCTGATTCCATAGCTTTGGACCTGCTCTGTCACCCACTGACGCATTTTGCCTTCACCAAGCGATTTAGGCAGCAGATCACTCTTGTTGGCTACGATAACGATCGGGTTGCTTCCGGCAAACCTCTGAATCCCCGAGATGATACTGCCGTTAAAATCGAATAAATCAATGACATTGACTATGAGTGCATTCTCTTCGTTCAATTCATGAAGCATGTTCAAAAAGTCATCATCGCTCAGTTCGATGTCCTGAACTTCATTGTAATGTCTCAGACGAAAACAGCGTTTGCAGTACACTAGATCTTCAGCGCTTTTTTTCTCCAGCACAGAGGCAGGAAGATAACCCGATTTCGTTTCATCTTGTGACTGCAAAACTGCTCCGCAGCCAATACACCTTAGTTCATTATTCTTTACTTCGTCTGCCATGTATCGTATCTCTCCATTTCATTTCGGGATCTTTTTTTATCAGATAGTTCATGATTTTCAGCTCCACGAACCTGTTCAATCGCGTATTCCAAGCATCAGAATCTAGTATAGGCTTGACCAATACCGTTCTTATCCCGGCTTTATTAGCTCCTCGGATATCGGTGATGACTTGATCGCCGACCATCAGCCATTCTTCTTCGGAATAAGAATAGTCTTTCAGCGCTTTCTTGAAACCTCTCGTTAATGGTTTCAACGCTCTAGGTATAAAATCCAGTTCAAGAATACTTGCGATCTTCTTTACTCTTTTTCTAGAGTTATTGGATAATATGACCACTTTGATATCATTCTTTTTCATTAATTTGATCCATGCGATCGTTTCTTCCGTTGCCTCCGGATTGTTCCAGGCAATAAGTGTGTTATCTAGATCGGTCAATACCGCTTTTATATTTTCTCTTTTTAATTGTTCCGGGGTGATTTGATATATGGATTCAACCATCCACGTTGGCTTAAAACTACTCAGCATATTTTCCCTCCTGACTGAAATCAACATGCACGAAAGGGGAGTTTCTAAAAAAAAGGAAGCACACAAAGCACTTCCTTTTGTGCACTTCTTACTCTTCTGTAGATGTTGCGGGCTGGACCAGTTCAAGTATTTCAACAGCTACATAATCGATATTATCGAATTCATAAGTCTGTTCTGTCGTTCGGTCTTCAAGTTCAAACATATTAGATTTATTATCATAGCGTACGATGCACTTTTCCTGGCCGTTTCGTTCAAAACGTCTTACTTGAACTTCATCCGACTGATCTTCGCGCATTGCATCCAGTCTTCTGATAATAGGTATAAGTTGGGATGGTTTCATTTGTTTTCCCCTTTCTCTTCTTTTGTCACTTCACTTCTACATTTTAACAGATTTCAGCCCAAATTACATTAGATGCGCTGTGATTTAAGCCGATTATTGTCTTATATGAGACTATGACGATATTTTATACTGTTTTATTGAATTTGCATTATGGTAAACTAATACGATACAGGAGGAAAAACACATGAATAAAACTACCCACTTCAATTTGAATCACCAGATAAGAAATCTCGAAATTTCTAAAATCAGGCAATTTGATGATCATGTCAGTACATTCGAACCATTGATCCGACTGACACTCGGACAGCCTGATTTCCCGACACCCGAACACGTCAAGGAAGCTGCTAAAAAAGCGATCGATTCTGATTATTCGTTCTATACCCGTACTGCTGGAGACATCAAACTAAGAGAAGCCGCTTCGGCCTTTGCAGCAGCTAAATACGAACTGTCTTATGACCCAGAATCAGAAATCATTGCGACCGTTGGCGCCACCGAGGCATTGGCCACGACCCTATTTACCTTGCTTAATCCTGGAGACTATGTTTTGATCCCCTCGCCTTTCTTTTCTCTTTACGATTCTCTGGTAAAAATGAGTCAAGCGACCCCGGTTTACATGGACACATCTGAAACCGGCTTTATGGTCACGCCTGACTTGATAGAGAAAACGATCCAGTCTCTGGATAAAACACCAAAAGCCATCATTTTGAATTACCCTAACAATCCGACAGGCATAACGTGGACAGAAGCTGAAGTGAAAGGAATCGCTCTCACTCTTTCAAACTATCCAAAAATGCTTGCGGTCAGTGATGAAATATATAGTGAACTGGTTTACGATGACACTCATGTTTCGTTAGGGAAACACCTGAGAGATCAGACGATCGTTATTAATGGCCTGTCGAAATCACATGCCATGACTGGCTGGCGTTTAGGACTCATTTTTGCGCCTGAGCTAATCACATTTGAACTTGTCAAAACCCATCAGTCGCTGGTCACGAGCGCTTCGACAGTTACACAATATGCCGGTATCGAAGCACTGGTAAATGGTCAGGATGATGCTTTGCCGATGAAGGCTGCTTATAAAGAACGTCGCAGGGTCGTCATGCAGACGCTTCAGGAGTTGAATCTGGAAGTAACAGAACCTAAAGGAGCCTTTTATATTTTTGCGGCCCTTCCAAAAGGACTGAAGATGAGCAGCTACGACTTCTGCTACGGCTTTGCTGAAGGATACCGCGTAGCCATGATCCCCGGCGATGCATTTGGAGCCGCCGGGGAAGGCTACTTCCGGATCAGCTACGCATCGAGTTTAGAGGATATCAAGACAGCAATGGTCCGACTGACTGATTATGTAAATACGTTAAGAAAATAAAGGTGACAGAGAATTAAGACTGGGAAGAGAATCCCCAGTCTTTTTGCTTTTTGTGAAATCCTTTAGAGAGAAAAAACAACCTGATGACTTATTGCATGGTATCGCAGTCACTTTTGGGTGAATTTAGAATTTATTGTATCAACGGATCTCTAAAACGGTTATTGCGACTACTTCTTGAAGAATTACAGCATTAACTGGTCACTAAACGGCTATTGCGACTACTTCCTGAAGAATTATAATATGAACTGGTCACTAAACGGCTATTGCGAC
>NZ_FOBL01000024.1 GCF_900109825.1 Alkalibacterium putridalgicola | reverse complement strand
CCATCACGCAGCGGCTCTGTCCCTAGAGATTTCTTAGAGGAGTACACTGGCTATCTACATAGTGATGGGTTCTCCGGGTACAACAATCTTCCAGGGATGACGATGATTGCCTGTCTGGCGCATATCAGACGGAAGTTCTATGACGCCCGTCCAAAGAACTATTCCAGTAAGAGTGTCGCTCATAAGGGAGTCACGCTGTGTAACGAGTTATTTGTGTTGGATAAGTCCCTCAAGGACTTATCTGTTAGCGAACGGTATGATCAGCGCTTAGAACTAGTGAAGCCGAAGCTTGAGGCGTTTTTTGACTGGTGTGAATCCCTAACTGCGCATGGCAAACTTGGCACAGCGATCAACTAAGCGCTGAATCAGAAAGAGCGAATGATGAACGTTCTGAAGGACGGCCGTCTCGTGCTATCCAACAATCTAGCCGAACGTGGCATCAAGTCACTCGTTATGGGCAGAAAGAACTTGCTGTTTTCAAAATCTTTTGAGGGTGCTCATGCCGTTGCGACTATTTTGAGCCTCGTCGAGACGGCCAAATCCAACGGATTACATCCACGAAAATATCTGGACTACCTCTTAACTTACCTTCCAAATCGACAAAATACACCCTTGGAGGCTTATTTGCCATGGAATCCAAAGGTACAGGTGGAATGTCGCTAGACATTCAGTCTATTATACTCTTCGGACATTTCTCATTATAGAGGTGTCCGATTTTTATTTGTAGGTACTCAGCTATTCATCGCTTACTTTGTAATAAAGACTTCTCATCTTTAAAAAAAATGAAAACCGATCCGGAGGGCAACGTTTACATCACGTCGCCCTCCGGATCGTTTTAAATATTACAGAAAGTATGAACTGTCAGGTTCAATTATCATTGTCGTTGAGGGTAGCGTCCTGGATATCGTTTGAAAAATCGATGATAAAGAAGGTAGAATAAATCTATGGATTATTCAAAGATAGCTACGATGAAAAAATTAGTTGAAGATCCCTACAGTGGTTTTATCAGCACACTCGAACATTACGTGCCTTGAGTAAACAGATACCTTCACAATAGCTCCTTCTCAACTACTAGTTGATTATCGAACTGTTTGCAATAAAATGCGGTATTGCATACTTAAGAGGTAAGATAGAAATTTATTATCCTGGCAACTTTAAATAGTTACTTTACAAGTTAGATAGATACATAAATTAATACGCCGGAAATCAGCACTCATTGAGTTCTTTTTATTCCAACAACTATTGTACGATGATCGTTAGATCTCGATCCTTAGGTGTTTTTAGTTCGACTTCTATGACCAGCATAAGATTAGTTACTCTTCCAACATCAGTATTTGATGTACAGTCGACGGCGTCAACCGTTATAGTATAAACTTCTTCTATTACTACAACCGCTTCCGGCATGCCTTGTCCTGTTCCACATCCAGAATAACTTCATTACCGTCTTTTTCTAATATATCTATCTTAACTTTTGAACCCGTTAGATTCGTATTACCTGTACATCCCATCAGTATAAACAGTATACTTTGTCCTAGAACTGTTTGTTTTTTAAACTACTTCCTTTTTCTATATCAGTTCAATCTTTTTATATTTTCTGACTTTCGGGAAGGACGACCGTAAAGGTAGTTCCTCTTCCTTCATCACTCTCAACTCTAATATCCCCTTGATGTGCATCTATAATGCTTTTTACAACTGCCAGACCGATTCCTTGACCCTGCAGTTTACTGTTCCGTGAAGGTTCTACTTGATAAAAGCGCTCAAAAATGTAGTCTAACTTATCTTCTGGTATCCCCTTCCCGTTATCCTGAATCATTATTATAATTTCATTCTTGATGCGTTTGGATATTAAACTGATTTCCCCATCTTCGGGTGTGAATTTAACTGCATTGGCTAATAGATTTGTTATCACCTGTTCCAGCTTATTTCTATCCGCTTCAATCATTTCCGACTGTGCTTTTAGATTTAGAGTCACCTGCTTTTCATTAACCTGCGGTTCAAATGAGATGGAGATATTAGATAGCAGTTCTTTGATATCAAACGTTTCGAGATTCAATTGCTTATTTGTGTTTTCTGTATCGTCCAGCTGATCAATCAGCTGGACTAAATGAGCGAGACGTATGACCTGACGATTCAGGCTATTTAGCCGTTCAGGCGTGACCTCCCAGACACCGTCCAGCATGGCCTCAACATTCCCCTGCAGCGTAGTCAAAGGCGTCCTCACCTCATGAGCCAGATCCGAAACCATCTGATTCCGAATTCTTTTCTGCTCGGCTAACCGAGCGGCTAGAACATTGACGCTCTGCTGCAGCTGGAAGAGCTCGCTGATTTTTTCATCTTTGGTTTCAGCTTCTCCAATATCCCGTCCTTGAGCGATTTGCTGTGTCCGTTCGCTGGTCGCTGCAATTGGCCTGCTCAAACGTCTGGATATGAGGTAGGCCATAACCCCGGCAATAACAAAAGTTAGCAGACCCATCAATGCAATCAAAAGGATCAGATCTTCAATGAACTCTTCTTCTTCAGAAGTATAGTCCTGAAAACCCGGGTAAGTGATAAATGCTGTCCCGATATTATTCTCACCTGAAAACAAGTCTACTTCTTCTTCAAACCAGTCTTCCCCAGGCAGCACTTCAATCATTTGCATGCCCCGCATATGCTGTCCCATCGGTGAGGACTGACTGATTATTTCATTACCGTCTGCATCCACGATCCGCACAAACATATGCGAATGCATGGCATTCTGAATAGCGCCAGAAAGTATTTCCCGGTCCCACTGACTTTCACCGTCATATGCTGTTTCGATGGTTTCGATGACTGTTTCTCTTTCATTTATAAAACGGTCACTCAAGTAATCATCAAATCTGTTTTCAGTAAGTTGAAAGGTCAAAAAACTGAATAAAGAAATCATGAGTATACTTCCACTTAGAATATAAATGAATAAATGACTAAATAAGGTTCTCTTCATAATTCACTCCAAAAC
The DNA here is from genome assembly GCF_900109825.1 of Alkalibacterium putridalgicola. Lineage (GTDB taxonomy): Bacteria > Bacillota > Bacilli > Lactobacillales > Carnobacteriaceae_A > Alkalibacterium > Alkalibacterium putridalgicola. The sequence goes on along the minus strand of NZ_FOBL01000024.1, from coordinate 34,825 downwards.
GGTAACCGCTGCCGTGTACAGTTTCAATATACATCGGTATTTTAGGGTCTCTCTCGATTTTTGCTCTCAAATTTTTTATATGGGAGTCGATCACTCTGTCCATTGCCGTGGCTTCCAGTCCTTTTACCTTTTCAAGCAATTGATCACGAGAAAAGACGTGACGCGGTTCTCTTGCCATGATCTCCAGAAGTTCAAATTCTGTGTGAGTTAATAACACATTGTCTCCATGCGCAACTACTTCCATTGTATTAGGGAAGATGACCAGATCACCTTTATTAAAAGTCAGTTTATCCTCATTATTGACTGTTTTCATCCTTCTCATTACTGTTACGATTCTGGCAAGCAGTTCTTTAGGACTAAAAGGCTTCGTGACGTAATCATCTGCCCCAAGTTTCAGTCCCTTGATAACGTCTGATTCATTCGATTTAGCGGTCAGCAAGATAATAGGTACATCCGACGATTCTCTAATTTTCTCGCAAATCTCCCAGCCAGTATAATCCGGCAGCATAATATCTAAGATGATAAAGTCAATGCTGTGATTATAAAATGTTTCAAATGCTTTTTCACCAGTAGATGCTATATAAACATCATGGCCGTCAGCATTTAAATAAGCCTGGACGATTTCCAGAATCGACTGCTCGTCATCAACAACTAATATGTTCATTCACCTGGTCTCCTTTATCCACTATTCATCAGAAAGAAATGTATCCGCAATACATTATACTGCACTGCTCTACTTCGATAAAAGTGCATCGATTTTTCGAAAGATTTCATCTGACGATGTTCCACTTATTCTAACTAATGTGTCTCTTCTTTTGTAGTAATCTAAAATCGGTCGGGTCTCGTTTAAGAAAACTTCAAAACGCTGTTCGATTACCTTTTCGGTGTCGTCTGTTCTTCCACGATTTATAAGCCGCTCTTTTAAGATATCCTTTGGAACATCCAGATAGAATACTCTCTGTTTTGTCTGGGTTATATCCTCCAAAGCTAATGACTGGTTTAAATTGCGAGGATAACCATCTAAGACAACCGAGCATTTATGCTGATGTTTGCTTATTTTTTGTTTAATAAGTGCGGTGATTATTCTATCCGGCACTAATTTCCCTGAAGATACATAACTTAAGACTTGTTTTCCAATTGCCGTCTCCTGTTTCATTTCGTTACGCAATATTTCCCCCGAGGATACAATGGGAAATTCATACTTGTTTTGAATGCGTTCTGCCACTGTCCCTTTACCCGATCCCGGGGCGCCAACTAAAATAATAATCATATCGAACTCCTTTTGTAAACTTATTATACATTGAATATTCCTGCAATAGAACCACCAGTAGTTTAATTTTTTACCGTAATACCGAAATCTCTTTGGATTTTATGATAATAGATTTAAAAAGAGCCGATATTTTTCATCAACTCTTTTTTCGTCTGCTTCTCTATAATTCAGCTACATATTCTATCAAACGAACAAGATTGGAAACAAAACCATACTTAATGTCATACCATGAAACTGTTTTAATAAGTTGAGTATCTTTATTTTTTATAATATCCGTTAACGTGGCGTCAAATATTCCTCCTGCAGAAGTACCAATAACGTCCGAAGATACAATCGGTTTTCAGAATATTCGAATGAAGAATTGGCGGCTTCGTTCATTGCTTTATTCACTTCTTCAATCATCACTTTCTTTTTAAGAGTAGTATAAAACTCCACTATTGCAGCATCAGGAAATGGCACTCGAGTTGCTGATCCATCGATACTGTTTTCTATAGAAGGAATGACCTTCCCGACCGCCTTGGGCGCCCGGTAGAAGTAGGAATAGCATTTATGGCTCCTACTCTACCCCGGCGCATATCCTTAGAGCCGGGGCTATCGTGTAATGACTGCGAAGGCGTGTATGCCTTAACCGCCTTCATATAAACAGTTTCGATTCCAAGTTTATCATTCAGAACTTTTGTAACAGGCGCCAAATCATTTGATGTACACGAACCGGAAGAAAGGAGTTTGTCGTCTTGTGTAATGACATCCTCAATGACTCCTAAGACAATGATTTTCGTTTCCTTATCAGCCGGAGTCGTAAGTATAACTTTTTTCGCACCAGCTTTGATGTGTTCCTGCGAATTTTCAGCCGTTGCATTCACTCCCGTCGCTTCTATTACTATGTCGACCCCTAAATCTTCCTACAGTAAATTCCCTTCTTCTGATTCCTGATAGTAGTTGATTTCATGCCCATTTTATAACCAAAGTATTCTCCCGAACCTGGACATCATGCTTTAAACGTCCGTATGTTGTGTCAAATTCCATCAGTTAATCTAAGTTTTCAATATCACTTAAATCATTAACAGCCACAACTTCCAAATCTGAATCTGTATCTAACAATCTTCTCAGTACTGTTCTCCCAACTCGTCCAAATCCATTGACTGCGATTTTTGTAGACATTTTAATTCCTCCATTATTTTATTGTTATTATAATCTTATCTTGAACATTATGTTATTTACAATTATCTCCTACTCAATTTATTTTAGTAGAAATCTCCTTCTCAAAGCCTACCTGTTTTCCTACCTCTTTCTTTTTCGACAATAGACTTATGTCTCTTGTTTTTCTCTTTGTCAAAACGTAGCCAGTTATCAGTAAGATTTCAACTAATCCAAAAGCTAACAAAAAATTGTGCATAAAGAACTCAGCCGGTAAAATCAGAATTATGGGATCTGTAGCAGGATTGAACAACCACGCATCATTGTTGAAAAATGACTGATGAAATAATAGAAATAAGCTATCAAAGCTAATCAGAATACCTACTATAACTGTCAAAGATAGAAAAATCCCATTTTTAAAATATATAAGCAAACTTTTGTATAAATTTCTACTTTTTATATACCTCATAAAAAAATACGTCCCTGATCCCGCAGCAGCAAGAATAAGGTAATTAAACATGAATAATCTTTTCACTTCATAGAAATGAAACAGTCCCCTTTCGGAACTTGGAAAATCAGGCATTGCCAAATCTGTTATCCAAGGCATATTCAAGTAATCCATTAAGATTCGATAATTTAATATAATTTGTTCTTTAGATACATTTACATAATCTGTGATGTTCAAATAATCAATATCAACTATATATAAAGGAGTAAAATTAATTGTAAAAGCTATTGATACGGACATAATGAATAGCGAAATCACGATATATCCTAATGATTTTATAATTCTTTGCCTCAACACGATGCTTCTCACCTTTCCTTATGTCCAACTCTAGATCTCAGCTCATGTAATTCTTCTTTTAACTTTCTATTTTTTTCTTCCAGTATCTCTTTTTCTAATAAGGCATTATCAGCATCACTAACTTTTTTGTGAGAATGGCCCCCGTGCATACCAGGCATCAAATACATCATAAGCACGTGGCCAATAATCATAACAACGATAAATAGTATTGTTTCCATGTATTTTTCTCCTTTGTTATCGACTGTATATAAAATGGATCCCGTAATAGAATACTACTGATCCAATAAAGCCTAACGCTATAATTCCATAGACCATTGCATTTTTCAATGTACCCGCTTCGCTGGTATATTCAATTTGATCATTATGCTTGTTTCGCATGAACATTAATAACAGCAAGCCTAAAACAATAATCAGCAAACTCAAGACATGTGCAATACTTAAACTGCCGATTGCCTGAGGGTTAGATCTGAAGAACTCTACAATAAACCTGTTGAAAGCAAAACCGATGACATATATGAAGAACAATTCGCCGTCAAATTTGGCCGTCTGTCTTCTTCTCCATATAATCAGAAACAATATAAAGTTTAACGCTACTTCATAGAGCTGGGCCGGGTGCAGCAGTTCGCCACCTACCATGACTCCCCATGGCCAGTTTCTGCTCATCGGCACACCGAAAACGTCACAGCCGACACGGCCTATCGCCTGACCTAATATAACCCCTGGAACGATTGCATCTGCTGTTTTCCAGACAGCCATTTTCTTCTTTTTCATAAACCAGAATGCAAACGATCCGGCAACCAGAATGGCTCCTTGAATCGATAAACCACCTTGAGAGATCTTAAAGATGTCCAAGGGATTTGCCAGATAATGGTCTAGGTTAAAGAACAGTATGTATCCTAATCTGGCACCTATAATCCCAAGTAAAGCAGTATACAGCCCCAGATCCATCAGCATATCTTTATCCAGCCGTTTACGTTCACCTTCTTTTTGAATAAGCAATAATCCAATAATCATACCCAGGGCACTGGTCACGCCCAATAAAGAAATACTAAAATGTCCGATACTGAACAATTCTATCATATAAACATTCTCCTATTCTATTTAAAAGAAATGAATACAACAGGATGAGTCATCGATCCTTGTTGTATTCGCATTTTAACTTAATCTAACTATTTTGAATTGAAGAAATTAAATCTCTTCATAAATTCTCTGTCTTCATTGTTATTTAACTCCCGCTCATCCCAGTCCATGATTCCTCTATTGAAGTTAAATGAATTATGCATCTCTTCCATCCAATCGAACATACCATTAAAGGAAACGTCACTAAAACCTCTCATGTGATTTCCCATATCACCAAAAAATGACTCGGGATTCTCCGACCGATTTTCATCGCTAAATCCCCACATTCTATTGTGCCAGTTATTCCAGCTATCGGTTTCTTTATCGTAACTTTTATTAGTGTTGTTTTCACTGCCATTATCATCTGGAATGCTGTTCTCTCTGTTTCGGAAAGAATTTCCATGCATGCCTTCCATATGATCCCATATTGTCTCATCACGATCGTCCCAATATGGATCTGGCGACTGTTCCTGATTCCCATGGGCTGCAACATTGCTCAGTTCACTGTTATATAGACTAACACTAGATACTCCTCCAATAACCAGTAAACTTGCGATATATTTTTTTCCTTTTTTCATTTTCTCCACCTCTTCTTATTCTATACCTTTAGTATAAAAAAGAATTATGGAGAAAAAATGGAGATTGCAGTTTATATTATTTTTTTGTTTATTCACTGGTTAATTGTTCAAAAAAAGACGTCAGCGACTGTTCATCCACTGACGTCATAATTTTACACTGACACGTACTAAATTTTGAAATTACTAATTGATATAGTTCATCGGATCAACGGTTTCTCCATTCCTATACACTTTGAAATCCAGGTGCACACCCGTAGAATCTCCAGTAGTCCCCATGATGCCGAGCTGTTGACCTTGTGACACTCGTTGACCACGCGCAACACTTAGATTAGGCTGCATATGCGAATACACTGATGTATAGCCATCACCGTGGTCTACCTTGACGTAATAGCCTAGGGCGCCATTATACCCGGCTGTAGTTACAGTACCGGCACGGGCAGCTATGATCGGGCCACTTCCTGCGATATCAACACCTGTATGGAATCGGCGATCGCCAAAAATCGGATGAGTTCGCCAGCCATAGGGGGACGATATTCTCCCTCTAGCGGGTCTTGTCCATCCATTACTTGTTGGAGCCACATTCGATGAAGCCTCAGTCGAACTTGCATTATTTGAAGACGTTGCAGCTTGTGGTTTATCGTTGGCTTTGGCGGCGGCAGCTGTTTTTGCCTCTGCCTTAGCTCTTGCTGCCGCTTCTGCTTTAGCCTTTGCTTCTGCTTCTCTCTGTGCTTTTTCCTGAGCGATACGGATCGCTTCTTGTCTAGCACGTTCTTCTTCAATGATGCGCTGTTTCTCAGCTTTCATTTCTTCATTTAATGTGCTGGTACGTTCTGCAAGGATCGCCTGTTCATTGATGAATGATTCTCTTTCTTCAGCATTCATCTCATATTTTTCTGCGATCTGAACGATTTTATCATCTAACTCAACACGCTGGTTGACTAAATTATTTCGGCTGACTTCCAGTTGAGCTTTAACTTTTTCCATCTCTTCCTGTTCAGCTTTAACTTGTTTTTCGTTTTCTTCTAAAGCATTCTGGTCAGCGATCTGTTCTCCCATAATATCCTGATTTGCAGTAACCAGTTTATTGACGACGTTGATGCGTCCAACTAAATCAGATAAGCTTTCCGCTGACATCAACAAGTCAACGATGTCTGAAGCGCTGGCGTTTGTCTGTACAGAACGTGCTTGTGATTCCAGTTGTTCATTACGGTTATCGATCTGCTGTTGCAGTTGAACGATTTCTTTCTGCAGACGTTCGATTTCTTCTTTGATGCGCTGGATTTCATTTTCCTGTTCATTGATTTCCAGAACTAGAGTATCGATATCTGCTTGAAGGGCGGTCACTTCTTTTTCCAGTTGAGCTTTTTCTTTTTCAAGTGATGCCATTTTTTCTTCACGGCTCTGGACCTCAGTACCTATTTTTTGTGATTCACTTTCCAGTTCCTGCTGCTGAATTTCCAGTTCTTCTAATTTTTGAGAGGCTTCAACCTCTATCGGCTGCATTAAAGGTCCTGCGAGAATTACTGATGCTATAAATGTTAAAATGTATTTTTTTTCACGATATGTAGCTCCTTGTCCTTTGATATCTGTTTAGGTTGATAGTACATTTTTATATTTTCTTTACGGCTAAGTGATTTCTACTTTTTTCTTTGTCAAAAAATAGTATAGCATAAACACTGCCAAAGTTATGTTTTATTTGTATGACATATTTAACTTATATTACAAAATAACTTTATTATCATCATAATCCAAGACATGTGTGGTGTACATGCAAAAGTAGCACGTGATTAGTTATCTGCTATAACCAAATATAAAGAAGCCACTAAGTATTGCTTGTGGCTTCTTTTATAATTTAACCTTTAATGCATGCTGTCCATACCTTTGAAATTATTACTTTGAGAAGATCCGCCTGTTCCATGCATATCCTTGTAATGCTCCCTAAGCTGCTGATTAGTTAACTCAGGATGCACTTCATTCAAATGCGGCTTCATTTGTCCGAAGTTGATAATCTCGTCTTCCATTAATCTTTCCATATCTTTAAAATCTTCCGCATCCATCACATCTGACATATGGTTATAACTGACATTGTTCTCTACACTGACTATGTCTTGGTTTGTCATATCTTCTTTAACAATATCTGAGAAACCCAGTCCACCTGAAAAAGCTAAAGCCCCTGCTAGAATTCCACTAATCATATTCATTTGATCCATCTCCTTATAGTTATCTCTTCTTGCTAGTTTAATAATAACCATTAGTTATGGATATTTTATGGATTTCTGACAACTTTTAAACAGATGCTGAAGAAGAGACTGTTATGGTTCTTGAACAGGAACCCCTAATCAAAAGCCACTATTTTTCCGCTATACAATAAGACTTGAAGCTAAGGAATAAATATGGACTCAACCACCTTTTCAGTTATTCGGCAATCAGATACTTCCATTTTCTAAAGCGATTAAAAAAGAGGAAGAAAACGTGGTCGTTTTCTTCCTCTTTCAGTCCTATTCAATTGGTTTACTGAGAGAGCTTATCGTCCCTTTAGTTTAAATAGTTCATCGGGTTGACAGCTTCTCCGCCTTTGCGGACTTCAAAGTGCAGGTGAACGCCTGTTGAACGTCCGGTCGTTCCCATGATGCCAACCTGCTGACCCTGCGAGACGCTCTGGCCATTCGACACACTTAAACCTTTTTTCAAGTGCGCATATAAGGTAGAGTACCCGTCACCATGATCAACGATCACTGTATAACCATACGTGTCAGAGTATGATGCTTGGGTCACTGTTCCGGCACGTGAAGCAACAACAGAACCGCTGCCTGCAATATCGATCCCGGAGTGGAAAGACCCTTGTTTACCCGTTACCGGATGGGTACGATAGCCAAAAGGTGACGTCATATTGCCGCTTGCCGGACGTGACCATCCACTGCTTTTTGACTCTTTCGCTCCTTCAGATGACGACGTTGAGACCTCCGCCTTTACTTCTACTTTAGCTTTTTCTTTTGCCGCTTTCTCTTTTTCTGCTTTCTTTTCTGCTTCGGCTTTTGCTTTTTCTTCCGCTTCTTTTTCTTTTTTGCGTTTTTCTTCAGCTAAACGCTCGGCTTCTTCTTTTTCACGTTCTTCTTCGAGAATACGCTGCTGTTCGTTTTTCAGCTCTTCATTCAAGCTGCTTGTTCGTTCAGCTATGATGGTCTGTTCGTTGACGAATGACTCTTTTTCATCATCCGACATGTCAAACTTTTCAGCGACCTTAACGATCCTGTCTTCCAGCTCCGTACGCTGGCTGACGATGTCGTCCCGGTTGACTTTCAGTTCCGCTTCGGCGCTCTTCAGCTCTTCTTCCTGGCGTTTCACTTGCTCTTCAGCTCTATCCAGTGCCTTCTGATCGTTTATTTGTGCCAGTAAAGTATTCTGAGCAGAGGGAGCCAAACTGTTCACATCACCCATTTGTCCCACCGGATTTAACAGGTTCACGTTTTTTTTCTTGTCAGAACGTGATTTGTTTACTAACTCTTCACTGCGCTGTTTGATTTGCTCTTTCAGCTGAGTGATTTCTTCTTGAGCCTGTTCGATTTCTGTTCTACCCTTTTCAAGGTCTGCTTCCTGACTGCTGATATCTATAACAAGGTCATCGATGGTTGCCTGGGCGTCTGAAATAGTTTCTTCAAGCTCTGCTTTTTCCTTTTCAAAAGACTTATCTTCCTGACTCACGGCATCTTCTGAGTTTTGTGATGCATCCACTACTGTTAAACGTAACAAAGGTCCTGCCAGCACTAACGATGTCATTAATGATACAACAAATTTTTTGTTCAAAAAGAAAGCTCCCCATTCTATAAAAGTGATTTAAGTTAATTTTATGCTAATATCCTTACCGGTGTAGATATGAAACATTGTTATTCATACCTTTATTTTCTCCACTCGTATGAGTATAGCATAAACATGGGTGAAACTTTATTTAGTTTCTGTAACAAAACAAACAATGGATGTTACAAGACTGTATCATCATGACAAATTGTATATAAAAATCTTTTTAAATGCCTTTTCCTCCATCCCCTCATTTAAATCCGGGACGGTGTTTTCATAAAAAGACTGGTTCATCAGTCTTTTTTAGAGATTGAGTGCCCTTGACTTGTTTATTTTCAGACTTCACAACTCTGGTTTCACCACGATCTTCCTTACAATGGTTGAGAAAAGATTCTCTTTCTGTTCGATCTTTAGACCAGCCTTATTGATATTTTCCAGTGTTTTCCTGTTGATGTTTGCTCCCCACGTATTGACCGCCAGCGGGTTAAAGAGATCCATCGCCTTGCCGACCGCTTCATTTTCACTGCGCATATGTTCCAGCATCAAAATCTTCCCATCGGGTTTGCAGACTCTGCCCAGCTCTTTCAACCCTTTCACCGGGTCCGGGACCGAACAGAAAACGCAGGTGGTGACGACATAATCAAACGTATCATCCGGAAAGTCCAGCTGCTGGATATCCATTTCTTCGAGTGTCACTGTATAAGGCAAAGTCAGTGTATCGAGCTTCTTTCTGGCATGTTCAAGCATTTTCGGGCTGAAATCGATGCCGGTCAGTTCAATGCCTGCAGGATAATACGGCAGATTGGCACCTGTTCCGATCCCTGCTTCCAGAACCTTTCCTTCAACTTCCTGCAGCATATCCTTTCGCCAGCTGTCTTTCATCATCTTGTCCATCGAGTCATAGACACGTGATACCCGGTCATAACGCTTTTTAATTTTATCATTCAGGTTCTCTCCCAAAAAGGGCCCTCCTTCTGATTCGGTGTTTCTCTTATTCTTATTTAAATACAAAAAACGTCCAGTTACAAAGCATATGCCATAAGCCGAAACCTCTTCCCAGTTTCTCTTATCAAACCGAAAAGACATACACAACGACATGAGTGATCATTAGCCGTTGAATACGTCTTTTAGATTTCCAGTTTACGTAACCAACGGTCGCCGCTTTATTCTGATTCTTATTCAGCTGATCTGGAGAAGCCTTCAGAAGTCAGATAGAGTTTAAGATCCGCATCCATGGACTGAGCCAGTACAAGCTCGGCATTGACTTTATCTGTTTTATTATAATGGTCGACGGCTTTTTCCAGGCTCGTACCCCCCAGCTGTTTTCTGTCGATCAGACGTTTTTCAAGTCTGTCCAGTGTCGTATCGATAAAAATCGTATAATCAGCATACTCTTTCAATTCACGCCATCCTTCTTTATCCAGCAGCAGATAATTCCCTTCGATCAGAACGATATCCGCATCCACTTCGACCGTTTCTTCGGAGACATCATGACGTGTCCGGTCATACGTCGGCCACTCAATGGATTCCTCCTGTCTGAGCGCCTCTATTTTCTCTTTTAAGGTATTTAAGTCAAACGATTCGGGTATGCCCTTAAAATCCTTTAAACGCTCCTCATGGCCTTTTCTCGTAACAGTATGGCTTTCCAGATAAGCATTATAATGATGAAAGCCGTCCATGGCAACCGACTGAAAACTGAATAGATGATCCTGTTCTTTGTAAAGGTCTTCGAGAAACAAGGATAAGGTCGTTTTTCCCGCTCCCGGCGGTGCAGCCAGATAAACGATCACGCGGTCCCTTTTATCCAGTTTTAGTTTGACCAGCTTCTCCAGCAGTGGGATGAAGATGTCAGTCACTTCTTTTTCTGAGAATGAAGCATCGATCATGTGGCCCGTGACGTTGTATTGTCTATGGATCATCGCTTACCCCTCCTTGTTGTATCCTGGAATTTCCTCTGTATCATAGTAGACAGTTTCCATACACAGGCCTGAAGGTGATAATGTCGGTCCGGCTGCTTCTCTGTCTTTGGCAGCAATGATTGCTTTTATCTCTTCCGGCTCACGTCGTCCGTCAGCGACCTGTAGCAGTGTTCCCATCAGGATTCGGATCATATTGTACAAAAAGCCGTTCCCTACGAAAGTAAAGACCCACTCGTTCGTGTCTTCGTCCATTTTGACTGATGCCTGGTAGATGGTCCGGACTTTGTCTTCCTTGTCTGAATGAGTGGAGGCGAAACTTGTGAAGTCGTGTCTCCCGACCAGCTGGTTGAGCGCCTGCTCTACTTTTTCTATGGTCATCGGGTAGCGGTGATGATGGCTGTAGTGTCTCAAAAACGGATCGCGAAACCGGTTGTTATCGACGCGATACGTATATTTTTTCCCTTTGGCCAGGTAACGTGCATGAAAGGAATCTTCCACACGTTCCATGTCCAGAATGGTGATTTCAGACGTCGTTCCGGAATTCATGCCTGTCATGAGTCCCACTGGATCGATTTCAAAAGGAAAATCAAAGTGAATGATCTGTCCTCTGGCATGGACGCCGGCATCTGTCCGCCCCGCACCGTGTACCCGGACGTTTTCTCCTTTGGCTATTTTAGTGAGTACTTTTTCCAGATCCCCCTGGACCGTTCGCTCGTCCGGCTGTATCTGGTAGCCGGAAAAGTGGGTGCCGTCGTAAATGATTTTTGCCTTGTACCTCAAACCCGTCATCGTTATCTTCCTTTTCTGTTTGCTAAAGATGCTTTTATTGTATGTAGAGTATGTTCTTTTAGATAGGTGGGATTCGGCTGAAGCCGAATCCAGACCTTATTAGATCCTAGTTAATCTGAATATTAACTGAGCTCGTTTGAGAGCGCTTCATTGGCATTACTCAAACTTATTCTGTGGTGAGTACGTCGAATCAGCGCTTCATTGGCATCGCTCAAACTGATCCTGTGGTGAGTACGTCGAATGCGCGCCTCATTGGCATTACCCAAGCTCTTTCTATTCTGAGTACGTTCAATGCGCCCTTCATTGGCATTATCCAAGCTCTTTCTGTCCCGAGTACGCTGAATGCGCGCTTCATTGGCATTACTCACGCCCATTCTGTGCTGAGTACGTCCAATGCGCCCTTCATTGGCATCGCTCAAACTGATTCTGTGGTGAGTACGTCCAATGTGCCCTTCATTGGCATTACCCACACTCATTCTGTGCTGAGTACGTTCAATGCGCCCTTCAATGGCATTACCCAAGCTCTTTCTGTCCCGAGTACGCTGAATGCGCGCCTCATTGGCAGTGCTCAGACTGTTTATATCCTGAGCACGTCCAATCAGCCCTTCATTGGCATTACTCAAGCTGAATGATTAGGCGAGTACGCCTAATCAAGACCTTATCCCGATCAAGCTCTTCATCATGCGGATACACGTCAGCAGACGCGTATCTTCCTTCCAATATATAGGAAAAAGGATAAAGATTCTCATCTTTATCCTTCCACATTATGTTCTTAATACAAATAATACACCGGAAAGTACAGCAAAAGCAATCATAACCGTTGTATCCCGGCCTTCCCAGGACAGTTTACGGAATTTCGTACGGCCTTCGCCGCCTTTGTAGCCTCGGGCTTCCATAGCAGTCGCAAGTTCTTCAGCCCTGTTGAAAGAGCTGACGAACAGCGGGATCAGCAGTGGAACGATCGATTTCATCTGTTCATAAATGTTGCCTTCACCAAAATCGATCCCCCGTGCACGCTGGGCGTTCATGATCTTCTCGGTCTCATCCATCAATGTCGGAACGAAACGTAAAGCGATCGACAGCATCAGCGCGATTTCATGCACCGGTACTTTAATAGCCGCAAATGGACGCAAAAGAAATTCTATCGCATCTGTCAGCGAGAGCGGCATCGTTGTCAGTGTCAGGATCGTCGACATGAAAATGATGAGGACGAAACGGAAGAAGATGAAGACCCCGTTCAGTACGCCTTCCTGCGAGATGACGACCGGTCCGAATCGGAACCAGATCGTCTGTCCACTCGTAAAGAGGATCTGGAGGATGACCGTAAACAGGATCAGCCAGATGAGCGGTTTCACTCCATTGATAAAGAACTTCGGATTGATTTCAGAAAGTTTTACAGCTGTCAGCACGAAAGCGATCAGTACGACATAAGATAACCAGTTGTTCGCCAAAAAGATGATAATGATGAACCAGATAGCACCTAAAAGTTTCGTTCGCGGATCCAGTCTGTGGATCAGAGAATCACCGGGAATGTAGCGTCCGAAAATCAGTTTATCCATCATACAGATGCCCCCCCTCTAGTCGGGAGTTTCTCGATGATCTGTGCAGCCAGTTCATCCGTCGTCAGAGGCAGTGGATCGAATGTCCACTCGAACTTCTCTTCCAGTTCATGCGCGAATTTCACGGTAGACGGGACACCGAGCTGCATGCTTGCCAGCCAGCCGGCTTCTTTGAATATTTCTCTGGGATGACCTTCTTTCATGACTGTCCCTTTTTCCAGCACGATCATGTGATCGGCATATTCAGCGACGTCATCCATCTGGTGCGTGACAAGTACGATCGTCAGACCTTTGTTTTTATATAAACTATGGAACATGTTCATGACTTCTTTGCGTCCCTGCGGATCCAGCCCGGCTGTCGGTTCATCTAAAACCAGCACCTCAGGCTCCAGAGCCAGGACGCCCGCGATCGCGACACGTCTCATCTGGCCTCCGGATAGATCGAAGGGTGAACGCTCCATGAAGGTCTCGTCCAGTCCCACTAAGGGCAGCAGTTCGCGGGCTTTTTCAAGGCCTTCTTCTTCAGACATACCAAAGTTTTTGGGACCAAAAGCAATGTCTTTGCCGACTGTTTCTTCAAACAGCTGAGCTTCAGGAAACTGAAAGACGATCCCCACTTTTTTACGCAGTGATTTCAGTCCCTTGTTTTCCGACAGATTCGTGATGACACGGTCTCCGATCGTTACCGTGCCTTCTGTCGGTTTCTTCAAGGCATTCAAATGCTGAAGCACCGTCGACTTGCCGCTGCCGGTATGCCCGACGATTGCGGTAAATGACCCGTCCTTGATGGACAAATCGATGTCATAGATTGCTTTACTTTCAAATGGTGTACCTTTCTGGTAGGTATACCCTACATCTTGGAAACGGATGTCCATAACCAGTCCACCATCCCTTCTTCAGTTAAATAATCGTGCGGGACGTTGAGACCCTGTTTTTTCAGTGAAGCCTTCAGACGCTCAGGGAAAGGCAGATCCAGACCCATTTCGACCAGCTGCTCTCCATAGGAAAAGATGCTTTCAGGAGAGCCTTCCTGGATCATCTGTCCATCTCTCATCACTAAGATACGTGTCGCAGCAGCTGCTTCATCGATATCATGTGTGATCGACAGCACGGACAGGTTTTCTTCTTCCTTTACTTCCTTCACAGTGCGCAGGACTTCTTCACGGCCCTGCGGATCAAGCATACTCGTCGCTTCGTCAAGGATCATGATAGCCGGACGCAAAGCCACGATACCGGCTATGGCCACACGCTGCTTCTGGCCACCGGAAAGACGGGCGGGTTCCCGTTCAGCGAATTCCAGCATATTAACTTTTTCCAGTGCATTCCTGACACGTTCGATCATCTCATCTCGTGGTATACCAAGATTTTCCAGACCGAAGGCCACGTCATCCTGGACCGTCGACCCGACAAACTGGTTATCGGGATTCTGAAAAACCATCCCGACCATTTCACGGATGGACCAGACGTTCTTCTCATTGAGCATCAGGCCGCCGACTTCGACTTCACCGCTGTCCGGTTCGATCAGGCCATTGATGGTTTTTGCCAGCGTGGATTTTCCGGAACCGTTGGGACCAATGATAGCGACCCATTCGCCCCAGTTTACAGAAAAAGAAACATCCTGTAAAGCAGGACGCTGATCTTCATCATCATATTTATAAGTTATATTATCTAAACGTATGATTTCAGTCATGATTTACCTCAACTTTTTTATTCAGTCTCAAGCCTTATTTTTAAGTAGTCATCAAGGTGTCTTGACAGTTACTCAACAGTACAAGATTACCAAAAACACCCTGGCATAACAATAGTAAAACGGCTTGTATCCCTTTACAATTATGAAACTTTTAGATTCAGACAGTCAGAAATTTTATGAATACGTTCGAGTGGTCCTTCTATGTAATGAAAGGTCAAGCTAATAAAAAAACACTTTACGATATATGGTGTTTCTCCTGAGGACATCCCCAGGAGAAACTGAGCTAGACACTTGGAAAAAAACATTCCATCATCATAACGCTCATCATACATCCAAAAGTGGTTTTGGTTATAGTCTATTAAACTCTAATTATTCAGCGTCTTCATCGCTTGAAACTGCTGTTTTTTCTACTAATTCCAAAACAGCCATTGGAGCACCGTCACCACGACGAGGTCCCATTTTCAAGACACGAGTGTATCCTCCATTGCGTTCTGCAAAACGAGGAGCAATGTCGTTAAATAATTTTTGTAATACCGTTTGTACTACGATTTCGTCTTCAGTTTCTGATACAGTTGCCAGTTCGTTACGTACAAAAGCAGCAGCTTGACGACGAGCGTGTAAATCTCCACGTTTACCTAATGTGATCATTTTGTCTGCAATTGAAGAAACTTCTTTTGCACGAGTCACAGTTGTAATAATACGTTCGTTGATCAACAAATCAGATGTTAAATCACGAAGCATTGCTTTACGTTGAGAACTGACACGTCCTAATTTACGATAAGCCATTGGTCGAAATCCTCCCTTAACTACAAATTATTCTTCTTCGCGTAAGCCTAAATCAAGCTCGCCAAGTTTTAGTTTTACTTCTTCCAGTGATTTACGTCCTAAGTTGCGGACCTTCATCATTTCTGGTTCTGTTTTATTCGTTAATTCCTGAACAGTGTTTATTCCGGCACGTTTCAAGCAGTTATAAGAGCGCACAGACAGATCCAGCTCTTCGATTGTCATCTCAAGCATTTTTTCCATTTGTGTTTCTTCTTTTTCGACCATTATCTCTGCTTCACGCGCTTCTTCTGTCAGGTTAACAAAAATGTTCAAGTGTTCAGTCATGATTTTTGCGGCAAGACTGACACCGTCTTCTGGAGAAATCGATCCGTCTGTCCAGACGTCAAGCGTTAACTTGTCATATTGTTCTTTTTCTCCAACACGTGTATTTTCGACATGGTAATTCACACGGCTGATCGGGGTATATATCGAATCAACCGGCATAACACCAATCGGCATATCATCGTGTTTGTTGTGTTCAGCACGTACATAACCTCTGCCTTTTTGCGCTTCCATGCGAGCATGCAAGTGTCCGCCTTCAGAGACTGTACAAATATATAAATCAGGGTTCATTATTTCAACATCACTGTCGAAGATAATATCTGCCGCTGTAACAGTAGCTGGCCCTTCAATATCGATTTCAATGGTTTTTGTTTCTTCAGAATACAATTTAAGTGCGAGCTTTTTCAAGTTTAAAATGATGGCAGTGACGTCTTCAACCACACCATCAATCGCAGTGAATTCATGCAGAACACCATCGATCTGTAAAGTTGTGACGGCAGCACCTGGCAAAGATGACAAAAGAATTCGACGCAGGGAATTTCCTAGCGTTGTCCCGTAACCACGTTCAAGCGGTTCGACGACAAACTTACCGAATTTTCCATCTTCACTGATCTCAACTGTTTCTATTACCGGCTTTTCAATTTCGATCATATAATCCGTTTACCCCTTTCAAAACGTTAATCCACGCTATCCCAAAAACGATCTCGTTAATAGTATCTATTATACGCGACGACGTTTTGGAGGACGGCAACCGTTATGTGGTACCGGTGTTACGTCACGAATTGCAGTGACTTCTAATCCTGTAGCCTGTAGTGAACGGATCGCAGCTTCACGACCAGATCCAGGTCCTTTAACAGAAACCTCGACAGTCTTCATACCGTTTTCCATTCCGCCTTTAGCAGCAGCTTCAGCAGCCATTTGAGCAGCAAAAGGAGTTGATTTACGAGATCCTCTGAACCCTAGTGAGCCTGCAGAAGACCAAGAAATTGCATTCCCGTGTGCGTCTGTTATCATTACGATTGTATTGTTGAATGTTGAACGGATATGTGCTACTCCGTGTTCGATATTCTTTTTCACTCTACGTTTACGATTACGAGCGGGTCTTTTTACTTTAGCCATTCGAAGATTGACCTCCTAACTTTAGGTAATTATTTTTTCTTGCCGGCAATAGCGACTGCTTTGCCTTTACGCGTACGCGCGTTGTTTTTCGTGTTTTGTCCACGTACTGGTAAACCACGACGGTGACGGATGCCACGGTATGATCCAATTTCGATTAAACGTTTGATGTTCTGACGAACTTCACGACGAAGATCTCCTTCGATTTTACGTTTATCTACTTCAGCACGGACTGCATCTAATTGATCGTTTGTTAATTCACGGACACGAGTTTCTTCTGGAACTCCTGCAGCTGCTAAAATTTCTTGAGCTGTAGTTTTACCGATTCCATAAATATAAGTTAATGAAATGACGATATGTTTGTCACGTGGAATATCTACACCTGCTATACGAGCCATGTCTATGCACCTCCTGTTGTTATAAAATTATCCTTGACGTTGTTTGTGTTTAGGATTTTCGCATATAACCATTACACGGCCATTACGACGGATCACTTTACACTTGTCACACATTTTTTTGACTGATGGTCTTACCTTCATGAACTTTCCCTCCTTGATTTCTTCGGAGTCCTAAGTTTATTTAAATCGATACGTAATGCGTCCACGTGTTAAATCATATGGAGACATTTCAACCGTTACCTTATCCCCAGGCAGAATCCGGATGTAATTCATACGAATTTTGCCAGAAACGTGTGCTAGAATTTCGTGACCATTTTCAAGTTCTACTTTAAACATTGCATTTGGTAACGTTTCTAGGACGGTTCCTTCAATCTCTATAACATCGTCTTTTGCCACGCCTGGTTTCCTCCTTTGATATCTCACTTCAGTACGCATGAATAGAGTGAAAGCCTAAAGCCTCACTTTAATTTATGCTATAATAGTCGTTTGGTTTATTGCTTTTTGACGCTCGTACTATTATATCATGCATACATGATCATTGCAAGGATTCATCATAAAACATCGGACTTCTTAGTTTAGTATGTCCACAATGTCCTGGAAAACTTGTTTCGGACTTTGTTTCCCGTCGATTTCTCTAACGAGGCCTAAATCACTGTAGTGTTTGGCAAGTTTTTCCGTTTGTTCTTCATTCACGTTGATACGATTCTCAACCGTTTCCGGCTTGTCATCTTCTCTCTGATAGAAATCATGTGAGCCGCACTTATCGCAGGTGCCTTCCACTTTAGGTGGGGAATACACTTTGTGATAGGTCGCACCACAATTTGAACACATGAATCGTCCAGTCAATCGTTCCATCAAAATATCTTTAGGTACTTTGATGTACAGCACGTGATCCAGTCTTCTGTTTGTAGAAGCCAAGGCCTGCTGCAGCGCTTGAGCCTGATTCAATGTGCGTGGATATCCATCAAGCAGAAATCCTCTTTTTGCATCATCTTGCTGAAGACGTTCTTTAACGATCCCGTTTGTTACATCATCAGGAACCAGTTCGCCTTCGTCCATATACTGTTTTGCTTTCAAGCCAAGAGCTGTCTTATTCTTCATAGCTGCACGAAACATATCTCCGGTAGAAATATGCGGAATATTATATCTTTCCGAAATACGCGAAGCCTGCGTCCCTTTTCCAGCTCCAGGAAGACCTAATAGGATCAAATTCATTATGCTTCCTCCTTTTTTCGTTCACTTAGTTCATCAGCATAAATGGAAAAAAGATCGATTTACCCACCTCTGCCAAAATGACATCCGGGCAAATCGTCTTAATTCAATTTTCAAAAACTGCTTATGAGTGCTGAATGAAACCTTGGTAACTCTTCTTGCTCAGCAATCCTTCCAGTTGTCGCATAGAGTCAAGCGCCACACCAACTACGATGAGCAAGCTTGTACCTCCTAATGCAAGAGAACCAGGCAGATTGTATAAAGCAGAAGCTATAATCGGAAGCAATGAAATGGTTCCTAAATAAATGGCTCCCACTGTACTTAAACGAATAAGCATATACCCAATATATTCTTCGGTTGCTCGTCCCGGACGAATACTCGGAATGTAGCCGTTTTGTTTCTGTAGATTTTCAGCAGCCTTTTCAGGGTTGACCTGAATGAATGCATAGAAATACGTGAACAAGACGATCAGTACTGTATAAAGTACAGCACCCATAGGTTCCTGGAGATTGAACACACTGTTCAATACCTGGTACCAGCCTTCATTCTGATTCCCCTGAGCAAAATAACCCAGGATGATCTGTGGCGTCATGAGGAACGAACTAGCGAAGATAACTGGAATAACGCCAGCCGAGTTCACTTTTAATGGTAAAACAGCACTGTCTTTCGTTGTGCTTGCACGTTTAGAATAGCGAACAGGGATATTACGCTTGGCATTTTCCACAAAAGTTACAAGTAACACAAGTAACACGAACACAACGACAATTGTTATCGCAAGGATCCAGGCACTGACGACCTCATCGCCGGCGTTTCGGATCTGTGTGTTATAAAATTGTGCAATGTCCTGAGGAAAACGAGCGACGATACCGGAAAAGATTATAAATGAGACGCCGTTCCCGAAACCGTGAACGGTGATCATTTCTCCCAGCCACATGACGAGCATCGTTCCTGCTGTCAGTATGATCGCAATCGTAATATATGTTGCCGGACCAGGATTACGGACCAGTCCTAAACCTGTCAATGCGTTGAATCCATAAGAAATACCGATAGCCTGGAAAAATGCTAAGAAAATCGTTAAATAGCGTGTGGCCTGATTCAACTTGCGTCGTCCGACTTCTCCCTGATCTGCCCATTCCTTGAATTTAGGAATGACATCCATCTGCAGGAGCTGAATGACGATAGAAGACGTAATGTAAGGTGAAACACCTAAAGCAAATATTGAATAGCTGCTCAGGGCTCCACCACCAAACGTATCTAATAAGTTGAATAATCCAGTACTGGATAGATCACCCAGAGAGTCAGCGTCGACGCCCGGTACAGTCAAATGTGTACCAAGACGAAAGACGACTAGGATCCCAAGAGTGAACAGCACACGACTACGCACATCTTTTTCTTTGATCACACCTTTAATCAGCTCGATCATTCTTAGATCACCTCTACTGATCCACCGGCAGCTTCGATCGCTTCTTTAGCTGCTGAAGAAAACTTGTTAGCTTTCACAGTAAGTTTGTGATCGATGTTTCCTTTCGCCAAAACCTTAACACCGGATTTCTTGTTTTTGATTACTCCTGCTTTGACTAATACGTCTGGAGTAACTTCTGTACCTTCTTCAAATCGGTTTAATGTGTCTAAATTGACAATGTCGAATTCTTTACGGTTGTAGTTTGTAAATCCACGTTTTGGTAAAGTTTGGAATAATGGTGTTTGTCCACCTTCGAAACCTAAACGTGTTCCACCACCTGAACGCGCTTTTTGTCCTTTTTGTCCACGACCGGATGTTTTTCCGTTACCAGAAGAAGATCCACGACCTACACGGTTTCGTGATTTACGTGATCCTTCTGCGGGTTTTAATTCATGAAGTTTCATAAATCTTGGCACCTCCTTTAGTTAGACTCTTTGCTCATTAGACTTCTTTAACGTCTACTAAATGAGCGATATGTTTAATTGCTCCTCGCACTGCTTCATTATCAGGTCTTACAACTGAAGAGTTGGTTTTTCTCAGACCTAATGATTTAACTACTTGATGTTGTCTTTGAGGACGACCAATTAAACTACGTTTTAATGTTATTTCCAAGTTTGCCATTGTGTCATCTCTCCTTATCCAAGTAATTCTTCTACAGATTTCCCGCGAAGTTTTGCTACGTCTTCTACACGTTTCATTTGGTTGATTCCATCGATCGTTGCACGAATCATGTTGATTGGTGAACTAGATCCAACAGACTTAGAAGAAACGTCTTGTACGCCGGCTAATTCTAAAATCGCACGTACTGGACCACCAGCAGAAACTCCAGAACCAGCTGTAGCAGGTTTCAAGATGATGTTACCGCCGCCGTGACGACCAATTACTTTATGTGGCAATGTAGTACCAACGATCGGCACTTCTACTAAATTGGTTTTAGCAGCTTCGATCGCTTTACGGATCGCTTCTGGTACTTCTTGCGCCTTACCTGTACCAAAACCAACGTGACCGTTTCTGTCTCCTACTACGACTAATGCAGCAAAACGTAAACGACGTCCACCTTTAACAACTTTAGTTACACGGTTGATTTCAACTACGCGATCTTCAATATCTAATTTAGATGCATCAATATGAGTTGTCATATACTGTTATTCCTCCTTTTCTTTAGAATGATAGTCCGTTTTCACGAGCTGCGTCTGCTAATGCTTTGACACGTCCGTGGTATTGATATCCGCCACGGTCAAAAACAACGACTGAAATGTCTTTGTCTTTAGCGCGTTTAGCAATCAATGTTCCTACTGCAGCAGCTTCTTCAACTTTCGAATCTCCTGAAACGTCAGTATCTAAGGAAGATGCACTTGCGAGCGTTACACCCTCTACATCATCAATTAATTGAGCGTAGATGTTTGTGTTCGAACGGAACACACTCAAACGCGGGCGCTCAGCAGTACCAGAAAGATTTCTGCGAATGCGTTTATGTCTTTTTTGACGTAATTTGTTTTTATCTGGTTTTGTAATCACAATTGTCACCTCTTTATTCAAAATTCTCATGTGAATGAGATAGTCAGGTTTCCTGATAAAAGGAAAGTAGAACGTTATAACAGATCGTTATAGTGTTCTCTTTCATTTTATTATTTACCTGTTTTACCTTCTTTACGACGTACGTTTTCGCCTCTATAGCGGATCCCTTTACCTTTATAAGGCTCTGGTGGACGTACGGAACGAACGTTAGCAGCCAAAGCGCCAACGTGCTCTTTGTTTGCGCCCTTGATAGAAATAACAGTGTTAGATGGAACTTCTACTGTTAATCCTTCAACAGCTTCGAACTCGACTGGGTGAGATAGTCCAACGTTTACGACTAATTTGTTACCTTGTTTTTGTGCACGGTAACCAACACCATTTAATTCTAGAACTTTTTCAAAACCGACAGTAACACCTTCGACCATGTTATTCACAATAGCGCGAGTTGTTCCGTGGATCGTACGACTAGATTTTGATTCATCAGGTCGTTCAAATGTCATTTGATTATCTTCAACTTTAACATCAATAATAGGGCTGATTTCACGGCTCAATTCTCCGTTTTTCCCTTTAACTGTGATCACGTTTCCGTCGATGTTTACTTCCACACCTTCAGGAATCGTAATCGGCATTTTTCCGATACGGCTCAAAGTCCGGCACCTCCTTCATCTTTCTTAGCTGATTACCAAACGTATGCGAGGACTTCTCCCCCGATATTTTTAGCACGAGCTGTTTTGTCTGTTACAACACCTTCGGATGTAGAAACTAGAGCGATACCTAGTCCGTTCAACACTTTAGGCATTTCTTCTGCGTTAACGTAAACGCGCAAACCTGGTTTTGAAATACGTTTCAAACCTGTGATAACACGTTCGTTGTTTTGACCATATTTCAAGAACACGCGGACGATGCCTTGTTTGTCATCTTCCACAAATTCAACATCCTTTATGAAACCTTCTGATTTCAGGATATCGGCCATACCTTTTTTTAAGTTAGAAGCAGGGATCTCAACTTTCGTATGACGAGCGTTGTTAGCGTTACGGATACGAGTTAAGAAATCTGCGATTGGATCTGTCATGACCATTCGTTGTAGCCTCCTTTACGGCAAGTTTTCGTTTTGTTTACCAGCTTGCTTTTTTCAAGCCAGGAATTTCACCTTTATAAGCTAGCTCACGCAAGCAAATACGGCATAATTTGAATTTTTGGTATACAGCATGTGGGCGTCCACAACGTTCACAGCGGGTATACTCACGTGTCGAAAACTTGGCTGGTTTTTTGTTTTTAGCAATCATTGATTTTTTAGCCATTTTTACAATTACCCTCCTAATAGGTAGTTTAGGTTATTTCTGGAACGGCATTCCCATTTGTCCAAGTAATTCACGTGCTTCTTCGTCAGTGTTAGCTGATGTAACAATAACAATATCCATACCGCGAACTTTATCTACATCATCATAATTAACTTCAGGGAAAATCAGCTGCTCTTTGATACCTAGCGTGTAGTTTCCACGTCCGTCAAAAGCGTTTTTGCTTACTCCACGGAAATCACGTACACGAGGTAATGAAACAGTCACTAATTTATCCAAGAAATCATACATGCGATCGCCACGAAGTGTAACTTTCGTACCGATTGGCATACCTTCACGTAAACGGAATGCGGCGATAGATTTTTTCGCACGAGTGACAACTGGTTTTTGTCCAGAAATTAATGTTAACTCTTCTACTGCTTTATCTAAGTTTTTAGTGTTTGATACAGCTTCACCCACACCCATGTTGATAACGATTTTTTCAACTTTTGGTGCTTCCATGACAGAACTGTATTCAAATTTTTCAACTAATGATGGTCGTACATCACTGTTATATTTTTCTTTAAGGCGTGTCATAAATGAATGCCCTCCTTTCCTACTTTAGATTAAAGTGCTCCGCCAGATTTTTTAGCGTAGCGAACTTTTTTGCCATCTTCAACTTTATAACCTACTCGAGTAGATTCATTTGTTTCGGGATCGATCAACTGAACATTAGAAACGTGAATTGGTGCTTCTTTCTCAACAATTCCGCCTTCTTGTCCCATACCAGTAGGACGGGTATGTTTTTTCATGATATTGAGTCCTTCAACAATAACTTTGTTTTGTTTAGGCATAGCAGCTAATATAGTGCCTTCTTTGCCTTTATCTTTTCCTGCGATTACTTTGACTTTGTCTCCTGTTTTTACAAACATTCTCTAGCGCACCTCCTTATGACGTTTATCGGAATTATAGAACTTCCGGAGCTAACGAAACAATTCTCATAAAGTCATTCTCACGTAATTCACGAGCAACTGGTCCGAAGATACGTGTTCCACGTGGTGCTTTGTCTTCACGAATAATTACACAAGCATTTTCATCGAATTTAATATAAGAACCATCTGGACGTCTAGCGCCAGATTTAGTACGAACGATTACTGCACGAGCAACGTCCCCTTTTTTAACAACGCCGCCTGGTGTAGCATGTTTTACAGTAACAACTACTTCATCACCAATGTTAGCAGTTTTGGCTCCTGATCCACCTAAAACTTTAATGACAAGCACTTCACGTGCTCCAGAGTTGTCAGCGACTTTCATACGACTTTCTGTTTGAATCACGTTAGGATCCTCCTTTCAAACTCACGATAAAGTTTACTTCATCGTTGTGTAGCTCCCGGTTCCCCGGATGTTAGATTATAAAACTACTGATTCTTCAACCACTTCTAATAAACGGAAACGTTTATCTTTAGACAATGGTCGAGTTTCCATGATTTTAACAATGTCGCCAGTTTTAGCAGTGTTGTTTTCGTCATGTGCTTTAAATTTAGTTGAGTATTTAATACGTTTTTTGTATTTAGGGTGCTGTTTCTGCGTAGCGATCTCAACAACGATGGTTTTATCCATTTTGTCTGAAGTCACTTTACCTTGATATACTTTACGTTCGTTACGTTCAGCCATTTTCTAGCCTCCTTTGAATAAGCTATTACACTATCTAGTTACTATGCCATTTCAGCTTGGCGCAAAACAGTTTTAACACGCGCGATGTTTTTACGTACCTCACCGATACGAGCGGTGTTTTCTAATTGTCCAGTAGCTAATTGAAAGCGTAAGTTAAATAGCTCTTCTTTGAATTCTGCTTCTTTTTCAATCAATTCAGTAGTGGATAAGCTTTTTAATTCATTAGCCTTCATTTGAGTCACCACTTTCTTCACGAGTTACTACTCTAGTTCTAACCGGTAGTTTGTGTGAAGCTAAACGCAAGGCTTCGCGAGCGACTTCTTCAGATACGCCGCCGATTTCAAACATGATCTTACCACGTTTGACAGGGGCTACCCAGCTCTCAGGAGCTCCTTTACCAGAACCCATACGAACACCAATTGCTTTAGCTGACACTGGTTTGTGAGGGAAAATTTTGATCCATACTTTCCCACCACGTTTCATATAACGAGTCATCGCTATACGAGCTGATTCGATTTGTCTGCTTGTGATCCATACAGAGTCAATTGCTTGTAATCCGTACTGACCGTAAGCTATTTCTTTGCCGCCTTTTGCTTCTCCACGCATTTTACCACGGAATTCGCGACGGTGTTTTACACGTTTTGGTACTAACATTGATTATTTCCCTCCTTTCTTAGCTTCCTTAACTTCAGGAAGAACTTCTCCTTTGTAGATCCATACTTTAACTCCGATTTTACCGTAAGTTGTATCGGCTTCTTCGTTAGCGTAATCGATATCTGCACGGATCGTGTGCAAAGGAACTGATCCTTCAGCAAAACTTTCGCTACGGGCAATGTCTGCACCGTTTAGACGACCGGCTACCATTGTACGTACACCTTTAGCACCTGAACGCATTGTGCGCTGGATCGCTTGTTTTTGTGCACGACGGAATGAAATACGGTTTTCTAATTGCTCAGCAATACTTTTAGCTACTAATGTAGCATCCATATCTGGACGTTTGATTTCCACGATGTTCACGTGTACTCGTTTGCCAGTTAAGTTGTTTAATCCATTTCTTAAAGCATCAACTTCTGATCCACCTTTACCAATAACCATTCCTGGTTTAGCAGTGTGAATAGACACGTTGATTCTGTTTGCTGCACGTTCGATTTCTACACGAGAAACAGAGGCATCACTTAGTTTTTCAGCAATGTACTCACGAACAGCAAGGTCTTCATGTAATTTATCTGCAAAATCTTTTTCTGCGTACCATTTAGCGTCCCAATCTTGGATGACGCCGACACGCATACCATGAGGATTTACTTTTTGTCCCACTGATTACCCCTCCTTCTTCTCTGTTACCACTACAGTAATGTGGCTTGTTCGTTTGTTTATACGTGAAGCTGCACCTTTCGCACGAGGGCGGAACCTTTTTAAGGTTGCTCCTTCATTTACATAGGCTTCGCTTACAACTAATTCTTCGATATCCATATCGTAATTGTGTTCAGCATTTGCAATTGCTGACATTAAAACTTTTTCTACCGCTTCTGCTGCTCCTCTGTTAGTGAAGCGAAGGATAGAAATAGCTTCTGCAGCACTTTTCCCTCTGATGGTATCTACGACCATACGTGTTTTACGTGGTGCGATGCGAACCATGCGAGCAGTTGCTTTTGCTGCTGTTACTGTTTCTGCCATGAATGTATCCTCCCTTCGCTATTAACGTTTCGTAGTGCGGTCGTCTTTTCCGTGTCCGCGATACGTTCTTGTTGGTGCAAATTCACCTAGTTTGTGTCCAACCATGTCTTCTTGAACATAAACTGGCACATGCTTTCTTCCATCATATACGGCAATGGTGTAACCTACAAAGTTCGGAAAGATAGTTGAACGACGTGACCAAGTTTTGATTACACGTTTGTTGTTGTCATCCATTTCGCGAACTTTTTTCATCAAGTGATCATCGACGAAAGGTCCTTTTTTCAAACTACGGCTCATGTATTGCCCTCCTCTTCGGGTTTACCCCATAATATATCTCTTTACTCTTTAAGTGTTATGCTTATTTTTTCTTAGTTTTACGACGACGTACGATAAGTTTATCTGAACGATTCTTACCTTTACGTGTTTTCTTACCAAGTGTTGGTTTACCCCATGGTGACATTGGGCTTGGGCGGCCGATTGGGGCTCTACCTTCACCACCACCGTGCGGGTGATCGTTAGGGTTCATTACAGAACCACGTACTGTTGGGCGTTTGCCTTTCCAGCGGTTACGTCCGGCTTTACCGATGTTGATCAGTTCGTGCTGTTCGTTACCTACTGAACCGACTGTTGCACGGCAGCTTGACAGGATCATACGAGTTTCGCCTGAGCTTAAGCGTACAAGTGCATATTTGCCTTCTTTACCTAATACTTGAGCTGAAGTTCCAGCTGAACGAACAAGTTGTCCGCCTTTGCCAGGTTTCATTTCAATGTTGTGTACGAACGTACCAACAGGGATATTAGTTAATGGTAAGGCGTTACCTACTTTGATATCAACGTCAGTACCTGAGTAGATGCTTGAACCTACTTCGATTCCTTTTGGAGATAAAATGTAAGTTTTTGTTCCATCTTCATATTGTACCAATGAGATATTAGCGGAACGGTTTGGATCATATTCAACAGTTTTTACAATACCGCGAACGCCATCTTTTTGACGTTTGAAGTCGATCACACGATATTTATGCTTGTGGCCTCCGCCTTGATGACGGACAGTGATTTTACCAGCATTGTTACGTCCGGCACGTTTAGGGTTTGGTCTTAATAAGCTCTTTTCAGGCTTAGACGTTGTGATTTCAGCGAAATCAGACCCTGTCATGTTACGACGTCCGTTTGTGGTAGCTTTGTATGTCTTAATTGCCACGTGATTCCCCTCCTTGTTAAACTAGTTTTCATGAATCAATTTTAAATGGTGTGTTTTATTCTTCGTCTCCGAACAATGCAATATCTTTTGAATCAGCTGAAAGTGTCACGATCGCTTTTTTGCGTTTTTTGGTGTGACCTTCATAACGTCCCATGCGCTTTGGCTTAGGAGCTGTGTTGATTACGTTGACTTTGTCAACTTTTACATCGAATAGTTCTTCGACAGATTTTTTGATGTTAGTTTTTTTTGCGCGAACATTCACTTCAAATGTGTACTTTTTATCGTCCATAGCGTACATAGAAGCTTCTGTAATGATCGGGCGTAAAATGACGTCTCGTGCATCCATTATTGAAGAGCCTCCTCTACTTTTTCCAGAGCAGCCTTCGTCAAGATGAGTGTGTCATGTGCAACGACGTCTAGCACGGATACATTGTTAGGAGCTACAACTTTAACTCCTGGAATATTACGTGCAGACAATTTTGCAAAATCATTGTCATCTTCTAAGACAACTAAAGCTTTTTTACTTGCTTCAAGTTTGCTTAGCATAGCTCTGAACTCTTTCGTTTTCGGTGCGTCGAAGCTTAAACCATCGATGACGATGATGTCATCGCCTGCTGCTTTAGCAGACAATACAGATTTAATAGCTAAACGACGTACTTTTCTTGGTAATTTGTATGAGTATGAACGTGGTGTCGGTCCGAAGACTGTTCCACCTCCACGCCATTGTGGTGAACGGATAGAACCTTGACGCGCACGTCCTGTTCCTTTTTGACGCCATGGTTTGCGTCCTCCGCCTCGTACTGCACTACGGTTTTTTACTGCGTGTGTTCCTTGTCTTAATGACGCACGCTGCATAGTGATCGCATCGAATACGATACTTTCGTTTGGTTCGATACCAAAGATCGCATCGTTTAATGTTACCTCACCATTTTGCGTTCCGTCTTGTTTAAATAACGTTACAGTTGGCATTCTGCTAGTCCTCCCTTCCTACTCTATTACTTGTTGATTTTTTCTGCAGTTCGTATTTGGATAAGTGATTTTTTTGCACCTGGTACATTACCTTTGATCAGTAATACGTTACGGTCTGTATCGACACGAACGATTTCAAGGTTTTGTACAGTGACTTGATCTCCACCCATACGGCCAGCTAATTTTTTGCCTTTGAATACGCGTCCGGGATGAGTAGCCATACCCATTGAACCAGGACGACGGTGGTAACGAGATCCGTGAGTTTCAGGTCCGCGGCTTTGGCCGTGACGTTTGATAACCCCTTGGAATCCTTTACCTTTAGACGTTCCTGTGACATCAACGATGTCGCCTTCTGCGAATGTATCTACTTTAATTTCGTTTCCAACTTCGACGTCCCCTAGCTCAGCATCTCGTAATTCCTTAATGAAGCGCTTAGGAGCCGTGTTAGCTTTTTTAACATGACCTTGTGCTGGTTTGTTAGATAAAACTTCACGTTTATCTTCATACCCTAATTGAACAGCATTGTAACCATCCGTTTCAGTCGTTTTAACTTGTAAAACAACGTTCGGCTGAACTTCGATTACTGTTACAGGTAGTAATTCTCCTGCTTCGCTGAAAATTTGAGTCATTCCAACTTTTCTTCCTAAGATTCCCTTGGTCATGAGTACACCTCCGTTATTATAATTTTTTTATTTTTGTTTATTATAGTTTGATTTCAATGTCTACGCCTGACGGTAAGTCAAGTTTAGTCAATGCATCCACAGTTTTCGCTGTTGGGTTCAAAATGTCCACTAAACGTTTGTGTGTGCGCATTTCGAATTGTTCGCGTGAGTCTTTGTATTTGTGTGGTGAACGGATTACAGTGAATAATTTACGTTCAGTTGGCAGTGGGATTGGACCAGATACGTTTGCCCCAGTTCTCTTTGCTGTTTCCACAATTTTGTCTGCTGATTGATCAAGTACGCGATGTTCGTAAGCTTTCAAACGAATACGAATTTTTTGTTTTGCCATGATTTTCCCTCCTTCGCTTATTTAAGAAATAAACCTAGCTCCACGAAAATTTTCCAACCACCCTCCATGGCAATGCATCCGGGCGTGTCGCAACCTCTCGCTTCCTAGCCTCGGCTCCATGAATGACCCTACCCTCTGAAATCCAGGCAAAACCTTGACGGCATGCGTTTTTTTCAGAAAAAGAGCGTCACCCACAGACACCTTTACAAGTATACAGACAATACCATACATAATCAAGTCTTTTTCTTTCTTTTTTTAAAATAATCCATTTAATCCATTTATTTTTATTTCTGAAACTTTTGCTCTTTCATTTACTTTCCATTTTCTTGTATCCATTCAAACTCGTGGTATCCTCTCCCGATTTTTTCTGTTTCTTCTATAATATATTTAATACCTAATTGACCTCCAGACCGGATCGCTGACAATTCTTGTCAATGAACAGTAAAATCACACTCTGCTTGCACTTTTACTGGGCGCTCTTGCTAAATCGTTGAGTTATTTCAATAATCTCTATACAATTATATTAACGAAGACAAAACTCTGGTCTGTTGTGCCGTTTGGACCACGATCATAGAAATCCATATAAAGGAGGGACCGACATGGCTTTATTTCAGAAGACACACTTATCTATCGAAAAGCTGCATACGCTCATCGATACCGTAGACAGCATCGTCATCGGCAAGAAAGACGTGACCCGTCTGACCATTGTTGCTATGCTGGCTGGCGGACATATCCTGTTCGAGGATATTCCAGGCGTTGGGAAAACACTACTGATACGCACCATCGCCAAGTGTCTGGATGCTGACTTTGCCCGCATTCAGTTTACACCCGATCTCATTCCTTCAGACATTATCGGTTTCTCTGTGCCGAATGCCGAGGGGACTGCATTCAATTTTAGAAAAGGTCCCATCTTCAATCAGCTGCTGCTTGCCGATGAGATCAACCGGACCTCGCCGCGCACACAGGCAGCGATGCTTGAAGCCATGTCCGAAAAGCAGGTGACCTTAGATGGCGAAACGCACACTCTGCCTGAACCTTTTTTCGTTCTCGCCACTCAAAATCCGATCGAATATAAAGGGACCTATCCCCTACCCGAAGCACAACTGGATCGTTTTCTCTTCCAGCTGTCACTGGGGTATCCCGATACTGAACAGGAAGTACAGATGCTGGCTGCACCCGATCAGCAGAAAGCTGTGGAGATCCTGCAGCCAGTGATGACCCTGGATGAATTTCTCACTTTAAAGGAAGCTGCCGCTCAGGTTTACGTCGATGACAGTCTGCTGCAGTATATCGTTTCTCTGGCTTTACTGACACGAAACCATCCAGCCATACGTCTCGGGATCAGTCCTAGAGGCAATCAGTTTGCCTTGGCCTCTGCCCGTGCTCATGCTCTGCTGGCTGGTAGAGATTATGTTGTTCCCCAAGATATCCTAGACATACTGAAGCCCCTGTATCGCCATAGACTGTTATTCGAGACTCACCACAGTAAAGAAGAAATCGATGCGTTCATCGATCAGCTGACCAGAGAACTGGTCATCCCCAAACAGAGCAGGCACAAACGATGAAGAATCGATACCGTTACTTTCGCCTTCTCTGGATCGTGCTCTTATATGCTCTGGTCATTCTCTATACGCTGATTTTTCCGACGACTGCCTCCTGGTTTATTTTATACGCCTTTACCCTTTGGCTTCTTTTGTCCTTTCTATCGACCCGACAATCCTACCACCTGACCCGTACTGATAAACTGAAAAAAGAGGACAACACCTTCAGTTTTAATTTTTTTATCGAGAATAAACGCCGGCAGCCTTTCCTGCTGTCTTCCATAGAAATCATTCTTGTGTTCAACGACATCCTGCGTTCTTCTTCCACTGCTGTCTTTTTTTCCAGAAAGATCGAAAGTCAGTTTCACTCCATCACTCTTCCCAGAGGGCATCACGAGACCCTTACTCTGAACATTGTCGGAACGGGGTGGTTCGGTGTCTGGAAGAAGCGGTCGCAGCTTGTCGTCCCTATAAACATAGATGTCTATCCGGATGTCTTAAGAAAGTTCGAGCGGGACCGACTGATGTACTATTTAGCCTCTTATCTCACGGAAACATCCCGGTCACTGCATCATGACTACTACATGACAGATATCCGGGACTTTCAGAATCGCGATGCTCTTTCAGGTATCGACTGGAAGACCAGCCTCAAGCGAGGACAATGGATGGTGAAAGAATATGAGGCTGAAGAAGAAACACCGGTTAATCTGTATGTTTTTGGTTTTGACACCGAAAGCTTCGAGACTCTCCTGAGTATCGCCTATAGTCTTTTGATGGAATTGAAAAAAACTAAAGATGTGACCCTTTTTCTGCTGGGCGAATTTTACGGTAAACCAACTGTAGTAAAGGAGGGATCGGGCTTTCTGACGATCCAGCCTGCACACAACAAAACCGATTTATTACACTTATGGGAGAAAACCCGGAATACCCCTTCCAAAAAAATCATCATCAAATCCAGTCAAGTGACTGTCCCGGTCTCAGCTCATCCTTCCCAAAGTGCCAAGATCATCGATGAGGAGATCCTTCCCATGATTAAAGGAGGCGAGTCTGACAGTGAACAAGAAAATGGATAAACGCATGTTATTCAAGCGCATCCTGACCGGCGTACTTTACAGTTTAATGCTTCTGCCCATACTGAATCTGCTGATGACCATCAATGGTCTTTCCGGAAAATTCACTCTCTTCTTTTTTTTCACACTCACACTGCTGTCTGCCGCTTTCATAAGAAAAGGATGGGTGTTTCTCATCATTCAGAGCGGCCTGTTCTTTATTTTTATCTTCACCCTCTTCCCCCCATCACCAGATGACGCTCTTATCAGAGAGTGGCTGCCGGAAATGTGGGACTCAGGGTTCACACAATGGCAGACGCTCCTGGAAGCCAATCTGACTGAAGTACCCGTACTGCTTTTGATGACAGGACTTTTTTTACTGATGTCAGTTTTGGCCTATCTGCTCTTTCGTTTCGACCAGCCCTTGCCCGCTTTCTTTGCTGCACTCGTCTACTTACTGATCCTTCACACCTTTACGTCCCGGACGGTCCTGCCTTACCTGATTTTACTCGTCGGCACAGCTTTTTCACTCGTAGCCTTATCTCAAATCGACATTAAATCCCGCTGGCAGACTGTATCCTATACTTTGCTGTTTACGTATACATCGATCTTTCTCCTGATCGGTCTCTCCTACTTCAGTCTTGATGGACTGGAAAAAAGCCAGCAATGGGTCGAAACAAAATCCAACGCTTACCAGAAAGAGCTGGATCAGCGCGGATTCTTTGAGTGGATCAACAGCAATGCGACCGGACTCGGGTTCCGACGGACTGGAATGGGGACCGGCACAGACAGACTCGGCGGACGGCTGCATCAGGATTTCTCTCCCGTCTTCCGGGCCTATACTCAACGTCCGAATTACTGGAAAGTGATGCACCGGACAACGTATAACGGTTTAGGCTGGAACAGTGAGGCGACGGATTCACAAAGGACCCTTCCCATCCCGTATACCGCATGGGAAAATGGCAGCCTCACAATGGAACAGCGCCGGGATATGCCTGAACAGGAAGATATTTCTACCATACGACTTGCATGGTTCGAAAACCTGTCGTATCTCGCCTACCCCTACGGCTGGCTCGAACTCGATTTCAACTCAGCCGAAGACGGCGAGGTCACAGTGCAGCTGGATGACAAAAATGATTACTTTACTGTGCAAAGTGAAGAAGATGTCCCGGATGACTATCTCCTGACCTATGACAGAACGTTTCCTACCCGGTTCGACGAGGAAGCTTTGCGTATAGATGACGGCTGGCGTGAAGAACTCGCGGCTTCCTATAAAGAAGCATTAGCTGACGACGCATCCGTTCAGGAAATGGAAAGCGACGAGATCATCGCTTCCTGGTTCGAAGATGAACTCCAGCTGCCTGCCGGCCTGCCTTCGCGTGTCGGGGACCTTGCCCAGGAAATAACAGCAGGTCTGGAAGATGAATATGAAATCGTTCGTGCAGTAGAAACTTATCTCAAAGAAGAGGGCGGTTACCGCTACAGTCTGCTCGATGTGGAAAGGACCCCCGAAGACAGCGATTATGTGGATCACTTTTTATTTGAATCTCAAGTCGGCTACTGCGACAACTTTTCTACATCAATGGCTGTCATGCTGCGTTCGCTCGGCATACCCACGCGCTGGACGAAAGGGTTCACGCCCGGCTCGCTTATCGAAAACGACAACAGTGACCCCTATTTTCTCGTCGATAACAGCAACGCTCACTCCTGGCCGGAAGTTTTTTTCCCGAGCTATGGCTGGGTCCCTTTTGAACCGAGTCCTTCTTTTGCGAACCCGGTGACGAACGAGGAAGATGTTGCAAGTATCAGGGGCGAGACGTATAGCTTCGATGACGATTCAGACGTTATGGACATCGAAGATACTGAACCTGAGCCATTGGAAACAGAGGAACCGGGCGGCGATAGCTTAGAAGAAGAATCGCCGGATGCAGGAGAAGGGCTCACCGAATCTGATGAGACCGCATCCTCTGCTGATCAGTCAGCGACCGAAAGATGGTCAGCTGTTTTCTATCCGGCATTTCTGTTTATTGGCATTACAGTTAGTGTTATTGCAGTCTTCAGATGGCATTTAGTCCTCTGGCTGCCGAGATTCCTGATCAGCAAAGACATACTTTCTCTTAAGCAGGCTTCAAGGCTTATACTTCGACTCTATTACATGAAACACAAGCCTAAACCGGGACAGACGGTACAGATGTACATGAATGACTGGAAACCTTTTGCACCCCATCATAAACAGTCCCTTGATCACTTCAGCCGACTGGCCGACCGGGCGTATTATGGTCCCGTAGACTCCTCGCAGCAGTTGACAGATAATGAACAAAGTGTACTGATAGAAATGCTGAATATGTACCCGGCACTTCCGAATGTGGATGCGAGAGCACCTCATCAAATATGAACGGATACCAGTTAACTTCACTGCGAAACGAGCAGTCGACCAAAAATGCTTAGTTCCCTGGCTTTTATCGTATCCCCTATACGATAACTGCTGAAGATATAAGGGGCTGAGCGAAAATAAAGCCGGATCATTATTAGAGTGCACTTCTGTAAAACAATTGACAAAAAGGCTGGGACAGAAAAGTCCCAGCCTTTTTTCTATGTGCAGTCAAGTCAACGCGTTCATCCAGCAGTGATTTAGCGACCAGTTCCTACAGTTTTTCTCAAGGAAGTGGTCACAATATCGGTTTAGAGACCAGTTCCTACAGCTTTTCTCAAGGAAGTGGGCGCAATATCGGTTTAGAGACCAGTTCCTACAGCTTTTCTCAAGGAAGTGGGCGCAATATCGGTTTAGAGACCAGTTCATACAGCTTTTCTCCAGGAAGTGGTCGCAATATCGGTTTAGAGACCAGTTCATACAGTTTTTCTCCAGGAAGTGGTCGCAATATCGGTTTAGAGACCAGTTCCTCCAGCTTTTCTTCAGGAAGTGGTCGCAATATCGGTTTAGAGACCAGTTCCTCCAGC
>NZ_FOBL01000061.1 GCF_900109825.1 Alkalibacterium putridalgicola | reverse complement strand
TCATTCGACGTGCTCGCAAAGATTCACGTTTGGGTACTGCCAATGACCGCTTCATTCGACGTGCTCGCAAAGATTCACATTTGAGTACTGCCAATGACGCCTTCATTCGACGTACTCACGACCAATCACATTTTGAGTAATACTAATATGCTGCTCATTCAGTCTGCTCACGAAGAATCCATTTTCGGTGATACCAATCACCTCTTTAATACGGTCTTGATTAGGCAGACTTGCCTAATCCTTCCACTTGAACCCTAAAAATGAAGAGGGTGGACAGCTGTCCACCCTCTTTCCAATTATAATCATTAAGATTTTGCGGTCGAGTACTTCATATACACACCACGGAGCTGTTTGTTGCTGGCGATAAACCAGATACTCAGGAAACGCACGACTGACATGACTGCATTTTGAAGCAGGCGTGGCGGTAAAAGAACCGCGATCGGATTCTGCGTCAGGATATAGAGCCAAAGCGTATTCAGCGTCAAGTTAACGAAGAGTGTATTGAATGCCACAGCCATCAGCACACGTTTCTTCGTGACTTTCTTTTTGTGTAAAAACACACCGTACGATACGCCACCTAAAAAGGCAGAAAGCGTAAAGCCGGGGAAAAACCCACCAACGCCTCCACCGATAATAAAGCCCAGGAGGTCCCCAAGTGCCGCGGCAACTCCCGCGACCCACGGACCAAATAGTATACCGATCAGGGCAGTGGGCAGAAACGAAAAGGTTATCCGAACGATAGGTGTGGTGATCCCTACACGTCCCAGCGCGATCGACATGGCCATCAGAATCCCGACGATCGCTATGCCTCGCGTATCCAAGTCCCACTTGGATAGGCTCAAAGCGCGATACAACAGCATCCAGCCGTAAAACAAGAAGACGATACCATAAATGATACCACTACCGGAAAACATGCCTTCTAAACCAAGGATCTCATTCTGCAAAAACAGAAAATAAGCTGCTCCAGTCAGCAGGAAGCCGATCAGCAGGCTGATCAGTACACTTTCCCGCTGCAGGCGTCTGTAGACATATATCCCTAAGGAGAAAAGTATCCCTGTAAAAACAAAGAGATAGACACTATCCGCCAAAACCATTTCCCAGTTTTCATACTGGTCGGCAAAGAAATGTGCACCGCTTGTTCCATTGCCTGAACGCATAAAAGGAATAACGATGGATAATAAAAGTGGTGCGATGATACCAATCAAAGCATAATCCCATTTCGTATTATGTCCGACTGGCCTGTTCGGTGTTTCATTCATATTCGAAGATCTCCTTTAATTTCTATACTTTCCCAGCAGAAAAATTTACTGAAAAAGTTAATCGGACTGTCCATGTGAATACAAAGTCAGTCAAATTAAAGAGTCCTCGCCAAAAAACTATTCAGTTTTAAAGCGGATGCAGAGAAAAATCGCAAAACCAAAGTTTTTTCGTCTAGTGGCAACATCCCATCCACTAGCACTTAACGTATTTCTCTTACTCTTTCTTCCATGATCATTATAAGGGTCCTGCATGACTGTTACAAGAAAAATCAGATCAGCTTCTCTCGGCCCTCATCAAACCCTCTTCTGTGATTAGATACTGTACCGGGATATCAAACGATTCGACTGGGAATGAATCCACCAGCTGGTTTGAATGCAGAAGTGAAACCGTGGTATTTTTAAAATCCTTCAGGAAGCGGTCGTAGTAACCTCCGCCAAAACCGATGCGGTACCCTTCCTGCGTAAAAATCAGACCAGGCACGATCATCAAGTCGATCGCAGAATCGTCCACCCGTTCGGTTTCACTGACGATCGGTTCGATCAGATCATAGTACCCCTTTTCCACTTGCCGGAAAGACGTGATTTCGTAAAAGTGGAGTTCACGAGTATGATGGATCGACTTGGGTACGCACACTTGTTTACCGTCCAGCCACGCTTGCTCAACAATAGCATTGGTGTCCCATTCTTTCGTCGTCGAAAGCGTGATCCCAATGCTGTCAGCCTGCTTCCATAAAGCAGATTCAAACAAATGCGTGTGCATCGCTTTTTCGGCTTTTTTTCTTTCGATCAGTCCGATCTGCTCCAGAGCGATGATCATTCCTTTACGCAGTTCATTTTTTCCCATATCCCTCACCTCACTCTCTAAATTACTCTGAACACTGACGCCAGGCTGCCTGAGTCACTTGTTCCGCCAGGACAGCTGTTGTGATCGAGCCGACTCCACCGGGAACAGGCGTGATCGCGGAAGCTTTCGCTGCCACTTCATCGTACTTGACGTCTCCCACCGGTTTGCCGTCTTTATATCCGAAGCCGACATCGATAACGACGGCACCGTCTTTGATGTCGTCCGCTGCCAGCAATTCAACGACTCCTGTTGCAGAAATGACGATGTCTGCTTTTTGAGTATAGCGTTTCGTGTCTTTCGTCTTGATATGCAGATTGCTCACAGTCGCCTCAGCATTCAACAGCATCAGCGTCAGCGGTTTACCGACCACCGGACTGCTCCCGACCACACAGACGTCTTTCCCTTCCAGCTCTATATCGTAATGATCCAAAAGCGCCATAACGGCTTTAGGCGTACTTGGCACCAGTGCATTTTTTTCGTTCTCAACGACCAGTCCTAGATTTTCAGGTGTCAGACCGTCGATATCCTTGGCCGGATCCACACAGCGGGCCACATCATTTCTGGATAAGGTCCCGGGCAAAGGTTGCATGACAAGGATCCCATGAACCCTTTGGTTATGATTCAATCCGCGCAGGGCCTCTAAAAACGCCTGGGAACTTACTGTCTCTTCAAAAACGACAGATTCAACAGCGATCCCGACACGCTCCATCGCTTTGATCGCGGCATTTTCATAAGAAACGGAAGCCTGTTCATGTCCCACTCTTACAATAGCTAAAGTCGGAAAACAGTCGATTTTCTTTAAGTCTTCCACTGTCTTTAATGCACGATCAAGCAACTGCCGCGCGACAGGTTTTCCTTTTAATTCAGTCGTCATGTCATTCCTCCTCGGTCAAAAGTTCCGGCCACTCATTATGTTCAAGGAAATAGCGGATCGACTCCGACAATTTAGTGAGTTCCAGCTTACCGTGTGCCAGACGGCGTTCAGCTTCTTTCTCTAGCTGCTCTTTCAGCTCCTTGTCTTTCATCAGCTTCGTATTGATCGTCACATTCAGGACCGCCGTTTCCAGCACACTTCCCATAAACAAAGTCGCGACCATCAAATCATTCACAATGGTCCCTTTCATACGAAAAGCCGTCAGTTCTTTCAAAACTTGAATAAGGTTCTGTCCTTCCTCCAGCATCAGGCGTGGAGGCTCCACGGCTCCTTTCAGTGCCGCTTCAACGGCTTCCTGTCGGGCCTTCTTTTCCTCTTGTGTTCCTTTAGACAGCTTGTAGGCATCCAGTACCGGTTCAAAAGCCACCGCATCTGCTTTGGCCAGCTCTTCAAAAGCTTCTCTGATCCGCTCCGCTTCGTTTAAGAGAGAATTTAATTCATCCTTCTTTTCAGCGTAGGTTTTCTTGTCCTTCTGGATATCGGCGACCATACGCACCAGTGAGGCACTCATGGCTCCAATATACGCTGCGGCACTTCCGCCCCCCGACACGCCGTCTTTGGATCCTAATTCTGTCAAATAAGCAGAAAATGTTTCATCCTTCATTAGAATCCCTCCTTAAAATAATCCGGTGATTTTTCCTTCCGCATTTACATCCACCTGTTCGGCAGAAGGCACTTTAGGCAAACCCGGCATACGCATGATGTTACCTGTCAGGACGACGATAAAGCCGGCGCCGGCAGAAACGGACAAGTCACGAATGTTCACTTCAAAGTCAGTCGGTCTGCCCAGGGCTTTGGCATCGTCCGATAATGAATACTGTGTTTTTGCCATACAGATCGGCAGGTCACTGTAACCCAGTTTCGTCAGACGTCTGGCTGTGCGTTTGGCAGCCACGCTCCATTCGGTCCCTTTACCACCGTAGACAGACTGAACGATCTTGTCGACTTTCGTTTCGATGGTATCGCCCAGCTCATAGGCAAAGGTCATTTCAGAATCCTGTTCACACAGTTTGACGACTTCTTCAGCCAATTCCACACCGCCGGCTCCGCCTTCAGCCCAGACATTCGACTGAACGACTTTACTTCCGGTGGCTTCGATCGCTTCTTTCAGGACATCCAGCTCTTCCTGAGTGTCTCCAGGGAAGGCGTTGATGGCGACCACGGCAGGAAGATTAAAGGTCGTTTGAATGTTTTCGATATGTTTTAAAAGGTTCGGCAGACCAGCTTTCAGGGCTTCTGTATTTTCTTCAGCCAGATCGGTCTTTTTGACACCACCATGCATCTTCAATGCCCGGATCGTTGCG
Organism: Alkalibacterium putridalgicola; assembly: GCF_900109825.1. Taxonomy (GTDB): domain Bacteria; phylum Bacillota; class Bacilli; order Lactobacillales; family Carnobacteriaceae_A; genus Alkalibacterium; species Alkalibacterium putridalgicola. The sequence continues at coordinate 1,551 of NZ_FOBL01000061.1, read as the reverse complement.
ACAATAACAACGGCATCCGGTTTGACATCACCAATACGGCATTTGATGTCGATGAACTTCTCAGCACCCAGATCCGCACCGAAACCGGCCTCTGTCACCACGTAATCAGCATGAGCCAGCGCCATTTTAGTTGCCAGAAGACTGTTACAGCCATGAGCGATATTGGCGAACGGTCCGCCGTGAATAAATACCGGGGTATGTTCAAGGGTCTGGACCAGGTTAGGTTTCAAAGCATCTTTCAAAAGTGCTGCGACAGCCCCCTGCGCATTCAGATCGCCCAGTTTGACCGGTTCATTATTAAAGGTGTACCCGATCAGGCAGTCGCTTAATTTTTCTTTCATTTCATCTAAGGAATGAGACAGGCATAAAACCGCCATGATCTCAGAAGCCACGGTGATATCGAAGCCGCCTTCTCTTGGCATGCCGTTCGTACGTGCCCCGATCCCGCTGACGATCGAACGCAGCTGACGGTCGTTCATGTCCATGGCACGTCGCCAGGTGATGCGTCTTGGATCGATATCCAACTCATTCCCATGGTAAATATGGTTATCGATCATGGCAGAAACCAGATTATTTGCCGCACCGATCGCATGGATATCTCCGGTGAAGTGCAGGTTGATGTCTTCCATCGGGATGACTTGAGCAAATCCCCCTCCTGCCGCGCCGCCTTTCACTCCAAATACAGGTCCTAAAGAAGGTTCGCGTAAAGCAATGGCAGACTTTTTACCGATTTTCTGCAGGGCGTCGCCCAGACCGACAGACGTGGTCGTTTTACCTTCACCGGCCGGAGTCGGATTGATAGCCGTGACTAAAATCAGTTTTCCATTATTTGTTTCTTTATTATGTAGGGCACTGAAATCCACTTTGGCCTTGTATTTTCCGTAATGATCCAGATCCTCTTTGTCGATCGACAATTTTTGTGCGATTTCTTCTATTGGAAGCATTTCTGTGGACTGTGCTATTTCGATATCACTTTTCACCATGTTTACTCCTCCTTATAGTTGGAACCTGTTTGATAACCCTGCATGCCCTTCTGAAAAAATGTAAGGGTATACAACGCTTGTATTTAACCTGTTTTCAGTATAACACAGGATAAGCATCCGCCAATTAAAATCTATTAAGATTTCTGTTTGATCAGGTTTGTCCGATTTGACTAATTATATTCAATGAGATCTATATTGGCTGTGCTCAAAAGAAGGATCTACTGAGCGCGTTCAATGAATGCCGTATTAGCAGTGCCCAAAGGAGGATTAATCTGAGTACGTTCAATAAGAGCCGCATTGGCAGTACCCAAAGGAATTTCCTCCTGGGTACACTTAATGATGGGAATAATGGACGTACTCACCGCTATTTGCTTTCGAGTACGTTCAATGAGAGCCGCATTGGCAGTACCCAAAGGAATTTCCTCCTGAGTACACCTAATGATGGCAGTATTGGGCGTACTCACCGCTATTTGCTTTCGAGTACGCTCAATGAGAGCCGCATTGGCAGTGCTCAAAAGAAAGATTCCCTGAGCGCGTTCAATCAAGGTAACATTGGCAGTGCTCAAAG
>NZ_FOBL01000026.1 GCF_900109825.1 Alkalibacterium putridalgicola | reverse complement strand
AAGGTCACAAAAGTGGTGGATATGTGCCCTTCACGAGAACAGGTAGCAGTTGAAGGGTGCAAAAACAGTGGGCCTTATCTTGAGAGAGGACCATCATTGCTGAAATCAATAATAAGGATAAGGCTGTCCCTTCAAATGCTTTACAGCAATAGATAACTTTTGACAGTGACTTTGTGACTCTTTAAACTTAGTAGTACAAGAAGTGTACGATTTTATCTTACTAATTAACGTAAGTGATACATGTATAAAGATCGAAGGAGGTAATATAATGTCTGAAAATGCTAGTCTCTTTCATATATTGTCATGGGCTTGCCTGTTTTTAGGTTGGATGGGATTATCCATACTGGCCTTTCCGTTAGGGATTTATCTGGCTGGTCAGGCGATGGAAGGCGGCGTGGATGCGGCTCTGGCGCGTAAACTGAATTCGTGGTCGCTGATACTGGTCATCGTTCTGATCGTTCTTGCATTCTTAGCTTTCTTATTATTTGCTTTTGTTTAAGAATGATTCAGGAGCATATCTGAAATAAAGCTTTTAAAATTCAGGAATAGAAGTGACTGATCCAGCTTCTATTCCTTTTCTATGTTTGAATACTAAGTATAGATCCGCAGAAAATTAAAGACTGAATATATTGGAGGCGAGCAAGTGGATGCTTTAAAATTTCACGGCATGACCCTGTACTGGCTGGACGGTGGAGTCGTTTCGTTCGATGGAGGAGCGATTTTCGGTGTGGTTCCGAAACCCTTATGGAACAGAAAATATCCGGCCAATGAAAAGAATCAGATCACGCATGCCACCGAACCCATTCTTATTCAGTATCAGGGAAAGAATTATCTGATCGATACAGGGATCGGTAAAGGCAAGCTTACAGAGAAACAGAAACGCAATTTCGGCGTTCAGGAAGAATCTCGTATACAAGAGAATCTGGATGAACTGGGACTGACTAAGGAAGATATCGATGGGGTGCTCATGACACACATGCATTTCGATCACGCGACTGGACTGACTCATGCAGAAGACGGAAAGTTCGTGTCGACGTATCCCAATGCGATGATCTATATGACGGCAACCGAATGGGATGAAGTGAGACATCCGAATATCCGGTCAAGAAGTTCTTACTGGAAACAGAACTGGGAAGCGATTCAGGATCAGGTCAGAACATTCGACAAAGAACTGGAAGTCGTTCCCGGGATCACGATGACCCATACCGGTGGCCACAGCAATGGGCACGCGATAGTGAAATTGGACCAGGACGGAGAAACAATCATCCACATGGCCGACATCATGGCATCGACCGCCCATCAGAACCCTTTATGGGTCATGGCCTATGACGACTACCCGATGGATTCCATATACGCCAAGCAGGAATGGATGCAACGGGCTTATCAGAATGATTATAAATTCATTTTCTATCACGACGCCTACTACCGCATGATCCAGTGGGATGAAGAAGGAAAAGAGATCGTGGATATTTTAAAACGATCGAAAGCCTGAATGTGAACAGTAATTTAAAATAAGGAAAGACTCAGGATGATCCTCAAAAACAAAGGGATCATCCTGAGTCTATTCTAGTTGACTTATTATCCAAGTGTGACATGTTTGATCCGTTCAGATCGTTCACATAATTGTTCTATCTCTTATCCTGTAAAGCTGTATATGTGTGCTATATTTTGTATGAGAAGCATACAGGAAGGGCGTTTTCGGAATGAAGAGACATGTGAAGATCGTGGTGCTGGCTGTTATTTTCATAGTGTGTTTGAGTGCCTACTTTTACATAACCAAGCAGAAGAACTTAGCGGCAAGTGAAAACCCGTGGCCGGAAGAAGCTGAGGTTGTTCAGATTCCTTCTTCTGTCGACCTTAATGACCAGCAGGCTTATTTTGTATCATCCGACTCGACGAGTCCCTTGATCATCAGTCTGCACCAGTGGAGCGCAACGTTTGAGAAGTATGATGAACTGGTGGACTATGCAATAGAAAATGACTGGAATTATATCCGCCCGAATTTTCGAGGGCCGAATAAACAGGTTGAGGCCGGGGGAAGCGACTTAGTCATTTCAGATATCGACGATGCCATCCAGTATGCTGTACAAAATGGGAAAGTGGATGAAGACAATATACATATCATCGGAACGAGTGGAGGCGGTCATGCGGCGCTTCAGCATTTGATGACTTCTGAGATGGAAATCGCGACGTATTCCGCCTGGGTACCGATCACGGATCTGGTGGCCTGGTACGGACAAAGCAAGGTTCGCGGTAATTTCTATTCGGATGATATTCTAACCATCACAGAATCTCGGAATGGCATACTTGATATAAATGAAGCACGCAGACGTTCACCACTCTATCAGCAAACACCGGTCGATAAAGCGAAAGACGCAACGATACAGATTTATGCAGGCATCAATGACGGGTATGACGGGACTGTCCCGATCAGTCATTCTATCAACTTTTACAATAAACTCGTTCGCGATTTAGATTACGGGGAAGACCATGTCGTTCCTCCAGAAATCAGTTCAGAACTGATCTATACCCAGAATATGACCGAACAGCTTGGCACGCAGCTGCTTTACGGCAAACGCGACATCATCTACAGTAAAAGAATCAATAATTTATCGCTGGTGATTTTTGACGGGAGCCACGAGATACTGAGCAATGAAGCCTTTCAAAGTATATTAGATAGGTATGAGCTGGCAAACGACGGACGATAACTGCTGTCTAATTATCAATTTTTTAATAAAGGTATTAACATTCCGAAATAATTATGCTATACTAGTGGAGTTCCGGCTAGGTGGTGGAATGGTAGACACGCTAGACTCAGAATCTAGTGAGCGCAACGCTCGTGAGGGTTCAACTCCCTTCCTGGCCATATTTTAAACAGATCAAACGCATATTCCGATATGCGTTTTTTTTATGCTTGAAAATAGGTGTTTGGGAGACTTTCGCGAGCTCAAAAAGCATCTGAAGGTCACGCAAATGATCGGCGCGTGCCCTTCGCGGGATCAGAAGTTGTCTGGAGGTAACGCAAATGGTCGCCGCGAGCCCTTCGCAAGATCAGAAAGTGTCTGGAGGTCACGCAAACGGTCGTCGCATGCCCTTCGCGAGGTCAGAAAGTGTCTGAAGGTAACGCAAAGGGTCGCCGCGTGCCCTTCGCGAGCTCAAAAAGCATCTGAAGGTCACGCAAATGATCGGCGCGTGCCCTTCGCGAGGTCAGAAAGTGTCTGGAGGTCACGCAAAGGATTGGCGCGTGCCTTTCGTGAGCTCAGAAAGCAGTTGGAGGTCACGGAAACGGCTGGCGCGTGCCCTTCGAGAGATCAGAAGGCGTCTAGAGGTCACGCAAAGGATCGCCGCGAGCCCTTCATGTGTTCAAAAAGCTGCTAAAGGGCCCGCCTAAATGTAAAAGCTTAAAAAGGAAACAATCGCCCGGCGATTGTTGACCGTTCTCATTACTAATCTCATTACTAAGTCATTTACTTATGAGCAATAGTAATATGTTTAAGTTATTGAGACTTAGTATATCCAACTGAAATTCTATTAGTATCCATAAATATTAAAATAGTAATGTGATAGAGGTACTGTTTGTTGTCGAACAAAAATATACCTGAGAATCAAATTAATATCATTACAACCTAATTCAAAAAGTATTCAATAATACGGATTGACTTAGAGTGATTAAAATCGAGTTCAAAAATAATCAATGATTGCACAAAATAATATTATCACTTAACATAGTACAGTATACTATTAAAAGAAAATAGAAAAGAGGAAAGATAAATGAAAAGGGTAACAATACATGATGTAGCAAAGGAAGCTGGTGTTTCTGTAACTACAGTTTCTAGAGTTTTGAATGACAGAGGCTATATCAGTACGGAAATGAAAGAAAAAGTCTTAAAAGCGATTAAAGAATTAAATTATATTCCAAATGAAATGGCAAGATCCTTTTTTAGCAATCAAAGTAAATTTATCGCATTAATTGTCCCTACTACGGAAAATCCTTTTTTTGGTGAACTCACATTTCGCATTGAAAAGGCATTGGCAAAGTTCGGTTATCATTTGTTTATTTGTAACAGCCTCAATGATCCTGAAAATGAAGAAAAGTATCTGCGTTTACTAAATGAAAAAAGAGTAGATGGAATAATAGTCGGCTCGCATAACGTGGATATATCTGAATATAAAAATTATGAAAATCAGATTGTTTCTATTGAGAGAAAGCTGACTGAGAATATTCCTATGATACAGAGTGATGATTATAACGGAGGAGTATTAGCAACGCGGGAACTGATTTCTCAAGGGTGTTCTAACATTCTGTGTGTAATCGGGGATAAAAATGTAGAAACACCAGCTAATGATAGATCCTTAGGATACATCAGTGAAATGGAAAAAAATAATTTAAAACCAAGGTTCATAGAGATTCCGTTTCAGATAGGCTATGAAGAAAAATATAAAATAATTAAAGATACTTTTCAAACTAAATTCAATTTCGATGGAGTATTTGCTGGTGATGATGTTAACGCCAAACTATTCATGAATGTAGCTAAAGAAATGAACTATGATATTCCAGAAGATATTAAAATAGTCGGGTTTGATGGTACTCAAACGATGCGGTCGTTAGTACCGGAATTGAGTACGGTCGTTCAGCCGATTGAGCAGTTAGCAAACGAGGCGGTTAAGATTCTGTTAGATTTACTACAAGGGAAAAAGGTTAAAAAGGAATCCACCTTACCGGTAGAATTATATCTTTCAAGAACAACTAACCGAATAAAAAATTAAACATTGGGTTTGACATAAATTTATTAATAAATTTATGTCATCCGGTTGACATATGAAACCGGATGACATATACTTCAAGTATAAATAAAACGATTACAAAAATGGAGGGTACAAAATGAACAGAATGTCAAAGTATTTTATGTTAATGAGTTCAGCAGCATTATTAGCTGCTTGTGGTAATGGAGAAAGTGATAGCAGCGGAGAGAATAGCGGAAATGGCGGATCAGCCTCTTCTGACGAAGTAACGGTTTGGGTACAATATTCAGAAGAATCTGCTGAAGGTCAAGTAATGGTAGAGTCTATTGAAGAATTTAACGAAACAAATGAAGAGGGGATTACAGCTGTAGTTGAATATATTCCCCGAAGTGGTTCGGGCGGTGGTTATGAAGATAAAATCAATGCGGCGCTTACAACTGATTCATTGCCAGATGTGATAACCCTAGATGGTCCAAATACAGCAGCCTATGCTAATTCGCAGATTATTCAGCCTTTGGATGAGTATATTAGCAGCACAGATGACTTATTACCAAGTATTATTGAACAGGGAACATTTAACGACGAACTTTATTCTATTGGTTATTCGGAGTCGGGCGTAGGTTTCTTCTACAATCGTACGATGTTAGAGGAAGCAGGGGTAGATTTAGATACTCTTCCAACTGTAGATGATCCATGGACTTGGGATGAGTTCAATGGTTTATTAGACACATTAGCCAGTAACTATGATGGGCCTGTCCTAGATATGGGATTTGATGATCAGTCAGAATGGTTGTTATACGCATTTTCCCCATTTGTCTGGTCTGCTGGTGGAGAAATTACAAATGAAGAGGGAACTGAAGCAGTGGGATATTTCGATTCTGAAGAGACAGTTTCAGCTTTTGATTTCATTCAAAGTTTAGTAGAAGAAGGTTATTCTACAATCACTCCCGTAGAAAAAGGATTTCATACAGGAGAATATCCTTTGTATATGAGTGGTTCATGGACAATGCAAGAACTTGACAATGAATACGAAGACATTGATTACGGTATCATGCCATATCCGGTTTCACCAAATACGAATGAACTCTTCAGTCCTACGGGAAGCTGGGCTTATGGGATGACTACATCTACAGAAAAACCAGAAGAAGCGGGCGTGTTAATTGAGTTTCTAACCTCCGAACAAGAGCTATATGATATGAGTATGGGTAACTCTGTACTTCCGGCAAGACAGTCAGTGGCTGATCGTATGCTGGAAGAAGTTGAAGAGCCAATGCAAGTACTCATTGAACAAAACAGCAAAACGGGAAGAGCTCGTCCAACACTTATTAACTACCCTCAGGTAAGTAGAACTTTCCAAGAAACTGTAACTGAATCAACATATTATGAACAAAACCCAGATTTGAATTCTCTATTAGAAACAAAAGCACAAGAGATAGAAAGTAATTTAGAATAAAAATAAGAATGTAGTGTAGTGGTACTTTGTAAATTTAAATACGAAGTACTACTACTTACATAAAACACTATATGAGATTGAAATCATTGAGGAGCTGAACAATGAAAAATACGAAAGGAATCTTTAGAGGTTTTACAGGGGTACGAGCAAATTCAAAAAGTCTAATGGACAATTCTTCTTTCAAAGAAAATACAACAGGATACCTATTTTTATTGCCGGCTTTAATAGTACTAGGATTGTTTCTATTCATTCCTGCTATGATGTCTTTATACTATTCATTTACGGATTATTATATGTTAACTCCTGATCTTACTGAATTTATTGCTTTAGATAACTTCAAAACTCTATTATCAGATGCTACATTTCGAACGAGTGTGGGGAATATATTTCAGTTTGTAATATTCATAATGCCTATACAAGTAGGAACTGCATTAGGGCTGGCACTACTGGTTAACCGCTCCAACAGAGGGACAATGTTTTACAAAATAGCTTACTTTTCTCCAGTGGTTATGTCATTAGTAGTAGTATCTGTTTTATGGCTCTATATATTGAATCCTGCTTCAGGGCTACTGAATGAAATATTACAAACAATTGGTTTGCCTGCTCAACCATTTTTGAGTAGTCCCAATCAAGCTATGTACGTTATTATCTTTGTATCGGCTTGGCAAGGAGCAGGGTATCAAATGTTGATATTCTTAGCCGGGCTGCAAAACATACCAGAAGAAGTTTATGAAGCGTCAACAATTGATGGAGCAAATAAGTGGCAGCAGTTTCTAAATGTTACTCTCCCAATGCTTAAACCAACTTCATTATTGATTCTTACTACAACATTAATTGATGCATTTAAATTAATTATTCAACCAATGGTAATGACGCAAGGTGGTCCATTAAACTCTACGTTAACACCAGTTTACTATATATTCAGAACTGGCTTCACGGACAGACAAATAGGGTTTGCGAGTGCTTTGACTGTTATGTATGGCGGTATAATAATTATCTTTACAGTACTTCAACGAAAATTTGTAGGAGGGGATACCAATGAGTAACAAGACAACTACATTTCTATATCACTTTTTAAGCATACTTTTAGCAGTGTTATTCATATTCCCTCTTGTGTGGATGCTGGTTTCATCTATGAAGCCTGAATCAGCTATTTATAGTGATATGGGGTCACTGGAAGCTTTTTTACCATCAATGAATATTAGCGAATGGCTAATGCCGTATAAAGAAATTTTTAATCGTTTCAATATTATTAGATACCTTGGAAATAGTATTTTTTATGCGTTAAGTGTAACAGCTGGATCCATTTTGATAAACTCTTTAGCTGGTTATGCATTTGCAACTATTAATTTTAAAGGTAAGAAAATCTTATTCGGTTTAATGATAGCTCTCTTGGTTATTCCTGGTGAAACTATTATCATTACTAAATTTGTCGTTGCTGAGAGACTTGGTATTTTGAATACTCCATTAGCGGTAATCTTACCGTTGCTAGCTACACCGTTATATATTTATATGTTCACTATTTTCTTCAGGGCAATTTCTACAGAACTTCAAGAAGCAGCCATGTTAGAAGGAGCATCTAAATTCAAAATTTATTGGAAAATCATGCTTCCAATGTCAAAACCCGCTATTGCTACTGTTGGTACACTCTCGTTCATAATGAGTTGGAATGACTATATCTGGCCATTAATGGTTTTAACCGATTCAGAAACCTATCCTTTACAGGTAGCTATTACAAACATAAATAACACTCAACCGGTATACACTAATCAAGTAATGGCTATTTTAACGATATCAACTATTCCTTTAATATTGATATACGTATTTTTCCAGAAACATTTAGTACAAGGTTTGAGTAGTTCAGGAACAGGAGTGAAATAATGGGTAAAAATTACACAGTCGAAAAAGCTAATAAATATATTAAAGAAAATAAAGGAAACTTAAATAAAAAGTATTATCCTGATTATCATTTCGCATCTCAGTACGGATGGATAAATGATCCAAACGGTTTTTCGATTTTTAACAATGAATATCATTTATTCTATCAATATTATCCATATGCTTCCCAATGGGGACCTATGCACTGGGGCCATGCTAAAAGTTCAGACGGAATCAAATGGGAGCATCTTGATGTTGCTCTAGCACCAGATAAGCAATACGATCAAGGCGGATGTTTTTCTGGAAGTGCAATTGAAAAAGACGGGAAACTATTTCTTATGTATACAGGTCATTTACCAAACGAGACCGATGAGAATTTAACAAGACAAAATCAAAATATAGCTATATCTAAAGATGGTGTTTCTTTTAAAAAATACGAAAATAATCCTGTTCTAACTGAAGATGATATTCCCGAAGGTTCTTCAATAGTGGATTTCAGAGATCCTAAAATTTTTGAAAAGGACAATGTATACTATTGTGTCATTGGATCAAAAACTGTAAACAATGAGGGGCAGGTCCTGCTTTATAGATCAGAAGATTTACTAAAATGGGATTATGTTTCAGTATTTCTTCCATACAATAAATATTTGGGAACGATGGTAGAATGTCCTGACTTTGTGCGAATAGATCATAAAGAATATTTTGTATTAAGTGCTATGAATTATAAAGATGAAAATACAGGCAAGGTCTATAATCATATTTCCTGGTTGATAGAAGGGGAAGTAGATTGGAATAACTTTGTATTTGAAATGAAAAATATAAAGGAAATGGACCGCGGTTTAGATTTCTATGCACCACAAACTGTTGCTAGAGAAGATGGTCCTGTTGCTATTGCCTGGATGCAAGGATGGGGAAGAGATTTCCCTTCTGATGAACAAAGTCATGGTTGGGCAGGTCAAATGACATTGCCAAGGAAACTGACGCTTAAGGGCGATAGATTGAAACAGAAAGTTCTTTCTGGAATAGAATCATATAAGCACAGTAAAATCAGCAATGATAACGTGGGTATTGATAACAAACATGTTCTTTCTAATGAAGTCGTTCAATATATAAGTATACAAGCTAAAAGTGATAAACTGGATGACTTTATTCTCAAGTTTTCTAATGATACAAATGAAGAAGTTATGTTAACCTACGATCACTCTGGAAGAAATTTTCGCTTTTCCAGAAAAAACACTAATGTAAAGATTATGAATGAAGAGGATGAAGAAGTTATGGACTCTTCGAAAACATATTCATACTCTGGAGAGACTTTAAATATGGAAATATTTATAGATAAATCTTCTATAGAACTATTTGTTAATGATGAAATCACTTTATCAAACACCTATTACATGGAAGAAGAGATTTCAAAAATTTCAATTGAGAGTAAAGAAAAGATTACCTTAGAGAATATATCAATAGCAAAAATCGATCTAAACAAATAAGGTGAACCAAAAAAATCTTCATTGAGTTCAGCATATAAAATATCAGGATAAGTAATAAAAAGATTAAGTAAAGTTTTTATAGAAAGAACATCTCTACTACAGATTCCAGTGAGACTTTAAGAGATGTTCTTTTTCTATTGATTATATGAGGAGGAATAAATATGTATGGCGCAATAGAAGCTGGAGGAACAAAATTTGTTTGTGCAATTGGAAATGAAAATTTAGAAATTGTTGAACAGGAAAGTTTTCCCACCACAATCCCGGAAGAAACAATGCGTTTAGTAGAGAACTTTTTCAAAAAATATCAACAAGACTTAGAAAGTATTGGTGTCGGATCATTTGGTCCTATTGACGTTAATGAATCATCAGAAACATATGGGTACATAACTTCAACACCAAAAAAAGCGTGGGAATATTTTGACTTTGTAGGTAGTTTGAAAAAGAGTTTTGATCTTCCAATTTTCTGGACAACAGATGTCAATGCAGCTGCATATGGAGAGTATGTCCAGTCATACGAACAATCAAATTCAAACATCGTATACTATACTATAGGAACGGGTGTAGGGGGTGGTGCAATACAAAATGGTGAATTTATTCAGGGCTTTAGTCACCCTGAAATGGGACATATGAAAGTTGTACCACATCCTGAAGACTCTTTTAAAGGAAATTGTCCTTTTCATAACAATTGTCTAGAAGGAATGGCTGCTGGACCGGCAATTGAGCAACGAAATGGAAAGAAAGGGCAGGAAATTCCAGTTGAAGATCCATTTTGGGATATTGAAGCTTATTATATTGCTCAAAGTGCGTATAATACTACATTAATGTTATCACCAGATGTTATTATTTTTGGTGGAGGTGTAATGAAACAGGAACACCTTATAGAAAAAGTTAGGAAAGAATTTTTGAATCTCATAAATGACTATGTTAAAACTCCTGATATAAAGGAATACATTGTTACTCCCAAATTAGGACAAAACGCAGGAACTGTTGGTTGTCTAGCTTTAGCCAAAAAGTTAGTCACTAAAAAGTAAATGAACTGAAAGAATAATATCTTATATCAAGCATAGCATTCGCTTATGAGTAAAATCGTAAGAGTCGTTATGCTTGATTTTAGTTTAAACAGCTGAAGTCCAATATATAAATCATTCTAATTCTTGATAACTTAGATAATCCTTTATGATACAATTAATGCAATCACAAATCGCAATAATTAAACTATGAAGTAATGGAGGACAATCATGAGAATCTTACATACGGCAGACTGGCATATCGGAAAGATCGTCAATGAGTTTTCGATGATCGAGGATCAGGCAGTCGTTTTGCATGCACTGGTTGAAAAAGTGAAGGAACTGGATGTCGACGTGTTGATCATGGCGGGGGATCTGTATGACCGTGCGATTCCTCCAAAAGAAGCGGTGACCTTGGCCAACGATATTTTCAACCGACTGATCAGAGAAGCTGGCATTCCGGTCCTGGCGATCGCCGGGAACCACGACAGTAATGAACGACTGGAATACGGCGCCGAACTGCTTGCCGGAAGTCAATTGTATATTGAAGGTACCGTGAAAAAAGACGTCAGAAAAGTCTCGATCGACGGGGTGAACTTCTACCTGCTGCCGTTCGCGGATCATGTCACGATCAGACAGCTGCTTGAAGATGATGAGATCAAGGACCTGCAGGATGCAACGCGTAAACAGATCGAGTCGATCAAAGCGGCGATGTATCCAAATGAAGTGAATATTCTGATCGCGCACGGCTATATCGTCAACGGCGCCAAAGATTCGGTGGAAGCCTCAGATTCCGAGCGGCCTTTGAGTATCGGGACAGCCGAGTACGTGGATGTAAACCTGTTTGATGACTTTGACTATGTGGCTTTGGGACACTTACACAAGGCGCAGAAGGTCAAGACCGACCGGGTCCGTTACAGCGGATCGCCACTCAAATATTCAAAATCAGAAGTCCGTCACAAAAAACAGCACGTCCTTTTAGATATAACGAAAGACGATTTTAGTTGCGAGATTATCGAAGTGAAACCGGAAAGAGATATGAAAGTTCTGAAAGGCACCTTTGACGAGCTGATGCAGGATGAATCGGATGATTATATCTTCTTTGAGCTAGAAGACCAGAATTACGTCATGGATGCGATGAACCAGCTGCGCCGGAGATATCCTTATGCGATGGGGTTGGAATACACTGCTCAGAAAGAACGCCAGAAGACTAGTCAGGCAGCGAAACAGGAAGCCATCGAGAAAAGAAGTCTGTTGGATCTGTTCGATGATTTTTACTCTAAATTCAAGCAGAATCCGCTGGACGATAACCAAAAGAAAGCCATCCATGAAACGTGGGAACAGGCACTGAAAGGAGAGAAGTAAATGCGTCCGTTAAGACTAGTGATGAATGCCTTTGGGCCGTACAAAAACAAAGTGGAGATCGATTTTACCCAGTTTACGCAGTCTTCTCTCTTTTTAGTCAGTGGACCGACGGGGGCGGGGAAAACGACCATTTTTGATGCGATCGCCTATGCGCTCTTTGATTCAGCGAGCGGGGATGCCCGCGGGAAAGATACATTCAAATCCGACCACGCGACTGACCTGGACTTATGCTATGTTGAACTGGAATTTGAACTGGGAAAGAAAACGTATAAAGTACGCCGTGAACCGGAACAGACTGGCCCGGGGACACGGACGAAGACCAAGCAAGTCAAGTCAAGCGTCGAGTTCCATAATGAAGACAGCGTGACCACGAAGATCGCCGAAGCGAATCAGGAGATACAGGAACTGATCGGCCTGACCTATGACCAGTTCCGTCAGATCGTGATGCTTCCGCAAGGGGCCTTCAAAAAAATGCTGGAGTCCAACAGCCGTGAAAAAGAAGCGATCTTCCGTAACATTTTCGAAACTGGTATTTATGAACGTTTCCAGGAAGAACTGAAAAAAAAGGCCAAAGAGCTGGCGGACCAGCGGAAAGAGTATGAACTGGCCCTTCAGGAAGCTTTCAAACGTATCGCTTATGAAGAGAATGAGACTTTAGACAAAGCCATCGAACAGTTTGACGTCAAAACGGTTTTGAGTAAACTGGACCAGCTTATTCAGACTGAAACTGAAGAATTAAAGGCAGCGAAGACCAAGCTGTCCCATCTTCAGGATGAAAAAGTCAGACAGACCAAGCTTATTGAAATGCTGACGAAACAGAAAGCCCTTCAAAGAGAGAAAGGCGAACTAGATGAAAAAGAAGAAAAAGTTACCCAGTATAAAACCCAGCTGGATCAACATAAAAAAGCCGAAGCATTAGTCAAGGCGCAGAAAAATGTAGAAGAAACGCATGCTGAAAAAGAAGCGAATCAGAAACGGATCATGGAGCTGACTGAAAAGATCCAGCAGGTGGAAAATGACTTGGCAACAGTAGAGGAACGCTATCAGGCTGTTTCAAAAGACTATGCCAAGCTTGATGACATAAGAAAAGAGATCCAAGACCTTAACGATGAACTGAATCGGTTTGAGACGATCAAAGAACAGAACGAGCGTCTGACTGCCCTTGATAAAGAGGCAAAAGAGACCGAGACTGAAAATAAACAATTGGCTGAGCAGCAAAAAGAACTCAACACGCGACTCGAAGACTTGAAAGAGACATTGCAGGAAATCACAAAGACACGCGAAGAATTGACGGCTGACTATAAAGTCTTGAGTACGAAAAAAGACGAGCAGTCTCAGTTGAATCAGCGCCTGAATGCCCTCACAGAAGTCTGTCAGTGGCGCGAACAGGGTGTGGAACTGAAACAAGACTTCCAGAAAGCCGAACGTCAGCTTAAAGAAGCGAGAAACGACTGGCAGACAGCTAAATCAGCTTACTTCGGTCAGTTGTCCGTTGTGCTGGCCGGTGAACTTCTAGAAGGCGAGCCGTGTCCGGTCTGCGGATCTAAAGAGCATCCAGAAAAAGCCCATGCTAAAGGGGAAGACGTGACGAAAGAACAGGTCGCCGAGCTGGAAGCGAAGAAAGAGACGGCCGAGACGAGTTATAATCGCCTAGTGAGCCAGTCGGAACACCTTTTTGCTCAAGTGAGTGAACGGTGTGAAGCCTTGAGTGTTTCACCTGAAGACGCAAAGACAGAAAAAGAATACGTGGCAAGAAAGACTGACGAAGCCACAGAAACCATCACTGCCCTGCAGACGGAAATCGAAAAGAAAGAGAAAACCGTCAAGCAAGAAGCAGCCTATACCAAGCAGCTGAACGATGTAGAGAAACAGGAACGCGAAACATCTGAAGCGCTGTCGAAAAACATGTCTAAAATAGAAAATATAGAAACGCGTACAAAAGAAATCCGTACGGAAATCGCTGGGCTGGAAGAGAAACTGGCTTATGAATCGAAAGAACACGTTCAAGAGCTTATCCAGACGAAAGAAAAAGCGATCAAAGAAACAGAGAAGCAGGAGAAAACGGTCCGTGAAGAATTGAATACCTTGAAGAACACGCTGGCCACTTCTGAAACCGAACTGAACTTGACCGAAAAACGCGTCGGAGAACTGAGTGAAAAAGAAGAGAATCTTGAAGAGATGTTCAAAGAACAACTGGAAGCAAGCGAGCTCGCGGAAACGTTCGCAGAATATGTGCTGGAAGAAAAAATCGTTTCAGAAATGCAGGAAGCGATCCAGACCTACGGCGAAGCGCGCGCGGTTCATCAGAGTGCAGAAAAAGAAGTGAATGACTTTCTTGAAAAAACAGATGATGTCCAAACGAAAGAAGAGCACGAGACCCGTTTGTCTGAAATCGAAGCAGCGCTGCCTGAGTGGGAAGAGAAGCGAGATGCTTATGTCCGCGTGACGAGTCAGAACACCGAAGCTCAGAAAACGATCCAGCAATATCAGAAGCAGAGTGAACACATTGAAGCCGACTACCAGTTGTACGGCGAACTGTCCCGTATGGCTAACGGCGCGAAAGAGACCGACTATGTCTCCTTTGAACGCTACGTTTTGGGGATCTACTTTGAAGAAATTCTTGAAGCGGCCAACATCCGTCTGGCACAGATGACCAACAACCGTTATGAGATGCATAAGAAAATAGAAAAAGCCAAAGGAGCCGGGCCGCAGGGACTGGACATCGATGTCTTTGATCACCATACCGGGAAACCGCGCGGCGTCAATACCTTGTCCGGCGGCGAAACCTTTAAAGCCTCACTGGCACTGGCTTTGGGACTCAGCGATGTCATTCAAAGTCAAAACGGCGGGGTGAGTGTGGACACGCTCTTTGTGGATGAAGGCTTCGGGACACTGGATTCGGATTCACTGGACAACGCCATTCAAACCCTGCTCGATCTTCACGAGCGCGGGAGACTGGTCGGCATCATTTCCCACGTTGAGGAACTGAAGACCCGTATCCAGTCACACATCATTGTCGAGAAGAAGTCATCAGGCAGTCACGCCTATATTCAGGCTTAAAACTTTAAAAAACAGAAACCAAAGGAGAAATTATCATGACAGACTTCACTAAACAGATCCTTAAATCAGACAAAGCTCCGGCAGCTATCGGACCCTATTCACAGGCGGTCAAATTTGGCAACACCGTATACGTCTCAGGCCAGCTGCCGATCGACACAGAAGCTGGAAAAATCACAGAAACGACAGCGGCAGGACAGACCCGTCAGTCGCTCAAGAACATCGAATACATCCTGGCTGAAGAAGGGCTGGACTTATCAGATGTACTGAAAACGACGGTCCTCTTGAGTGATATCGGCAACTTCCAGGAAATGAACGGCGTCTACTCAGAATTCTTCAAAGAACCGTATCCTGCCCGCATCGCCTATGAAGTCGCGGCACTTCCGGCCGGAGCCTTAGTTGAAATCGACGTAATCGCTGGGAAGTCAGATAATAAATAAATGATTCAAAATGAATGACCCTCTTAAGCAGAATTTCTGCATTAAGAGGGTCATTTCTATAGGGTTAAGTTGCTTTTCTGGTGTTGAATCTGAAAGGCGCAACTTCGTCATTCAAATTGCGGCTGTATCTGTAGATGATGAACAAGAAGACAGGTAAAGCTATAATGAATACCAGACTGGTAATATTCAGTACCGGAGTCAATTCTGCAATAAGTTGAGGTACAGAGAAAACTTCGTTGGATTCAGGCGCTGGAATCAACATCATACTGACCGGGACCAAATTGCTTATACTATGCATAAGAATCGGATAAATCAGCTTTTTAGTTTTTATATAAACGATACCGTAAAGAAGGCCACCGATAAATTGAGGGATAATGAAGGAACCGATATGCAGAAGTCCGAATAGTAAGGAACTGATGATAAGTGCCCGGGTATTACTACTTTTCTCAGCCCATTTATTTAAGATGATCCCTCTGAAAATGAATTCTTCTATAACGGGTGCCAGGACCACAGTATTGATGATCAGCCACCTGTTGAATTCTGGTGGACTCGTGTCTTCCATCACTGATAGAGCAAAAGATGAAAATTCCGGAAGAGTGATAAAAATCCGTAACCCTAACCCCATAAAAGAGAAGTACAAAATGAGCTTTCCAATACTCAGGGAAGAGGTAAACACCAACAATTTCTTACTCACAGATGTTTCACCGACAATCGATCGGAGAGAAATACCCCTCTTGGAGAGATGTCTGAAGATGAATAAAGAGACTGCTACCACGATCCCTGCTTCTGCCAGGAACCTCAGAAAATCATGGGCACTTTCGGGAAAGAAGGGCGTTATAAAAACGACAGTGATGACGCTAAGTACGAAAGCGAAGGCTGAATAGAGAGCTATCTTTATCAATGAAACAGTATGTAGAGAATCGTTCAATGGGTACACTCCTTTGGTTGAGTTGGATAATATACTATTTTAGCTTAACCTGATTATACTTATAAACAATGCGGAGGACAATATAAAGTTGGCTTTAAAACCTTATACTGAATAAATCTTGCATAAGTCTGTTGCTCATTTCCATTAATAAGAGTACACTAGTGGATAAATTATGTATAAGGGGAGAAAGCTATGACGCAAGACAGGGATAAGAAAATCAAGGCGTTGATTAAAGAATTAAGACCAGAACTGCAGGCGTTAAGTGAATATATTTATGAACATCCGGAACTGGGGCATGAAGAAGTAAAGTCCTCAAAAGCGCATGTGGAGCTTTTAGAAAAACACGGCTTTCAAGTGGAGTATCCGTACCTAGGTATCGAGACCGCTTTTAGAGCTGTTTACAAAGGTAAAAAAGAAGGGCCGAGTATCGCTTACTTGTCCGAATATGATGCACTGCCTGGCATCGGGCACGGCTGTGGCCATAATCTTTTAGGCGCAACAGATACCGGCGCCGGCATCGTTTTGTCGAAACTGGTGGATGACATCGGAGGAACGGTTATCGTCTTAGGCACACCGGCAGAAGAAACGAACGGGGACAAAGTGACGATGGCAGATGCCGATACCTTCGAAGCTGTCGATGTGGCCTTCTGCACGCATCCGTCTGACGGCTATTATGCCAGCGGGACATCGATGGCGATGGAAGCAATCGACTTCCGTTTCTACGGCCAAACGGCTCATGCGGCTGCGGCTCCGTTTGAAGGAAAAAACGCCCTTGATGCCTGTATCAACTTCTTCAATAACGTCAGCTCCTTGAGACAGCAGATCCATCCGACGGCTCGCGTGCATGGCGTGATCAAAGACGGCGGGGAAGCGGCCAATGTGATCCCGGACTACACGCGTGCTGAGTTTTACGTGCGAGCGATGAATATGCCATACTTGAACGAATTGAAAGAAAAGGTCATCCGCTGCGCAGAAGCTGGGGCTTTAGCTGCCGACTGCAAAATGGAGTGGGGACATTACGAAGCGAGCTACAAAAACATGATCACCAATGAGACACTTTCTTCACTGTATAACGAAAAAATGCAGGAACTGGGCCTCGACATGATCACTGAGGAACGTGATTCCATGGGATCGATGGACATGGGGAACGTCAGTCAGGTCGTGCCGGCCATCAACCCGTATTTTGAGATCACTAATGGGAAAGCTGTTTCTGCCCACACTACGGAGTTCAGGGACTGCACCTTGACCGAAGAAGCCTATCAGGCGATGGAGAAAACCATTGAAGCACTGATTTTGACAGCGACAGAACTTATCACAGATCCGGAAAAGCTTGCACAAGTGAAAGAAGAATTTGCTCAAGCTATCAAATAAATGACACAGAAAAAGGGCGTGTGCAGCCACACGTCCTTTTTTTCGCTCTATATCGTTGGTTGCCTCAGCTATCCTTTAATTCTTTCTTCCTTTTTAAGAGTTGTTTGAACTCATCGTCTTTTTCTTCTGAATAATCCAGTGACAAGGCACCAAGGACTTCAGCGATCTTGTTTTCCACCCGCATGAGTTCTTCTTCCTTAGCCGTTATGCTGCTGGCATGGGTTTTCGCTGCTTCCCACTCATCAAGATTTCCTTCAAATTCACTGATTTGTTTATCTTCGATTTCCCATATTTTTGAAGCAGTTGTGTTGATAAAGGAACGGTCGTGGGATACGACCAGTACACTGCCGGGGTACTCTTTTAGCAGGTACTCCAGGGCTTCAACGGCTTGAATGTCCAGAAAATTGGTCGGTTCGTCTAGGATCAGCGTGTTATAGTTGCCGGCAAGCAGTTTGGCCAGCGAAACTTTGACACGTTCTCCGCCGCTCAACACAGAAATGGGCTTGTAGACGTCTTCTCCCTTGAAATAGAGCTGGGCCAAGATGATGCGAATCGTCGTTTCAGACTGAACGGCCTCTTTCTTTACATTCTCTAAAATCGATTCATTTAAATTTAACGTACTCAGATTTTGAGAAAAGTAGCCGATCCTGAGTGAAGGGGACAGCTGAATCGCTTCATCTTCTGTCAGGAGTTTGTTGATCAGCGTGGTTTTTCCACTGCCGTTGGGACCGATCAACGCGACATTCTCACCGCCTTTAATTGACAGAGTCGTGCGCTTCCAGAGGGTTTTCCCCGGTACTTCGCCAGTACTGTCAGTTAATCGAATGATGAACCGCCTGTTCAATTTATCCATATCCGGAAGCTCGATTTTGATTGCGTGCGAGTCTGTGGGTTTCTCTACTTTATCAAGCTTTTCTAGTCGAGAGTCCATGGCTTTCTGAACCTGATGAAGCTTCTTCGATTTTTTCTGAAAATAAGGAGCTGAGCCTTTCAGATTATATTCTGAATCTCCTACTTTCACCTTACTTTTCGTTGCATTAACTGCCTGTCTGGCTTTCTTTTCTTTAGCTTCTATCAGCTGGTTTCGTTTGCTGATGTACTTTTCATACTCCGTCTCCTGATGCCGTCTTTCCTTAGCCTTCTGCTCTTTGTAGGATGAATAGTTTCCCTGATAGACAGTTATTTTCTGCTCATCCAGTTCCCAGATAGACGTACAAACCTTGTCAAGGAACGTGCGGTCATGAGAGACGACGATAAACGCACCATTAAACCGCCGGAAAGACTTTTCCACCCAGTTGATGTGAGAAATATCCAAGTGAGTTGTCGGTTCGTCTGCCAAAAGCAGTTTCGGCTGTTTGTTGAGTGCCTGAATAACGTATTCGGCCGTAGTTTCTCCGCCGCTTTTTGTTGCATGATTTTCTTTTAATTGAGGAAGCAGTTCGGCAGGATACTGCCTTTCGATCGAACCGGAGTCCGGCTCTTCCTGTCCAGTAATCAGACGGAAGAGGGTCGTCTTCCCGCTGCCGTTGGCTCCGACTAATCCGATACGGTCCTGTTCTTCCACTTGCAGATGATCGATTTCGTAAAGCAGTCGATCGCCGTAACTTTTTTTAATTTGATTTAATGTAACTAATGGCATATCAATCATTCCTTTATTTTTAATCTGTCGCTGGTTCATTTACTTACGCATACAAAAAACCTCCCATTCTGTTTTCAGACAGAATGAGAGGGATCAGACAGATCAAATAAAAGACTTGGATATACAGAAGTCTTGAATCCAGTGCCGAATCGTATAGCTATCTCATTTCAGTCTGAAAAAGGCATGACAAATAAGACCGGTCGATGATCTTATTCAGCTTCTTTTCGACTTATAGAAATGAGATTAGTTACGCATTGGCCCAGATAACACTCCTGTCCTGATTGATTAAGAGTAGAATAACGCAGCAAACGTTGGTTGTCAAGGGTTGTGGTAATTGTGGTGTGTTATACTTGATCGTCTAATTCAGCATAGTCAATTATTTACTCATTCGAATTATATATGAAAATTGATTAAAAATAGTAAGAATGTATAATAACTATAATAATGATATAGATGGACTAGATAAAGTAAGCCAATAAGCGGTTTTCGTGGTAAACTTGAATCAGTTTAATATCTCCAGTAGCTATTCAAATAGGAGAACCGTATTTTTTTTAAAAATAATCAAGGAATTGACATTAAAATTACTGATACTAGGGGGAAGACACATGTTTATGAATCAGCCATTTTACGCTATTCTATTAGGAATGATTTATATAGGGATCGTATATTTATTCGTCAGAAAAGAAAAAAAGGTCATCACATATAGTCTCACTATTTTACCTGGTCTTCTCCAGCTCTCCTTTCTCTATCTCTGGCTAGATAAAGCAACGTTTTTAATGAGAAGCACAAATCTAGGTTTTGAGGTTTATAATAGTTATCTAAGATTTATCCATATGTCCTATTTCATACTTATGATACCTCTTGTGCTCATATGTGTGTGGTTTGGCATTAAAAAGATTATATCGCTAGACTTCTTTTCATGGTTTAAAATACTATTTAGTTTAGCTTATATCGGTGCATTACTGGGAATATTGATCATTGGAAAATTTATTTTTGTACTTTTATATTATGGATTTGCGCCTTAACAGTACGCAGATAAAAGAGAATTTACCATATAGCTAGAAACATCTCTCTGTTATGATTTGTCATATTCACTTATACTTATTACTAAATAACGTTCCAAGAAGATTACTAAGTGAAAATGTGTGGAGGATTCTAAATAAATGAAAAAATTTCTTGCTTATACAGCTATAGCCATCGGGTCACTAGCTGTGCTTGTCCTCATCGGGGTCTTTGTTGTTTCGCTGTTTCAGGCACGACTGGAAACGTCCAATGAACGTCTGGAGTCCCGGGAAGAAGAACGCTCTTCGCTTGAGGACAGATGGCTGGATGCGCATGAAAACGATGAAAGTGTCACACTGGTCATTGAAGACGTGAGTATCGACCAAAGCAGCGGGACTTTGGAATGGTCAGACTCGCAGGGAGAAGGAGGCATTGTTTATTTTTCCATCGCTTCCGATGATTCGATCATTTTTTCAGAAGCAGACAGTGAATTCCCAAAGAATATGCCCAGTTACCCGCAGTATTTCCGGGAAGCCATTATAGAAGAGATGGATAAATAGAACCGAATCACCAAAATAATATAACGAGTAGGTCTGCTTTTTTAAATGACTTTTCAGGAAGCTGTGCTATACTCTATTAAATAGGAAATTTGAAGGAGTGGATGGATAGTGACTGAAAGATATCTGGATAAAGAAGTATTTGATGCTATCGAGTTAGAAAAGCAGCGTCAGGAAGAAAATATCGAACTGATCGCTTCAGAGAATTTCGTTTCTCAGGCAGTGATGGATGCACAGGGAAGTGTATTGACAAATAAGTATGCAGAAGGCTACCCAGGCAAACGTTACTATGGCGGGTGTGAATTCGTCGATATCGTGGAGAATCTGGCGATCGACCGTGTCAAAGAACTGTTTGGTGCCGACTATGCCAATGTTCAGCCTCACTCCGGTTCCCAGGCCAATGCAGCAGTGTTCCAGACTTTTTTAAAGCCCGGTGATACATACATGGGGATGGCTCTGAGCCATGGGGGTCACTTGACGCACGGCTCTCCGGTAAACTTCAGCGGCAAGCTTTATAATGTTGTCCCTTATGAAGTGGACAAAGAAACAGAGACGATCGACTTCGATCAGGTCAGAGAACTTGCCATCAAGCACAAACCTAAAATGATCATTGCCGGCTACAGTGCCTATCCAAGAATGATCGACTTCAAAAAGTTCCGTGAAATCGCCGATGAAGTAGGGGCGATCTTAATGGTCGACATGGCCCATATTGCCGGACTGATCGCGGCAGGCGTGCATCCGTCACCCATCTCTTATGCCGACGTCGTCACGAGTACCACACATAAAACGCTGCGCGGGCCAAGAGGCGGTCTGATTTTAGCGAAGGAAGAATACGCCAAACAGCTGAACAGCGCCATCTTCCCGGGCACACAAGGCGGTCCGCTCGAACATGTCATCGCCGCAAAGGCCGTAGCATTCGGAGAAGCGCTTCAGCCTGAATTTAAAGACTATGCCAAACAGATCGTCAAGAATGCCAGGGCAATGGCCGAGGTATTTGCAGGGTCAGCCGGCCGCCTGATCAGTGGCGGGACGGATAATCACCTGCTGCTGATGGAAATCACGGATTTTGGACTGAACGGCAAAGAGGCCGAAACGCTGCTGGATAAAGTCGGGATCACGGTGAACAAGAATTCGATCCCGTTTGAGACCCTGAGTCCATTTAAAACTAGCGGGATACGAGTCGGCACACCGGCGATCACGACGCGCGGATTTAAAGAAGACGAGTGCAGACGCGTTGCTGAACTGATCATTGAGACGCTGAAAGCGAAAGATGACGAGGAAAAACTGGCTGAAATCAAAAAGTCTGTTCGTGACCTGACGAAACGTTTCCCCCTTTACGCGTAAGAAAAGTTAATAAGTAAAAAAGTATCGGCTCCCTTTTAATACGAAAGGGAGCCGATACTTTTTTGAATGAAGTGAGTCGATGTGTCTAGAATACTTTTCCAGGATTCAAGCGGTTATCCGGGTCAAAAACACGCTTGATCTGACGCATGTAGTCCAGATTGATATCTTTGGTCATGGTATCCATATAGTCTTTCTTGACGATGCCGATACCGTGTTCGGCTGAAGGCAGCCCGCCCAGTTCGTCCACTTTCTGATAGAGATCTTTAAGCAGAGCCGCACGTCGTTCTGTCCACTGGTCTTCAGTCAGGTCATCTTTCATGAGCAGGGTATGCACATTGCCGTCGCCGGCGTGGCCGAAGTTCAAAACATTCAAGCCGTTTTTGTCCTGCATAGCTTTCGTTGACTCGATGAGCTCGGCGAACTTGTTGATCGGGACGACTTCATCTAACAGTTCGAACTCGGTGAATTTAGTCAAGCCAAGCAAAATATTATCTCGCAAGGCCCAGTTTTTCTTCGCTTCATCGGCTGTCAGAACGTGGCTCTCAAGAATCAGTTCACTCGTCACGGATTCGACCAGCTCGATGCGGTGATCGAGTTCAGTCTGGTCGTTGCCGTCCAGACTGATCATGAGGTAGGCTTCGCCCACTTGAGATTTTAAAGGATATCCTAAGTTCTGTTCGGCATAATATAAAGCTGAGCGTTCAAAGAGTTCCACACCTGACGGGTCTGCACCGCTTTTCAAAATCTCCAGTGTTGCTTCTGTGGCCTGCTGGACGGTTTCAAAAGCCTGGAGGATCGTGACATTGGCTTTAGGTAAAGGCACCAGCTTCAGACGGATGTTTGTCGTGATCCCCAAAGTCCCTTCCGAACCAATGAACAGGTCTTTCAGATCATAACCGGAGCTGCTCTTGATGTTCAGGCTACCTAAAGTCATTTCTTCACCATTCGAGAGGACAACGGTCATTTCGCGGACATAGTCACGGGTCGTCCCATATTTTACTGCTCTAAGCCCGCCGGCATTCGTTGCGACGTTCCCGCCAATGGTTGAGTGCTTGGAGGCAGGGTCAGGCGGATAAAAATAGCCTTTTTTCTCAACATAGTCATGGATGTCACCGACCAGCACTCCGGGTTCCACGGTCAGAGTCAGTGTTTCTTCGTCGAGCTCAATAATCTTATCCATCAAGTGGACATCAATGATCAGTTCATTGCCCTGAATCGGGACCTGAGCACCAGCCACGCCGGTCCCGGCACCGCGCGCAATAATGACCAAGTCTTTTTCGATGGCAAACTGAACGAGTGCTTTGACTTCGTCGTGTGTTTTAGGCAAGGCGACGGCATACACCGGTTTGATATTCTTTACATACGTATCGTGAAAATAAAGGTCTGGGACTGCATCGCCGACGAAAAGGCGGGACGTGTCCGTAATGATTTCTTCTAACTGCAGCATGTGATTCCTCCTGATAATAGAAAGCGTTTTTATTTGTAAGTCTATCTTAGCCTAAGCAAGCAGCGGATGTCTAATGGATAAGGCCATTTCAGCAATAAAGGTACAAATAACCATGAAGTGAAACTTTTTTATATAATATAGATGAATGAAATGAGTCCGTGTTAATACGATACGAGGAGGGGTATAGATGGGACATACGATAATAAAGTTAAAGGTAGAAAAAGAATTAATAGAACAAGCTGAAAAAATTTATCAAAATATGGGCCTGGACTTATCTACGGCCATTACTTTATTCTTAAAACAGTCTGTAAACGATCGATCGATGCCTTTTAAACCTAGCTTGAATGATCTTGAAAACATACAGGCTAGATTCGAGGCAGAACATGGTCAGACAGAGAAATTTAATAGTGTTGATGAGTTGTGGACTGATTTGAATGAAGATTGATCAAATTGATGCATTTTAGTAAAGATTTTAGAGAAAACTTAAAAGCCAGCTCACTGTTAAAATTTAATAGTGGGCTGGCTTTAGATATTTGAGTTTAGTATAAGCTACAAATTACAAGGTCTCTAGATCCAACTCTTCCAAAGTGGCATCGATGAACTCCCGACGCATTTTGAAGTCGCTGCCGTATTGTTTGACCGCGGCGATTTCGCCTTCATCGGAATAGAAACCGGCATATTTTTCAGGCTGCTGTACGGCTGAGACGATGGACTGTGCGCCTTCTTCCAGCGTTTTGAAGAAGGGATCCAGCAGCATAAACACAAAGGTACCGACACTTTGACTCACGTTGTTTTTGCCGATATTTGTAGAGACCATCCCCGGGTGGACCGCCGTTGTTTTGAGACCTTTGCGGGAATACTGTTCGTGCAGTTCCTGGGCCAGATAAAGGGTCCCCAGTTTTGAACGCCCGTATCCAGTGACAGGAGTATAGCGCTTCGGTTTAAAGAATGGTCGTTTCATCGGCGCAAACTTGTAGGCCCCGGAAGAGACGACAATCACTTGTTTACGTTCGCTGTTCATGACCAGCGGAAGCAATTCGTGTGTGAGTAGGAAAGGACCGAGATAATTGGTTGCCATCATCAGTTCGTATCCGTCAACGCTCTTTTCTTTTGACGTTGAGACCATGCCGGCGTTATTGACCAGACAGTCGATGTGATCGAATCTGTTTTTAATCGTTTCTGCCGCTTGTCTGACGGAAGCTAAGACACTCAAGTCGCATTCGATGAGATCTATGTGCAAATCTGGGTTCAGTTCGAGTAACTCTTCTTTCAAAACTGCCCCTTTTTCCAGATTACGGGCAAGCAACAGCATTCTGTCAAAGTCATTAACAAGGGCTTTTACAGCCCCGCGACCGATACCGGATGTGGGACCAGTGATCGCTAGAATTGATTCAGTCATTTCTATTCCTCCTTGAATAATCAGTTAAAGTTAATCACTATCGTTTTCATTTCTTTTTTTATCTACTAACTGTCTCGTGAAATAAGCAACTGGTAAAGACGTCCAAATCAGACCATTTACAAGCTTAATAATGTTTGATGTGAGCAACCCATCAATTATGAGTGGTGAATATGGAGAAATAGAGAGATAAAAGTTAGCTATACCAATAAATAAGAAAATAACGGCATACAGATTTGAATTTTGTTTTTTGGTAAAATAAGCGCCTTTATAAACATTCATCACTATGGAATAACCTGCAGCTAGAAAAATAAATAACATGAACTCAAGAGATTTCGTTTCAGCCCATTGGATGTCGTAAAAAAGTTCGAGGTTAAAATTTATAATTGATAAAGCGACTATAATAAAAAACGAATGATAACCGTATTTATAACGCATCAGTTTCTGATATTCATCGAATTGGTTCATTGTCAGTTTCCTCCCAGAATAAGTCGTTGAGTGTCACGTTTAATGCTTTGCATATCCGTATGCATAAATTGATGGTTGGATTGTAATCGCCCCGTTCAATGGCACTGATCGTTTGCCGGGTGACATCTACTGCGTCTGCCAGATCTTGTTGGGACATATCCAGTCTTGCCCTGCCTGTCTTTAATCGCAAGTTTTTAGCCATTGTTTGCTCCTTTTAAGTAATCTATATTGTTCATTGTGTAAAGTATATCTTACATAGTAGGTGGTGTAAAGGATTATTCATTTATTAATTAATTTATCTTGAAGGACTGTGAGACATTAAATGGAAAGGTGGATAGTTTGAGGCGAAACAAAAAAACAGATCATGTGAACCGTCCTGGTCTGCATGATCTGTATTATAATGTCTATGAAAGACATCATTCGGTTATTCGTTAATTGTAGTCGAATTATTTTTAATAACATCAACAATCTGTTCTTTTAATTCGTCAAATGGCTTGTCCCAAGTTGCCACCATCAGACACGTTTTGACAGCTTCATCAGTCGGTAGAGCAAGTTTCATCCCATTAATACGCAAAAAGTAAACGAGCGTCATGAAGGCTGTTCGTTTATTTGCATTATGGAAACAATGCTTTTTAACGAGATTGATGAACAGGATAGCTGCTTTTTCTTCTAAAGTTGGATAGACTTCTTCGCCGAAAGCAGTCTGATGTATGGACTGAAGGCACATGTTCAGAGCAGTGGGTTCTTTGACACCAATAAATTCTTGTGGAGAATCCTTTTTTATCAAATAAACGTTAAAGAAAATGACTTGTTTCTCTGAGAGTGTAATCATTTGTCCACCAGTGATTTAAACGTTTCTTTATGTTCTTCATAAATAGAATCTACCAAATTAATAAAGTCTTCGTTTACCACGTCCGGATCCTGTTTAACGAGTTCAGCACGCTTTTGATCGCTCGTAATTGAGACTGTATCTCCTTCTTTTAAATCAAGTGCTTCCATCACAGCGGGTGGAATAGTCAGTACATAACTGTTTCCGCTCTTTCGAATTTTTCGTACTTGTTTAGTAGTCATTACAATACCTCCTCTGTATATACATCTAATCTTGTAAATACATTATAGCATAATAAGACTTGGTTTGCTTCTTTTATGAAAGTTTATTCGGTACTTCATTATACGATAATATGCTATTGTATGGGTAAATACGGATACCAGAAAAACGGAAGGCAAGGTGACTTTAGAAATGGCAGAAAGAAAAGTAGTCTTATTCATTGCATCGAGTCTGGATGGTTATATTGCAGATGAAAATGAATCACTGGAATGGTTATTCAGTGTAGAGGGAGAAGGTGATAACGGGTATGCTGACTTTTATGAAACTGTAGATACAGTAGTGATGGGAAACAGGACTTACAAGTGGCTCTTAGATCAAAATCTCGAAGAGTTCCCTTACGAAAACAAGGCCTGTTATGTGTTTTCCAGGACTACAAAAGAAAATAATAAAAATGTAGAATTTATCGATCAAGACATTAAATCATTTGTTGAAGAGTTAAAAGAAAAACGAGGCAGGAATATCTGGCTCGTGGGCGGAGGCGATCTGCTGCGTTCATTTCTAGAAAATCAGTTAATTGATGAGATGATTGTGACCGTGGCACCCAGGATGCTGGGCAAAGGGACTCCGCTGTTCAAACAAAGTGATTACACATACGAGCTCTTACTGAAAAGTGTTCAGACATTCAACCAATTTGTGGAACTGCATTATGAATTCATATGATATAGTTTATTATTAAAGAGATAGAAATCAGAGTTGAGAAGTTTTAATATACGAATAAAGAGCGGAAGGGCAGTTTAATTGGCTCATCCACTCTTTATTCATATGATATTCATTAATCGTAATACACTTCATCTAAAAACAGACCCTGCGAAGGCACAGCCATGCCGGCGTCACTTCTTACACCGCTCTCAAATACGTCATCGATCGCATCCAACTCCAGAGTACCGGTACCGATTTCCAGAAGTGTCCCTGTCAGGATCCTGACCATTTTGTACAGAAAGCCTTCGCCGATAAAGGTAAAATGCACCATATCGCCTTCTTTTTCGATCGTGATTTTATCCAGTTTACGAACGGTCGATTTTTTTGACTTTTTAAGTGCTGAGAATCCAAGAAAGTCGTGGCGTCCAGTCAGTTTTCCTGCAGCCTTTCCCATCTTTTTCATATCCAGCTGTTCAGGGTAATGGAAGCTGTAGTTGCGCTCAAAGGCAGAAGGGATGGTCTGGTTCCAGACATAATAGCTGTACTGTTTTCCGCTGGCATGATAGCGCGAATGGAACCGTTCAGGCACTTCTTCCAATTTTTTGACGATGATGTCTTGAGGAAGGTTTTTTATCAGGACTTCCTGCATGGCCGAAAGCTCCATTTCGGACTCGGTCTTGAAGTTGGCAACTTGACCTTTAGCGTGGGTTCCGGCGTCTGTGCGGCCTGAACCGACGATTTCAACTTCTGTGCCGGTCAACTGTGACAGCACATTTTCGATCTTTCCCTGTATCGTCTTGTCTGTATCTCCAAGACGCTGCCAGCCCTGATAGCGGCCGCCGTCATATTCGATCGTCATTTTAATGTTTCGCATTGTATCCCTCTTTATCTTTATAGTTTATTCTTCGGTTTAAACTGAATCCATGTAATCTAACTTTCTTATCTTCTCATAGAAAAGCTAAAAAACCTAACGGATCCACTGTTCTTAACCATTATACCTTTTATAAGCCAAAGTCGCATACCTCTATGCTATACTGGAAATAAATCTTATTAAATCAGAACGCTTAATAGAAATGAGGAGCTTAAATGAAAACACATGTCGGAAACGAGAACTGGAACCGGGCGGCGGCTTTTTATGTACGCATGCAGGTGTTTGTGTTAGAACGGGAGATCTCGCTACAGGAAGAATTCGATTCAGAAGACACGGACGGAACCGTTTATGTCGTCCTTTATGATGACGACAAACCTGTGGCCACCGGTCGTTATAAGGAGATTGATTCAGATACGATCAGACCAGGACGTATCGGAGTTTTGAAAGAGTACCGTAAGCAGGGATTAGGAGAACGTGTCGTTAAAGAACTGGAAAAACTCGGGCAAGAGAATGGCTGTACGACATCCGTCATCCATGGGGAACTTACTGCGGCTGAGTTCTATGAAAAACTGGGTTATATACGCGTCTCGGACGTTTATTATGAAGACGGAGCCCCATGCGTGACCATGAAGAAAGAGCTGTGAAACTAATGAATTAAAAGCTTTGAAAAATGAAAGGAGCGACGACATGTCTAACAGAGATGCTAATTTAATTGGATTGAAGATCGGGTTAACGGTATTCGTCATTTTGATGCTGCCTCAAGCAGATACAGTGTGGTGGATGATACTCCTGATCGGGACGATTCAAGGCGTCGGTACTTTCACTATCCTCGACAAAGTTCTCGAACGGTTTCATACGGATGAATACAATGAGAAACAGAGGTAGGGTTACTTAGCTGATATGAGTTTATTGAAGGCTCGCAGATACCAGAATAAACCAAATAATTAGAAGAGGAGATGATGAGCCAAGACTTATCATCTCCTTTTTAGAAAGTATCGTTAAATTTAAGCCGTCTATGTCTATCATTTAAATCAATCAGGAATGAATACCACTCAAAATGAGTTGAACTCTTCTAAATTGATATAATCATAACCGAAATGTGATTCCCAAGATTAAGACCATCATATTTTTAATGATAATGCAAAGGGTTTGAACGATATGTCTATCTATGTTATTATCATGCTTGTGCGTGTCTAAAAGGTAAGTTTTTTCAAAAAGAAAAAATAAAAACGATCAAGTCGTTTACTTTTAAACAGGCTAAATAAATAGGAGGCAAAGAATGAAGAAATCAAAATATCGTAGACTGTTAACCGTGTTACCTGCAGCATTTTTACTGTTAGGATGTGAAGCTGGCGAGTCTGAAGAAGAACCAGCTGACGTCGGAGAAGCGATGGATCATACCATCGTTGGGATCGAAGCCGGCTCCGGCACGACTGAAATGGCAGAAGACATGCTGAACGACTACGATAATTTAGAAGGCTGGGAGCTTCAAACAAGTTCCACAGCGGGGATGGTCACGGCACTTGAACAGGCCATTGAAAACGAAGAGCCGATCGTTGTGACTGGCTGGACACCCCATTGGATTTTTGAGGAGTTTGATCTGAAGATATTAGATGATCCGAAGAACTCACTTGGAGAAGAAGAATTTATCCACACCATCGTCCGTCAAGGATTGGCAGAAGACATGCCAGGTGCCTATACTGTAATGGAGAATTTCAGCTGGGAAGTTGAAGACATGCAGGAAGTTATGTTTGCTGCGCAGGATATTCCTTTTGAAGAAGCTGCTACAAACTGGGTAGAAGATAATAGAGATATGGTGGATGAATGGACGGCAGGAGCCGAACCCGTAGACGGTCAAGAATTTAGATTAGTCTCTACACCATGGGACTCCGAACGTGCTTCCTCTCATGTGATGCAGATCGTATTAGAAGAACTGGGTTACACCGTAGATATCACGAGTGTGGATCCTGTTGTCATGTTTCAGGCGATCGCCCACGATGAAGGAGATGCCAGTTTAGCTCCATGGCTGCCAATGACTTTTGGCGCTTATTATGATGAATATGAAGATCAGATCGTTGATTTAGGACCGAATATGTCAGGAGCAATGAATGGACTGGTTGTCCCAGCCTATATGGATATAGATTCGGTAGAAGATCTGCCGGCAAAAGACTAACTAAAAAATGAATTTTGAATTTAAACTAATCTCGATGACTTATCCTGCGACGGCTGACCGTTGCAGGGAGTCGTCGGGATTTTTCGTTTATCCAGGCTTTTATATAGGGTTAGTTATGTATAAATATACTAAAAGGGATGATGATAGCACATCCAAAGGATTCACGGTAGAATGAAAAGAAATGAGATCTTTTTGTATCTTTGATATAGTTCAGTAAAGCGGAAGGGTGGTAATGGCATGAGAAGTTTGAATATCGCACATAGAGGATTCAGTGGTCAGTATACAGAAAACACCATGACAGCCTTTGAAAAAGCGTATGAAGCAGGCGCTGATGGGATCGAACTGGACGTCCGTCTGACCAAGGACGGGGAAGTCGTCATCTTCCATGACGCTAAAATAGACAGGATGACGGAAGGAAAGGGTGCAGTCAGCGATTATACCCTGGAAGAACTGCAGACTCATCCGATCATCACTCACCCCCTGCAGAAAGCGATCAAACAGGCAGTGATACCGACTCTGTCAGAGTACCTTGAATGGGCAAAAGACAAACCGCTCGTGACGAATATCGAGCTGAAAAGCATCAAGAAGAACTACAGGCTGGAGCTTCGAGTAGCTGAAGCCATCCAGGTATATAATATGGAAGAACAGGTCATTATTTCGTCATTTCTTGAAAATAGTCTGATCCGTATGAAAATACTGGCGCCTCGTGCAAAAACCGGACTACTCCTTTCCAAGTATAATGAATCGACTATTCAAATGGCCAGGGAACTCAAATTTGACTACGTGCATTTAAAAGCAGGCAATCTGACTGAAGAAATTATAGAGGCAGCTCACGCTCACGGGCTGGGTATCAACACCTGGACAGTCAATGAACTGAAAGATCTGGAAAAAGCTAATCGTTTAGGATTGAACGGAATCATAACGGACTATCCGGATCGGCTGCGTACGATTCAGTATAACAGTAAGTAAAACGAAGGTTTGAACATTGAATTTTTTATAGAGAGCAAAGCATCGATCCTGAAAGCGGGAGAGATGCTTTTTTAATGCTGTAATATACGAAAACTCTTTTAATAAGTAAGGAAAACCTGTTATGATAGATAGGATGAATAATTATTTAAAAAAAGTATATAGATGAATGAGAGATAAGGAAGTGTTGATTTGTTACATAAGCAATATGTACTTGGTATGATGAGTGCCGCCGTACTTCTGGCCGCGTGTGAACCGGTGGATGAAGCCGTGGAACGGGAAGAGATAGCTACAGAAGAGGCAGCGACAAGCGAAGCTGCAGATCTGCCAGAAGAAGAGAGCGGGAATAGCGTTTCTTCTGAAGAAACAGAGGGCATTTCTGACGATACTGATGTTGTAGAAGAAACAACAGAAGAAGTAGCCACCGACGAATCAGAGGATAGAGTCGCAGAAGACGATGCTGCATATGAAGTGTCGGCGAATGCTGATGATCTAGAGGCATCTGGAACGGAATCAGCAGATAACGAGACTGAACCGGAGACAGAGGAAGCAGAATCTGACTTAGTCTATGATATCGAAGCCTTGGACTTGCCCAGTCCGGAAGACCTGCCGCTGGACGAGGTTTATATCGAAATAAATGATAATGTCCCACTGTTCACGAATGAAGAACTGGAAGTCAGCGAACCGTTTCATTCATATGAAGCAAGAGATGAATTAGGCCGTGTCGGTGTAGCGGATGCTCTTTTGGACGTTGAGCTAATGCCGGCAGAAGAACGCGGATCCATCAGTCACGTCGATCCGACAGGGTGGAACCAGGGGAATTATGATGTCGTTTCAGGCAACTGGCTCTATAACCGCAGCCATCTTATCGGCCACCAGATGACTGGGTACGACGGAAAAAACAACCTGATGACCGGGACCCGTCAGTTCAACGTCGAAGGCATGCTGCCGTTTGAGAACTTTGTGGCCAGTGTCGTTGAAGACACCGAAATGCAGGTCCGTTACCGTGTCACTCCGCTGTTTGAAGATGACAATATGCTTGCTCACGGCATCGTCATGGAAGGCTTCTCAGTTGATGATAACGGCGAAACATTGACCTTTAACGTCTTCGTCCCGAATCAGCAGGATGGTATCGAGCTGGACTATGAAACCGGCGACCATGCGCGAGTTGAATAAAGTAATATAAAAAAAGCAAGAGGCTGGGGAAAATCCCGACCTCTTGCTTTTTTAAGTACATTTTATGGTAGTCAGAAGAAATATGAAGTTGCTGGTGGTTTCTTTACCATCTCAAAGGTGACTTTTCTATCGAGATAGTACGGGAATATGAAAGCCTACTGACTGGATGTCAATTATTCTAGTGAGTAAGTATGCGTCGAGCTATGCATACCATCTCGATCAGCTTTTTACTCCTCGTGTTAGTACGCGGTTCCCTGGGCTTACCATCTCAAGTACTATCAGCTAGTCCAGTTAGTATTTAAGTCGATTCCAATGCCCATTCATCTACATTTTCACTCTTGAGTGGGACATATTCTTCGCCAAAGATGGATTTACTTTTACATAAATAAATAGGTCACTCTTTATTCCTCTTGGTTAGTTTAATTGATTCAACAAAGTAATTGAAAACGAAATAACCTACTATGACGAGAGCATAGCCGGTCCATACGGCTGGTCCCTCAAAGCTGCTTACTATGATACCTAAAATAAATAAACTGACGAATTCCCAAAAAAACCAGGACGCATTACTTATTTCGATATAGTCACCATCATTTACAACTAGTTTGTTGCTCCTGCTGCCAAATTGTTTGATCTGCAGGACTGATTCTTCTTCAGGAAGAGTGAATTCTTTCTCTTCCCCCTGTGCAATTTTTCCAACATCCTCATTATTGATCTCGATTTTGAATTTTATAAAAGAAGCTGCAACTTCTGTATCCCTTATAAGTATAAAAGCCATATAATTTCCTCCTAGGTTATTAAAAAAATCTTCATCATCTTCAAGGTTTTCACCACGGACCAGCCGGATGGTACCAGGCTGGAAAATGATACCGTTACACATATTCCAGTGGATTGATTAAAGCCAAAAGGGAGCGTTTGCCTTGGCGTGAACTTGTTATTGATCTTCGTTAATTTTAATGAGTCAGTCTTTATAAGTAAGATAAAAAAGCATGTAATCGCAACGAGTAGACTGATAAATATGGCGAGTGCTTCAAGGAGAGTGACTATAGGTACAAATAATACTGCGAGCAAAACCATCCATCGAAGTCCCGTTCCGTTGGATATTTCCACTTGATCGCCATCGTTGACCGTAAGTGTGTTGCTTTTTCCGCTGAACTGCTTTATCTGAATTATGGAATTATCTTCTGGTAGAGTGATCGTCTTCTCTTCACCTAATGCTATTTTTGTAACTGGCTTATTGTTTAGCCATATTTTGAATTTCAGCAATGAACCAGCGACATAGGGATTGCGTGTCAATGTGATCGTCATTTTCGTCTCTCCTTATCATTATTTTAAGTCAGCAGCAGCAAAATACTGTAACCCACTACGCCAGAAGCAAAAGCTGCAAAACTACTTTTTCGCTGCTCTGGTAGTTCTTCTTTCAAGATATTAAGGATGATCCCGCCTGCTAGAAAAGCGAAAAGTGCGGACATGAAAACTTGATTGATTTCAAAAGCGTATCCTAAGAGAAAACCGGTAATACTTCCTAAAGACAGGACCCATCTTCCGTATTTATCATATTTGCCCTTGTAATGGACTCTGAGACCCTGATCAACGACAAAGAAATGGAGACCTAAAGCTGTTCCGTATAGCAGTAAAGAGGCTAAAGACTCCCTCTCCCTATTTACCAACAGATATCCCGTTACAGTATTGTATATAGCGGTAGATACGAGATGGATCCAAAAGGTGCTTTGTATATAAGCTGGATCCACTCCTTTTTTCTCTTTAGACAGCTTGCTCATTCGTTCCAGCCCATAAAAAATGGTCAATCCCAAAAGAGAGATGACATATATATGACTTTCTAATGATAGCAAAAAACTATTTGTTAAAAGCTCTTCGATAGTTTCCTGGTTTTCACTAAGTTCTGGAAGGATATGTATAAAAACATACGAAACTGCTACTCCTCCCGCAGTGGATAAGAATTTACTTCTGGGTACTCTGTCCAGCACCTTCAAATAGGTCGTACTTATATGTATGATGGTGAAAACGAACGTTATGAGTAATGGGATCAGCATGAAATCACTCCTCGTTATTTATATTTATGTAGGTATGACTGAGAGCCACTGATAGAAGGGCCCTCATAAACCACTTTACTATAGATATTTAAAAAACTCTAACTATAAGCTGGTCGAGCATTTTTAATTGCAATTTCAAGTCTTTGCCTGCTGTGTTATGATGGACCAATAATTTGTAAGTTAATATGAAGATGAATGTATGGATACATAGAGGAGGAATTGGTCATGGCAACGATAGAGGATTTCATGAAGCTGGATATGCGTATCGGAACCGTTGTGAAGGCAGAGCCGTTTCCGGAAGCTCGGCAGCCGGCAATAAAATTAGACATCGATTTTGGGTAAATGGGAATCAAACAGTCATCAGCGCAGATCACCAAGAGATATGAATCGGAGCAGCTTGTGGGAAAACAGGTGGTTGCCGTCGTAAACTTCCCGCCCAGACGTATAGCGGGGTTTAAATCCGAAGTGCTGGTCATCGGCGGTGTGCCAACTGAAGGTGATGTGGTGCTCTTAAAACCGGACGAGCGAGTTGAAAATGGAACACCTATAGCCTGAGATTTTTTATTATAAACCACGGGTGTTGACAAAACAACCACGCTCTTAGTTAAGAGAGCATGGTTGTTTTAGGTTATTATAAGTTTTTAGAATCATCAAGTTTTTCAAGTTTATAGATATTCACGAATTGTAGGATCAGTAAGAATCCCAAAACAACAAGTGCAAAACCGATCCATCTGGCACTACCGTCAAATATGTTCAATACGGGGATCAGCATAGCTATAAAAAGAAGCATAAGCAGAAGGCCTGATCCATTGGTCACTTTGACATGATCACCGTCATTCACAAGGAGTTTGTTGCTTTTACCATTGAACTGTTTAATTTGTAAAACGGCTTCCTGTTCTGGAACAGACAATTCTTTTACTTCTTTCTGAGCGATTTTAGCTATCTGAGTGCCGTTGACCCATACCTTGAATTTCATTGATGAACCCACAGCTTCTGTTTCTCGTTTAAGTGTAATCGCCATACTATTACCTCCCTGATTATAATTAAGTATAGCATGGAGATGATATATTGATGTTAGTATGAAATCCTGGACACGTTTTGATAGAATA